>JALSRN010000054.1:20000-50015 GCA_026984735.1 Sedimenticola sp. | reverse complement strand
GCTGGCGCCCGACCAGCTGGTGATCTCTCCCGGCCCCTGCACCCCCGACGAGGCGGGGATCTCGGTGGAGGCGATCCGTCACTTCGCCGGCAAGCTGCCCATCCTGGGCGTCTGCCTGGGCCACCAGTCCATCGGCCGGGCCTTCGGCGGCAGGATCGTCCACGCCAAGGAGATCATGCACGGCAAGACCTCTTCCGTCTTTCACAAGGATGTCGGAGTCTTCACCGGGCTGGACAACCCTTTCACCGCCACCCGTTACCACTCGCTGGTGATCGACCAGGAGAGCCTTCCCGACTGCCTCGAAGTGACCGCCTGGACCGGCCAGATGGGCGCCATCGACGAGATCATGGGGATACGCCACCGGGAGTACGACGTGCAAGGGGTGCAGTTCCACCCCGAGTCCATCCTCACCGAGCAGGGCCACCGGCTGCTGCGGAACTTTCTCGATAGGAGATGAGATCATGAACCTGCCGCAAGCCATCGCCGCCGTCATCGACCGCCGGGATCTCTCGGAGGAGGAGATGACCGCGGTCATGCGCGCCATCATGACCGGCGGCGCCACGCCGGCGCAGATCGGCGGTTTCCTGGTGGGGCTGCGCATGAAGGGCGAGACGGTGACCGAGATCGGCGCCGCCGCCCGGGTGATGCGGGAGCTGGCCAGCGGGGTGGAGATCTCCGGGCTGGAGCATGCGGTGGACATCGTCGGCACCGGCGGCGACGCTTCGGGCACCTTCAACATCTCCACCGCCTCCATGTTCGTGGCGGCGGCGGCCGGTTGCCACGTGGCCAAGCACGGCAACCGCTCGGTCTCCAGCAAGTCGGGCAGCGCCGACGTGCTGGAGGCGGCGGGCGTCCGCCTGGATCTCACCCCCGAGCAGGTGGCCCGCTGCGTGCGCGAGGTGGGCGTGGGCTTCATGTTCGCTCCCGGCCACCACAGCGCCATGAAGCACGCCATCGGCCCGCGCCGGGAGATGGGCGTGCGCACCATCTTCAACGTGCTGGGACCGCTCACCAACCCCGCTGGCGTGCCCAACCAGCTGCTCGGCGTCTTCAGCGACGAGCTGCTCGAGCCGTTGGCCGAGGTGCTCCAGCGCCTGGGCAGCCGCCACGTGATGGTGGTCCACTCGCAGGAGGGGCTGGACGAGATCGGCATCGAAGGCAAGACCGAAGTGGCCGAACTGAAAGGGGGCGCCATCCGCCGCTACGCCATCTGGCCCGAGGAGTTCGGCTTGGCGCGCGCCTCTTTGGACGAGATCCGGGTGGAGGGGCCGCAAGAGAGCCTGGCGCTGATCCGCTCGGTGCTGGAGGATCACCCCGGGCCGGCGCGCGACATCGTGCTGCTCAATGCCGGTGCCGCCATCCATGTGGCGGGGGTGGCCGACGATCTGAAAGAGGGGGTGGAGATGGCGCGTCGGGCGCTCGCCAGCGGCGAGGCACGCAACCGCCTCGACAAGCTGGTGGTCCTCACCCAGAGCTTCGCGTGAAGATGGCCGGCACTCCCGACATCCTCCGGAAGATCGTCGCCCGCAAGCAGGAGGAGATCGCCCGGGCGAAGGCGGAGACGCCGCAGGCCCGTTTGGAGGCTTCGCTGGCGGAGGCTTCGCCGCCGCGCGGTTTCGTCGGGGCGCTGCGCCGAAAGATCAACGCCGGCTCGCCCGGCGTCATCGCCGAGATCAAGAAGGCCTCGCCATCCAAGGGAGTGTTGCGCGAGGATTTTCATCCGGCGGAGATCGCCCGCAGCTACGCCGGCCACGGCGCCGCCTGCCTCTCGGTGCTCACCGACCGGGACTTCTTCCAGGGTTCGCCCGACTATCTGCGCCAGGCCCGCGCCGCCTGCGGCCTGCCGGTGCTGCGCAAGGATTTCATCGTCGATTCCTATCAAGTCTACGAGGCGCGCGCCATGGGGGCCGACTGCATCCTGCTCATCGCCGCCTGCCTCGACGACCGGCAGCTGCGGGAGTTGAACGACCTGGCGGAAAGACTGGGGATGGACGCGCTCATCGAGGTGCACGACGCCGAGGAGTTGCAGCGGGCGCTGCAGGTGGAAAACCCCATGGTGGGCATCAACAACCGCAACCTGCGCACCTTCGAGGTGAGCCTGCGGACCACCCTGGATCTGTTGGAGCGGATTCCTGGCGACCGCCTGGTGGTCACCGAGTCGGGGATCCTCGCGCCGGCCGACGTGGCGCGGATGCGGGAGCAGGGGGTGAACGCCTTTCTCGTGGGCGAGGCGTTCATGCGCGCCGAGGATCCCGGCGCGCGCCTGGCGGAGCTGTTCGGCTTCGGCTGAGGCTCAGCGGGCGCCGAGGATCACCATGGTCTTGCCCTTCACCCGGATCAGTCCCTGGGCCTCCAGGTTCTTGAGCACGCGGCCCACCATCTCCCGCGAGCAGCCCACGATGCGGCCGATCTCCTGACGGGTGATGCGGATCTGCATGCCGTCGGGATGGGTCATGGCGTCGGGCTGCTTGCACAGGTCCAGCAGAGTGCTGGCCACCCGCCCGGTGACGTCGAAGAAAGCGAGATGACTCACCTTGCGGCTGGTGCTGAGCAGCCGGTCCGAGAGCTGCCGGCCCACGGCGAAGAGAAAATCCTTCACGTAGGGGCGCAGCTCGTTGTCCAGCAGGGCGTTGAGGCGCTGGTAGCTGATCTCCGCGATCTCACACGGTGTGCGGGTGCGGATGATCACCGAGCGGGTGGGCTGTTTCACGAACATGCCCATCTCGCCGATGAACTCCTTCTTGTTGAGATAGGCGAGGATGATCTCCTTGCCGTCCTCGTCCTCCAGCAGCACGGTGAGCTGGCCGTCGAGAAGATACATCAGGGTGTCGGCGGGATCGCCCGGCTTCATCAGCTCCTTGCGAACCGGATATTTGTGGATGTGGCAGTGGGAGAGAAAGGGGTCCAGCCACGCAGGCGGTGGCGGGGGCGGGTTGACGATGCTCATGTTTCGCGATCCCCCTGTGATCCAGATATCATTCCTGAACCGTGAGTATATACACATTCGGCAAGGTTGTGGTAAGGGCGCCGCGCGCCGGTGGGAGGTCAGGATGAAAGGCAAGGTGAAATGGGTGGACGGGGCTTTGATGCTGGCCGAGTCGGGCAGCGGCCACGCACTGGTGATGGACGGGCCGCCGGAACACGGCGGGCGCAACCTGGGCGTGCGGCCCATGGAGATGCTGCTCCTCGGCATGGGGGGGTGCACCCAGTTCGACGTGGTGCACATTCTCAAGAAGAGCCGTCAGGAGGTGAGCTTCTGCGAAGTGGAGCTGAGCGCCGAACGAGCCGAATCGGAGCCGAAGGTGTTCACCCGCATCCACGTCCATTTCCGCGTCGGCGGCCGGGGCCTTTCGGAAAAGGCGGTGGAACGGGCGGTGCGGCTGAGCGCCGAGAAGTACTGTTCAGCGTCCATCATGCTGGGGAAGAGCGCCGAGATCACCCACGACTTCGAAGTGGTGGAGCCGGACGGAGAAGCTTCCCCTGCTGGAGATTCCGGGTGATGCGCTGCACGTAGCGGCGGGTTTCGCGGAAAGGGGGCACGCCGCCGTACTCTTCCACCGCCTTTTCGCCGGCGTTGTAGCCGGCCAGCACCAGGGAGAGATTGCCATCAAAACGGTCGAGGAGCCAGCGCAGATAGGCCATGCCGCCGTGCAGGTTCTGCAGGGGGTCCCAAGGATCCTTCACGCCGAAGCGCCGCGCCGTGCGGGGCATCAGCTGCATCAGTCCCAGGGCTCCTTTGGAGGAGCGGGCGCGCGGATCGAACCCGGACTCGGCTTCGATCACGGCGATCACCAGCTTGGGGTCGAGCCGGTAGCGCGGAGCCAGTCGGTGCACCCACCGCTCCAACTGCAGCCGCGCCGGCGCGATCTCCGCCAGATGCTTGTCGCAGCGGTCGTCTCTTTCGGCCCGCGCCTCGCCCAGCCGGGCCAGCAGGTTGGCGGCGGTGCGGTCTCCCTTCTCGGCGGCCTTCCGGAACCACCAGGCGGCGCGGGCCATGTCGCGGGGCACCCCCCGCCCGGTGAAATGGAGCCATCCCAGATGGTAGGCCGCTTCCGGATCGCCTTCGGCATGGGCCAGGCAGTAGAGGCGGAAGGCCTCCTGCGGGTCGCGCGGCAGGCCCCGGCGGCCCTGTTCGTAGTCCAGGGCGAGCTGGAGATAGGAGGGCCCGTCGGCGTCCTTCGTCGCCGTTGTGGCGCAAAAGGGCGTTGCCGTCCAGAGGAGCAGGACGAGCCATGGCCATCCTCGATTGGAAAAGAGAGCTCTCTGCATGGCGAATAAGGGTCACGCAAACTTCGTACCCGTCGAGACAATCTTCGTGGCATCAAGGGGTTGCGTCGGAGCGTCGCTTCTGCTCCCCCGGCGGGTGTAAAGGATTTCGACAAAATTCATCCCTGTTTCGCCGCTGGCGGCCGCGGTATTCTGCAAATTTCCATTGTGAACCAGGACTCGCAAGATGATCGTCACCCTCTCTCCTTCGAAAGGACAGGACTTCGATTCGCCGCTGCCGGCGGTGAAGAGCACGGTTCCGCAGATGCTGGACCAGTCGGTGCAGCTCATCGAGGCGCTGCGCCGTTATTCGGTGGAGGAGATCCGGGAGCTGATGCAGGTGAGCGAAAGGATCGCGGCGCTCAACGTGCAGCGCTACCGCAACTTCCGCACCCCTTTCACCGCGAAGAACGCCCGCCCGGCCCTGTTCGCCTTCACCGGTGACGTCTACCGGGGAATCGCCGCGTCGGAGTACGGCGAGGAGGAGCTGGCTTTCGCCCAGGAGCATCTGCGCATCCTTTCGGGGCTGTACGGCTGTCTCCGTCCTCTCGATCGCATTCAGCCCTACCGGCTGGAGATGAAGACCAAGCTGCCCAACCCGCGGGGCGCCGATCTCTATCAGTTTTGGGGAGAGCGCATCACCCGCTGCCTGAACGAAGCCTTGGCGCGGCAGCGGGAGCCGGTGCTGGTCAACCTCGCTTCCAACGAGTATTTCAAGGTGGTGAAGCCGAAGCTGTTGGAGGGGCGCCTGCTGCAGATCAATTTCAAGGAGGTGAAGAACGGCAAGGCGCGCACCATCGCTGTCTTCGCCAAGCGGGCGCGCGGCATGATGGCCGACCACATCGTCCGCAACCGCCTGCAGACGGTGGAGGGGATCAAGGAGTTCGATCGGGAGGGTTACCGCTTCTCCGCAGGGGACTCGGACGAGCGGCAGTGGACCTTCGTGCGGCCCCAGCCCTCTTGAAAGGGGGCGGAAAGCTCGTGGGGCGGCGCGCAGTTTGAAGCCAGGGCAATCGCATGAACAGGCTCCGTCCGGTTCGTGGGACCGGCGAGGACGCCGTGAACACATCCCTGTGGGCACAGCCTCTGCGTCCATGCCTCGGACGCTCCGCCATCCCCCTTCCAGGCCCTCGAACCGGACTTCGCGGCGACTCGAGGTCCGTTTCATGCGATTGCCCTGGGTGAAGCCGTTTTGGATGCCTCTTTTGGAGAAATGTGGCATAATTGAGAACTATTCTCAGTTGTTTGCCTCGCCATGAACCCGCAAACCCTCGCCCAGACCGCTCCCGGCCGCCGCGTCAAGTTGGTGGGCATCGGCGGCGACCGCGGCCTGTCGCGGCGCCTGCTGGCGCTGGGGCTGGTGGTGGGCAGCGAGGTGGAGGTGCTGCACAGCCGCAAGGGGGACGTCATCGTCGCCCGCGGCGGCAACCGCATCGCTCTGGGACAGGACATCGCCGACAAGGTGCGGGTGGAGACGCTGTAGCCATGGCGGGCTGTTGCGACAACGCCAAGCCCCTGGTGGAGGGGCACGACCTCACCATCGCCATCGCCGGCAACCCCAACTGCGGCAAGTCGGCGCTGTTCAACACGCTCACCGGCATCCGCCAGAAGACCGGCAACTGGCCGGGCGTCACCGTGGACCGCAAAGAGGGGCGCTTCGAGCTGGAGCGGTACCAGGTGCGGCTGGTCGATCTGCCCGGCATCTATTCGCTGGACGCCGCCTCCCTGGACGAGCGGATCACCCGCGACTATCTCCTTTCGCGCGAGGCCGACCTCATCATCGACGTAGTGGACGCCGCCAATCTGGAGCGCAACCTCTATCTCACCGTGCAGTTGCTGGAGATGGGTGTGCCCATGATCCTGGCGCTCAACATGATGGACGTGGCGCGCAAGCGGGGGATCGAGATCGATGTCCAGCGGCTCTCGGAGGAGCTCGGCTGCCCCGTGGTGCCCCTCGTGGCCACCACGGGCGAGGGTTTGTTGGAGCTGAAAGCGCGCATGCTGGCGGTGGCCACCGGGCGGGAATGCGGCGGATTCGCCCTGGCCCATGACGAGATCGTCGAGCAGGCCGTCGCCGAGCTGGAGACCCTGCTCGACGACGCCAACCAGGCCAACCGTCGCTGGCTGGCACTGAAGATGCTGGAGTCGGACGACAACCTGCCCGCCGCCGCTTCGGAGGCGCTGCGCGAGCGGGTGCGCCACTGGCGCAAGGCCATCGAAGACCGCAGCGGCGAAGAGGCCGACATCTTCATCGCCGACAGCCGTTTCAGCCACGCCCACGCCCTGGCCCAGTCGGTGGTGCGCGAGAAGGGACGGGTGAGCCACACCCTCTCGGACCGCATTGACAAAGTGGTGCTGAGCCGCTGGCTGGGCGTTCCCATCTTCCTGGCGTTGATGTATCTGATGTTCCTCTTCACCATCGACATCGGCGGCGCCTTCGTCGATCTCTTCGACGGGGTGGCGGGCGCCTTCCTGGTGGATGGTTTCGGTCATCTGCTGGAGAGCTGGGGCGCTCCCCTCTGGTTGCGGGTGATCCTGGCCGACGGGGTGGGCGGCGGCATCCGGGTGGTCTCCACCTTCGTTCCCATCATCGCCGCCCTCTATCTCTTCCTCTCGGCGCTGGAGGATTCGGGCTACATGGCCCGGGCCGCCTTCGTGATGGACCGCTTCATGCGCGCCATCGGCCTGCCGGGCAAGGCTTTCGTGCCCCTCATCGTGGGTTTCGGTTGCAACGTGCCGGCCATCATGGCCACCCGCACCCTGGAGAACGTGCGCGAGCGCAAGCTCACCATTCTCATGAACCCCTTCATGTCCTGCGGGGCGCGGCTGCCGGTCTATGTGCTCTTCGCCGCCGCCTTCTTTCCGAGCAACGGCCAGAACCTGGTGTTCGCCCTCTATCTGATCGGCATCGCCGTCGCCGTGCTCACGGGCCTGGTGATGAAACGCACCCTGCTGCGCGGCGAGAGCGCGGGCTTCATGATGGAGCTGCCGCCCTACCACCTGCCCACCCTCAAGGGCATCTTTCTGCGCACCTGGGACCGGGTGCGCCTGTTCGTGCGCGAAGCGGGCAAGGTGATCGTGGTGATGGTGCTGGCGCTCAACCTGCTCAACTCCCTGGGTACCGACGGTTCCTTCGGCCATGAGGACTCGGAACGCTCGGTGCTGAGCGCCACCAGCCAGGCGCTGGTGCCATTGTTCGAGCCCATGGGCATCCACGAGCAGAACTGGCCGGCGGTGGTGGGCGTGCTCTCCGGCGTTCTCGCCAAGGAGGTGGTGGTGGGAACCCTGGACACCCTCTACGGACGTCTGGCCGAAGAGAGCTCGGGTGGTGGCGCCACCGAGGCGTTCGATCTGTTGGCCGAGCTGAAGGCGGCCCTGGCCACGGTGCCGGAGAATCTGGCGGAAGTGGGCAGACGGCTCACCGATCCTCTGGGGCTGGAGGCGGCGGACGTCTCCGACGTGAGCAAGGTGGCCGCCGAGCAGCAGGTGAGCCTGGGCGTCTTCGGCGCCATGGCGCACCGCTTCGACGGCCGGGTGGGGGCCTTCGCCTATCTGCTCTTCGTGCTCCTCTATTTCCCCTGCGTGGCCACCATGGGCGCCATCAAGCGGGAGGCGGGGGGCCCCTGGGCCGCGTTCGTCGCCTTCTGGACCACCAGCATCGCCTACGTCACCGCCAGCCTCTGGTATCAGAGCGCCACGTTCGCCCGCCACCCGCTCGCTTCGGCGCTGCTCATCGGATTGTTGCTGGGCTATCTGGTTCTGGTGGTGGCGGGGCTGCGGTGGTGGGCCGGCCGCGAACCGGTGGCGGCACCGGCGGTGGCGCGGAGCCGGGCCTGACGCCAGCCGCGGCCGCGGATGAATGAGGAGAAGGGGGTGAACGAGCGAAGGAAACAGGAGAAAGTGGAGGAGCCCGGTACGCCGTTCGGCCTGGCGTCGCTGCGCGACTACCTGCGCCAACGCGGCCAGGCCACCCTGGCCGAGGTGGCGAACCATTTCCGGATTCCGCCCGAGGTGGCCCGCCAGATGTTGGAGGTGTGGCTGCGCAAGGGCCGGGTGCGCCGGCGGTGGGCCACGGCCTCCTGTGGCAGCGGCTGCAGCCAGTGTGACCCCGCGGCCACCGAGATCTACGAGTGGGGCGATTCGGGGGAGAAGAGCGGCCCGCTTCCGCACGGTTGCCCCGCGTCCCGTTTCCAGCGTTGAGACGGCCGCCGCTTGCCGCTGTACAATTCCGTCATGGACGTCTCCCCGATTCTGGAAGGGCTCAACGCCGCCCAGCGTGAAGCGGTCTCCGCGCCCCCCTGCTCCACCCTGGTGCTGGCCGGCGCCGGTTCGGGCAAGACCCGGGTGCTGGTGCACCGCATCGCCTGGTTGATCCAGGTGGAAGGGGTCTCTCCATGGGGCATTCTGGCAGTCACCTTCACCAACAAGGCGGCGCGGGAGATGCGCGAGCGCATCGAGGCGCTGCTGGGCCACCCGGTGGGAGGCATGTGGGTGGGCACCTTCCACGGCCTGGCGCACCGGCTGCTGCGCGCCCACTGGCAGGAGGCGAACCTCCCCAGAGGATTCCAGATCCTTGACAGCGACGACCAGTTCCGCCTGCTCAAGCGGGTGATCCGCGAACTCAACCTGGACGACGCCAAATGGCCTCCCCGCCAGGCGCAGTGGTTCATCAACGGCGAGAAGGACGAGGGGCGCCGGCCCCAGCATCTGGAAGACGGCGGCGATCCTTGGCGGCGCCAGATGATCCGCATCTACACCGCCTACCAGGCGGCCTGCGAGCGGGCCGGGCTGGTCGATTTCGCCGAGTTGCTGTTGCGCGCCCACGAGCTGTGGCGCGACCGGCCCGATCTGCTGCACCACTACCGCGAGCGCTTCGCCCATGTGCTGGTGGACGAGTTCCAGGACACCAACGCCATCCAGTACGCCTGGCTGCGCCTGTTGGCGGGCGAGCGCGACAACCTCTTCGTGGTGGGGGACGACGACCAGTCGATCTACGGCTGGCGCGGCGCCCGGGTGGAGAACATTCAGGAGTTCTCCCGCCATTTCCCCGGCGCCCGGCTGGTGCGGCTGGAGCAGAACTACCGTTCCACCGGCAACATTCTCCGCGGGGCCAACGCGGTGATCGCCAACAACCCTTCGCGGCTGGGCAAGGAGCTGTGGACCGCCGACGGCGACGGCGAACCCATTCGCATTTACGGCGCTTTCAACGAGGTGGACGAGGCGCGCTTCGTGGTGGCGCGCATCGCCGCCCATCTGGAAGGGGGCGGAAGCCCTTCTGACGTCGCCATCCTCTATCGCACCACCGCCCAGTCGCGCCTTTTCGAAGAGGCGCTGGCGCAGGCCGGCATCCCCTACCGGGTGTATGGAGGGCTGCGCTTCTTCGAGCGCGCCGAGATCAAGGACGCTCTGGCCTATCTCCGCCAGGTGGCCAATCCCCACGACGACGCGGCCTTCGAGCGGGCGGTGAATCAACCGCCGCGGGGGATCGGCAGCAAGACCCTGGAGGCGGTGCGCGCCCACGCCCGCGATTTCGGCTGTTCTCTGTGGCGGGCCAGCGAGGAGTTGATCGGTGGCGGCGGCATGGCGGCGCGGGCGGCGAAGGCGCTGCGCGGTTATCTCGATCTGGTCCGCGAGCTGCAGGCGGCCACCGAGGGCATGGCGCTGTTCGAGCAGGTGGAGCAGGTGATCCACCGCAGCCGCCTGCGGGAACACTTCAAGAAGGCGAGGGACGGCAAGGGGGCGGACCGGGTGGAGAACCTGGAGGAGCTGGTCAACGCCGCCCGCCGTTTCGAGCGCGAGGGTGAAGCCGAGGAGTCCATGAGCGAGCTCGACGCCTTTCTCGCCCATGCCGCGCTGGAAGCGGGCGAGCATCAGGCCGAGGGGTGGGAAGAGAGCGTGCAGCTGATGACGCTCCATTCCGCCAAGGGGCTGGAGTTTCCCCTGGTCTTTCTGGTGGGGCTGGAAGAGGGGCTCTTTCCTCACAGCATGTCGGCCGAGGATCCGGCGCGCCTGGAGGAGGAGCGGCGCCTCTGCTACGTGGGCATGACCCGCGCCCGACGGCAGCTCTGGCTCAGCTTCGCCGAGAGCCGGCGGCTGCACGGCCAGGAGACCTACCCCCTCCCTTCCCGTTTTCTGCGGGAGATTCCCGCCGAAGTCACCGAAGAGGTGCGCGCCGGCCCGGAGATCTCGCGTCCCCACGCGGTGGCGACGCCGCTGCGCGAGAGCCTGGCTGCAGGCGGGTTCCGTCTCGGCCAGCGGGTTCAACACCCCAAGTTCGGCGAGGGGGTGGTGCTCAACGCCGAAGGCGAAGGGAGCAGCGCGCGGGTGCAGGTCAATTTCGAGGCGGCCGGCAGCAAGTGGCTGGTGGTCGCCTACGCCAATCTCCAGCCGCTGGGCTGAGAAACCCTTTCGCCGGTGCGGAGACCGGCCGTCTCCGGGCTCCAAGGCGTCCCGGCACCGGTTCGTCCGCTTTCCCTTTTCCGGCGGCAGAACCGGAAATATGAACTACAATAACGCCCAGGGATCAGGATAGTGTGATGAACGGATCATTCGACGAGTTGCGAAAACTGGCGGACGAATACTGCCAGACCATCGAAAACGTGGACGAGGGCGATTCCGAATGGCTGCGCCGGGTCTTCCGGTTGCTGCCCCAGCTGCACGCCGCCATTGCCCTCTTCCTCGAGGAGGACGGCCGCGAAGGCCCCCACTCGGAGGCCAATCTGGAGGTCCGCTTCGCGCTGTTCAGCAAGCTCCACCGCCTCTTAGGCGAGCGCGACGCCTATTGGATGGAGTACGACCTGGGCCATGAGGAGTGCCGCAGCGGCAGCCTGGCCGACGACCTCACCGACATCTACTGCGAGCTGAAGCAGGGCCTCAAGCTGCTCGACGAGCAGCAGGCCGATCCGGGCAACATCCTGCAGCGCTGGCGGCAGGGGTTCCGGGTCCACTGGGGCAAGCACCTGGTGGACGCCGAACGCCACCTGTACGATCTCTCCACCCGGGGGGCGCTGTGAGGACGGCGCTCTTCCCGCGGGCGGCGTTGATCTTCCTACTGGCCGCGCCTCTGGCCGCGCAAGAGAAGGGAGAGCGGTCGCTGGAGCTCTCCGTTCCTCCCGCTTCCCTGGGGCAGTGGTACCGGCCCACGGCGAAACATGACGTCTGGCTCCATACCATGTTCGCCCTGCGCCGGGAGATGCAGGCGGTCTCCGAATATTCGGCGCTGGAGGACCGGTCGCGCCTCGGCCAGTGGCTCGACCGGCTGGAGAAGGACTACCGCCGCATCGGCGAGATGGTGCCCGAGTGGCGGGACGAGCTGGAGTTGGAGCTCTTCCCCAAGATGCGGGCCGCCAAGACGCCCGAGGCGTTGGGGCGGTTGCAGCGCAAGCTGGCCAAAAGCTGTGAAGGGTGCCACCGCGAGTATCAACTGGTGGCGGCGCTGCGCTACCGCACCCCCGATTTCGGCGCGGTGAAGGTGGAGAGCTCCGAAACCTTGGACGAGGAAGGGTACCCCGCCGTGATGCGGCGTCTCGTGATGCTGCTCAACCGCGTCAAGATCGCTTCCGCCGACGGTCGCTGGCCGGCGGCGCAGGAGGCGTTGGAGGCGCTGCGGGTGCGGCTGGCCGATCTGGGGGAGAGCTGCGGCGCCTGCCACCAGAAGAGCGGGCCGAAAGAGCGCATTCTTGGAGCGGCGGCGCAGATCCCGCTGGAGCACGTGCAAAAGGGCGTGGCGGCGAAAGACGCCCGCACCGCCGGTCGCTTTCTGGGCGAGTTCGCGGTCAACACCTGCGCCCGCTGCCACGCCATCCATCGTCCGCTGGCCCGATTGCGCCGGCTGCTCGAGAAGGCGCAGCAACAGCCCTGAGTCGGCGGATGGTGCGCTACAGCAAGCGCCCCCGGGGGACTGCCGCGCCGCTTCCCGCCCATTTGCGCGCCGCTTCGGGCGCTGCTCCCCAGATTCCTTTTCCGGCCTTCATCGCCTCCTTCTGCAAGGGGAGGTAGGCGGGGGCGTGCAGGGCGCGGGCAAAGCCGTCCCGCACCATGGCTGCGTTCAGAGAAAGACCGTCGCCGCGTTTCACCTCCATGACGATGCGGCCATAGCGGTCGCGGGCCCGCGGGTCGCCGGTGAGCACCAGGGCGGTGCCCGGCGGCGCCAGTTCGCGCAAATGGAGGGTGGCGCGGCGGCCGAGGTCCAGCAGGGTTTCCGTCGGCAGTCCGGTGCGCTTGCGGTCCAGGTTGAACTTGGGATTGGGGCTCTCCTCGGGAGCGTCGATGCCGGCCAGCTGGATGCGGGTGGGTTTGCCCTCCAGCATCACCAGAAGGGTGTCGCCGTCCTCCACGTCGATGAGGGGGGCTTCGAGGGTGGCGGCGGCGGCATTCGCGGCCGCGAGCAGCAGGGCAAGGAGCGGGAGCTTCTTCAATGGCTGGTTCCCTCCGATCGGGTGAGCTTGTTGTGCACATTGTACTTGCCCGAGGGTTTCTTCATGGGAATGCGCTTCACCTCTTTCAGCGTCTTGGCGTCGTAGACCACGATGGCGCCGTCCATGTCCCAGATGCTCACCAGGGCGTAGCGGCCGTCCTTGGTGAACTCCACGTGGGCCGAGGTCTTGCCGGGCGCCGGCTTCGGTCGGGCCACGATCTCGAGCGTCTGCTTGTCGATCACCACCATCAGATCGCGGTGGGGTCCGAAGAAGACGTCGCTCCACGCATAGGGGCTGTTCTCGTGGCTGCGCATGAAGAAGCCGGGGCCGGGGGTGGGAATCCGCTTGATCACCCGCCAATCGCCGGTGTCGATGACGTCGATCTCCGGTTTGCGGATGTTGGGCGTGGCCAACACCCGCCGGCCGTTGAGCTCCCAGGTGATGGCCGAGCTCAGATGCGGCAGGCCGGGCAGATCCAGCCGGGCGATGTCCCGTCCGCTCTCCAGGTCCACCACCTGGGCGCCGCCGCCGCGGGTGCTGCCCAGGAGGGTGCGGTAGTCCTGGGTGAGAAAGAAGTCGTCCAGCACGCCCTTCAGACGCAGGCGCCGCACTTCCATTTTCCGCGGAGGGAGCGGTCGGTCGGCGCCGTCCCGATAGCGGATTTCCCACAGTTCGGGCGTGTCCTTGAGGGCGGCGATGAAGCTGTGCCTGGGCGGCGCGGCGTAGACGGCGCTCACCCGGGAAGAGAGGCCCTTTTCGCCGACGGCGGGAAAGATGCGCACCGGCGTCAGGTCGCGGGCGTCGAGCAGCACCAGGTCGTGGGGCAGATAGTTGGCCACCATCACCCAGCGGCCGTCTTCCGAGACCGCCAGGTTGCGGGCGTTGACGCCGGCGCGGATCTCCGCCGTCCAGGTGAGGTTGTAGACGTCGAACTTGCTCACCCAGCCGTCGCGGGAGAGGAAATAGACATAGCGTCCGCCGCTCGCCCATTTGGGGCCGCCGTGCACGGCGAACCGGGTGGGGAAGCGGCCGATGGGTTCGAAGGTGTCGCCGTCGAGCAGGGTGAAGTGGTGGTCTCCCAGCTCCACCACCACGAAGAGGTTGTCCAGGTCGGCCTCGAATTTGGGCCGGTCGGGCAGGCTGCCGAAGGGGTGGGGCACCGGGTGGTTGGCCAGCATCTGGGGCATTCCCCACTGGGGCGCCTTTTTCAGCGGCGTGAAGATGTAGTCGGCCAGGGCGGCGATCTCCTCCGGTTTCAGTTTGTCGCCGAAGGGCGGCATCTGGGTGGCGGGGCGGCCGTGGGTGATTACTTCGATGGCCTGCCGCCTCTTCAGCCGGTGCAGGTTCTGGGGGATCAGGGCGGGACCGATGGCGCCCAGCCGGTCGGGATGGTGGCACTGGGCGCAGTGTTGCTGGTAGAGCTTGGCGGCGTCGCTGGCGAAGGCGGCGGTGGCTGTCGTGAAGAACAGTAGAAAGAGTGCATTTCTCATCGGTCATCCAGTCGGTGAAAACGGCAGTAGACGAAAGACTGCTCCTTGCCGGTGGGAGTGCGGTGCAGCTCTTCTCGGTGTTCGCACAACCGGAACGGGCCGTCCAGGAGCGCCGCCAGCTCCTCCACCGAATAGCGCTGCACCGGCAGGCCGCTACACGATTCCGGACCCTGGGGTCCGAAGGTGGCGATGATCAGGTGCCCCCCAGGTGCCAGCTGGCGACGCAGCTGGTTCAGATAGCGCTGCCGGTCGGCCTCGTCGGTGAGGAAGTGGAACACCGCGCGGTCGTGCCAGATGCGCCACGGCCCCGGCAGATCGGCTTCGAGCAGGTCGGCCTCCAGCCAGCGCACCTTTTCGGCGTTCGGGCCAAGCCGCCGCCGCGACTGCTCCAGCGCAGTGGCGGAGATGTCGAGCACGCTGAGATCCCGCCAGCCCGCCTGCAGCAGGTGATCCACCAGCCGCGAGGTGCCTCCGCCCACGTCGATGAAGGGGGCTACCGGCGGTTCGCCGGTGGTCTCGATGAGCGCCAGGGAGGTCTCCGGCCGGGGCTGGAACCAGCTGGTCTGCTCTTCTTCCTTGTTGCGGTAGATCCTCTCCCAGTGCGCCTTGCGGTCGAGGATCATGAAGCGATCTCCTCGTCGGTGAGATAGCAGCCCGGGTCCTCGGCCCAGGGGTCGCCGGTGAGCTGCAGGGCGCGCACCCGGGTGTTGCCGTTGCAGATGGCGAGATGGGCGCAGTCGGCGCAGCGCCCCTTCACCGGCCGGGGCGACTGCTTGAGGCCGGCCATGACGGGGTCGGAGGTGTCCTGCCAGATCTGGGAGAAAGGACGTTCCTTGACGTTGCCCAGGTCATGGTGCCACCACATGGTGTCGGGATGGACCCGCCCCTGGTTGTCGATGTTGGAGATGTTCACCCCAGAGCTGTTGCCGCCCCACTGGCGCAGCTTCGCCTCGATGTGGTCGGCCCGCTGCGGATGGTGCCGGCGCACCCAGTGGAGCAGGAAGACGCCGTCGGCGTCGTTGTTGCCGGTGACGAACTCGGTGTCGCGGCCCGCCTCCACGTCGGCCAGGGCGCGCTCGAACAGCAGCTCCATGGCCCGCCGGGTGGTCTGGAAATGGGTGTCGTCCTTGCGGTTTTTGTTGCCCCTTCCGGCGTAGTTGAGGTGGGAGAAGTAGAACTTGTCGATCCCCTCGTCCTCCATGAGCCGGAGCAGATCGGGCAGCTCGTGGGCGTTGTCCTGGGTCATGGTGAAGCGCAAACCCACCTTGATGCCCAGCTCGCGGCAGCGGCGCAGAGCGGCCATGGAGGCGTCGAAGGCGCCCTCCTTGCGGCGGAAGCGGTCGTGGGTCTCCTGGATGCCGTCGATGGAGATGCCCAGATAGTCGAAGCCCACCGCGGCGATTCGGTCGATGTTGGCGTCGTCGATGAGGGTACCGTTGGTGGAGAGCGCGGTGTAGAAGCCCATGGCCTTGGCGCGGTGGGCGATCTCGAAGAGGTCGGGCCGCAACAGCGGCTCGCCGCCGGAGAGAATGAGCGCCGGCACGCCGAAGGCCTTGAGGTCGTCCATCACCTCGAACACCTGCTCCGTGGAGAGCTCGTTGGGAAAGTCGGTGTCGGCGGAGATGGAGTAGCAGTGTTTGCAGGTAAGGTTGCAGCGGCGGATGAGGTTCCAGATCACCACCGGTCCCGGGGGCGTGCGCTTGGGCCCGAGGGGCTTCGGGTCGACGATTTCGCGCATGTACTGGGAGATTCGGAACATCAGGATTTTGCCGTGGTGGGTGGGAGCGGAGGCAACCGGAAGCCGGTCTTTTTCAGTATCCGGGTGCTGAAGAGCACCTCGTGGCCGCGATCGTCTTCGCCCAGCAGTTCGGCGATCCTTTCCACCTTTTCCATCACCTCCACCCGGTTGCGGCCGTGCACCATGGCGAAGAGATTGTAGGGCCAGAGGGGCAGGTGGCGGGGGCGGTGGTAGGCGTGGCTGACGAACTCCAGCTCGCCGACGAGCCGGCCGTAACGCTCCACCTTGCGGTCGGGCACGTCCCACACGCTCATGCCGTTTCCCCGGAAGCCCAGCTTGTAGTGGTTGGGCACCGCGCCGATGCGGCGGATGAGCCCGTTCTCCAGCATGCGCTCGATGCGCCGCGTCACTTCCTCGGGCGCCACGCCCACCTGCTTCGCCACGGCGGCATAGGGTTCGGCCACCAGCGGCAGGCCGGCCTGGGTGGCCTCGATGATGGCGCGGTCGATGGCGTCGATCACGGCGTCACACTTGGAAACGGAGCCCCACGTAGAACTCCTTCTGCTTGGGCATATTGTAGACCCGATAGCCGGTGGTCCGCTCGATCTCCTCCACCACCTCGTCGATCCGCTCGGGCGTCTCGGTGGCCAGCACGAACCACATGTTGAGCTGGTGGTCCCGGGCGTAGTTGTGGGCCACCTCGGGGAAGGCGTTCACCTGGCCGGCCACCTGCTCGAATTTCTCCTCGGGAACGGCCATGGCGCACAGGCTCAGGCCGCCTCCCAGCTTCTCGGCGTGGTACATGGGGCCGAAACGGCTCAAATAACCGTCGTCAAGCAATCTTCGCAGCCTTCGGATCAGTTCCGCCTCGTCGAGGCCGAACCAGGCGGCCGCTTCCCGGTAGGGGCGTTCCGAGACCGGAAAACCGCCCTGCAGGCGGTTGATGATCTGGCGGTCGATGTCGTCCATGGGGTCAGCGGTATCGTGCCCCGCGCTGCTTGAAACGGCGGCCGCTGAAGAGCACCTCCTTGGGAATCTCCTGCAGGTCGAGCTCTTCGGTGATCTGGTCGATGTAGTCCAGCACCCGCTGACGGTCCTTGCCGTGGATCATGCAGAAGAGATTGTAGGGCCAGTGGGGCAGGCGGCGCGGGCGCCGGTAGCAGAGGGTGACGCAGCGTTGTCGTCCCAGAGCGTCCCCCACGGCGTCCACCCGCTCGTCGGGCACGTCCCAGACCACCATGGCATTGGCGTTGTAGCCCAGCTCGTGGTGGCGCACCACCAGTCCGAACCGCTTGATGCAACCGCTCTCCTGCAGCGCCCGCACCCGGCGGATCACCTCCTCCTCGTCCATGCCGATGCGTTCGCCCACCTCGGCCCAGGGGCGGGGGCTCAGCGGCAGGCCGCTTTGAATGGCGGCGATGAGGCGGTTGTCGCGCTCGCTCAACACCACAGCGGAAACCCCAGGTCGATGTGGTACTGCGCCTCCAGGGGGAGGTCCATGACGGAATAGCCGGTGCGCGCCTCCAGCTCTTCCAGCACTTGCCGCAGTTTCTCTTCGTCGGCGGCGGTGACCACGAACCAGAGGTTGAAATGGTGCTCCCGCTCGTAGTTGTGGTTCACCTCTTCGTAGCTGTTGACGAGGGCCGCCACCCGCTCCAGCTCCTCTTCGGGCACCGCCATGGCGGCCAGGGTGCTCGCCCCCACCCTGCGCGGAGCGAAGACCGGTCCCACTCGGCTGATGAGGCCCTGCTCCCGGAGTTTCTCCAGGATGGTCAGCACCAGCGCTTCGCTCACCCCGAGCTTGCGGGCGATCTCGGCGTAGGGGCGGGGCGCGAGGGGGAAGCCCTTCTGCCAAGTGTCGAGCAGCCGCTTCTCCAGGGCGGTGAGCGGCGGCGGCTCCAGCGACGGTTTGCGCAGGTAGCGTTTGCGAAGGGGCATGGGGGTGGCCATGGTCAGAGTCCTGTCTTGTGGGCGCGATCGGTGAAGAAGATGCCGCTGGGCTTGCGGGCCTGGAGGCGGCCTTTCAGCTTTCGGGTGTCGGTGTCGTAGATCTGGACCTCGTCCTTGTCGCGAACCGAGATCCACACCTCTTCGCCGCGAGGGGTGAACTCCATGTGCAAGGTGCCCTTGCCGGTCTTCAAGGTGTCGACGATCTTCAGGCTCTCGCTGTCGATCACCTGCACCGTGTCGTTGTCGGGGAAGGCGAAATTGACCCACAGCTGGCGACCGTCGGGCCGGGCCATGACGAAGACCGGCTGGCCGTGGACGGGGATGCGGCCGATCTCCTTCCAGCTCTCCATGTCCATCACCAGCACCTCATGGTGCCCGACCGCCGGAAAGAAGGCGCGGTTGCCGGCGATGGCCCAGCCCTCCAGGTGGGGCATCTTGTAGACCGGCAGCTTCTGCTCGCCCTTGCCGTAGTGGTCGAGGATGCGCTCGACCCCTTTTTCTGGGTGCCAGAGGTCGAGTTTGGCCAGGCCGTCCTCGCCGAAGAGGCCGGCGATGTAGTAGCGCCCGTCGGGGGTGACCAGCCCGTCGTAGGGCTGGCGGCCGATGCCGGCGAACTTGGTCAGCCGCGGGTGGGCGGGATCCTTCATGCCCAGGAGCCAGATCTCGCCGGTGTCGTAGAGGCTGAAGACGAAACGCTCTCCGGGAGCGTCCACCAGCCCCACGGTCTTGGAGCCCTTCCCCTTGACGGTGCGGGTGGCGGGAATGTCGGCCACCAGGGAGAGGTCGTCCGAAGAGAAGACCTTGACGCCGCCCGGTTCGTAGTTGGAGACGGCGACCAGACGGCCGTCCTGGGAGATGGCGCCGCCGATGCTGTTGCCTCCCTGCACGATCCGTTTGGCGATGCGGCCGCAGAGCAGATCCACTTTGGTGAGGCCGCCGTCGCGGCCGAAGACGTAGGCGTAGCGCTCGTCCCGCGAGTAGACCACCGAGGCGTGGGAGAGGTCGCCCAGCCCCTCCACACGGAACAGCGCTTTGTGGGCGGTGGTGTCCACCACCTGGAGGCTGCCGGTGGCGCGTTCGATGACCACGCCCAGATCGCCGGTGCCGCGCAGCAGGCAGTCGTCTGCGATCGCCGCCAGGGGTAGAAAGAGGAGGAGCGGAAGCAGGAGCCGTTTCATTCGGTGGTCTTCCCTTGTTTCAGCCGGTCGGCCAGCCAGCCGGCCTCTTCGGGCGACATGAAAGGCTTCCACGGAGGCATGGGCGTGCCGGGGCGCCCTTCGAGGATGGTCTGTTGGATCTGAGCCTCGCTCAGGGCGGAGAGGTTCTCCGGCGTCAGCGCGGGCCCCAGCCCTCCCTTGAGCCGCATGCCGTGGCAGGCGCCGCAGTCCTGATGCAGCAGGTAGAGCAGCTCCTGCTGGCGCGCCGGGCTCGGCGCGGCGGCCCAGGAAGAGGAGGGGCAGATCGTCAACCCCAACAGCAGTGAAAGCGTGCGAACCATTCTAAGAATTGGATTTTATTGTGAATTTGATGCTAGGCAATGTATCGCGAGGCGACCTTGACTTCAGTCAACCAGAAGCGAAAAAGGGGGCGCCGAGCGCCCCCTTTCCATCCTTTGCGGCGTGAGCCTCAGTGACCGCCGGTCTCGTGACGCCGATGCACGGCGAAGATGCCGGTGGGCGTCTTGATGCCCTTGATGGTCTTCACCAGCTCGAGGGTCTCGTCGTTGTAGACCCGCACCACGTTCTCCTTCCAGTCGGAGACATAGACGAACTTGCCGTCCTTGTCCGGCTCGGGGTGCACCGTCTGGGTGCCGTCGTTGATGTACTTGACCACTTTGAAGGGCGGCTTGCGCTCGAACACCGTGATCTCGCTCGGCTTGGGCGGGAACACCGAGTCGGCCCAGACGTACTTCATGTTGTGGGCTGCGCGGATGAACAGGCCCGGGGCCTCGGTCTTGACGGTGCCGACGATCTCGTTGGTGTCGGTGCGCCAGATGGTCACCTTGCCCTCGCCGATGTGCGGGGTGCCGGCGTACTCCACGCCGCCCTCTTCCCACACGGCCCCTTCACCCGGGTGCGGCTTGGTGCCGGTCTTGATCTTCTTGATGATCTTCATGTTGGCCACGTCGATGGCCGCCACCCAGTTGGAGGATTGGGAGGCCAGGTAGAAGACCTTGTTGTCCGGCCGCAGGAAGCCGTCGTGCAGGATCTTGCCGACGTTGGCCACCTTGGCGATGGGGAAGTCGGGCTTGCTCCAGTCGATGCGCCACACCTGGCCGCCCTCTTTCAGGGCCATCAGGAAGTAGGGGCCCACCTTTTTGGGATCGACGTCGTTCACCGAGCAGATGCGGGAATCGACGTAATCGCCGTCGGGATCCTTCACATGGTGGGTGTCGATGATCTTCAACGGCTTCAGGGTGTGGGCGTCCACGATCACCGCCTGGGTGGGAATGTACATGCCGGTGAGCAGGTACTTGCCGTTATCGGAGATGGCGATGCCGCGGGCGTCCAGGCCCAGGCGGACCTTCTTCTCCGCCATCAGGGTTTTCAGGTTGTACTTGTAGAGCCAGCCGTCGCGACCCAGGTTGTAGGCGTACTTGCCGTCGGGGCTGAAGGTGTAACCGTGGGCGCGGGCACCGGCTGGCAGGTGCGCCACCACCGCCTGCTTGGTGGTGTCGATCACCGCCACCGAGAAGTTCTCGCGCTCGGTGACGAAGAGCAGGTCGTCCACGTCCTTGGCGGGGGTGACCTTGCCGTTTTCGGACGGCTTCACGTCCTGCAGGGTCTCCATCATCTGCTTCATCGTCCACTTGAAGTCCTTGGGCGGCGGGACGGTGTAGATGTGGTGGGTGATGGCCTTGATCTCGGCGTCGGTGAGCGCCTTGCCGATGGGGTTGGCGTCGGTGCCCCAGCTCGGCATGGCGGTGCCCGGCCGGCCATATTTCACCGTGGCGAAGATGGACTCCTCGTCAAGCGGATAGGTGAAGCGGCCCGCCTTCTTGGCTGCGGCTCCCTTCAGGCCGTGGCGCAGGCGATCCATGGTGATGTTGGGGCCGGTGGCGCCGGTCAGTTTGGGGTTGTGGCAGCCGCCGCATTCGGAGCTGACGAACTCCACGACGGTGCGGCCCTTGACGTTGGTGGCCGCCTTGATGTCCTTGTAGTCGGCCGCGTTGGCCGCCAGGCTGCCGCAGGCCATGGCGACCGCCAGGGCCAGGGTGCCCGCGACCTTCTTGGCCGCCTTGTTGGGGGATGCTGTGTTGGGCATTGCTGTACTCCCTCGTGATGTGATGCTTCGGGTTGGTCGAAAAGGTCTCGTCGTGCTCGGCATGGCGCCAGCGATGCACGCCGCTTCTGTGCTTCGAGGCTTGGAAATTACCATAGCGATTTCGCGGATAGCTTGACTTGTGTCAAGCGCCCAGGGGAGGTTGCGCCGAGGTTTGTTGACCAGGGTCAACCGGCCGCCACGAAAAGGCACCATGGCGGGGCGCGGCGCTAAGTTTTGTTTGAGGCGCCGATTCCAGGCGGCAGGAGGCCGCGATCCTTTCCGTTCAGGGCGAAAGGGGCTTGCTCAGGCTGTAGGCGCCCCGCAGATCTCCCGCTTCGAAACCCCGCGCCTGGTCGAAGGGGTAGAGGCTGTCGAGCTGACTGGCCACCTCCTTGTGGATGTGCTTGCCGTGGCAGCGGGTGCAGACCTGTTTGGCGATGATGGCCTTCATGTAGCGGAACCGCTTCTGCCCGTCGACGGTGACCACCTCCCAGTGCTCCAGCTCGGAATCGGGCGCGTCCGCCTCGTTCTTCGCGTCCAGCTCTTTGAGCACCTTGTATTCCCACTTGTCCGGCGCGTCCTCCAGGTTGCGTACCTTGAGGCTGGTGCGCCGCACCTCCCAGCCGTTGCGCCAAGCATCCTTGACGATGTCGGGCGCCTTGAGGTGGCAGGTCTCCACCGCCTGCACCGTTCCCTCTTCTTTCAGAACCTTCTGCAGCTCCTCCTTGAGCCGTTTGTCCAGTCTGGCGACGATTTCGCGGGCCTCCCGGAGCAGTTGCTGCTCGTCGGCGGCCCGACCAGGCAGCGGCGTGGCGGTGAGGAGGAGGGCGAACAGACAGAGAAAGGAGGTGGTGCGGAGTTTCATGGCGTCGGTCGGTGGAATCTGCGAAGAATGGCCCCATCTTTGTGGCCAGAGGTACGTTTCTCCATGATTTCAGTCAATCCCGGCCTCTTCGAAAAGCCACCACAGCGCACATGGTAGAGCGGTCGCTCGCCGTGCTAGAATTTTTTCAGAGTTTTTCCCAAACAGGCAGGTATCCAGAGATGACCGTCAACGTGAATCCCCTCAGCGAAGAGGACCTCAGCCTCACCGATTCCGCCCGGCAGAAGATGCAGGAGCTGGCCGGCCAGGTGGAGGAGCCCATCGAGGGCGTGCGCGTCTTCGCCACTCCCGGCGGCTGCAGCGGAGTCAATTTCGGCATGACCTTCACCGACCAGCTCGCCGAGGACGACAACGTGCGCGAATACGAAGGGTTCAAGCTCATCGTCGACAGTGGCACCCTGCAGTACCTCAAGGGGGTGGAGATCGATTTCGTCAACGGCGACGGTCAGGAGGCGCGTTTCGTCTTCAACAATCTCCAGCCCATCGGCGGAGGGTGCAGCACCTGCGGTTCCAACACCGGCGGCGGCTGCGGCTGACCTTCGCCTTCCGCGGGGGACGGAGCCGGAATCAACCGGAATCAAAAAGGCTTGAGCGTGGCCAGCAGCACGATGGCCAGCAGCAGGAGCACCGGCAGCTCGTTGAACCAGCGGTACCATCGCTCCGAGCGGCGGTTCCTGCCTTCGGCGAAGGCTTTCACCAGGGCGCCGCACCAGAAGTGGTAGCCCACCAGCAGGCCCACCAGCAGCAGCTTGATGTGGAGCCACATCATGCCTGAATAGGCGCGCCAGGCGCCGGCGGCCAGCATCCACAGTCCGAATGCCACGGTGAGCACCATCCACGGCGTGATGAAGCGGTAGAGCTTGCGTTCCATCATCTTGAACCGCTCGTCCAGCACCGGTTCGTCGGCGGTGGCGGCGTGGTTCACGAAGAGGCGCGGCAGGTAGAAGATACCCGCGAACCAGGCGACCATGAAAAAGAGATGCAGGGCCTTGGGCCACAGCCAGCCGGTCATGACGATTCCTCTCGAATGGGTGCGGGGTTGGTGGGCGTCGAAGGCTTGCGGAACCAGTTGCGCAGGGTGCGCCCCGCCGCTTTGAGCAGGCGCCAGATCCTGGGCACCAGCCAGACGGCCAGGACGACGAACAGGATCAGCAGGAGCAGAAACAGCCAGGGATGGTTGAGCGCCGTCCACAGCCCGCCGATCACCGCGAAATCCTCGGTGAAGGAGGCGGCCCAGTTGCTCGCCGGTTCCGGCGAGGTGTTGATCAGGGCCCGGGTGCTGGCCTTGGTGACGTGACTGCCGGCCGCCAGGCCGCCGCCCAGCAGCAGGCCGGCCAGCTCGCCGGCGCCTCCGAGATCCAGCCCCTTGGCGGCGCCGGCGGCCATGAGGGCGCCGCCGGGAATGCGCGCGAATGTCTGCAGGGCGTCCCACAGGCTGTCCATCCAGGGTACCTTGTCGGCGAAGAACTCCACTGCGAACATCAGTCCCGCCGCGCCCATCACCATGGGGTTTTCCAGCACATCCAGTCCCGGCGGCAAGTCCACCTGGCCGCTCATCCCCAGCCAGCCGAGGGTGAGCATGGCGGCATAGAGGTTGATGCCCGCCGCCCAGCCGGCGCCCAGCGTGAGGGCCAGGGTTTGCACGGTATCCGGGGTCATGTTTCGTTCCACTGACTGAACCGGGGTAGAATATGCCCTTTCCATGGCAGATTTGGAAGGGCGCATGATCGAGGTCGGCATCGTCGGAGGCACCGGCTACACGGGCGTGGAGCTCTTGCGGCTGCTGGTCCGCCACCCCGAGGTGCGGCTGCGCGCCATCACCTCCCGCTCGGAAGCCGGCCGGCCGGTGGCCGACCTCTTCCCCAACCTTCGGGGCCAGACCGATCTGGCCTTCACAGAGCCCGATCCCGCGGAGCTGCGGCGCTGCGATCTGGTCTTTTTCGCCACCCCCAACGGCATCGCCATGCAGCAGGCGCCGGCGCTGCTCGACGCCGGCGTTCGCGTCATCGACCTGGCCGCCGACTTCCGCATCAAGGATGTGGCGCTCTGGCAGCGGTGGTACGGCATGGAGCACGCTTCTCCCGGCCTGGTGGCCGAAGCGGTCTACGGCCTGCCCGAGCTGAACCGGGAAGCCATCTCCGGCGCCCGGCTGGTGGCCAACCCCGGCTGCTACCCCACCGCCGTGACCCTCGGCCTGCTGCCGCTTTTCGAGAGCGCCGGCGCCGTTCCGCAAGGGGTGGTGGCCGACTGCAAGTCGGGGGTGAGCGGCGCCGGCCGAGGCGCCAATACCGCCATGCTCATGGCGGAGACCGGCGAGAGCTTCAAGGCGTATGCCGTTTCCGGCCACCGCCATCAGCCGGAGATCGAGCAGAATCTTTCCACGGTGGCGGACCGCCCCGTGCACATCACCTTCGTGCCCCACCTGTTGCCCATGATCCGGGGCATCCACGCCACTCTCTACGTTCCGCGCCAGGATGTCGCCCTTGCGGAGCTGCACGAGCGCTACGAATCCCGGTATGCGGACGAACCTTTCGTGGACATGATGCCGCCGGGCACCCATCCGGAGACCCGCTCGGTGAGAGGGTCCAACGTCTGTCGCATCGCCCTCCATCGTCCCCAGGGAGGGGATACCCTGGTGATCCTCGCGGTGATCGACAATCTGGTGAAAGGCGCCGCCGGACAGGCGGTGCAGAACATGAATCTGATGTTCGGCCTGCCCGAAAGGGCGGGGCTCGAGCTGGTGGGGCTGCTGCCGTGAAGAGGCGCTCCCGAGGGGTGGAGCCCATGCGCGTGCGATCGCCGCGCATCGTGCAGCACGACGACCACCGTCGTCGCTGGTGGCTGTTCGCCGCCCTCCTGCTCCTGCTGGCGGCGATGTGGCAGGTCTTCGAGTTTGGCAAACGCCGGGGCGGTTACGATGCGAGCAAGGTGTTGGCGGAGCGGATGCAGCTTGCGCAGAAGATGGCCGGCCTCGAAAAGAAGCTGGACGAGGCGCGGGCGGAAACGGCGCGCTACCGGCGTCAGGCGCAGATCGAACGCCAGGCCAGCCGCCAGTTGCAGGAGGAACTGATGCGGCAGCAGGAGCGCGTCAGCTCGCTGCAGGCCGAAGTGCAGATGCTCAAGGGGCTCGTCTCCAGCGGCGCCGGCACTCTCTACGTTCGCGATCTCAAGGTGGAGCCGGCCGGCGAGGCGGCGCGCTACCGCTATCGATTCACCCTCGTGCAGGTGAAGGAGGATGTGGAGCTGACGCGGGGCAAATTGCTGATGAAGCTTTCGGGAACTCTCGGCAAGCGGCGCCAAAAGCTCGACCGCTCGCAGTTTTCGCCGGACGGGGAAAAGGCGGTGAAACTGGAGTTCCACAACTACCAGGATGTGGAAGGGGAGATCCGGTTGCCGGAAGGATTCGTGCCTCAGGAGTTGCGGATCGAGTTTCTGCCGCGCAACAAGCAGCTGAAAAAGCTGCAAGTAGTGTTCCCCTGGCCGAAGACGGAACAAGGTGAGAAAAGACGAGGGACGAAGGCGGATGCGACGAAACAATAGGCTGAAGATGCCCCCCATCGCCACCGTGGTGGGGCCCGACACCGTGCTCGAGGGCAACCTCAGCTTCGCCGGCGGCATGCATCTGGACGGCACCGTGAAGGGCAACGTCACCGGTCGGCCGGAAAGCGGCGCCACCCTGGTGGTGAGCAACAGCGGCCGCATCGAAGGGGATGTGACCGTGGAGAATCTGGTGCTCGACGGCACCATCGTGGGGGACGTGCATGCCGACAACCGGGTGGAGTTGGCGCCCGGCGCCCGGGTGCGGGGAACCGTCCATTATCGGCTTTTGGAGATGGCCATGGGCGCGGAGGTGAACGGACAGCTGGTGCATGTGGAGGAGAAGGCGACTGTTGAGCGCTCCCCGGCGCAGGAACCCTCTTCGAAAGAGTAGTCGCAAGGCGCCGGCCGCGGCGCCTTTTGGTCGGCGGTCAATACTTGACTATTTTACTGGGAAATAGCCATAATGGCCTCTGACGACGTAGGACCATGCGGCCCGTGGGGCCGGGAGTGCAGAACATGAGCGAAACAGCAGAAGCGGCCGGCGATCCCCTGATCTTCACCCCGGCCGCGGCCAGAAAAGTGGCGAGCATGATCGAAGAGGAGGGCAACCCCGACCTCAAGCTGCGGGTCTACATCCAGGGTGGCGGCTGCTCCGGCTTTCAGTACGGCTTCACTTTCGACGAAGAGATCAACGAGGGCGACGAGGTGATCGTCACCGAGGGTGTCACCCTGTTGGTGGATCCCATGAGCCTCCAGTATTTGGTGGGTGCCGAGATCGACTACACGGAAGGGCTGCAAGGAGCCCAGTTCGTCATCCGCAACCCCAACGCCACCACCACCTGCGGCTGCGGCTCCTCCTTTTCGCCCTGATTCACGACAAGGCGGGGTAGATCGCCCCGAGCACCACCTCTTCGCGCGCTCCCGTGGCGGCGGGAAGGTTGCCCGGCTCGCCCGCCAGGGCGGCCGCGGCGAGCCAGGCGAAGGCCATCGCTTCGATCCAGTCGGGATCGGCGCCTTCCGTTTCCGTTCCCCGCACTTCCATTCCGGGCAGCGCCGCTTCGAGCCCTTTCATGAGCCGGCGGTTGCGCCTTCCTCCTCCGCAGACGAGCACCTCCTCCGTGGCGGGGGCCCACCGTTCGATGGCGTCGGCGATGGTGACGACGGTCAGCTTCAGCAGGGTGGCCTGGACGTCCCTCGGCGTGACCCCGCCCCGCTCCTCCAACTGTTGGTCGAGCCAGGCGAGGGAGAAGTGTTCGGTGCCGGTGCTCTTGGGGGGCGGGGTTGGGAAATAGGGGTCCTGGAGCAGCGCCTGAAGCAGCGGCGCCACCACCGCTCCGGTGGCCGCCCAGTCGCCATCCCGGTCGTAGGGCTCCTCGCGGTGTCGTCGGTACCAGGCGTCCATCAGGCAGTTGCCGGGGCCGGTGTCGAAGGCGGCGGAGACCTCGCGGCCGGCGGGCAGCACGGTGATGTTGGCGATGCCGCCGATGTTGAGGACCACCCGGTTTCTCCGCTCATGGGCGAAAAGCGCCTGGTGGAAGCGTGGCACCAGGGGGGCGCCCTGGCCTTCCGCCGCCATGTCGCGGCGCCGGAAGTCGGCCACCGTGGTGATGCCGGTGCGTTGAGCAATGAGGTTGGGATCGCCGATTTGCAAGGTGAAGGGCGCCGGCGGCGAGGGGCGGTGGTGGATGGTCTGGCCGTGGCTGCCGATGGCGGTGACGGCCGCCGGCTCCACGGCCGCTTCGTGCAGCAGCCGTTCGGCGGCCGCGGCGAAGGCGAGCCCGCAGAGGTGGTCCAGCTCCCCCAGTTCGGTCAACGTAGTGGAACCCTGGGAGAGCCGCCTCAACCGCTCGGCAAGGCCGTGCGGCCAGGGATGGGCGAGGGCGTGAAGCAGGCGGGGGCGCCCGGAGCGGAGCCGGATCAGCGCGGCATCGATGCCGTCCATGCTGGTGCCGGACATGAGCCCGACATAGAGCCCGTCGCGCGCCATGGACGCTTTCAGCGCTTGGCGGCGGAGGCGACCATGCTCCGTGCGCGGAGATCGTCGAGTTGCGCCACTAGGGGCTGGATGGTCCGCCGGAAACGTTTCAGCTCCTTTCGCGGCAGGCGGATGCTCTTGGGCAGTTTCACCGTGAGAGGATTGCGGTGCACCCCGTTGACCCGGAACTCATAATGGAGATGGGGGCCGGTGGCCAGGCCGGTGTGGCCCACATAGCCGATGATCTGCCCCTGTTTCACCTTGTTGCCGGTCTTGAGGCCGCGGGCGAAACGGCTCAGATGGCCGTACACCGTGGTGTAGCGGCTGCCGTGGTGCAGGAAGATCACCTTGCCGTAGCCTCCCTTGCGGCCAATGAAGGTCACCCTGCCGTTGCCCGTCGCTTTCACCGGCGTGCCTTCGGGGGCGGCGTAGTCCACCCCTTTGTGGGAGCGCCACCGCTTCAAGATGGGGTGCCAGCGGCGCAGGGTGAAGCGGGAGCTGATGCGGCTGAACTTCACCGGCGTGCGGATGAAGGCGCGGCGCTTGGCGTTGCCCTCCATGTCGTAGTAGGCGGTTTCGCCATGGCTGTCGGTATAGCGGATGGCGCGGTAGACCTTGCCCCGGTTGATGAACTCCGCGGCCAGAATGGGGCCGTTGCCGATCTTTTTTCCATCCAGCCAGCGCTCCTGGTAGATGACGCTGAAGCGGTCGCCCTTGCGCAGTTCCAACGCGAAGTCGATGTCCCAGCCGAAGAGTCGGGCCAGCTCCATGATCTGGCGGTCGTCGAGGCCGGCCTTCTGACCGTCCACGAAGAGGGAGGAGAGAATGGTTCCCTCGGCGTGGGCCTGCCGGTACTCCACCGGCCGTTTCTCTTCGCGTGCTTCGAACCCCTTCTTGGTGCGCTCGACCTTCAGGCTGCTGATGAGGTTTCGTTGCAGCACCAGCTTCTGCAGCACCTCTTTTCGGTCGAAGCCGAAGCGGAGCTGCTGGCCCGGTTGCAGGCGGGCCAGGCCGCCGGCGGCCGGGCTGCTGGTGACGATGGCGTGGAGCAGAGAGGGCGCCAGCCCCAGCTGCTTGAAGATGGAGGCGAGGGTCTCGCCCGGCGCCACCTCATGGCGTTTCCATCGCAGGGTGGGCCGCGGTGTTTTCTCCGCGGCCGTTTCAGGCGCGGGCGCGGCGGCTTCTTTTTCGGACGGGGAGGAGGGTTCGGAGGAGGTGGCGGCTCCCGTGGCGGTGCTCCCGCCGCTCTCGGCAGGGGCTTGGGAAGACACGGTGGAAGGCGAGGCTGGAGCGGCAGAAGAAGCGGCGACGGGTCGGAGGGCCGCCCGCGGCTGCATGCCCAGAGGACGGGTCTTCTCCACCGGCGGCAGGGAGATGAGGCTCTTCTCCGTCTCCTCGTCGGGGGGCGAGGTGCGCAGGCCGAATTTGGTGACCAGCACGGTGAGGGCGGCGATCGCCAGAAGCAGCAGGAGCAGCCGCAGATACATCCGCCGGCGGCGTCGATGAGCCTGTCGGCGGGAGTTGAAGATGTAGTCTTGCATGCCGGAACTTTGTTGGCTCGCGTGATGCGATTATGACACGAAAAGAACTTTCCGTTTTTCCCCGTCGTCGTTCTTTTGATACATTTCACCGCCTGTTCCCGCCATCTTCCCAATTTATCGAGAGAGTCCATGGCTTCCATCGAAGAATCGCTCGACCTCATCGCCCGCGGCGCCGAAGAGATCCTGGTCGAAGAGGAGCTGGTGAAAAAGTTGCGGCGGGGGGTGCCGCTGCGGGTCAAGGCGGGTTTCGATCCCACCGCGCCCGATCTGCATCTGGGCCACACGGTGCTCATCAACAAGCTGCGCCAGTTCCAGGAGCTGGGGCACGAGGTGATGTTCCTCATCGGCGACTTCACCGGCATGATCGGCGATCCCACCGGCAAGAGCGCCACCCGGCCACCGCTCACCCGCGATCAGGTGCTGGAGAACGCCAAGAGTTACGAGGAGCAGATCTACAAGATTCTCGATCCTGAACGCACCCTGGTGTTGTTCAACTCCAGTTGGATGGGGCAGATGAGCGCCGCCGACCTCATCCAGCTGGCGGCCAAGCACACGGTGGCGCGCATGCTCGAGCGCGACGACTTCAGCAAGCGCTACAAGAGCGGTCAGGCGATCGCCATCCACGAGTTCCTCTATCCCCTCATTCAGGGTTACGACTCGGTGGCCATGAAGGCCGACGTGGAACTGGGCGGCACCGATCAGAAGTTCAACCTGCTGGTGGGCAGGCAGCTGCAGGAGTCCTACGGTCAGGAGCCCCAGGTGGTGATCACCCTTCCCATCCTGGAGGGCCTCGACGGCGTGCAGAAGATGTCCAAGTCGCTGGGCAACTACATCGGCATCACCGAACCTCCCGACGAGATGTTCGGCAAGGTGATGTCCATCTCCGACGAGCTCATGTGGCGCTGGTTCGAGCTGCTGAGCTTCCGCCCCATGGGCGAGATCGAAGGGTTT
>JALSRN010000054.1:0-15000 GCA_026984735.1 Sedimenticola sp. | reverse complement strand
CTTGAAATACCACCCTGGTATGTTTGAAGTTCTAACCCAGGCGTTACAGCGCCGGGGACAGTGTGTGGTGGGTAGTTTGACTGGGGCGGTCTCCTCCCAAAGAGTAACGGAGGAGCGCAAAGGTACGCTAAACACGGTCGGACATCGTGTGGTTAGTGCAAAGGCATAAGCGTGCTTGACTGCGAGACGGACACGTCGAGCAGGTACGAAAGTAGGCCTTAGTGATCCGGTGGCTCTGAGTGGAAGGGCCATCGCTCAACGGATAAAAGGTACTCCGGGGATAACAGGCTGATACCGCCCAAGAGTTCATATCGACGGCGGTGTTTGGCACCTCGATGTCGGCTCATCACATCCTGGGGCTGAAGTCGGTCCCAAGGGTATGGCTGTTCGCCATTTAAAGTGGTACGCGAGCTGGGTTTAGAACGTCGTGAGACAGTTCGGTCCCTATCTGCCGTGGGCGTTCGAGACTTGAGGGAAGCTGCTCCTAGTACGAGAGGACCGGAGTGGACGAACCTCTGGTGTTCCGGTTGTCACGCCAGTGGCATTGCCGGGTAGCTATGTTCGGACAGGATAACCGCTGAAAGCATCTAAGCGGGAAGCCCCTCCCAAGATTAGGTCTCGCTGGACCCTCGAGGTCCCTGAAGGGCCCTGGAAGACTACCAGGTTGATAGGCTGGGTGTGGAAGCGCGGCAACGCGTGAAGCTAACCAGTACTAATTGCCCGTGAGGCTTGACCATATAACACCCAAGAACTTTGGATCGTGAAGCTGGCCGATCGCCGGCCCTGTACGACCGGATCGAAACCGAATTTGAGGAGCAGGGGCCTCGGCCCTGCTGTTCATACCAGTTCGCCTGGTGGCCATAGAGCGTTGGAACCACCTGATCCCATCCCGAACTCAGAAGTGAAACAGCGCATCGCCGATGATAGTGTGGGGTCTCCCCATGCGAAAGTAGGTCACCGCCAGGCTTTTATTCCGACCCCCGACCGCCAGCCGGCCGGGGGTTTTTCTTTTTAGCCCGAATATTTCGCCGGCGTCCGGAATTTTCCCGAGGAGATGTTGTTCGGCGCATCCCTGCGCCCCATCCCTTCGAGGCTTGCGCACAAAAAAGCCGGATAGCGTGCCCAGTACAAAGTGTGACCGCCGATGAATGGCAATCAGTCATCGAGAAAACGAACAAAGATTGGAGCGGTCTGGCGCAATGTCCGGGTTAGGGCGTCGAAAAGAGGACGGCACGTTTGCCTGCGCCTTTTCCGCCTCCGAATTTACGGGTGGAGAGCGCCAAGTTTGCTAGGCTGTTAACATAGGCTCGTGACTGCAGCGATCCGATACCAAGTGATCCCCAGCCGGCCCGCGGCTCACCATTTCACCGTGCGGATGCGGCTCTCCAATCCCGATTTCGCTGGAGTGCGTTTCGTCCTCCCCGCGTGGATTCCAGGCAGCTACATGATCCGGGACTTCGCCCGCAATGTCCTCGCTCTCAACGCTTCTTGCCGTGGCCGGCCGCTGGAGGCGGTTCCCCTGGACAAGCAGAGCTGGTGCGTGACCGGCGCCGAGGATGAGCTCCTTTTGGAGTACAGGGTCTACGCCTGGGAGGATTCAGTGCGGGCTGCCCATCTGGATCAGAGCCACGCCTTCTTCAACGGCACCAGCCTCTTCCTGCGGGCGGAAGGACGCGAACAGGAGCCCTGTGAACTGGAGTTGTCGCCTCCCGCCGAAGCGGTTTGGGGGCGGTGGCGGGTGGCCACCAGCCTGCCGCCCCTGGAAGTGGACGAAAGGGGATTCGGACGCTATCGGGCGGAGGATTATTGGCACCTGATCGACGCTCCCGTGGAGATGGGCGACCACCCGGAGGTGGCTTTCGAGGTGCGGGGCGTGCCCCACCGGCTCGTCTTTCGGGGTCGTTGCCGCTTCGACGGCGAGCGCCTCGAGCGCGACCTGCAACGCATCTGCGCCGCCCAGGCGGACCTTTTCGGCGAGCTTCCGCTGAGCCGCTACCACTTTCTCGTGTCGGTGGCGGAAGAGGGGTATGGCGGCCTGGAGCACCGGGACTCCTGCGCCCTGCTCTGTTCCAGAGGCGATCTGCCGCCACCGGGCATGGAGCGGCCGACGGAAGGGTACCGTCGCTTCCTCGGCCTGTGCAGCCACGAATATTTCCACCTGTGGAACGTCAAGCGCATCCGCCCCCGGCGGCTGGCCGAATCCCTGCTGGAGCGGGAGGCCCACACCCGCCTGCTGTGGGCGTTCGAAGGGATCACCAGCTATTACGACGATCTGATGCTGGTGCGCAGCGGCGCCATCGGTGAGAACGAGTACCTGCAACTGCTGGCGCAGACCATCACCCGCCTGTTGCGGACGCCGGGACGCCGGTTGCAGAGCGTGGCGGAGTCCAGCTTCTACGCCTGGACCAAGTTCTACAAGCAGGACGAGAACGCCCCCAACGCCATCGTCAGCTACTACACCAAGGGGGCTCTCGTGGCCCTGGGTCTGGACGTGGAGCTGCGCCTGCGCTCGGACGACCGCATCTCCCTCGACGATCTGATGCGCCGTTTGTGGCGGCGGTATGGCAGGGGAGAACGCCCCCTTGCAGAGGGGGCCTTGCAGGAAGAGGCCGAAGCGCTCCTGGGCGCCGGCCTGGCCGACTTCTTCGATCTGGCGGTGACGGGCACCGCGGAGTTGCCGCTGGAGCGGTGGCTCGCCGAGCTGGGGGTGGAGCTGCGCACCAGGGCGGCGCGTAACGCCGAGGATCTCGGAGGCGCCGTCCAAGGCGAGGGATCGGACGACACCGCCGGCCGCCGCTTCTGGCTCGGCGCCGACTGGGCGCAAAAAGGGGACTTCGTCGAGCTGTCGCGCGTGTTCGAAGGCGGTCCGGCCCAAAAGGCGGGACTCGCCGCAGGCGACCGCTTGGTGGCGGTGGAGGGCATTCAAGCGACCTCCGCCAACCTGGAGCGGCTGCTGCGATCTCCGCCTGAGCGAGGGACGGTGGAGGTGGCCGCTTTTCGCGGCGACCTGCTGCACTCTTTCCAGTTGCGGCCGGAGACGGCGCCCGCGGATACCTGCGAACTGCGGCTGCTGCCCGAAGAGGAGCTGGACGGGGCGCGGCTGGCGCGGCGCCGGCGCTGGTTGGGGCGGTGAAGGGCTTCGACGACGCCGAGCTGCTGGCGGCCCTGGCCCACGGCGGGTGGTGTTCCGGCGAGACCCTGGCCCGGCGCTTCGGGGTGAGCCGCGCCGCGGTGTGGAAGCGGCTGCAGCGGTTGGCGGAGTTGCCCGGCATCGAGATCGAGCGGGCCGCCGGCCGCGGTTACCGCCTGAATCCTCCCCTCGAACTGCTTCAGGAGCAGCGCATTCGTTCCCATCTTGGGGCGGAGACCGTGCGCCATCTCCACCGACTGCGGCTCTGTCTACAGACCGGCTCCACCAACGACGAGGTGCGTCGCCTGTTGCCGCCGGCGCTGCATCAGGGGAGCGTGGTGCTTGCCGAGCATCAGACGGCGGGAAGGGGGCGTCGCGGACGGCAGTGGGTCACCACCTTCGCCGGCGGGCTCTGGCTCTCTCTGGCGTGGCGCTTCGATCTGCCCATGGCCGCGCTGGCCGGAGTGAGCCTGGCGGCGGGCGTGGCCCTGGCCCGGGTGTTGGAGGAGTTCGGATTGGAGTCACACCGGCTCAAATGGCCCAACGACCTTATGGTGGAAGGGCGCAAGTTGGCCGGCATCCTGGTGGAGGCGAGCGGCGAGGCCTCCGGCCCTTGCGTCGCGGTGGTCGGCGTGGGCCTCAACCTCTCTCTGGCAGCGGAGCCGGCCGCGGCCATCGACCAGCCCTGGTGCGATCTTCACGCCCACCTCCCTGAGCCGCCCGGCAGAAACCGGCTGGCGGGGCGGCTGATCGACGAGCTGGTGCGGGCCTGCCTGCGCTACCAGAGGGAAGGGTTGACGCCTTTTCTGGAGGACTGGCGGGCGCGTGACGGGTTCGAGGGAAGAAAAGTGGAGGTGCGCACCGGCGAGGAGCGCCTGGTGGGCATCTGCCGGGGCGTGGACGAGTCGGGCGCCCTCCGCCTGGAGCGTGACGGCGTGGTGCGACGCTTCCATGCGGGCGAAGTGAGCTTGCGAGAGGGGTGAAGTGGCCGACCTCCTGATCGATCTGGGCAACAGCCGGCTGAAGTGGGCGCTGGTGGAGAACGAGCCGGTGGCGGGGAAACCCCTGGCTTGGCGCGGCCGTCTTTTGGAAGAGCTGCTCGACGCGGCCTGGGGAAAGATCGCGCCGCCGCGGCGGGTGGCGGCGGCCAGCGTGGCGCCGGCCGAGACGCGCCGCGCCCTGGAGAATTGGGTGGAGAGCCGCTGGCAACGGCCGATCCGATTCATTGGAGCCGCGGCCGGCTGGCCGGGCCTTCAGTGCGGCTACGAAGCGCCGGCCCAGCTCGGCGCCGACCGCTGGGCCGCCCTGGTGGCGGCGCACGAACGCTATGGCGAGGGGAGTCTGGTGGTCGATTGCGGTACCGCCGTGACCTTGGACGCCATCGCCCGGGGCCGCCATCTGGGGGGCTACATCCTGCCCGGTCTCGAGGAGATGAGGCGGTCGGTATTGGCGAACACCGCCCTGGAGCCGCTGTCCGGCGGCGAAGTCTCCACCTGGGAATGGGGGAGGGACACCGCCTCCTGCTTGGGGCGGGGAACGGCGGGCGCGATAGTCGCCCTGGTGGAGGCTTCGTTGGAGCGACTGCAGGCGGCGGGGGGCTGCGACCCTGTGCTGGTGCTCACCGGAGGCGCGGCTGGTTCAATCGAGCCTTTGATCCAGGTAGACTACCGGCGGCACCCCGACCTGGTGTTGGAAGGTGTGCGACTCTGCGCTTGGAGAACCCCCGAATGACGCGACTCTGGCTTGGGCTGTTGATGGTGTTGAACCTGTTGGTGTTTCTCTACGGCCGCTTCGGCCTGGACCGGCCCGCCCCGGACCGCTCCGGTCCCCGGCGGTTGTCGGATGTGGGAAGCATCCGCTTGGTCTCCGCCCGGATCCTGGCGCCGGGGGAGGCGGCGTCGTCGCCGGCGGTGCCGGCCGAAGAGCCGCGGGAAGAGGGGGGCCAGACCGAGCCGGTCGTGGCCGATGAACCCCCGGCGGCGGCCGCCGAGCCGAAAACGACGGCTTCCGAAGCACCGGCTTCCGAACCGCTGCCGTCGCCGGCGCCGCCGGCCGCCGGAGCGGCGCCCGCCGAGACGGCCGAGGTGCCAGCCCCGGTGGAGCAGGCGGCGCCCGCGCCCGCCGAGCCTCCGGCTTGCGGCGAGATCGGCCCCTTTCGCAGCCGCATCCAGGCCCGTCGGCTGGCCGAAGAGATGGGCAACCAAGCCGCCAAGCGCATCGGGCGCCGTCCCACCCCGGTGGACGTCGCCTACTGGGTCTTGCGCCCCCCCCTGCCGGATCGGGGGCTGGCGCGCCAGGAGGTGGCCCGCCTGAAGAAGGCGGGCGTCGTCGATCTATGGCTGATGCCGGATGGGGAGTTTCGCAATGGCATCTCCCTCGGGCTCTACAGCCACCGCGAAGCCGCCGAAGCCCGTGCCGAGCTGCTCCGAAAGAAGGGCTTCGAGGTGGAGGTGCGCCCCCGGCGGAAGAAGAAGGAGCGGTACTGGATCGAGTTCTCCGGCGTTTCGCGGCAGCAGCTGGAGCGTCTCGGCGAGCGCCTTCCGCAAGGGGTGGCGCTGCGCGAAAAAGTGTGCGGCGAGGCTTTCGCGGCCCCCTGACTGGCGGTAGAATTTGCGCCACGCCGGTGTAGCTCAGTTGGTAGAGCGCCTCACTTGTAATGAGGATGTCGTGGGTTCGACTCCTATCACCGGCTCCAGCTTCCCGGCCCGCCTCTCCTGGCGGGCTTTTTTGAAGCCGTTTCCGGTCCAGTGAACTAGCGGAGGTTGCCCGAATGGGGTTCAAGTGCGGTATCGTGGGGCTGCCCAACGTGGGCAAGTCCACTCTCTTCAACGCTCTCACCCGGGCGACCATCGCGGCGGAGAACTATCCTTTCTGCACCATCGACCCCAACGTGGGCATCGTGCCGGTGGCCGATCCGCGGCTGGAGCGGATCGCCGAGATCGTGCAGCCCGAGCGGGTGGTGCCCACCACCATGCAGTTCGTGGACATCGCCGGCCTGGTGGCGGGCGCCTCCAAAGGGGAGGGGCTGGGCAACCAGTTTCTGGCCAACATCCGCGAAACCGACGCCATCGTGCAGGTGGTGCGCTGCTTCGAGAACGACGACGTGGTGCATGTGGCCGGCAAGGTGGACCCTCTCGCCGACATCGAGGTGATCAACACCGAGCTGGCGCTGGCCGATCTGGAGACGGTGGAGAGAGCGCTGGAGAAGACGGCGCGCCAGGCCAAGACGGGAGACAAGAAGGTGCTGGCGCGCAAGGCGCTGTTGGAGCGGGTGCGCGAGGGGCTCGACCAGGGGCGGCCCGTTCGCGCTCTCGGGCTCGAAGAGGAGGAGCGGGCCCAGTTGAGGGAGCTGCACCTGCTCACCATCAAGAAGGTGCTCTACATCGCCAACGTGAGCGAGGAGGGTTTCGAGAACAATCCCCATCTCGAGGCGGTGCGCGGGTTGGCGGCGTCCGAAGGGGCCGAAGTGGTGCCGGTCTGCGCCGCCATGGAGATGGAGCTGGCGGCCCTGGAAGAGGAGGAGCAGGCCGAATTTCTGCGGGAGATGGGGCTGGAAGAGCCCGGCCTCGACCGGGTGGTGCGGGCCGGTTACCGCCTGCTCGGCCTGCACACCTATTTCACCGCCGGCGAAAAAGAGGCGCGCGCCTGGACCATTCCGGTGGGAGCCACCGCGCCCCAGGCCGCCGGCGTCATCCATACCGATTTCGAGCGCGGCTTCATCCGCGCCGAGGTGATCTCCTACGAAGATTTCATCGCCCACGGCGGCGAGCAGGGCGCCAAGGAGGCGGGGCGGCTGCGGTTGGAGGGAAAGGAGTACGTCGTCCAGGACGGCGACATCGTCCACTTCCGCTTCAACGTCTGAACCGCCAGCGCCGACAGCCCACCGGCGTTCAGTCGCCGAGCAGGTCGGCGGCCGTCTCCAAGGCCGCCTTGAGGCTGCCGCTGTCGGCCGCTCCCGTGCCGGCCAGATCGAGCGCGGTGCCATGGTCCACCGAGGTGCGCACCAGGGGCAGCCCCAAAGTGATGTTCACCGCCCGACCGAAACCCAGGTGCTTGAGCACTGGCAGCCCCTGGTCGTGATACATGGCCAGCACGGCGTCGGCGCCCTCCAGGTGGCGGGGAGTGAAAAGAGTGTCCGCCGGCAGCGGGCCGACGAGCTGCATCCCTTCGCGGCGCAGCCGCTCCAGTAGCGGCGCGATCAGCTCCCGCTCTTCGGTTCCCAGGTGCCCCCCTTCGCCGGCGTGGGGATTGAGGCCGCACACCAGGATGCGGGGATCGGCGATGCGGAACCGTTCGCGCAGCTCCCGGTGGAGGATGCGCAGCACCCGTTCCAGCCGCTCGGCGGTGATGGCTTCGGCCACCTGACGCAGCGGCAGGTGGGTGGTCGCCAGGGCCACCCGCAGGCCGGGGCAGGCGAGCATCATCACCGGGTGGCCGCCGCTGAGCCCGGCGAGAAACTCGGTGTGGCCGGTGAAGGGGATGCCGGCCTCGTTGATCACCCCTTTGTGCACGGGGCCGGTGACCAGAGCCGCGCGTGGCGTCTCCAGGCAGAGCTTCGTGGCCAGGCGCAGTGTCTCCAGAACGTATTCGGCGTTGTCGGCATGCGGCCGGCCGGGCTCCACCTGCCTGGGCAGGGGCACCGGCAACACCTGGAGCGCCGCCCCTTGGGGCCGGTAGCGGTCGATGGAGTCGAGGAGCTCCAGTCGCACCGACAGCCCCAGCCGGCGGGCACGTCGCCGCAGCAGTTCGGGGTCGGCCACCACCAGGGGCGTGGCCGAGTCGCGCGCCGCCAGTTGCAGAATGAGATCGGGGCCGATGCCCGCCGGTTCGCCGGGGGTGTGGACCAGAATCAATCGAGTCCTTCCAGACGGGTTTCCACGTAGGCCTGGTCGCGCAGTTTGCGCAGATAGAGCTGCACCGCCTCCTCCGCCTTGCGCTTGCGGATCGCCAGCTTGGCGGCGTCGCGCTTGGCCGCGGCGGTGACGTCCTTCTGGCGGCGGCCGAGCACCTGGACGATGTGCCAGCCGAACGGGGTGCGGAAGGGTTCGCTCAGTTGGCCGGGCTGGAGGCGGTTCATCACCTCTTCGAATTTGGGCACCAGATCGCCCGGGCTGACCCAGCCCAGGTCGCCGCCGCGGATGGCCGACGCCTTGTCGTCGGAATTGGCCCGCGCCAGCATGGCGAAGTCCTCGCCCCCCTTGATCCTCTGGTAGAGCTGCTCCGCCCGGATGCGGGCCTCCCGGTCGGAGGTGGTCTCGTCGGTGCGGATGAGAATGTGGCGTGCGTGGGTCTGGCGCACGATCTTCTTGCCGCCTCCCTTCACTCCTTCCAGCTTGATGATGTGAAAGCCGCTGGAGGTCTGAAAGGGGCCGCGAACCTCCCCCGGTTGCATGGCGGGCACCACCTGGGCGAACACCGTGGGCACCTGGCCCGCCGGCAACCAGCCGAGATCCCCGCCCTCCAGGGACTGCCGGCTGTCCGAATAGCGGCTGGCCAGGGTGGCGAAATCTTCTCCTTTTTGCAGTCGGGCGAGGATCTCCTCGGCCTTTTTGCGTGCGCGGGCGATCTCGTCGGTGGTCGCGCCTTCCGGAGTGGAGATGAGAATGTGGCGGAGGTGGTACTGAGCGTTTTGGTCGCCGTTCTGGGATTGGTTGGCGAGATAGCTGTCGACCTCCGCCTTGGTCACCTGGATGCGGCTGATCACCTCGTGGTTGCGAAGCCGTTGCAGAATGATCTCCTCGCGCAGCTGCGCCCGGAAGCTTTCGGGAGAGATCCCCTCGCGCTTCATCTCCTCTTCCATCTCCTGGATAGTGAGGCCGTTGCGCTGGGCGATGACCTGCAGCGCCTGCTGCAGGGTCTGGTCGTCGGCGGTGATGCCGAGCTTGCGCGCCTCCTGGAGCTGCAGCTTGCGCAGAATGAGGCGCTCCAGCGCCTGCTTGCGCACTTCTTCGTCCGGAATGCCGGCGGCGCCGAGCTTCTTCAGTTTGGCGCGGATCTCGGCGAGCTCCTTTTCGAACTCGCTCTGCAGCACCACGTCGTCGTTGACCACGGCGACGATGCGGTCGAGGAGCTGGCGCTCTTGGGCGGGGAGTGCGCCGGCGAAGGTGCACGCCAGCAGGAGCAGAAGGGGCGAGATGCGCCGCAGATCAATAGCCATAGATGGTCCGGTCGAGAAACTGGTTGATGTTGTGGCCGAGCTTGCCCAGCCCTTTGAGCTCGAGTTCGAGCAAGATGGCGTTATTATACGTGCCGCCCGCGCCGTTCAGGAAACGGCGCAGCACGGTCCGGAAACGCCAGCAGCAGTCGCTGTATTCGAGCCCTCCCACCGCTTCCACGGTGCGGTTCTCCTGGACCGAGTAGTACCAGCGGCCGATGACTCCCCATTTTTCCGAGACGGGCCAGACGGCCGCCACGTCGGCCTGCTCCAGCACCGGCTCGCGCAGGCGCCAGGCCACATGGAAACGGCGGCCGTCGTCGCCCCGCCAGGTGGCTTGCGCCAGCCCCTGGCGCAGCTTCTTCCCCTCGGCGTGGGGGTCCACCTGGACGCCGGCGCGCAACAGCCAGCCGGGAAAGAGGGTCGCGGTCACCTCCGCGATGACGGAGGAGGTGGTCGGCGTCACTGGCGGGCTGGCCGGATCGAGCCGCACTTCGCGGTCCTGGAAATAAAAGATCTGACCCACGTCGGCGCGCAGCAGTTCCCGCCCGTCTTCTTTTCCCAGCAGGCGGCTGGTGAGCGCCAGCGCCAGTTGGTTGGCGTCTCCCACCCGGTCGGGGCCGTTGAAGCGGTCGCCCCGGAACAGATTGTCGAAGGTGAAGTCGAGCAGGCCGGTGTCGAAACGCGGAATGTCGTCCTGGTTGCGGTAGGGGATGTAGGCGTAGTGGGCGCGCGGTTCCAGGGTGAGGGTGGCGTCGGTGCCCAGGAGGCGCGTTGGCCGCTCGAAATAGAGGCCGCCGTCGAGACCGAGGGTATAGGTGAAACGGTCGGGGGTGGCGCTGCGGCCGGCCTCCTGGCCGCTGAGATTGTAGCGGGTGTAACGCAGCGCCACGGAAGGTTCCAGGTGGCCCCAGGGGCGCAGCAGCGGCAGGCTGGCGCGCGGCAGCAGATCGATGCGCTGGCCGGTGACACTCTCTTTCCGCTGGAAATGGACGAACTCGCCGGTGAAGTCGTAGGTCAGCCCCATGAGGCTCTCTTCCGAGTGCCACTCGGCCTCGAGGCGGGGCAGAAGGCTGTAGGGGCGGTACTGGGCTGGGGTGGCCTGGTCGAGAGTGCGGTAGTGGCGCACCTCCGCCAACAGATCCCAGTCGCGGCGGTGGTAGTCGAGCGCCAGGCGGTTGGGAAGAAAGACCGTGCTGGTCACGGCGAGGCTCTGGCCCAGATCGCGCAGATAGTCGTCGTCCGACACCCAGTTGACGTCCAGACTGGCGCCCAGGTTGGTTGCCAGCGTGCTGTAGCTCTGGGCGTGGACGGCTCCGCGCGCCCCGCTGCCGTTCCATTTGCGGTCGCTGGGGAGAATCTCGGCCCGGAGGGAGCCGTTGTGAGGCGGATAGAGAAAGCGGAACTCGCCGCCGAGCAACAGCCCCCGCTCGCTCAGATAGCGGGGATAGAGGGTGGCGTCGTAGTTGGGCGCCAGGTTGAGATAGTAGGGAACGGTGAGGTCGAAGCCGTTGATGCTGGAGAGGGCCAGCGTGGGAGTCAGCAGGCCGCTGCGCCGTTCGTTCGTGAGGGGAATGGAGAGCCAGGGGGTGTAGAAGACGGGCAGTCCGAGCAGATCGACCCAGGCGTTGCGGAACGAAGCGACCTGCTGCTGGCGGTCGACCTCCATCTCGGCGGCGCGCACACGGAAGCCGTCGTTGCCCGGGGGGCAGGTGGTGAAGGTGATCCGGTCGAAGCGGCTGTGGCGGCGGTCCTGCAGCCGGGCCCGTTCGGCCTGTCCCCTGGCGCGGGGTTCGAGCAGCCGGTAATCCACCTCTTCCAGGATGCCCCGCTCCGCCCGCGGCTGGTATTCCCCCCCTTTCGCCTCGAGCTTGAGCAGTGGCTGCTGGATGAAGAGCGGGCCCGGCGAGAACACGCGGTCGGCATGGCGACGGTATTCCAGCTCGTCGGCCAGGACCCGGCTGCCAGGACGCTGCAGCCGCACATGGCCGCGAAAGGTGGAGACGCCGGTGGCGCGGTCGATCTCCGCCGCGTCGGCCTCCCCCAGGAGCACGCCTCCCGGAGTCTCGATGGTGACCGGAGGCAGGGCCGAGAGGCGGCAGTTGCGCCACTCCATCCCTTGGTCGAGGTCGGGAAGCCGGCCGCGCGCCGGCGGTTTTTCCTCTGGCGTCGATGCGGGAGGAGCCGCCGCCGTGGCGGCTTCGGGGCGCGGTTGGACTTTGGGGGGGCGCGCCGGCATGGGCTTCTGCGGCGGCGGGATTGGAGGTTGCGCCGTCCTCGGCCGGGAGGCGGCCGCGGTCGGAAGCGGAGCCGTGGATGGCGTGGCGGCGTGGCACTGCCAGCTGCTGCCATCGGGCGAGGGGAGGCACTCCCAGCCGCCTGCGCGTGCGGCTGGAAATTGCAGCAGCAGGGCGAGAAGACCGGCCTGCGCGGCAAACGTGCTGGCGCCTCCCTTCTTCACCGGGAAAATAATAAGGGGCAGGAGTTCGAAATGGCCTTCAGAGCGGCCCGGCCGCGGGGGTACCGGAGCGTTGGCGCGAATTGCGTGGCTTTCGGAGCATCGGGAGCGGTTGTTTCCGCGACGCGGTCGAACCTCGCCGAAGGGGGGTGCGGATTCATCGCTTGAGCCATTGTTCCCTGGAAGCGCGTAAAATCGCATAGAATGGCGCCAGGTTCAAATTAGGCGCGAGCAAACGCGGATTGGAAATGTCCCAACGATTGGATGAGCTCAACAGCTGGCTCAGGGGAGAATGCGGCCTGCAGGCGTTCGAGGTGGAGCCGGCCTCGGAAGACGCCAGCTTCCGCCGCTACTACCGGGTGAGACTGCCCGACGGCACCACCCGCATCGCCATGGATGCGCCTCCCGAGCGCGAGAGCTGCGCCTCCTTCGTCGACGTGGCCGCACGGTTGCAGAAGGTGGGCGTGCACGCGCCCTCGGTGCATCGTCAGGAGCTGGAAAAGGGGTTCCTCCTGCTGGAGGACCTGGGCTCCAGCTCCTATCTGGATGTCCTGGACGAGAGCACCGTGGAGTCGCTCTACGGCAACGCCCTGGGCGCGTTGGTGAGCATGCAGGCGTGCGTGGACCCCGCCGGCCTGCCGCCCTACGACCGGGCGCTGCTCGACGAAGAGATGGGGCTATTCCCCCGCTGGCTGCTGGAGACTCACCTGAGCATGGCGCTCACCGGCGCCGAGGAGGCGATGCTCGAAGACACCTTCGCGGTGCTGGCGGAGAACGCCCTGGAGCAGCCGCAAGTGTTCGTGCACCGGGATTACCACTCCCGCAACCTGATGGCCGGGGTCTCGCCCGAGCCCGGCGTGCTCGATTTTCAGGATGCGGTGGAGGGGCCGGTCACCTACGACCTGGTTTCGCTGCTGCGCGACTGCTACGTGCGCTGGCCGCGGGAGCGGGTGGAGGAGTGGGCCTGGGGCTACTTCCGGCTCGCAGTGCAATCGGGGGTGATGCGCGAAGAGCAGGAGGAGCGCTTTCTGCGCTGGTTCGACCTGATGGGTGTGCAGCGCCACCTCAAGGCGTCGGGGATCTTCGCCCGCCTCTATCACCGCGACAACAAGCCGGGCTACCTGGCCGACATTCCGCGCACCCTCGGATACGTGGTGGAGGTGGGACACGGCTATCCCGAACTCGACCCCCTGGCCACCTTCGTGGAAGAGAAGGTGCTCTCCGCGCTCTGATGCTGGAGGGGATCCGTCTCATCAGTTTCGATCTGGACGACTGCCTCTGGCCCTGCCGCCCGGTGATCCGCCGCGCCGAGCGGCGGCTCTACCGGTGGCTTGAGCATCATGCGCCCCGGGTCACCGAGGCGATGAGCCTGGAGGCGATGTGGGAACACCGCGAGCGCTTCATGGCGGCCCATCCCGAACTGGTGCACGATCTCACCCTGGTGCGCCTGCGCACTTTGCAGGAGGTGATGGAACGCTTCGGCTATCCGCAGGCCCTGGCGGAGGAGGCGACGGCGCTCTTCCGCCGGGAGCGCAACCGGGTGGAACCCTACGCCGACGTGGCGCCGGCGCTTCGGGCGCTGCGGCGACGCTTCCTGCTGGTGTCGGTGACCAACGGCAATGCCCAGGTGGAGGAGACGCCGCTGGCCGGCCTCTTCCATCTCGATCTCACTTCGGCGGAGGTGGGAGCGGCCAAGCCCGACCCGGCCCTGTTCCGCGCCGCCGCCGACTGGGCGGGAGTGGAGCCGGCGCAGATGCTCCACGTGGGCGACGATCCGGAGCGGGACGTGCTCGCGGCGCGGCGGGCGGGGTTGCGGGCGGTCTGGGTGCGGCGCCGTCCCGAGGCGGCCTGGCCCTGGCGGGAGCCGCCTCCCCCGCGCTGGGTGATCTCCACGCTCGCCCCTTTGCAGGCGGCGGTGGCCGGTTGATCCGGCTCAAAGCGTGACGGCCGGCCGGAGGTTATTCTGCTTGCGCCGCTGCTTCGAGGTGAAACCATGAAACCCAGTAAGGCGACCGGGCTGCGGCTCGCGGCCACGGTGCTGACGATTCTCGCCACCGCTTCTCCCGCGGAGGAGACGGTGCGGCTGCAAAAGGAGGTGGTCACCGGCTCTCACATCCGCCGCATCGACCTGGCGGGAGCCACCCCCATCACCGTCATCGATCGGCGGCAGATCGAGCGCTCGGGGCTTTCCACCGTGGCGGACCTGCTGCGCCGCGGCCCCTGGAACACCTTCGGCTCCTTCCGCGAGGTGTCGGGCAACACCGGCCAGTCTCAGGCGCAGCTCTCCCTCCGCGGCCTGGGCGCGGAGCGCACCCTCGTGCTTCTGGACGGGCGGCGCCTGCCTCCGTCGCCGGTGGTGGACGGCGAGGCGGTGGATCTCAACATCCTGCCGCTGGCGGCGGTGGAGCGCATCGAGATCCTCAAGGAGGGGGCCTCGGCGGTCTACGGCTCCGAGGCCATCGGCGGCGTCGTCAACATCATTCTGCGCAAGGATTTCGACGGCACCGAACTGAGCGGTCTGATGGAGCGTCCCACCCAGCCGGGGGCCGACGCCGAGGGGGCGAGCCTGGTGCGCGGCGGCGACTACGGCGACGGCCGTTATCTCTTCTCCCTGGAGTACCACGACCGCGACATCATCTGGTCCCGCGATCGCTGGTGGAGCCGCAAGTTTCTCGGCGACGGCGTCAATTTCGAGACCACCCGCGGCCTGAGCATCAACGGCAACACCGCCTGGCCAGCCGCCGCGGCGGGCTACATTCCCTACAAAGGCAAGTGCGATCCGGCGGTCTTCGCCGGCCTCTTCAACCATCCCGACGGCGGCCAAGTGTGCGCCTACGCCTACGCCGACGTGGCCGGAGAGACCAACCGGCTGGAGAAAGCAAGCGGCTTTCTCTACCTGGACCGTCGCCTCGACGAAGAGACCACCCTCTATTTCCAGGGGCTCTACTCCAGGTTGCGCTCCTTTGGCCGTTTCGCCGCGGCGGCCGGCGGCTTTTACGCCAACGATCCCACCTATGGGCCGGATACCTGGCTGGCGCTGCGCTTCCACGCCTTCGGGCCGCGCAACGACACCCTGGTCAACATCCAGAGCGACACCCTGGTGGGAATCAAGGGGCTCATCCACGACAGCCTGGACTACGACCTCTTCGTGCGCTACGACCGCTACCAAGGGGACTACACCGGCAAGAACTACATCCTCCAGAGCGCCGCCATCCAGGCCATCGAGAGCGGCCAGTACGATCCGGCCAACCCCGGGGC
>JALSRN010000053.1 GCA_026984735.1 Sedimenticola sp. | reverse complement strand
AACGACCAAGCTCACTGGCGGCAATGAAGCGCAGCGGAATTGCCGTCCAGTGAAGCGCCTTGTTGGGCTTCTGCGTTAGCATTTGCAGGCATCTGCAGAGCAATCGCGCTCACCAGATAGTGTCCCTTTCCTTTGTGATTCTCGATAATTTTTATGGCACCTGATGACTGGAATGTGACCATAGTTGCATGAAATACTGACAGCACTGCCTCTTGCAGTGGCTGGTCATCTTCAAGTCTTGTTACGTTCAGTCCTTTTTCTTTAGCCAAGTCATACCCAATGGGCCTTCCATGTGTTCTATGTTCGTCGAATTTTCCAAGCCATTCAGAGATTTCTTTTGCTTTATCTAGATCATTATCTTTAAACATGTATTTATAAAGCCAAAGCTCAACCTTTTCCTTTGCAAGAGCAATGGTTTGTTCACAAAGATTTAAAAAGCCCGGCGGAAGAGAGGCTAATCTTGGAGCCCATAAATTGCCCAGCTTAGGATCGGACATAATATCTTTTCTAGCTTTTTCAAAATCAGCCAGAATTGTATGTGCTGGAACAGACATTTGCCCAAACTGCATTTGGGGATCAATAGGCCCGATTGCGGAGTGTTTACCCATTACTATTTCATCAGCTGCACAAGCAATCATAGTTGCAGCTGACATTGCATTTTGAGGGATAATTACTCTCAGATGATCGTATTTTGCGCGCAAGTATTGAACGATTTGATCAGCTGCCTCCAATGAACCACCCGGGCTATGCAGTATCAAATCAAGCTCTTTCCCTTTTAAATTATGGAGGCTCGCCATGAAGCCTTGTATATCATCTTGCGAAACCGATAACGCAGACGGAGGGATTGGATACGCTCTCTGAATTCCGAACGAACTAAAATATATTACGGTGTCACGCCCCGTAACCTTATGCAACTTCGCCAAATATTTATGGCGAATATCATCTTGCCCCGCCCCCTTTAATCTCTCTATTTCTTTTTGGATATATTCACGAGTTGGCATCACTCATTTCCTTGGGTCTGGTTGAATCTTCTCTCCATACCAATGAATACACATGTTCTTTGCTGGAAGGATCACTCATCTCTCTGATTGATACAGTAAGACATCTGTAGGGCTCATATCTTTCCAGCAATTCTAAGACTTCTTCATCGTAATCTTTGATAGCTTTATCTCCCATGATCTTCTCCCAATAGTATTGAGCCCAACTATAATTCGACGACAAAAACGTCCTATTGCAACAGGACGTTTTCGTACGATAAAATTTTCTCGGGCGCGCAACTTCCTTAAAATCCTTCGAGTGCTGCGCGTTAGGTAAACAATAAATCATGGAGCAAAACGGACAATGGAATCGTCCAATAAACCCCGCCTGCTCGATCAGGTTCGTCAACGTTGCCGGGTTAAGCACTACAGCATTCGCACGGAAAAATGCTATGTTGACTGGATCAGGAGGTTCATTCTTTTTCATCAAAAACGCCATCCTTCCGAGATGGGGGCTCCGGAAGTGGAGGCCTTTCTCACTCATCTGGCAGTGAACCGGAATGTCGCTGCGTCGACGCAGAATCAGGCACTGGCGGCTATCCTGTTCTTGTATCGCGAAGTGCTCGAGATCGAGCTTCCCTGGCTGGACGGCGTTACCCGGGCCAAAAAACCGCCCAGGCTGCCGGTTGTTCTGTCGGAAACGGAGGTCAGTCGGTTGCTGGCGCAGCTTGACGGCACGCCCTTGCTTATTGCGTCGCTGCTTTATGGTTCGGGCCTCCGCTTGATGGAGGCTTTGAGGTTGAGAGTCAAGGACATCGATCTCGAAAGATCCGAAATCACGGTTCGTGCGGGGAAAGGCGGCAAGGACCGGCATACCATCCTGCCCGAAAAGCTGGTTCCCTTGTTGTCCGCGCAAATCGATCGCGTTCGCGCTATCCATGAGCAAGATCTCCATGACCAAGTAGCTCCAGTGTATCTACCGCATGCCCTCGAGCGCAAATACCCTCGCGCAGGAAGGGAATTGGCCTGGCAATATCTCTTTCCGGCCAAAAAACCCGCGATCGACCCGCGAAGCGGCCTGCTGCGCAGGCATCACGTTCACGAGAAAGGGATTCAAAGGGCGATCAAGGCCGCCGTAAGGCGTGCCGGCCTGAACAAGCCGGCCTCAAGCCATACCCTGCGGCATTCCTTCGCGACGCATTTGCTTGAAAGGGGGTATGACATCCGCACCGTTCAGGAATTGCTCGGCCACAAGGACATCCGAACCACACAGGTTTACACCCATGTGCTCAATCGCGGAGGAAACGCGGTACGGAGTCCGTTGGATTGACCCGAGGGGCCATTCACGGCATGGGCGTCATTTGCCGATGCAGAAGCTGGAGAAGATCTCTCCCAGCAGGTCGTCGGCGGAGAACTCGCCGGTGATCTCGGACAGGGCCTGCTGGGCGCGGCGCAGTTCCTCGGCGAGGAGTTCGGCGGCGCCTTCCTGCAGGACGATCCGGCCCTGCTCCAGGGCGCTCAGGGCTCGGTCGATGGCGTCCAGGTGACGGCGGCGGGCGAGGAATTCGCTCTGCTCGCTGCCCTGGAAGCCCAGCTGCTGTAGAAGATGGTGGCGCAGCGCTTCCACGCCTTCGCCTGAACGGGCACACAGCCGCACCTCGGGCAGACCAGCCCGTTCGCCGATGCCCGGTGCTTCGCCGGCCAGGTCCACCTTGTTGCGCACCAGGGTCAGGGGCACCCCTTCGGGCAGGCGTGCGCCGGCCATTCCGGCATTGCCCGGGTCCGCGGCGGCGTCGTAGACCCAGAGCACCCGGTCGGCGCGGGCCAGCTCGTCACGCGCCCGGCGCACCCCTTCGCGCTCCACCCGGTCCGGGCTTTCGCGCAAGCCGGCGGTGTCCACCAGGTGCACCGGCACGCCTTCGATCTGGATGCGTTCCCGGAGCAAATCGCGGGTGGTGCCCGGAATCTCGGTGACGATGGCCCGCTCGGCGCCGGCCAGGGCGTTGAGCAGGCTCGATTTGCCGGCGTTGGGCAGGCCGGCGATCACCAGGTTCATGCCGTCACGAAGCAGTGCGCCGGTGCGGGCGCTGGCGCGCACCTTTTCCACGGCGTCGAGGATGTCCTGCAGACGCCTGGCCACCTGGCCGTCGGCGAGAAAATCGATCTCCTCTTCGGGAAAGTCCAGGGCCGCTTCCACGAAGACGCGCAGCTCGGTGAGCCGCTCCACCAGCTCGTGGATGCGCCGGGAGAAGGCGCCCTGAAGGGAGCGGCCGGCCAGGCGCGCCGCCGCCTCGGTCTCGGCGTCGATGAGGTCGGCCACCGCCTCGGCCTGGGCCAGGTCGAGCTTGTCGTTGAGAAAGGCGCGCTCGGAGAACTCGCCGGGCCGCGCCAGTCGGGCGCCCAGCTCGAGCACCCGCTTGAGCAGCAGATCCATCACCACGGGTCCGCCATGGCCCTGGAGTTCGAGAACCTCTTCGCCGGTGAAGGAGCGTGGCGCCGGAAAGTAGAGGGCGATGCCCTCGTCGATCATCTCGCCCGCGGCGTCCCGAAAACGGCAGAAGCGGGCATGGCGCGGGCGCGGCAGGGCTCCGATCACCCCTTCGGCGATGGCCGGCACCGCGGGACCTGAAACGCGCACGATTCCCACGCCGCCGCGACCGGGCGGGGTGGCGACGGCGGCGATGGTGTCGGTGTGAAAGAAGGAAACCATGTGCAAACGGCGGCGGGGTTCCGCTGGAATCCCATTTTCCACTGCCGGCGCTGATCGAGAAAGCCCGCGGCAGGGCTTTTTCAACAAGCCGTCAGAGCTTTTTCGCCTGCGCCTCGATGCGGCGCGTGATCACCCACTGCTGGGCGATGGAGAGCATGTTGTTCACCGTCCAGTAGAGCACCAGCCCCGCCGGGAAGAAGGCGAACATCACCGTGAAGACGAAGGGCAGCGCCATCATCATCTTCTCCTGCATGGGATCGGGCGGCGCCGGATTGAGCTTCTGCTGCACGAACATGGTCACCCCCATGATCACCGGCAGCACGTAGTAGGGGTCCTGCACCGACAAATCCTTGATCCAGAGGATCCAGGGCGCCTGGCGCAGCTCCACCGACTCCATCAGCACCCAGTAGAGGGCGATGAAGAAGGGCATCTGGATGAGGATCGGCAAGCAGCCGCCCAGCGGATTGATCTTCTCCTTCTTGTAGATCTCCATCATCGCCTGCTGCATCCGCTGCTTGTCGTCGCCATAGCGGTCCTTGAGCGCCTGGATGCGGGGCGTCAGGTTGCGCATCTTCGCCATGGAGCGGTAGCTGGTCTCCGAAAGCTTGAAGAAGACCGCCTTGATGAGAACGGTGAAGATGATGATGGTCCAGCCCCAGTTCCCCACCATTTTGTGGATCCAGGCGAGGATGTGGTAGATGGGCTTGGCCAGGATGGTGAGCCAGCCGTAGTCCACCACCAGGTCGAGCCCCTCGGCGATCTTGGCCAGGGTGTCCTGGTCCTTGGGTCCCAGGTAGAGGGAGGCGTCGAAGATGTGCTTGCCGCCGGGCTCGATCCTCTTCGACTTGGAGTATTCGCCGATCACATAGTGGCCGTTGGCCAGCCCCTTGCCGTAAAAATGGCGCGGTTCCGACTTGGGCGGGATCACCGCCCCCAGGAAATAGTGCTGGATCATGGCGATCCAGCCGCCGGTCACGTCCTTGTCCAGCTCTCCCGCGGCCAGATCCTTGAATTTGAACTTCTGGTACTTCTCTTCCGGGTCCCAGGCCACGCCCCCGGTGTAGGTGTACATGAAGGAGTGCTTCTTCTTTTTCGGCTCGCCCCTCTGCAACTGGTGATACTCGCGGCCCTGCCACGCCTGGCCGGAGCCGTTCTCCACGATGTGCCGGACCTTCACCAGATGGCTGCCGCGGGTGAAGGTGTAGCGCTTGGTCACCTTCACTCCCTTGGGGCCGTTCCAGACCAGATCCACGTCCAGGCTGGCGGCACCCTCGGCCATGCGATAGCGGCTCTTGGCCGAGCGGTAGAGCGCTTCGTGGGTGGGCGCTTCGCCGTCGCCGGCGAGAAGACCGCTCTGGACGATGAAGAAGTCGTTGGGATCGCGGCTCAAAAGGCGGTACTTCACATCGGGCTTCTCCACCGACACCGGGAACTTCTGCAGCCACGCCTCCGCCAGAGTGCCGCCGCGCAGGTCGATACGCACCCGCAAGGTGTCGGTGGTCACCTCGACGAACCGTTCGGCCGGCGCCTCGGATTCGGTTTTCGCGGCCGGAGCGGCGGCGGCCCCCTCCACCGAGCCGCCCGCCGGAACCTTGGGAACCGTCTCTTCCGCCGAGGTGCCGGCGGACTTCCGCTCTTCCACGGCGGCGGTTTGCGCCTGGGGACCGTAATCCCTCTCCCAGGCCTGCCAGAGCAGAAAGCCGGTGTAGGCCAGCGCCAGGATGAGCAAGAGTCTCAGGTTGTCCATGTCGATCCGTTCGTCGATGCTGTGGAGGTTCGCGCCGCGCTGTCCGCCAGCCGCCGCCAGTGCCGTTCCAATGAATCAAAAAGAGCGGGATTGTCCACCTGGTCCAGCCCGGATTTCACCAGGACGACGATGTCCAACCCGCGAAGTTCATCCTGATGGCGGCGGAAACTCTCTCTCACCAAGCGCTTGACGCGGTTGCGGCTGGTGGCCCGCTTCAGGCGCCTCTTCGACACCGCCAAACCCAAGCGCGCCCGAGACGATCCGGAGAAGCGGTAAAGAACCGTGAAATAGCGGTCGCTGGAACGCTCCGGGCGCTCGAAGACCCTCTTGTACTCCGCGCTCTTGAACAGTCGCGCGGCGCGCGGAAACCTTTGGGTTCCGATGGGCGTGGGCCCTCAAGGGGTGAGGCGGACACGGCCCTTGGCGCGGCGGGCCTTGATCACCTTGCGGCCGTTCTTGGTGGCCATGCGGGCGCGGAAGCCGTGGGTGCGGGCGCGCTTGAGATTGCTCGGCTGAAAGGTACGTTTCATGGTTCTTCCCGGATTCCTGGTTTTTCGTTCTGCAACAGACGGCTACGGAACAGGGCCGTGGCCACGAAAAAGACGGGCAAATCTATTCCATTTGTGCGCTCGTGTCAATCTCGCCCGACGGCGGCCTATGGTATGGTGCGGGCGTTCGTGCCGAAAAACCGAATGTCGGAGAACTTCATGGAAGACGTTGGAAAAACGTTCTCGCTGCGGGGGCAGGTCACCCTGCTTTTCGTACTGCTCATGGTGACGGTGGGCGCCTTGCTGGTGAGCTACAACCACCTCCAAAACCGTAAGATTCTCCTGTCGGCGTCCACCAACCTTTTCGATGCCGTGGTTCAGGAATTATTGGCGAGTTTCTCCGGAACCCACCGGCCCGCGGCTATTTTGGTATCGCTGCTCGCGCACTCTTCGATCGCCTCGGCGGATACGCTGGAGGAACGACAAAAGTCTCTTCCTTTGCTGAAAGAGGCATTGCTTCGACAACCCCACCTCGTCGCCATCCAGGCCGGCTATGCGAACGGCGACTATTTCATCCTGCGAAAACTGACGGAAGCGGCTCAACGCCGAAAGTTTCGCTCGCCGGCCCAAGCGCTTTTCGTGGCGGACGACATCGAACGAGACGCTCGTGGACGACGCCAGCTCGTTCGCATCCATTACGATTCCGACATGCACCAGTTGAAGCGCGAGACCATCGACAATCCCGCTTACGATCCACGCCGTCGCAACTGGTACCGCTTGGCGAAAAAGAAGGGATGCCCGGTGCTGAGTCCCCCTTACCTCTATTATTTCATCGGCAAGGTAGGCGTCACCCTCGCCTGTCGCAGCGCTGGCGGAACGGTATTGGCGGCCGACGCCACTCTCGATGCCCTTTCCAAGACGCTCGCGTCCCACGCGATCTCGCCCTCCACGGAGCTGCTGCTTTTCACGGGAACCGGAGAAGTCATCGCCTATCGCGAACCCGAAAGGCTGACGGTTGCGGAAAAAGGGGGGAAATTTCGCATCGCCCGCATCGACGAGCTCGGCAACCCGCTCCTCGCAGCGGCGGCCCCTCTGCTGCTGCGTGCCTCCAGCGGCGAACCGCTGCGATTCCGGTTTGGAGATGCCGTCTGGATCGGTCAGGTGAGAAAGTTGCGCTCGGGAGCCGCTATGGATCTCCGTCTGGCCGTCGTTTCTCCCGAGAAAGAGCTGCTCGGCGAAGCCTATCGAATCGCCACGCGCAGCAGCCTTGCCGCCGCCGCCATGGTGATATTGTCCCTGCCGCTGGTGGGGCTCTTCGCGCACAGCATCAGCCGGCCGATGCGCCGCTTGGCGGCGGAGACGACACGTATCCGAAGATTGGACTTCGGCGCTCCGGTGGCTGTGGACTCCCGGGTGCGGGAAGTGCGGCACCTCGCCCACGCCATGGACGCCATGCGCGAGACCATCAACCGGTTTTTGCACCTCATCGCCTCTTTGACGGCGGAACAGGATTTCAATCGCATGCTGGCGCTCTTCACCCAGGAAACCCGCGAAGCCAGCGGCGTCCAGGCGGCCGGCGTCTTTCTACTGGACGAAGACCGGAGGCGGCTCGTCTGCGCGGGCTGGAGCGCTGTCGGCCCGAATTGGTGCGAGCATCCCGATTCGCTCCCTTTGAAAAATCCCGAGAGCGAACCCTTTCGCAAGGTGCTGGAAAAGAAACATTCGCAACTATTGTGCTTGAAAACCCGAAAGATAGGATGGTTCGGCACCCTCCACGACACCGACGCGGAAAGCTTTCTGGAGGTCGCCCTGCTGCCCCTGGTGAACCGCAACGGCGAGTCCATGGGCGTGGTGGCTCTTTTCGCGTCGGGAGAACCGAAAAACCGCTTTCGGACGGAACCGAGCCAGTGGCAGCACTTCATCTCCATATTGAGCGGCTTCGCCGCTGTCTCCCTGGAAACCAAACAACTGCTCAAGGCCCGCAAAGAACTGCTCGATGGCTTCATCGAAGTGATCGCCAGCGCCATCGACGCCAAATCGCCCTACACAGGCGCCCATTGCCAGCGAGTGCCCGTGCTCACCCAGATGATCGACGAAGCGGCGGCCTGTAGCGAAGACCCTCCGTTTCGGAACTACCGCCCCACCGACGCGGATCGGGAAGCCTTGCATATCGCCGCTTGGCTGCACGATTGCGGCAAAGTGACCACCCCGGAACATGTGGTGGACAAAGCCACCCGCTTGGAAACGCTTTACGACCGCATTCACGAGATCCGAATGCGTTTCGAGGTCCTGAAGCGGGACGCCTGGATCGATCACTGGCGGGCGGTGGCCGAAGGCGCGCCGGAGTCCGAGTCGCGGCGGCGCCTCGAGGAACGGCTGACCGAGCTCGACGAGGAATTCGCTTTCGTTGCCGAATGCAATTCGGGCGACACGGAGATGACGCCGGAAAGGGTCGCGAAGCTGCACCGCATCGCCCGCCGCACCTGGCTGCGCACTCTGGACGACACTTTGGGCATCTCTTGGGAAGAGCTCAAGCGCAAGCAGGCCGACCCCGCACACAAGGAGAGGCTTCCCGTCGCCGAGCCGCTGCTCGCGGATCGCGAGGAACATCGCATCGCCTGGCAACCCGGGCAATTGCCGCCGGAGAACGGCCGCTGGCGATTTCACATGAAAGCGCCTCGCAACCGTTTCGATCACGGGGAACTCCACAATCTCACCGTGGAACGGGGCACTCTTACCCCGGAGGAACGCTATCTCATCAACCAACACATCGTGCAGACCATCCTCATGCTGGATCGCCTGCCCTATCCCCGCCATCTTCGACAGGTTCCCGAGATCGCCGGCGGCCACCACGAACACATGGACGGCACCGGCTATCCGCGACGCCTCAAAAGAGACGAGATGCCGCTGCAGGCGCGAATGATGGCCATCGCCGACATTTTCGAGGCGCTCACCGCCTCGGACCGTCCTTACAAAAAGCCGAAGAAGCTGAGCGAAGCGGTGCGCATTCTCTGGTTCATGAAGCAAGAAGGACACATCGACCCGGACCTGTTCGAGCTCTTCCTGCGCAGCGGCGTGCATCGCCGCTACGCGGAAGCCTATCTGCAACCGGAACAGATAGACGAAGTAAACCTCGACCTTTATCTGCGACGGAACCGCGGATGAACGCGTGGAACCCACAAAAAAACCCCGCCATGAGGCGGGGTCTGGGGTTGGTTCGAAAGAGACGGGCTTACATCATGCCCATGTCGCCCATTCCGCCCATGCCGGCGCCGGCCCCCGCCGGGGCCTCTTCCTTGGGCTCCTCGGCCACCATGCACTCGGTGGTGATCATGAGGCCGGCCACGGAAGCTGCGTTCTGCAGCGCGGAGCGGGTCACCTTGGTGGGATCCAGGATGCCCATCTCCACCATGTCGCCATATTCGCCGGTGGCGGCGTTGTAGCCATAGTTGCCTTCGTTGCTGGCCACTTCGTTGAGCACCACGGAAGGCTCGCCGCCGGCGTTGGCGACGATCTGGCGCAGCGGCTCCTCCATGGCGCGGCGGGCCAGGGTGATGCCCACGTTTTGATCCTCGTTGTCGCCCTTGAGGTCGGAGATGGCTTTCTGGGCGCGAACCAGAGCCACGCCACCGCCGGGCACGATGCCCTCTTCCACGGCGGCGCGAGTGGCGTGCAGGGCGTCTTCCACGCGGGCCTTCTTCTCTTTCATCTCCACCTCGGTGGCGGCGCCCACCTTGATCACGGCCACGCCGCCGGCCAGCTTGGCCAGCCGCTCCTGCAGCTTTTCGCGGTCGTAGTCGGAGGTGGTCTCTTCCATCTGGGCGCGGATCTGCTCGCAGCGCGCCTTGATGTCGTCGGGCACGCCGGCGCCGTCGATGATGGTGGTCTCCTCTTTGCTCACCACCACCTTCTTGGCGTTGCCCAGCTCGTTGAGAGTAGCCTTCTCCAGGCTCAGGCCCACCTCTTCGGAGATGACGGTGCCGCCGGTGAGGATGGCGATGTCCTGGAGCATGGCCTTGCGGCGGTCGCCGAAGCCCGGCGCCTTCACCGCCGCCACTTTGACGATGCCGCGCATGTTGTTCACCACCAAAGTGGCCAGCGCTTCGCCCTCCACGTCCTCGGCCACGATCAGCAACGGACGGCCGGCCTTGGCCACGGCCTCGAGGACGGGCAGCAGGTCGCGGATGTTGGAGATCTTCTTGTCATGCAGCAGGATGAAGGGATCCTCCAGCTCCACCGACATGTTCTGCTGGTTGTTGATGAAGTAGGGGGAGAGATAGCCGCGGTCGAACTGCATCCCTTCCACCACCTCCAGCTCGTTCTCCAGGGAGTTGCCCTCTTCCACGGTGATGACCCCTTCCTTGCCCACCTTCTCCATGGCCTCGGCGATGATGTCGCCGATGGCGCTGTCGGAGTTGGCGGAGATGGCGCCCACCTGGGCGATCGCCTTGGAGTCCTCGCAGGGCTTGGACATCCCCTTGAGCTGCTCCACGGCGGCTTCCACGGCCTGGTCGATGCCGCGCTTGAGGTCCATGGGGTTCATGCCGGCGGCCACGGCCTTGAGGCCTTCACGCACCATCGCCTGGGCCAGCACGGTGGCGGTGGTGGTGCCGTCGCCGGCCACGTCGGAAGTCTGGGAGGAGACCTCCTTCACCATCTGGGCGCCCATGTTCTCGAACTTGTCGGAGAGCTCGATCTCCTTGGCCACGGAGACGCCGTCCTTGGTGATGGTGGGCGCGCCGAAGGATTTCTCCAGCACCACGTTGCGGCCTTTCGGGCCCAGAGTCACCTTGACGGCGTTGGCCAGGGTGTTGACGCCGGCCAGCATGCGCTGACGGGCTTCGTCGCTGAATCGTACTTCTTTTGCAGTCATAGTCTTGATTCCCTATTTCGAAATTGGGTTTACCGTTGCGGCCGGACTGGAACGACCGGCCCCTTCACATGAGAGGTTTGCGCGGTGACGCTCAGCCTTCGATGACACCCATGATGTCTTCTTCGCGCATCACCAGCAGCTCTTCGCCGTTGAGCTTCACCTCGGTGCCGGCATACTTGCCGAAGAGCACCTTGTCGCCCACCTTGACGTCCAGCGGACGCACGTCGCCGTTGTCCAGGATCCTGCCGTTGCCCACGGCGATCACCTCGCCCTGAATCGGCTTCTCGGTGGCGGTGTCGGGAAGCACGATGCCGCCGGGGGTGGTTTGCTCCTCTTCCGTGCGGCGAATGACCACGCGGTCATGCAAAGGACGGATGTTCATAAGACAGACTCCTCAAAATCGCTTGCTTTCAGGTTGGTTGGGATTTCGGGAGTGTTAGCACTCCCCCGAAGTGAGTGCTAATAATAGGGGCGGCTTTTCCGATGTCAAGGGGCTGGGTGAGGAAAAGTTCACGATTTCAATCGTCCCGCCGCCACTGGGTCTCGATGATGCGGGCGCTGGAAGGAGGCGGCCCCGGCGGAGGTTTCAGCGTGCCGGAACGACGCAGCACCGCCAGGATGAGCCGGCGCCTGAGCGGCGGAACGAGCAACAGAAAGCCCATGGCGTCGGTGATGAAGCCGGGGAACAAAAGGGCGATCCCGGCCATCATAAGTACAGCGCCCTCAAGCAGCTCCAGCGCCGGAGCCTCGCCCCGCGCCAGGGTCTGCTGCACCCGCAAGAGCACCGACAACCCCTGCATGCGCACCAGGAAGGCGCCGAGGACGGCGGTGAAGATGGAGAGGGCCACGGTGGGCAGCGCGCCGATCACGCTTCCCACGCGGATGAGCACATAGAGCTCCACCAAAGGAGCCCCCACCAGCAGAATCAGAAAAACGAAAAGAGGATTCATCTTGCGCATCTTGGGGCAAACCCGTTTAATCCCACCC
>JALSRN010000052.1 GCA_026984735.1 Sedimenticola sp. | reverse complement strand
ACCACCCCAGCAAGCCGTGGTGGTAACGAACCCGTTGTTGCTTGACGAGCGCAGGAATTTCGGCGTTTCCCGAGCCGGGAATCACCGGTTCCCTTTCCACCACACGGTTGAGATTGGGCGCGTAGAGCACCACCTCCGAGGCCGGCGCCATTCCGTGAGCGGCGCGCAAGTCGTTGAGCACCGGCAACAGCGCCAAAGGAATATCGGGTTCTCCTCTCTCCAACCGCTCCAGATAAGCCGGCAGCTGCACCAGTCCCAACATGAGCGACTCCGCCAGCCGTTCATCTCCCTTCAAGGAGCCCTCCTCGATCAACCGGCCCACCGCCTCTATCTCTTCCACCAGCATGGCGCCGCCATAGACCTGGACCATGCGGAGCGTGCCGAGCAACTGATGAACCCTTTCCAGAAACGTCCCGATGGCGTCTCCCTCGAATCCGGCTTCTTCATAGGATTCCAGCGCATGCCGCGCCAGCTGGATGGTCTCTTCCAGACCCTCTTTGACCCAGCGTAAGGTGGCGTAATCGGGTTTTTCGACTTCGTTCATCTATTCCCCTCGGCCGCGGAATCTCCGCCGAATCAATTTTCCGGCAGCACGAAACCGGCTACGGACTGGCGCAACTGATCGATCTTGCGGGCCAGCTCGCCGATGGCTTCGGCCGCGTTGCCGCTGCTTTCGGTGGTCTGCTGAGTGATCTCCTGAATGACGCCCATGGTGTCGTTGAGCTGCCGGGCCTCGGCCGATTCGGCCTGCGCCGAGGCGGCCAGTCGGGTAATGATCTCGGCGATCTCTTGCGACACCTTTTCGATCTCTTGCAAAGCGGCACCGGCGTCTTCGGCAAGCCCCGCGCCGCTGACCACCTCGGTGGTGCTGGACTCCATGGAGCTGACCGCCTCCTTGGTGTCCGCCTGGATGGTCTGCACCAACGCCTCGATCTGCTTGGTGGCGTTGGCGGAACGTTCGGCCAAGCGTTGCACCTCGTCCGCCACCACGGCGAACCCGCGCCCCGCTTCCCCGGCCATGGCCGCCTGCATGGCGGCGTTCAGAGCCAGGATGTTGGTCTGGTCGGCAATGTCCTCGATGAGTTCCACGATGTTGCCGATCTCCTGAGAGCTTTCCCCCAGCCGCTTGATGCGCTTGGAGGTCTCCTGGATCTGTTCGCGGATGTTGTCCATTCCATGGATGGTGCGCCGCACCGCCTCGCCCCCCTTGCCGGCCAGCTCCACCGAGCGCTGCGCCACTTCGGCGGACCGCATGGCGGTACCTTCCATCTCCACCAGCGCATTGGTCATCTTGTCGATGGTGGTGCTGGCGCCGGTGATCTCGTCCCGCTGGTGTTCGGCCGCTTCCGCCAAGTGCATGATGGTGGCTTGCGTCTCTTTGGAAGATTTCGACACCTCCTCGGCGGTGTCGTTGATGGACTGCACCACCTCGCGCATCGCTTCGACAGCGTAATTGATGGAGTCGGCGATTGCGCCGGTGATATCTTCGGTCACCGTCGCTTCCACCGACAAATCACCGTCGGCCAAGTCGCCCATCTCATCGAGAAGACGTCGAATGGCCTCTTGGTTACGTTGATACTGCTCCGAAATGGCTCGTTCCTGACGGCGGGCACGGCTCACCAGTACGATACCCAACAACACCAAAAGAACCAGAGTGAGAATGCCGAGACCCATGATCAGCAAGGGACCCACCACCACTGGCCCCATTTTAAGCTGACTGGAGACCCCCCGGTAGGCGGCGATGAGCTCTTTGAGGGAGCCGGCCACCTTGTCGGAATCCATCGCCAGCGCGGTGGGCACGTCCAAGTCGGGAAGCACTTTGCCCTCCGCCACCGCTTTCTGCGCCTTTTCCTGCAATCCCACAACCCCCACGGATTCCAAAGCCGGAAGCACTTTCGGGATCATTTCCAGGACGGTGTTGAGCGAATCGTCCATATCGCCGATGATCGCTTTGATTTCAAGCAATTCTTCTTTCAATTTCTTTTCCTTGAGAGCCTTTACTCCAAGGGCCTCGCTGCCATTGAGCAGGGCGTCGACCACCGTCTTCAGCTCGTCCATATCCTGCGTAAGCTGATCCACGGCAAGCGCCGTGGTCGCTCCTCCCGCCAGGACGTCCCCGAGAGAAGAGTCGATGCGCTGCGCGAGAAATAGCTGGCGCGTCGCATAGTAGATTTGGGCAGGCCCTGCTTTTCGTTCCACCAGCTCATTGGTGATGTCCGTGGACAGCTCCAGCAGATCGGGGAGAGTGTCCCTCAAGGTGGTGATGATCTCTTGAATCGAAAGGATGCCGTCTTGGTTGTCGAGAATGGCATCCACATGTGAACGAAGTTTCGCCCAGTTGCTCTCCACTTGACGAAGAACCGGCTGAACCGCTTTCGGCGAGGGAGGCAGCCCCTCCGCCGCGGAGCCCCTCTTGAGAACATTGAGTAACTGCGAAAAACGGTCTCGGGAGTCGCGCAAGCGAGAAAAGGAGGTTTCCTTGCCCGAGGCGGCATCCACGGCATATTTGGCGATCCGGTGAACAAGCACCCGGCCATCCACCGCATACAGAA
>JALSRN010000051.1 GCA_026984735.1 Sedimenticola sp. | reverse complement strand
CCACAAACCATTTTCGCCGCTCAAAAAAACTCCCGGCATGGGCCGGGAGAAGCCGAGATCATTTGGTCGAATCATGCTTCAACTTTCAGCATCGCGCTATCGAATGACGATCGGCTGCACTGTATTTCCAGATCCTATCGTATGTTCCTTTCCATGGATCAGTGATGGTTCGCTCCCTGATGGGCAGCATCTTTCCGAATTCCATTTACGATTTTATCGTTCTCTTTCGCGCCGAAGAGTTCTACACGAAGCTTGTGCAGCGTGTCCTTGATTTCATCGAAAAATCCGGCTCCGGATTTTCCTTCGCCGACCTTTCTTCGAACCTCTTTCAACTGTTTCTCTATGGTTCGGTAATATTCATGGCTGCCGTATCCCAAGGCTTCCGAAATCCGAAGTTGCCGCTCGACCACATTGATCATGTTGTTCAGCGCATCGTTTTCCTTGGCGGATCGGTTTTTCTTTTCCGCCAGCACCTCGGCGATCACCAACGCCTCATCCGCTCTCATTAAAGGAAGAGGTATGATATGACGGGTAACGACCAGCGTATCCAAAGCAGCCTGCAAGGCGGAAGCCGCCTCTTTCAGCTTTCCTTTGTCGATCAATGGAGTGATCGATTTTATGGCCTCGGGATAAGTTTCAAGGGGAATGGAAGTTACGGAAACCACCGCTTCGCTGCGCAGAGAGTCCAACAACACCCGCGCGGCGGGAAGGTCTCCCTTGTCGATCAATCTCGCCACTTCACGGCGGGCTTGTAGAATGTCGTCCACCGTCGCGACGATGTCATAGGTGCTCACGGAAACATCGACCGGCGCCAATGCCAGATTCGGTTCCCGGGAAACGACCAGCTCCAGCTTTCCCGTCGCATTGGCCAATGCGGACAGCGCTTTTTCCTTGTCGCCTTTTTTCAGGGCATCGAGGGCGGAAAAGGTGTCGTGCAGCGCGTCCACGGCGTCTTGAATGATCTGCTGACGCGTCTCGTCCGCTTTCTTTTTGGCGGCTTTCTTCAGGGAAGGCTGGATATGCTGGTTTTGCGCCATGGTGCGACCCGCATGGTCGGGGAGGGTCCCCTGCTTGGCCATGAGAGGCGTTCCAGCGGTCAATCCAAGGATCAAGGATGCTGTTGCGAGTTTTTGGAATGTCTTTTTCATCAGGGTTCTCCTTGATTTTATTCTTCGGTTTCTTCCACGGGTTTCGGCAACCCCGCCAATTTGCACAATTCTTGGATTGGACCCTTCGGGAAAAGTTCATATAGAAAATCCCGATAGCTTTTAGCGTCCTTCCATGGTTTTCCGTGAAACCTTCCCAGGGTTTTCACCCACTCGTGCATGGATGGATGGCGCATATGATCTTCGTAGAAAGTTCGGAAATAGTTGATCATCGCCCAGTGCATGTCAGTAAGCTCGATTCCCTCTCGTGCCGCGATGGCTTCAGCCACGCATTCGTCCCACTGATCGGGATCGATCAGATATCCTTCTTCGTCGGTTTCTATCTCTTTTCCTTCCACTTTCAGCTTCATCGTTTCATTCCTCGGGTTGCGGCAGACACAACGACCCCTTCCGGGATCATGTCCGGCCGATTGCGATGTTCGATTTCGCTCATGGATGACATGCGCTCATGCCATCCCTCACATCTTCGAATCGTGTGAACAGGCCGCGATCGCCCGCGACCGTGTCCGATCATCCATTCGGAGAATCGTGGTTATTCAGATGGGAGCGGTCGGATGAAAATCAAGGGGTCGGAACGCCGTCCGAACGGAGCCTGTCGAGACGACGATCGGCGCGGCCATTCGATGAAGGATCGCACGGCCCTTGGTCCGGAATCCGGGCGTCGGGGCGGGATTGGAGGAGGCATCGATGATCAGGGTTCCGCCTGTCAGCATCCCCGCGCGGTCGGCTCCTCCCGCTCCCGCTCCGATCACTCCGCCGATTTCGGCGTCACTTTGTAGTCGTCGAAGAACACCACGCTGTCCGCCTTGGTCCAGATGCCCACCTTGCCGGACACGGACGCGGGGAGGGTATGGGTGAGATAGCGTTTGCCGTTGACGTATCCCTCGATGGTCTTGCCGTGGACCTTCAGGCTCAGTGTGTGCCACTGGCGCGAGGGCGTGCGTACGTCGCGCACCCAGGCGACGGAGGTTCTGCGCCCATGGCGGAGCCGCCACAGCACCAGATTGTCTTCCAGGGGGTTGGCTCGAAGCGCATAGTAATCGCCGTTGGGCTTGAGATCGAAAAGGATGCCGGCGCCTTGATCGATGCGTCCGGCGATCGCCTTGAAACGCATGTGGATCTCTCCTTCGCTGAAATCCGCCACTTTGCGGAACACGGCGAAAGGGTAGTAGGCGTAGGCTTTCACGTTGTCCAGAAATTCGGCGTAGCGTTCTCCATAGAGCGCGCGGGCCTTGTCGGCCAAGCCGGCGGCGGGCTGCCCCCGGCGCCATTTGCTGCCGTCCACCACCAGCACCTTGTTGCCGTCATCGCTGCCGATGTACCAGTTGCCGACGGCGGGCGTGAAGGATTTTGGCGGTGCGCCCACGGTCTCTCCGGAGAAATCTTCGGTGACGGTGGCCGTGCCTGGGGCTTCGCCGGCGGATGCCCATGCCGGAAGCAGAAACAGAACGAGCGCGAAGGCCAGAGAAGAGCGGAGTTTGTCAGCGTGCATTTTTCAATACCTCCTTGAGAAGAACGTCGCGTAAGGGGCGGGCCGGCGCATCCAGCCGTAACCGCCGAGATAGATGAGCGGCAGCGCCAGGTAGAACCACCACTCGGCGGCGGAGGCGTCCGCCACCAGGGGATGCCCGGGATAGGGGGAAACCGGCTCGGGCTTCACCCGCTGGCCGGCGAGGGCATGGATCAGGGGCAGCACCTCGCTGGGGCTGGTGGAGTAGCTCTGGTCGTGCCGTCCCTGATAGTCATATTCGATCAGGCCGTATTCGTCTCCGCCGGTGGCGCCGAACAGGGCCCCCGAAGCGCTTTTCACATAGAGGATCCGCAGATGGGGAACCACCCGCCGAAGCCTGGAGAGGAGGCTGCGCTCGAAATCGACGAGTCTGCTGTCGTCCCGGTTCATGTGCACGGTGATCGTCAGGACGCCCTGCATGGCGGAAAGCGCCCGCTCGTCCGCCGGATTGAAAGAGTGGCGGCGATTCTCGGTCATGTCCAGCGACAGCGGATTGCGCAGCACCAGAAAGAGGAGAGCGGCGAGGACGGCCAGGAGCCAGATGGCGGTTTTCAACTTTTGCCGCAAGCGCAGCCTTGGCTTCAGGAAGACCGACGCCAGCAGGTAAAAGAGCAGAGAGAGGATCAGAAAGCCGCCGACGGCGCTGGAGGAGAGCAGGCCGTTTTCGAACCGGCGCAACAAGGTGGTGAGGGAAACCGCGCTCAACGCTTCCATCCAACCGCCGCCGTGGGAGGAAAAGTCCAGAACCCAGGAGCCCAGGGTGGCCGCCAGGCAGAGCATGGCCGCGCTGGCTTGACCGGTGGAGATCACGCTGGCGAACAGGGCGATGCAGGCGATGGTCAGGGCGTAGAGCAGATGGCCCAGCAGCAGAGTGAGCAGGGGAGAGAGGGGGACGGCGCCGCCCAGGTGCCGCCAGGCGAGCAGGGCCGAAACGCCGGGAAGCAGGAACAGCGGCCCCACGCCGGCCAGGGCCGACAGCTTGATGCCGTTGAGACCGAAGGTCGATAACGGCAGTTGTAGAAGCAGCTTCAGGTTGCCCGTCTGCTTGTCGTGACCGACGAGGCGGATCACCACGAAAGGCAAGAGCAGGGTCTCCACCAGATAGTAGGCCCCGAACGTGGGCACGAAGACGCCCTGCATGGGATTCATCCCCTTGGCGAGTTGGGGATATTCAAGGGCCGTCTTGCTGGCTTGGCTGAAGAGTTCCACCGCCTGGACGAAGCTGTATCCCACCAGCCAGGAGAGGATCGCCAGCATCAGCCAGGGAGCCGGCGAAAGGAGCAGGGTGCGCAGCTCCTGTCGCCACAACAGCAGCGCCGTGCTTTTTCTAGACGAGGGCAAGGAAGACCTCCTCGAGCCCCGCGCGCTCGCTCACCCCCGCCTGGCGGCGCAGCTCTTCCAAGGTTCCCAGGCCGGCCACGGCGCCTTCGTCGAGAAGAAGAAAGCGGTGGCAGATTCTCTCCGCCTCGGACAGTTGATGGATGGAGAGGAGCAAGGCGCGCTTGCTCAGGGATTCCCGCAGCAGCGCCATGATGCCCAGAGTCTGGCGCAGGTCGAAGCCGTCGAACGGCTCGTCGAGCAGTAGCAGGGGCTGGGACGAGAGCAGGCCGATGGCCAGCAGAAGCCGGCGGCGGTAGCCCTTCGACAGCGCGCGCACCCGCTTCTCGAGCGCCGTTTCCAGGCCGAGTCGCCGCACCAAGTCGCGGAGCGCCTGCCGGTCTGCGGCATGGATGCGCCGGAAGAAATCCAACACCTGCGCCACCCGGTCGTCGGCGTACGGCAGGATGCCGTCGGGCAGATAGAAGAGCACCCGGCGGGCGAGCCGCTCGTCCAGCGGCCGGTCGCCCCAGCGCAGCGTTCCGGAATCGAGGGGAAGAAGCCCGGCGAGGCACTCCATCAAGGTGGTCTTGCCCGCGCCGTTGGGGCCGATGATGCCCAGGATCTCTCCAGGAAACGCGCTGAATCCCACTCCAGACAGGACCTGGACGGAACCGAGGCGCTTGTCGAGACCCTCGCATCTCAACAGGGGCGGAGTTTCGGGATTCCGGTTCATGATCTCGATCCGATCCTGGAGATGCTCGACGGTGAACCTTCGTCGAGCCCTGCGTTCGGCCGTTCTTCCGGTGCGTTCGAGCGTTCCGCGGGCGGCCTCGCCCGGACGGAAAACGCCAGTGACGGACGGACCAGGGAAGTCGCCGATTCTTCCTTCACTCCTTTCCCCACCAGGGCGTTTCGATGCCTTCTCCCAGATCGGCCCGCACCAGCCGTCGTCGCACCTCCAACAACTTTTCCAGCAGCGCCGGCTCGGCTTTCTCGTAGGCCTCGGCGTCGGGCACCCGCCGGACCACCACGCCGAGCAGCTCGGTGATGGCGTTGCCGATGGAGTTCTGGCTGATGGTGACGACGAGCTCGCCCCGGTCGTTGCGGTAGATGAGCTGCTTGAAGGCGGGTTGCCAGCGCACCGCGTTGGCGTACTGAGGGTCGCGGATGCAGCGCTCGCGCACCATCTTTGCCGTGGCCAGGAAATCGTTGTTGTAGAGTAGCTTGCGCTCCACGGCCTCGGGGAACCAGACATCCTTGGGCATGGGCGCGTTGCGGGTGGAGACCTGGCTGAAGAAGGTGCGGTAGAAGTCGATGAAACCCTTGAGGATCAGTTCGTACTCCCTCCAGAAGCAGATGTCCTTCAGCCGTTGGGCGCCGCTGTCGATCTTCCAGCTCGGCAGCCCCTGGGGATAGCCGGTGAGGGCGAGGGTGGCGCCGTCCTGCTCCACCGGCTGGAGGATCTCCAGTTCCAGTCCCTCGAAGAAGTCCCGGTAGACGTCGCGCAGATAGCGCTGGAAGAGGCTGTGCTGCCCCCCGTCGGTGAGGTTGGGGTTGTCGGGGTCGGCCAGCTTGGCGCGGCGCAGCTGTTCCATGTCGAAAGCGATGAAGTGGTTGTGCAGCATGCGGATGCTGGGCACGCCGGGCGCGGTGAGCGGCCAAGTGGCGTCCAGGCTTGCTTCTCCCACCAGCAACAGGGTCTCTTCCGGGTCGGGAAACTGCTCAAGCATGTAGTCCAGGATCACCTGGTTCATGCGGTTCCAGACGTGTTTCACCGCCTCGGGTACCTGGGTGCGCCGCACCGGCCGTCCCAGGGGGTCGAGGATGCAGCGCGAAGTGTTGTAGATGATGGATGTGTCGAACAGGTTGCTGTGGCCCAGCGCCTTGCGGTAGAGCAGCAGATTCTCGGGGTTGCGCAGCAGGCCGTTGTTGTGCTCCAGATCGTTCAGGTTCTCGGTGCTGTTGAAGAACTCGTTGGGCGCCATCCCCTCGGGCACTTCCAAGGGAATGGGGCGGAAAGGGGTGGTGATCTCTCTCGGGCCGGTCTGCATGGTTCCGCTCTGTCGAAGGACGAAAATTCCCATTTTGCCCCAGCACCCGGTGCAAGTGGTAATCCGCCTCGTTTCCCTGGACGAAACGCAGCTGTCGTGCTTTGTCAGCAGCTTTTCGTGCTCATTCCCGCGCAGGTGGAATCCAGCTCCTCCAGATTCCGGCCCTCCGCGTGCGCTGCGGCCGGAATGGCGAGACGAACCGTCATTCCCGCGAAAGCGGGAATCCAGCTTCTCCGGACTCCGGCCCTCCGCGTGCGCTGCAGCGGAATGGCGAGACGAATCGTCATTCCCGCGAAAGCGGGAATCCAGCGGATTTTCGCCCTTTTCCTCGAGCCCGGTGAGCGCGGCAGGCAACGTCAAACACCTTAAATCCGGAGGACGATATAGAACAAACGTAGTACAATGACGATTCCGTCCCTCGATTCCTCGATCCATGAAGAATCCCCGCCGTCCCTTTGCCCGTGGCACTGTGCGCAACCCGCCCAACCGCTACCAGCGCCAGCGGACGGAGCCCCTGCCCGGCAGCGGCCACCCCTTCGAGGTTCCGCGCACCACCTTGCAGGCGGAAGCCAGCCGCACCGTTCTCAGCCGCAACCGCTCGCCCGATGTTCCCTTCGACCGCTCGGTGAACCCCTACCGGGGTTGCGAGCACGGCTGCATCTACTGCTACGCCCGGCCGGGGCACGCCTGGATGGATCTTTCGCCCGGGCTCGATTTCGAGACCCGCCTTTTCTGCAAGCCCGACGCCCCGAGGCTGTTGCGCGCGGAGCTCTCCCGCTCCGGTTACCGGCCCGCGCCTCTCGCCCTGGGCAGCCACACCGACGCCTGGCAACCGGTGGAGCGCGAAACGGGGTTGACGCGGCGTCTGCTGGAAGTGCTGGCGGAGTGCCGCCATCCGGTCTGCATGGTCACCAAGTCGGCCCTCATCGAGCGGGATCTCGACATTCTGGCTCCCATGGCCCGCCAGGGGCTGGTCCGCTGCGCCGTCTCCATCGCCACCCTGGACCATGGTCTGGCGCGGCTCATGGAACCCCGGGCCGCGCCGCCGAGGCGGCGGCTGCTCACCATCCGCCGGCTGGCCGGGGCGGGCATTCCCGTCACCGTGCTGGTGGCGCCGTCGATTCCGGCGCTCACCGACCACGAGCTGGAAAGGATTCTCGCCGCCGCCCGCGAGGCCGGCGCCACGAGCGCGCGCATGGTGGTGCTGCGTCTTCCGAAGGAGGTGGGAGAGCTGTTCGAAGCCTGGCTGCGGGACCACTTCCCCCAACGGGCGGAGCGGGTGCTCGGCCGCGTCCGCGAGCTGCACGGAGGCCGCCTTCATGACGCGCGCTTCGGGCGAAGGATGACCGGCGAGGGTGCCTACGCGGCCCTCCTCGGCCAGCGCTTCCGGCTCGCCAGCCGCCGATTGGGAATGGTCGAGCCGCCGGAACTTCGCTGCGACCTCTTCCGGCCGCCGCGGCGGGAGGAGAAAGGGTCGCAGCTCCGTCTGCCGGGGCTGTGAAAGCGCTTTCAGCGCGAAGGGACGAAGGTGTTGCCTTCCATCCGCAGGCCGGGAAGACGGATGTCGCGGCCGATGTCGTGGGTGGGCGGCCACTGGTCGGAGCGGCGCGAGAAAGCGATGCGGTTGCCGTTTCCGTTGGCCTCGAAGCGGTTGTCGATCAAGGTCACCGAAGGCCCCTGGTAGACCACCGGATAGGCGCTGTTGTGATGGATGTGGTTGTGGCGGATGAGCAGCCCCGGCGAGTCGTAGGCGGCGATGCCGACGATGCCGCTGCCGTCCAGCTCCGATTCGGCGATCTCCACCTCGCGGCTGTTCTCGATCTGGATCACCGTGCCCAGACAGCCCGGCGGTCCCGAAGGCTCGGCGTGACGGGCGTGGATGCCGACGATGGAGACATGGTCGCTGTCGCGGATCTCGATCACGTTCTCGTCCCGCGATTCCAGGATCAGATGAACGCCCCGGGCCTCCAGACGCAGACCATGGACGTCGCGGATGCGCAGCGGCGAGCGGGTATGGTAGGTGCCGGGGGCCAGGCGGATCACCGGCGGGATGGAGCTCTGTGCCAACAGCTTTCTCAGCACGCCCAGATCCGCCGCCCGAACCGCCTCGCTCTCCGCGCCGTCCGCCCCCTCGCTCTTCCACGGGGAGATGGAGGCCCCGCAGGCGGTGAGAAGAAGGACCATCAGAAGGAAGAGCAGGCGAATCGGCATGGGGTTCCGTTGCGGGAAAGGAAAAGAGGAAAAGGCCGCGCCCCTCGACGCGGCCCAGGGTGGCTCAGTCCCAGCTCAACGCGCCTCCCGTCTGGTATTCCGTCACCCTGGTCTCGAAGAAGTTCTTCTCCTTGCGCAGGTTGGCCTGTTCGTCGAGCCAGGGCAGGGCGCACTGGGCGCCGGGGAAGGGCTCTTCCAGGCCGAGCTGGCGGGCGCGGCGGTTGGCCACGAAGCGGAACTGCTCCATGTGGTCCTCCTTGCTGTAGCCGAGGATGGGGTCGCGCAGGATGTAGCCGGCGTAGGCGTCCTCGCAGGCGTGGGCCTCGTCCCACATTTCGCGCAGGTCCTTGGGGTCGAGGGTCACCTCCTCTTCCAACAGGATCTGCTTGACCACGCGGATGCCGAAGGAGGCGTGCAGCACTTCGTCGCGCATGATGTACTGGAGCTGCTCGGCGGTGCCCTTCATCAGCCCCCGGCGTTGCAGGGCGAAGATGGGGCTGAAGCCGTTGTAGAACCAGCACCCTTCGAAGATCCCGGCGAAGAAGGTGTAGGCCATGAGGAAGTTTTCCAGCTCGTCGCGGTCGGTGAGGTCGATGTCGGCGCGCAGCACCGAGTCGAGCCGGCGGTTGGCCACCTGGATCTTGCCGTTGATCTCCGGCACCACCCGGTAGCGGTTGTAGATCTCCCCCTGGTCCAGACCCAGGGTCTCGATGCAGTGCTGGTAGGTCCAGGTGTGCAGCGCCTCCTCGTACACCTGCCGGGCCTGGTAGATCTGCAACTCGGGGGCGGACATCTTCTCCATCACCGCCAGGCCGATGTTGCGCATGGCCAGCACGTCGGAGGTGGTGAGATAGGCGAGCACGTTCTCATAGACGTGACGCTCCTCCAGGGTGAGCTTGTGCTGGTAGTCCTGCACGTCCTGGGCCATGTTGATGTCCAGGGGCGTCCAGTGGTTCCTGTTGGCGTTGAGGAAGTATTCCCAGGCCCAGGGATACTTGAAGGGCGCCAGCTGGTTGATGTCGGTGAGGCCGTTGATGACGCGCTTGTCGTCGGGGTTCACCGGTTTCATGGGCTCGAAGGCGGGCCTTTTCTCCTCGGCTGGCGCGGCGGCGGGCGCGCTCTTCTCGCGGATGGCTTCGGTGCCCGACTGGAGAGGATCCAGGCGGGGCTCCTTGGCGGCGGCGATGGGGTCGTCCCAGTTCAGCATGTTCGGCTCTCCTTCAGATGTTCGGGTTGACGGGGATCTCTGCGGCGGCTCACTGGCAGGCCTCGCAGTCGGGATCGAGGATGGAGCAGGCCGCGGGAGCGGCGCCGCCGGGTTTGGCGCCCAGCAGGTTGACGCTGCCCTCGGGCGGGGCGGCGGTGGTCTTTTCCACCCCGGTGGCGCCCATTGAACGCAGGTAGTAGGTGGTCTTGAGGCCGCGCACCCACGCCAGCTTGTAGAGGTTGTCCAGCTTCTTGCCGGAGGGCTCGGCCATGTAGAGGTTGAGACTCTGGGCCTGGTCGATCCATTTCTGGCGGCGCGAGGCGGCCTCCACCAGCCAGCGCGGGTCGATCTCGAAGGCGGTGGCGTAGAGCGCCTTGAGGTCGGGCGGAATGCGGTCGATGGGGGCCAGGGAGCCGTCGTAGTACTTGAGGTCGTTGACCATCACCTCGTCCCACAGACCCCGCTCCTTCAGATCGTGCACCAGGTAGGGGTTGACCACGGTGAATTCGCCCGAGAGGTTCGACTTGACGAAGAGGTTCTGATAGGTGGGCTCGATGGACTGGCTCACCCCGCAGATGTTGGAGATGGTGGCGGTGGGGGCGATGGCCATGGTGTTGGAGTTGCGCATGCCCACCGTCTTCACCCGCTCGCGCAGAGCGTCCCAGTCCATGGTCTGGGTCAGGTCCACCTGCAGGTAGCCGCCGCGCTCCTCGGCCAGCAGCTTGAGGGAGTCGATGGGCAGGATGCCGCGGCTCCAGAGCGAACCTTCGAAGGTGGAGTAGCGGCCGCGCTCCTCGGCGAGGTCGGTGCTGGCCTGGATGGCGAAGTAACTCACCGCCTCCATGGAACGGTCGGCGAATTCCAGCGCCTCTTCGCTGGCGTACTGGATGCGCTGCTTGTAGAGGGCGTCCTGGAAGCCCATGATGCCCAGCCCCACGGGGCGGTGGCGCAGGTTGGAGTTGCGCGCCTGGGGCACCGAGTAGTAGTTGTAGTCGATGACGTTGTCGAGCATGCGCATGGCGGTGGAGACGGTCTTTTCCAGCTTGGCCAGATCCAGCCCCTCCTCGGTGACGTGGTTCACCAGGTTCACCGAGCCGAGGTTGCATACCGCGATCTCGTTGCGGTTGGTGTGGAGGGTGATCTCGGTGCAGAGGTTGGAGGAGTGCACCACCCCCTGGTGCTGGTTGGTGTAGCGGATGTTGCAGGGGTCCTTGAAGGCGATCCAGGGGTGGCCGGTCTCGAACAGCATGCCGAGCATCTTGCGCCACAGCTCCACCGCCTTCACCGTCTTGTGGATCTTCATCTCGCCGCGGCGCGCCTTCTCTTCGTAGGCGACGTAGGCCTCCTCGAAGGCGCGGCCGGTGAGGTCGTGCAGGTCTGGCGTCTCGTCGGGCGAGAAGAGGGTCCACTCGCCCTCCTCGGCCACCCGCTTCATGAACAGATCGGGAATCCAGTTGGCGGTGTTCATGTCGTGGGTGCGGCGGCGCTCGTCGCCGGTGTTCTTGCGCAGCTCCAGGAACTCTTCGATGTCGATGTGCCAGGTCTCCAGGTAGGCGCAGACGGCGCCTTTCCGTTTACCGCCTTGGTTCACCGCCACCGCCGTGTCGTTGGCCACCTTCAGGAAGGGCACTACCCCCTGGCTCTTGCCGTTGGTCCCCTTGATGTGGGAGCCCAGCCCCCGCACCGGCGTCCAGTCGTTGCCCAGACCGCCGGCGAACTTGGAGAGGAGCGCGTTGTCGCGGATGGCGCCGAAGATGCCCTCGAGGTCGTCCGGCACGGTGGTGAGATAACAGCTGGAGAGCTGCGGCCGCAGGGTGCCGGAGTTGAAGAGGGTTGGGGTGGAGCTCATGAAGTCGAAGCTGGAGAGCAGCTCGTAGAATTCGATGGCGCGCGCCTCGCGCTCGATCTCGTTGATGGCCAGACCCATGGCCACGCGCATGAAGAAGGCCTGGGGCAGCTCGAAGCGGGTGCCGCCGGCGTCGTGAATGAAGTAGCGGTCGTAGAGGGTCTGCAGCCCCAGGTAGGTGAATTCGAGATCGCGCTCGGGCTTGAGGGCGGCGGTGATGCGCTCCAGGTCGTACTGGGCCAGTCGGGGGTCGAGCAGCTCCAGCTCCACCGCGCGGCGCACATAGGCCCGGAAATAGTCGCCGTAGGCCTCGGCCATCTGCGCCTGGGTCTGCACCCCGGGCAGCTCCAGGAAATCGAGCGCCTCGCGCCGCAGGATCTCCATCAGCAGCCGGGCGGCGGCCCGGGAGTAGTTGGGCTCGGCGTCGATGAGGGTGCGGGCGCTCATCACCAGGGTCTGGTAGACGTCCGCCTCCTTCACGCCGTCGAAGAGGTTTCGGCAGGTGTCGTCGAGGATACGCTGGGGATCGGTTCCGGCGAGCCCGCGACACGCCTCGTCGGCCAGATCGCGCAGCCGCTGGATGTCGAGAGGCTGCTGGCTGCCGTCGGCCAGGGTGACGTTGACCCGATGTTCCTCCTCGCCGGCCGCCTTGGCCGCCTCTTCCCGCTCTTTGGCGCGCGCCTCGCGGTAGAGCACGTAATCGCGCGCCACCTTGTGCTCGCCGGCGCGCATCAACGCCAGCTCCACCTGGTCCTGGATGTCCTCGATGTGCACCGTGCCTCCTTCGGGCTTGCGACGCACCAGCGCCTCCACCACCTGCTGGGTGATGTTCCGCACCAACTCGTGCACCCGCGCCGAGGCGGCGGCTCCCTGCCCTTCCACCGCCAGATAGGCCTTGGTGACGGCGATGCTGATCTTGGTGGCGTCGAAACTCACCACCTTGCCGTTGCGCTTCATCACCTGTAGGGGCACGGTGGGTTGCTCCGGGGCAGGAGAGGGGGGCTGCAGCGCGGTGTCGGTGGTGGGGGGAACGGCGATCTCTTCGACGGAAGCGGAAGTCTCGGTGGTGGCCATGGTCTCTCCCTGGTGTGCTGGGTTGCTGGAGCGGGCGGCGCCGCGACTTGCGGCATGGGCGTCGGCGGCTGCCGGCCGCTGGGTACGAGGGCATCATATGTAGGGTGGTTTTTGGTGTCAACCACAATATATTGTGTATAAAGCGGTGAAAATGGGGGCAAAAAGTGTGAGTTGCCTGTGGATGAAATGGGGGAAGCGAAAATATTCGCGGCAATTCAGACGGTTGGAAACATCACCGTTTCAGGAGATTCTGAAATGGCCGCTCCCCGGCCGCCACAAGATGTGGGGAGCGGCCGGAACCTCGGAATGAGGATCTCGAAGAGAAGAAAGGGCGGCGTGGCGGACCGCCCGCGGGTCCCGTTCAGGCCCGCAGCCACCTTTCGATCGTCTTGCGGTCCGGCACCCCGCCGGCATGTACCACGGTGCCGTCGATCACCACGCCAGGGGTGGACATGACGCCGTAGCTCATGATCCGGGCCGTCTCCTCGACCTTTTCCAGCTCGATCTCCACGCCCAGCTCTCGGGCCGTCTCTTCGATGAGCCGGGCGGTGGTCTGGCAGTTGGCGCAGCCGCTGCCCAGTACTTTGACGTTCTTCATGTGCGTCTCCTCCGAATGATCAGGAAATCAGATTGAAGCCCCAGCCCACCAGGGTGAAGGCCACCGCGAGCACGCCGGCGTAGAGCGCCAGGGCGGGCCAGCGGATCACCTTGCGCAGGATCAGCATCTCCGGCAGGGAGAGGGCGGCGATGCTCATCATCAGCGCCAGCACCGTGCCCAGGGCCACCCCCTTGCCGAGCATCGCCTCGGCGATGGGGATCGCCCCGGTGGCGTTGGAGTAGAGGGGAATGCCCAGCAGCACCGCCAGGGGCACCGTGTACCAGGCGTCGCCTCCCAGATGTTGGCTCACCCAGCGCTCGGGGACGAAGCCGTGGAAGAGGGCGCCCACGGCGATGCCGAGCAGCACCCATTTCCAGATGCGCCCGACGATCTCCTTCACCTCCTGCCAGGCGTAGCGGTGGCTGGCCGCCAGTGAGGTGTCCGGGGCGGCGCGCCGCGCCTCGCCCATGCGGATCTTCCAGACATACTCCTCCACCCAGCGCTCGGGCCGGAACCACTCCATGATCACTCCGCCGATCCAGGCCACCGCCATGCCGGCCGCCACGTAGAGGGCCGCCAGCTTCCAACCGAGGACGCCCACCAGGATCACCGCCGCCACCTCGTTGATCATGGGGCTGGCGATGAGGAAGGAGAAGGTGACCCCCAAGGGAATGCCCGCCTCCACGAAGCCGATGAACAGGGGCACCGAGGAGCAGGAGCAGAAAGGGGTCACCGACCCCAGCAAGACGGCCAGGGCGCGCGCCAGCCATTCGGGGCGTCCGCGCACGAAGTCGCGCACCTTCTCGGGGGAAAGCAGGGCGCGCAGCAGGCCCATGACGTAGACCACCACCAGCAGCAGCGCGAAGATCTTGGCGGCGTCCATGACGAAGAACTGCACCGCCGCTCCGAGAGGAGTCTGGGGCGCCAGGCCCAGCCACCGGAAGGCCACCAGATTGCCGAAATGCTCGAACATGCGTCTACTATATATGATTTACCGTATATATTGGTTTTCAAATCACCGTTTTTCAACGGCGCCCCGCATTTCAGGGAAAGTCGTCGTAAGGGGGCTTGTCCTCCAGCCCCAGGCGCCGGCGTCTGGCGATGACCCGCGAGGCGAGGCCGGCACCGGCGAGCATCATCGCCGCCCGCAGCAGATTCAGCGTCCGTGGCGAAGGCAGACGGCTCGGCGGCAGCTTGTCGCCGAACTCGGTGATCAGGGCGCTGTCGATGTGGCCGGGGAGGATGAACACCACGGCGGCGCCCAGCAGAATAAGGATGCGAAGCATGGGGCTTTCCGGTTCATCGAATCCCCTTCCAGCGCGCCAGCACATGGGCGAAGACGGGCACCGCCAGCAGGGTGAGGAAGGTGCCGGTGAGCAGGCCGCCGATGGCGACGATGGCCAGGGGCGAGAGCCGCTCGATGCCCACCGCCCACTCCAGGGCGATGGGCAGCATGCCCACGGCGGCCGAGACGGCGGTCATGAGGATGGGGCGGGTGCGGATGCGCACCGCGTCGAGGAGGGCGTCGTTCAGGGAACGTCCCCTTTGCAACGCCTGGTGGGTGAAGTCCACCAGCAGGATACCGTTGTTCACCACCACCCCCATGAGCAGGATCAGCCCCATGAAGCCCGGCATGGAGCCGAACTTGCCCGCCAGCATCAACCCCCAGGCGGCGCCGATGATGGCCAGGGGCAGGGTAAAGAGAATGGCCAGGGGCTGGAGAAAGGAGCGGAAGGTGACCACCAGCATGAGATAGAGCAGCGCCAGACCGATGGCGAAGGAGCGCGCCAGCCGGCCGAAGGACTCCTGCAGCTGTTTGTACTCCCCTTCGTAGTGGATGCTGTAACCGCGCGGCAGGGGCAGGTCGGCCAGGGCGGCGGCCACCCGCTGGTGCAGTCGGGTGATGGAGATGTCGCGGCGCCAGGCCAGCACGTCCACCGTGGGCAGCAGCGCCTGGTGGGTCTCGGCGGTGGGTTGGGTGATCCAGCGCGGCGCGGCCATGGCCGCCAGGGGCACCAGGGTGCCGTCGGCGGCGCGGATGTCGAGGGCCCGCAGATCGGTGAGCCCGTCGCGCTGGTCCGGACGCAGCCGCACCCACACGGGAATGGCGTTCTCTCCCGGCACCCGCAGGCTGCCGCCGGCGATGCCGTCCACCAGGGCCGCCACCTGCTCGGCCACCTGGAGGGCGGTGAGACCGTAGAGTCGGGCCCGCGCCGGCTCCACGTTGAGCTCGATGCGTCGCGAAGCGCCCTGCCAGCTGCGTTCCACGCCGGTGAGGCCGCCCACCCTCTTCAGCCGCGCCATCGCCTCGTCGGCCAGGCGGTCGAGCACCGCCGGGTCGGGTCCCTGGAGCATCACGTCCACGTTGGAGCGGATGGAGGAGAGGGGGGTGGCGCCGTAGACCGCCAGGTTGGCCGAGATCAGGCCGGGGATGCGGCGCAACCGGCGGCGGATGCGGTCCTGGAGGGTCCAGATGTCCTGGTCGCGGTGAAAGCGGTCCACCAGGTTGAGAGTGATCTCCCCCTGCTGCAGGCGCCGCTGGGCGCCGAAGGCCTTGACGCCCGCCTCGGAACCGGCCACCGCGGAGGTGAACAGGATCCAGTCGGCGGGGATCTCCTCCTCGATCACCTTTTCGATGCGCGTCATCAGCTGCCGCACGCGGTCGTCGTCGGTGTCCGGCTCGGCCTCGAAGGTGATGCGGGTCACGCCGGTGTCCATCAGGGGCATGATCTCGCGGCCCAGAAAGCGCATCTGGTTGGCCGAGGCGAGGAACAGCAGCAGAAAGCCGAGGATCACCAGGGCGCGGTGCCGCAGCCCCCAGCGCACCAGGGCGAGATAGAACGCCTTCAGCGGTTCGGTGACGAAACGGTCGAAGGGGCGCAACAGCCAGCCCAGCGGGTCGCGCGCGCCGGCGCGGATGATCCAGGGCGAGAGCAGCGGGATCAGGGTCACCGAGGCCACCAGCGAGGCCAGCAGGGCGATGGAGAGGGTGACGGTGAGGGGCCGGAGCACCTGCTGCACGTAGCCGCCGATGAACATGATGGGGATCAACACCAGCACCGTGGTGATGGTGCCGGCGGCATCGGCCAGCAGGATCTCCCGGGTGCCGTTGGCGGCCGCGGTGAAGCCCCGTTCGCCCAGCTCCACCATGCGCCGCTCGATGTTCTCGATGACCACGATGGCGTCGTCCACCAGCAGCCCCACGGCGATGATGATGGCCGACAGGGTGACCATGTCGAACTCGTAGTCGATGGCCTTGAGCACGGCGAAGGTGATCAGATAGGAGACCGGCAGCACCAGCGCCACCACCAGCGAGGCGCGGGTGTTGCCGAGGAACAGCAGGATCACGAAGATGGTCATGATCACCGCGTCGCGCAGGCTGTCGAGCATGTTGCTCACGGTGAGGCCGATGAGGCGGCCCTGGGTGTCCGCCACCTCCAGATGGAGGGTGGGAAAGCGCTTGGCGATGCGGGGCAGCGCCCGCTGCACCGCTTCGATCACGTTCTGGGAGTGGCCCTCCTCGGAGCGCAGCAGGGCCACCGCCACCGCCGGCCGGCCGTTGCCCCGGTAGAGGGAGGTGGCGTCGGCCGCGCCCCAGCGCACCTGCCCCAGATCTCCCACGCGGATCTCCCGGCCGCCGGGAAGCGGGACCAGCACCGCCGCCAGATCCGCGGGGGTTCGGGCCAGGGTCCGGGCGGTGAGCAGGTAGCGGCTGCCCTGCTGGTGGATCAGCCCCGCGGGCCGCGACAGGTTGGAACCGGCCAGGGTCGCGGCCACCTGCCCCACGGTGAGGCCGTGGGCCTCCAGACGGTTGCGATCCAGCGCCACCTCCACTTGGCGCCGGTCGCCGCCGAAGATCTCCGCCTCGGCCACTCCCGGCAGATTGAGCAGGGCGTCGCGCAGCGGATTCTCGGCCAGGCGCCGCACGTCGCCCAGGTCCAGGCCGCTGCCAGGGGCCGGCGTCACCGCCAGCACCATCACCGGCCGCGCGGCGTCGGTGATCTTGAACACCAGCGGTTCGCGGATGCCCGCAGGCAGCAGGCCGCGCACCCGCGACAGCTCGGTGGTGACGGCGTTGGCGGCGTTCTCGATGGGCTTGCCGTACTCGAACTCCACCTGCACCGCGGAGACGCCGTCGCGCGAGGTGGAGGTGACCCGGCGCACGCCGTCGATGGCCGACATGCGCACCTCCAGGGGGTGAGTGACTTCCCGGGCTACGTCCGCCGCCGCCGCTCCCGGCCAGAGGGTCACCACCGAGACGCTCGGGCGGTTCACGTCGGGGAAGAGGTTGGTGGGCATCCGCAGGTAGCCCAGAACGCCCAGCAGCACCACCACCAGGGTGGCGGCCAGGATGGCGTGGGGCTGGCGGAGCACGCGCTCGAAATTCATGCCTGGGGCTCCACCACCACGGGATCGCCGTCACGCAGCTGCAGCAGCACGCTGCGGTGGGCCACCACCACCGGATCGCCGGCAGCGAGGTCGCCCTCCACTGCCACCCGGCGGTCCCCTTCCAGTCGCACCCGCACCCGCACCTGGTGCAGCCGGCCGCCATGCACCTGGAACAGCCAGGCGTGTCCGCTGCCGCCGGCCACCAGGGCGCGCTGGGGCACCACCCAGGCATCCTCCACCGAGCGCAGGATCACCACCGCCGGAATCTTAGCGCCGCTGGGCAGGCCGAAGGGCAGTTTCTTCAGATCCGCTTCGGCGGAACCCAGGGCGCGGGCGTCCAAGGCGGGGAAGATGCGGTCCAGAACGTGGCGCAGCCGGCGTTGCCCGTAGCGGAGCACCACCGGCGTGCCGGGATGCACCTGGGCGAGGATCTCCTGGGGAAGGGTCACCTTGATGCGCGCGGAAGAGTCCACGGTGAGCCGGTAGAGGGGCGACCCCGGCTGCACGGCGTCGCCGGGCTCGGCCAGGCGGGCGGCGATCACCGCCTGGGCGGGAGAGCGGACGTGGCCGTAGCCGATGCGCACGTCCAGCGCCGAGATCTGGCGCTCCAGGCTGTTCACCTCTTCGCGGGCGGCCACCCAGGCGGTGCGCTTGGCCTGCAGCGCCTCGTCGCTGGTGAGCCCCTTTCTCTTCAACTCCTGTTGACGGCGGTAGTCGTCATGGGTGCGCTCCACCTCGGCGCGGGCGGCCGCCAGGCGGGCCTGCAGACCCGCACGCTGCTCCAGCAGCTCGCGCACGTCGATGCGGGCGAGGAGCGCGCCGGGCTTCACCGCGATCCCCTCCCGGGGGCCCATCTCCAGAAGGGTGCCGGCCACCTGAGCGCGCACGGTGATCTCCCGGCTGGCGCTCAGGCGGGCGAGGGTGGGGAAGCCCCGGGAGAGCGCGCCGCGGACGAGCGGCGCCACATGGAGCGCCCAGGGTGCGGCCTCGGGAGGCGGCAGATGCGCCAGCTCCTCGGCCCGGTGGTGGCGGATCTTCACCGCCGCCGCCACCACGGCCAGGATCAGCAACAGGGCGACGAGGGTGAACAGCAGGGAACGCAAGCGGCGGTTCATGAGTGTGGAGCGGGAGAGGTGGCAAAAGGGTGCAGCTAGTTTATTCGTTTTTTCGAATATATGAAACTCGAATCGGTTCGGCGGGCGCGCCCCCGGCGACCGAGGGGGCGACGACTCAAGGATGGCGTGCCGTCGGCCGGGTTGGATGCGTGCTGGAAGAGTCGTCTCCGGCGGTCACCTTGGCGAAGTGGCGCTCCTGGGTGGTGAAGATCGAGAGTCTGGCGTCCTTTCGACGCCAGGCGTCGGGTGGCAGGCCGGCCTTGCGCGCCAGGGAGGAGAGGGTCTGTTCCCGGTTCCACCCCATCCGCGACGCCACTTCGGGCAGGTAGACCGATCGCCGTCCGGCCACGTCCAGCACGATGCCCTCTTTTCCCGGATGGAACTGCCGTGGCGATTCGATGGGTTGCAGCGGCGAAAGCACGCTGATGTCCATCTGCAGGTGGGCCAGCTCCTCGCGCCGCACCGGCAGGAAACGGGGATCGTCGCGGGCGGCGCTGTAGGCGTTGTCGTAGACCGAGCGGTGGAGCGGATAGCGGGGCGGAATGTAGCCCACGCAGCCGCGCAGCTTTCCTTCGCCTTTCCAGAGAGTGACGAAGGCGCCGGCGGGACGCTTCAGCGACTCCGGCAGGCGGGCGACCAGCTCGCGGTATGCGGGGCTCCCCTCGGGATCGTAGCGCCCCGCCACCGCGTCCTGCACCCCCTGCACGGCGATGCGATGGAGGAGCCGCCACTCCGCTTCGTTCAGCCGCTTGGGAGGCGGATCGCCGTTCTCTCCGCCGAGGGGTCGGGGGCTGCGAAAAGCGATGGCGTAGTAGCTCACCGATTGGCGATAGTCGCCGGTGAGGGCGCCGCTGGTGGTGTGGGCGATCACGCGGCCCCGCGCTTCGGGCGGCAGCAGCCGCAACAGGATGGCCACCGCCCGGTAGCCGCAGATGGTGATGCCGGTACGGGCGCGATACCGCAGAAAGGCGTCGGCATCCTTGCGGAGGATGGCGCGCAGCGCCCCTCCGTCCAGCGATTCGATGCGCTCGGGGGTCCTGGCGTCGAGAGGAAAGGGGAGGTAGCCGTAGGCCGGGCCGTAGTGGGTGAAATCGGTGGAGACCACCAGCAGGGTGCGGTCGTCCAGCAGGGGCCGCAGAAGCGCGGCCGCCCGCGCCGGGTCGCCGGGGTCCAACCAGCCCACCAGGATGGGCACCAGTTTCCAGCCGGGGGCCAGCGCTCGTTGCAACAGCGGCAGCTCCATCTCGATGCTGTGCTCCTCCCGGTGCGCGTCGGCATCGCGGGTGACCAAGCCGGAACGGCGAAGCCGCCGGATGGCGTCCTGGTCCAGGGGAACGAGGCCGAGGGGGGTGCGGTAGGCGTCGACTCCGGCGATGGAGAGGCCGTGGAATCCGCCTCTGTGGGCCGGCCCCAGGATCACCACCCGTCGGTACTTCCGTCCCTGCACCAGCTTCACGCCGGCCGCCGCCACGGCGCCGCTGTAGCGGTAGCCGGCGTGGGGCAGGATCAGGGCCCGCGGCGGCGGAGCTTTTCGGGCCGACGGAGAAGGCGCCGCTTTCAGCAGTCTGTCGACGTAGGCGGCCAGCGGCGCCGCCTCCCCCGGATACCAGGAGCCGGCCACCGCCGCCGGCCGGACGTTCTCCGGCGCCGGGGCGGCCGGAGAGAACGCCGCCGCCAGCAGCGACAACAGGAGCGCCCAGGCCCGCGCCACGCCCTAGCCCGCCAGGGGATGTTCGGTATAGAAGTCGGCCTCCCGCAGCGACAGCGGCTCGGCCCCCTTCCAGGTTCTTCGCCAGGGTTGCGCCGTGGCGCCGCCGGCGGCGACCGCGAGAAAGCCGAGCAGTCGGCGCCGCCGGTGATCGATTCGGGCGTCGAGAGAGGGAGGCTGCGTGGTTTTCTTCATTGCCAGACTCCTGGGATCTTCTCTTTGCATTTGGGACAGCGGCCGTCCGCCGTCAGGTTGTTCTCGGTGACGTGGAAGCCGGTTCGGGCGATGAGCAGAGTACCGTCCCGGGGGCACCAGGTGTTGGAACCGGGGTGTCCCATGAGGTTGCCGATGTAGACGTAGTGGAGGCCCACGTCCATCGCCTCGCGGCGCGCCCGCTCGAGAATCTCCGCCGAGGTGGGCGGCAGGTTCCGCATCCGGTACATGGGATAGAAGCGGCTGAAATGCAAGGGTGTCTCTTCGCCGAGCTCGGTGCGGATCCATTTTGCCATGCGGCGGATCATGGCGAGATCGTCGTTGTAGGTGGGGATCACCAGATTGGTCACCTCCAGCCAGACCCCCTCCTCGCGGAAGGTCACCAGGGCGTCCAGCACCGGCCGCAGGGTGGCGCTGGTGACCTTGCGGTAGAAGGCGTCGTCGAAACCCTTGAGATCGGTGTTGCTGGCGTCCAGCGCCCGGCAAAGCTCCCGCAGCGGTTCGCGGTTGATGTAGCCGGCGGTGATGAAGAGATTGGCCAACCCCGCTTCGCGCGCCAGGGTTGCGGTGTCGCGGGCGTACTCGTACCAGACGATGGGGTCCGAGTAGGTGTAGGCGATGGATCGGCACCGGTTTTCGCTCGCGGCCCGCACCACCTCCTCCGGTTCGGCGCGGAAAAGCTGCTCCATCTGGGTGCCGTCGCGTTGAGAGAGCTGCCAGTTCTGGCAGTTGAGACAGTGGAGATTGCAGCCCGCGGTGGCGATGGAGAAGGCGGTGGTGGCCGGCAGAAAGTGGTAGAGGGGCTTCTTTTCGATGGGATCGATGTGAGCGGCGGAAGGCCGTCCGTAGGTGGTGGCGCGCAGCTTGCCGCCCAGGTTGACGCGGATGCGGCAATCGCCCGCGCCCCCTTCCGGAATCACGCAACGACGGGGGCAGAGCTCGCAGCTGACCTTGCGGCTCACGGCTTCTTCTCCCGCCGTCGGTCGGCGCGGTACCAGCGCGCTTCGTGCGCGCTCAGATCGCCGCTGTCGATGAGCCGCTGCACCGCCTCGACGTCGATGCGCCGCCAGCCCGCCCCTTCCCCTTGCGGCCGTCCCGCCTGGCCGGAGAGAAAGACGGCGACGACCGCCAGCATCAGGCCCACCAGACCCAGCAGCTCCAGGTCGTTGCGGCGGCGGTGGACGATTGCGTGCAGGCTCTTGGACATGGCGCTGGCAGAGATCTCGCCTCTCTCCTCCCGAAAGCCTTAGACCTCTCGGTCCGCCACAAGTTTACTCGAGCGGTTCCGATCGAAGCCACGCCCGGAGGCCCGCCCGCTCCGGCCCGGCGTCGGGTTTTCCACCATGGAGCGCCCCTTTCCGGGGGGCGGAACCGTGGGAGGGCGCATCTCGGCTCTCCCTCGCCAAGAGCGGTGGCCGATGCCGTAGTCCCGCCCCGTGAGGCAGCGGTTGCAGCGGATGCAGTCGATGTCGTACTCCTCCCGCACGCCCAGGTCGCAGCGATCGAAGCGGCGCTGGGGCGCCAGATACTGGAGCAGGGCCAGCTTGTTGCTCAGGGCGAGGAAGGCGCCCATGGGGCAGAGATAGCGGCACCAGAAGCGCACGAAGAAGAGCGAGGCCGCCAGGCTCAGGACCACCAGCGCCGCCGCCCAACCTTGCCAGGGGAGATCGAACGCGTACTGCATGGGGTCGAACGTTGCCCAGCGGCTGTCGCCGCTCCACCACACCGCCGACAAGAGCAGGGCCAGGAGCACGAACTTGAGAAAACGGAGGCGCCTGTCCAAGGCACGGTGGGCGTAGCGGCGCAACCCCAGCCAGCGGCCGAACCGCGACACGAACTCCTGCAAGGCGCCGAAGGGACAAAGATAGCCGCACCAGACCTGGCCGAAGAGCAGGCCGGCGAAGGCCGTGAAACCCAGCAGCAGCCAGCGCTGGGGATTGTCGCTCCAGGAGGGCCAGTGTCCCTCGCTCAGGTTCACCAGGTCGATCTCGGTGACCAAGGTGTTGAACCACAGCCCCAGCAGCCCCACACTGGCCGCCATGAACGCCAGCCGCGCCGTTTCGCCGCCCCGCAGATAGACCGGAAAGAAGAGCAGCAACAGCGCCAGGGTGGCGAGGAACTTGAGCTTCAGCCAGGCCGGCGGTCCCGTGCTCCCGCCGGCGCCCGCCAGCTCGCGGTTGAAGGCCACCCGGCCGGCGGCGCGCACGCTGCGGTTGATCGCCTCCAGCGCTGCCCGGCTCGACACCGTGGCGCCGGTGAGGGCGTCCACCCGCCGCAAATCCAGCCCCCGCTGTGACAGATCCAGCCCGGCGAGTCCCGCCAGCCACCGGCCGATGTCGGCGATGTAGGAGGGAGTCTCTTCCGAGTCGATGTAGCGCACGCCCCGCAGCCGTCCCTCGTGATCCACCGACACCAGCAGGTTCAGGGGGCCGGCGTAGCCGCGCACCTCGGGCGCCGCTGCCAGGGTGGAAAGGGTCGCCGTCTCGGGGGAGTCCGGCAACCGGCCGCTGCGGCCGGCTCCCAGATAGTGGACGAAAGGCGATTCCCGTTCGAGGAAGTCGTGAGAGCCGCTCACCTCTTCCAGCAGCCGGGTATCGAAATGGACCAGGGGGGGAGGCCGTCGGGCGCGTTCCGCCAGGTGCCACCCGAACTGAAGGAGCACCAGGAAGGTCAGGATCCAGCCGAGAGGACTCCAGGGAAAGGCGCGGCCGCCGCGCACCCGCAGCGCGGGGATCTCCGACGGCGCGTAAAGGGCGAAGAGCAGGGGCAGCGTCGCCAGCAGGGCCAGTCCCGCCAACAGCCGGCTGGTGCCCGCGACGCCCATCAGAGGCACCAGGAGCGCCCCGGTGAGCGCTCCTCCCAGAGCGCCGCCGAAGTTGTCGGCGGCCTGCACCAGGCCGGAGGTGGCCACCACCTCTCCGGTCTCCCGGTGAGCGACGGCCGCCGCCAGCGGAAAGCCGATGCCAGTGGCCAGCCCGGCGGCCAGGCAGAGAGCCAGGTAGATGGTCTCTTGTCGATCGCCCCCCGTCCCCGCCACCATGTCGAGAAGGGAGGGTAGGAACCAGAGCGCGACGCCCACCAGCCCCAACAGCAGGGCGAGAAGGAGGGAAGAACGTCGGCTGCGGGTCAGCCCCAGCCCGATGAAGCCGGCGCCGAGCGCCAGTCCGGTCATGAACAATCCGTTGAGCAGCGCGATGCGCCCGAACATGAAGCCCACGTGGGACTGGTAGCTGAACAGTAGCGTGAGCTGGATCGCCATGGCGATGAGACCCAGAGCTGCCAGCGCCTGAGTGGCGGCCCCCCTTTGCCGCCGCTCGCGGGGTTCTCCCTCGAGGGCGGCGCGCAACATCCACAACAGCGCCAACAGGGCGGGCGGAAGGAGCCAGGGCCAGGGGCCGATGCGGCGGAGCCCTTCCAGCCGCTCCACGAACCAGGAGGCGCTGAATTTCCCCCACAGCAGCATGTTGAGGTAGTAGGTGACCGGCGCGGCGTCGCGGTCGATTTCGCCCGGCTCCGACTCCAGCCGCTCCCGCAGCCAGGCCACCCGGCCCGGCGGGAGCAGCGAGCGGAACCCCTCGGCGGGAAAGCGGCGCGGTTCCAGGGCCACCGCCAAGTAACGCGCCTTCAGCACATCCGGCTCTTCGCTCACCACTCCGGCCTGGCGCGATGCGCAGAAGGTCACCCGGTCGCCGGGTCGCAGCGCCACCTCGGGAAACACCGATCTCAACGTGTGGTAGACCGATCCGGTATAGCTGCGCACCTCCCGGCCGAGATAGTTGGATGCGCTGGAGAGTCGCGTGCAGAACACGCCGGCGGGCGACATGGCGCGCGCCAGAGCCCGGTAGAACTCCACCGTGAAGTAGCGGTTGGACCAGGCGCTGGTGGGCGTGGCGTCCAGCGCCAACACCAGGTCGTAGCCGGCCTTCGGGCTCAAGCGGTTGGCGAAACGGCGTCCATCCTGGAAGTGGAGATGCAGGCGCGGATCCCTCAACGCCTGGCGATCCGCCGGCGGCAACCAGCGCTTCAGCATCTCGAAGGCGCGCCGGTCCTGCTCCACCAGATCCAGCCGCTCCAGCGGATAGCGCAGCAGTTCGGCGACCAGCCCGCTGGCCAGGCCCCCGAACATGAGGATGCGCCGCGCTCCTTGGGTCTCGCTGTAGAGGAAGGCCGCCTCCATGGCCGTTTCGCGCGGCAGGGGGAAAGTGGCGGCGATGCGGCCGTCCTCCACGAGGGAATACTGCTTGCCGAGGCGGGCCAGGGCGCGGTGGCCGTAGCGGGTCTCCACTGCATCGAGCAGCTCCAGCCCCGGTTGCAGGGTGGCGAAACGCAGCCGCTCCATGAAGTCGCTCACGCTCTCGCCTGCCGGCGTGGCCGTCAGCGCCGCTCCCGACAAAGCGAGCGTTGCGAGAGCGACGCGCCACCGCCGCGCGCCTTCCGGCACCAATCGCCACTCCACGGCCGCCAACGCGAGGGTCACCGCTCCCAAGGTGCGCCACACGCCGAACCACTGGATCAGCACGAAGGTGAAGGCCACTCCGCCGAGGAGGGCGCCGGCGGCGTCCGCCACATAAAGCCAGGAGACCGTCCGCACCGCTTGGGGCTTCTTTTCCCCCTCGACGGTGCCCTCGAGGAGCTTGCAGGCCATTGGGAAGGCCAGGCCGATGGCCAGGCCCGAGGGCAGGGTGTCGAGAAAGAGCGAAAGGAAGAGCTGCCCCAGGGGGACCAGCTGTGTGGGAGAGACATCGAGCAGGTAACGCGCCGAGCGCAGGGCGACGATCTGGACCGCCAGCAGCAGGGGCAGCAGCAGAATGAGGAGGCGCAGCGCCGGCAGCGGCCGGGCGACCCAGCCGGCGTTCCGCCAGCGCACCATGGCCGCCGAACCCAGCGCGATCCAGAAGAGCCAACTCCCATAGAAAGCGCCCAGGCCGATCTCGTTGCCGTAGAAGACCACCAGGCTCTCGCGGATCAGCAGCGCCTGGACGATCTGCGAATAGGCGCCCAGCACCAGGATGGCGAGGAAGAGGGCGCGGCGTTGTGATCTGACCGACATGCGATTCGGCGACCTCGGCCGTTTCCAGCGGCGCCGGGCCGGCCGACGCCTGGACTCGATGGGGCCGTGCGGAACCGCCTCCACCCCTTTCCCCCACGCGGAGCGAAGACGGCGCGGCCGTCCGTTTCCTAGGGTAGCTCCAATTCCTTCTTCTTGCCATGGCCGCCCGGAAGAAGGCAGGAGCGCCGGCCTCAGTCGGTCGTCCTCACCTCCGGCAGCGCCAGCGAAAGTAGGGCGGCCAGCGCCACGAAGAGCGCCGACCACCACAAGCACCCTTCCAACCCCCACTGCTGGTAGGTCCAGCCGGACAGAACGGTGCCCGCCAGCCTGCCGCCGGCGTTGGCCATGTAATAGAAACCCACGTTCATGGCCACCTTGTCGTGGCTGGAGTAGGCGAGGATCAGGTAGGAGTGCACCGCCGAGTTGACGGCGAAGACGATGCCGAACAGCGCCAGTCCGACGATCACCACCCATTGCGCCGGCCAGCCCTGATGGAGCGCCAGCGCCATGCCCAGGGGCAGGAAGAGCAGCGCCACCACCCACAGGCGCGCCGTGGCGCCGCCGGGATGGCCGTGGCGCAACAGTCGGGGCGCGCTCGCCTGCACCAGGCCGTAGCCGATCACCCAAAGAGCGAGGAAGCCGCCCACGCGCATGAAGTCCCAGCCCAGCACGTCGTAGAGAAAAACCGGCAGGCCCACCACGAACCAGACGTCCCGCGACCCGAACAGGAAGAAACGGGCCGCCGACAGCCAGTTGATGGCCGCCACCTTGGAGAAGACCTGGCTGAACTTGGGCTTGGTCTTCATCCTGCCCACGTCCCGGGGCAGCAGCCAGGCGGTGACCGCAAGCACCACGAGCAGCATTCCCGCCAGCGCCAGCAGGGCGCCGCGGAAACCGATCCACTGCAGCAGCGCCGCGCCGAGAAAGAATCCGCCCCCCTTGAGGGCGTTCTTGGAGCCGGTGAGCACCGCCACCCACTTGAACAGCTTTCCTTCGCCGTCCTGGCTCACCAGAGCCTTCACCGACGCCTTTGCCGACATCTTGTTCAAGTCCTTGGCGATGCCGGAGAGCGCCTGGGCCGCCATCACGTAGGGCACCGAGAGCCAGGCATCGGGCACCGCCAGCATGGAGAGGGCCGCTACCTGCAGCCCCATGCCCATGTGCATGGTGCGGTTCAGCCCGATGCGCGCCCCCAGCCAGCCCCCCACCAGGTTGGTGACCACGCCGAAGAACTCGTAGAAGAGGAACAGCATGGCCACCTCCAGGGGCGAGTAGCCCAGCAGGTGGAAATAGAGCACCACCAGCATGCGGATGGCGCCGTCGGTGAGGGTGAAGGCCCAGTAGCCGCCGGTGACGGTGAGGTAGTTGCGTGTCGCCTGGTCCATTATTTCAGGTGCCCCGCAATCCCCGTCGGACAAGGAGACGAGATGAAAGACAGGAAAATCGACCGGGCATCCCACCCCTTGCGGATCCGGGTTCCGGGTGCCGGCCACCAAAAGAGGCGTGGCAGCTTCGGGGATCGGGAAAAGGGCTGGCGGGCCAGGTTTTCAGGTGCGGCTGGCCGCTTGGCTCGTCCATGAAGTTTCAGCCGCCTGGTTCCATGCACTGCGCCATCATGGCCGCGATCTCCATCATCCGGTTCACGTAACCCCATTCGTTGTCGTACCAAGCGTAGATTTTCACCTGGGTTTGGTCCACGACGAGCGTGGAGAGAGCATCGATGACGGCCGATCGGGAGTCGTTCACATAGTCGATGGAGACCAGGGGGCGCTCTTCATAGCCCAGGATGCCCGCCAGCTCCCCGTACGCCGCCGCCTTCAGATGATCGTTGATCTCTTCCGCCGTCACCGGCCGCGCCGCCTCGAAGACGAAATCCACCAATGAGGCGTTGAGCAGGGGCACCCGGATGGCATGGCCGTTGAGCCTGCCTTCCAGTTCGGGAAAGATCCTGGTGATGGCCCGGGCCGAGCCGGTGGTGGTGGGAATGAGGGACTGGCCGCAGGCTCGCGCGCGGCGCAGGTCTTTGTGCCCTTTGTCGGCGATGGTCTGGGTGTTGGTGATGTCGTGGATGGTGGTCATGGCGCCATGGACGATGCCCACTTGCTCGTGCATCACTTTGACGATGGGGGCCAGGCAGTTGGTGGTGCAGGAAGCGGCGGTGACGATGTGATGCCTGTGGGGGTCATACACCTGGTGGTTCACGCCGTACACCAGGTTGAGCGCGGGATCGGGCGCCGGCGCCGACACCAGCACCTTCCTGGCTCCACGGTCGAAATAGGGTTGCAGCGCGGCTTCTGTCTTGAAACGACCGGTGCAGTCGATCACCAGATCGATGCCCATGCCGCCCCAGTCGATGGCGGCCGGATCCTCGATGCTGCTGAAGCTCACCGGCCGGCCTTCGACCATCAGTGAATCGCTGCGCACTTTCACCGGCAGGTGCCAACGGCCGTGAACCGAATCGAATTCCAGCAAGTGAGCCTGGCATGCGGCGTCTCCGCGGATTTCGTTGACGTGCACGATTTCGTATTCGGGACGTCCCCAACCGGCGCGAAATCCCAGCTTGCCCATGCGGCCGAAACCGTTGATGGCGACGCGGATGGTCATCTTTTTCCACTTTTTGGAGAAGGGCTCATGAATCTCCATCATGGCGCAGCCGTGTTGCGGCGCCGTGACAGCGGTTTTCAGGCTCGGTCTTTGCAGGATTCCGTTCGATCGCGACCCTGGGTGGAGGCGAGCCATTCCACATCTTGCTGGCAAGGGAGCCACTCCCGGCAACCTTCACCGACGCTTTCGAGGAGTCGGTGGATCCAAAGGGGGAGTTCGGGGTGGATGCGGTAGTGGATCCAGAGCCCCTCCCGCCGGTCGCGCACCAGCCCCGCCTTGCGCAGGATGGCGAGATGGCGGGAGACCTTGGGCTGGGCCATCCGCAAGGCGGCGGTGATCTCACAGACGCACAGCTCCCCGCTGTTTTGCAGTAGATTGACGATGCGCAGACGCGTGCCGTCGGCGAGCGCCCGCATCACGGTTTCGGGCTCCATCATGATGGGAACAATATACGCGGAGACAGATATCGAATCAATTTTCGACAGCGACCGCGCATCCCGGCCAGGGCGATCGCATCAACAGGCCCCGCCTGGTTAGAGAGTCTGAAAGGGGCTGTGGGGAGCGCCATGAACGCATCCCTGCAGGTTCGGCCTCGGCCTCCCGGCTGCCGAATTTTCCGCCCTTCGCACGATGTGCCAGAATGACCCGGTGCGACGAATGGGGATCCGCCACCGGGAGGAGAGGAACAGATGCAACTGGGAATGATCGGGCTGGGCCGCATGGGAGCCAACATGGTGCGCCGTCTCATGGGCGCCGGCATCGAGTGCGTGGTGTACGACCGCAATACGGATGCGGTGGCGGCGCTGGCCGGGGAGGGCGCGGTGGCGGCCTCCGATGCGGCGCAACTGGTGGACCGGTTGCGGGCGCCCCGCCATCTTTGGATGATGATCCCGGCGGGGCGGGTGGATGAGCTGATCGGCGAGCTGGAGCCGCTGTTGCAAGAGGGGGACACCTTGGTGGACGGCGGCAACTCCTATTACAAGGACGACATTCGCCGGGCGCGCCGGCTGGCCCGTCGAGGCATCCATTATCTCGACGTGGGCACCAGCGGCGGGGTGTGGGGGTTGGAGCGCGGCTACTGTCTGATGGTGGGCGGAGAGGCCGGAGCGGTGGAACGACTGACGCCCGTATTCGGCGCTCTGGCGCCCGGCGTGGAGGCAGCGCCCCGCACCGGCGGCCGGGAGGGGCCGCCGTCGCCGGCGGAGCAGGGGTGGCTCCATTGCGGCCCCGCGGGAGCCGGCCACTTCGTGAAGATGGTGCACAACGGCATCGAATACGCCCTGATGGCGGCCTACGCCGAGGGTTTCAATCTGCTGCGCCATGCCGGCGTGGGGCGGAACGCGCAGGCGCGGGATGCTGAAACCGCTCCCCTGGCCGACGCCGAAGCCTTCCAGTACGACTTTGACTTGCCGCAGATCGCCGAACTGTGGCGCCGGGGCAGCGTGATCGGCTCCTGGCTGTTGGATCTGACCGCCCATGCCCTCCACGGCGACCCCCTGCTGGAACGTTTCTCCGGGCGGGTCTCCGACTCGGGGGAGGGGCGCTGGACGGCCATCGCCGCCGTGGAGGCGGGCGTGCCGGCCCCCATTCTCACCACGGCTCTGTTCGAGCGCTTCGCCTCCCGGGGCGAGGCGGAGTTCGGCGACAAGCTGCTCTCGGCGCTGCGGTTCGAGTTTGGAGGGCATCAGGAGAAAGGCGAGCCATCGGCGTGAGCGGCCGCTCTTTCGCGCCCTCGGCGCGAAGCCGTTACAATCCCCCAAATCCTTCACCCCACGCAGCGACTTGGAAGCGCCATTCATTCCGGGCCAGAGATGGCTGAGCGACACCGATCCCGAACTGGGGGTCGGTACCTTGGTGGAGGTGGCTCCGCGCCGCCTCAAGCTGCTCTTTCCCGCGGTGGGGGAGAGCCGCATCTACGCGCTTCCCGACGCCCCTCTCACCCGCTTGCGGCTGCAACCGGGGGATCGCTTTCGCGATCTGGACGGCGGCGAGCACCGGGTCACCGCCCTGGAGGAGCGCGACGGGCTCTACCTCTACCGCTGCGAAGGGCCCGCGGGCGAACCACTGCTGCTCGACGAGCAGCGGATCGATCCCCGCCTGCAGCTCAACCGCCCCCGCGAGAAGCTGCTGGCGGGCCGGTTGGATGACGATCTCTGGTTCGACCTGCGCCGGCGCACCTGGGAACAGCGGGAGCGGCTCCTGGGTTCGCCGGTCCACGGTCTGGTCGGACCGCGTATCCGCCTTCTGCCGCACCAGCTCCATGTGGCGCGGGAGGTGGCGGGGCGGTTCGAGCCGCGCGCGCTGCTGGCCGACGAGGTGGGATTGGGCAAGACCATCGAGGCGGGTCTGGTTCTCCACCGTCTGCTGGTCACCGAGCGGATCCGCCGGGTGCTGGTGGTGGTGCCCGCCTCGCTGCTGCACCAGTGGCTGGTGGAGATGCTGCGCCGGTTCAACCTTCGCTTTTCGCTCTACGATGCCGGCCGCTTCGCCGCGTCGGACCGCCCCAATCCCTTTCTGGAGGCGCAGCGGGTGCTGTGCAGCCTGGAGTTCCTCCTTTCCGAGCCGCGGGTCGCCCGCGCCGTCCTGGAAGGGGAATGGGACATGGTGGTGGTGGACGAGGCGCATCATCTGCAGTGGACGCCGGAGGAGTCGAGTCTCGAATACGACCTGGTGGAAGCGTTGGCCCGGCAGACGCCCGGCTGTCTGTTGCTCAGCGGCACTCCGGAACAGCTCGGCCGCGCCGGCCACTTCGCGCGTCTGCGCCTCCTGGACCCCGAGCGTTATCGCGACTACCAGGACTTTCTGCAAGAGGAGCGACGGCACCGGCAAGTGGCCGATCTCGTGGGCAGGCTCGTGGACGGCGATCCCTTGTCGGAAACGGACGAGATTCTGCTGGAAGCGCTGCTCGGCCGAACGGAGGCGATGCCGCCGGAGCGGCAGGTGGAGCGCCTGCTCGATCTCTACGGACCCGGGCGCGGTCTGTTCCGCAACAGCCGGGCGGTGGTCGGCGGTTTTCCTCGGCGCCGGCTGCACCTCTCGTGGCTTCCGTGGCCCGAGCGCTACGCTCGAATCGGAGACGAAAGGGAAGCGCTCCATCCCGAGCACGGTCGCGAGGAGGCCATCGGCGAGGATCCCCGCGCCGGCTGGCTGGTGGCGCTGCTGGAGAGACTGGCGCCCCACAAGGTGCTGCTGATCTGCGCCCACGCGGAGACGGTGCTGGCGTTGCAAAAATGGCTGCGGGAGCGCCACGCCATCCACGCGGCGGTGTTCCACGAGGGGATGGAGATCGTCGAGCGCGACCGCGCCGCCGCTTTCTTCGCCGGCGAAGAGGGCAGCCGCATTCTGCTCTGCTCCGAGATCGGCAGCGAAGGGCGCAACTTCCAATTCGCGCGGCACCTGGTGCTTTTCGACCTGCCGGTTGACGCCGATCTTCTGGAACAGCGCATCGGCCGGCTCGACCGCATCGGTCAGGGAGACCGGATCCATCTTCACCTTCCGCTGTTCGAGGGGGGGCCGCAGCCGGTACTGTTTCGCTGGTACCACGAAGGGTTGGACGCCTTCCGGCGTCCCTCGCCGGCGGCTCCTACCCTCCAGGAGCGGTTCGGCGCCGAGTTGCTGCGGGCTCTGGCCGATCCCGCTCGAACGGAGGCGTTGCTGGCCCGGGTGGCCGAGGCGCGGCGTCTCCTCGAAGAGGAGTTGGAGGCCGGCCGAGACCGTCTTCTGGAGCTGCACTCGGCCAATCCCCGAAAAGCGGCGGCGTTGGCCGAGGCGGTGCGGGACCAGGAGGATGCGGAGTCGCTGGCCGAATATCTGCGGGATTACTGGGCCGCCTTCGGGGTGGAGCAGGAGCCGGGACCGGGGGGCGCCACGCTTCTCCATCCAGGAGACCACATGCTCCAGGAGCGTTTTCCCGGCCTGCCGGCCGAAGGCGCCACCGCAACCTTCGACCGAGAGGATGCCCTGGCGCACGAGGACCGCCTCTTTCTGACCTGGGAACATCCCATGGTGCGGGGCGCCATGGAGCAGCTCGTCGACGGTGCCCTGGGCGCCGCCGCCTTCACGGTGCTCGACGAAGGCCCCTTGCCTTCCGGCACGCTGCTGCTGGAGCTGCTCTTCGTGGTCGCCTGCAGTGCGCCCGCCGCCCTGGAGGCGCACCGTTTTCTCCCCCCCTCTTGTCTGCGGCTGGTGTTGGACCGGGCGGGAAACGACCATGCCGCGAGGTTACCGCCGGAGCGGTTGCGCGGCCGTTCCATGCACCGGGAGCGCGCCACCGTGGCGGCGGTGATGAAATCCCAGTCGGAACTGCTGCGCCGCCTCATGCAGCGGGGCGAAGCCCTGGCCGAAGAGCGGGCCGAGGCGGTGAGGTCGGAGGCGCTGGCGGCCATGCGGGCCGAGCTCGGCGAGGAGATCGAGCGTCTCTCCCGCCTGGCCGTGGGGGAGGACGAGGAGAGCCTGCTGGATCTCACCACCCGGCGGGTGCTGCTCGAGGACTATCTGCGGAACGCCGGCCTTCGGCTGGAGGGCGTTCGTCTCATCGTGCGAGGATAAGTCGATGAAATACCGCATCTTCATGGCGATCCTGCTGCTGTTTTCCCTCGCCGCGTCCGCCGGCGAGCGTCCGCGCATCGGCTTGGTGCTCAGTGGTGGCGGCGCCCGGGGCGGGGCCCACATCGGCGTGCTCAAGGTTCTGGAGCGGCTGCATGTGCCGGTGGATTGCGTCGCCGGAACCAGCATGGGGGCCATCGTGGGGGGGCTCTACGCCGCCGGCTTGTCGCCCGAGGAGATCGAGAAAGCCATCGGCGGAATCGACTGGAACGACATTCTCCGGGACGAGACCAATCGCCGTTCGCTCTCCTTCCGTCGCAAGCGGGACCAGGATCTGTTCCTCATCAAGGAGAACGTGGGCTTGAAGGATGGCGAGGTGAAGCTGCCCATGGGACTTCTTCAGGGCCAGAAGCTGCTGCTGTTGCTCAAGGAGTTGAGCAGGCCGGTGGCGCTGGTGGACGACTTCGACAAACTGCCGGTGCCCTTCCGCGCGGTGGCCACCGACATCTCCACCGGCCGACGGGTGGTGATCGGCAAGGGCGATCTGGCCATCGCCATGCGCGCCAGCTCCGCCATTCCCAGCGCCTTCGCTCCGGTGGAAATGGAGGGCCGGCTGCTGGTGGACGGAGGCGTGAGCGACAACCTGCCGGTGGAGGTGGGCCGCAAGTTGTGCGGCGATCGCCTGGTCGTGGTGGACATCAGTACGCCGCTCAAGTCCCGCGAGGAGATCACCAACGCGCTGGCGGTGGCCGACCAGCTCACCACCATCATGACCCGCAGCAACACGGAACGCAGCCTGAAGAAGCTGAAACCGGGGGACGTATTGATCGTTCCCGAGCTCGGCGCCTTGGGCACCACCGATTTCTCCGACACGTTGAAAGGGGTTCCCCTGGGAGAGGAAGCGGCATGGCGAAAGAGAGCGGAGCTGACCCGGCTGGCGCTCGACGACCGCCAGTGGGCCGACTGGCTGGCCCGTCGCAGAGGGCACCGGCACGCTGAGCCGACGCCCCGCCTGGCTTTCGTGGAGCTGCGCAACGACGCGCCGATATCGGACCGGGCGGTGCGGGCGCGGCTCGACATCCGGCCGGGCGAGCCCCTCGACCTGGAACGGCTCAAGGAGGGGATCTCCCGGGTCTACGGCATGGGCTATTTCGAAAGGGTGAGCTACCGCATCGTCAGGAAGAAGGAGGGGACCGGGCTGGTGGTGGACGCCAGGGCCAAACAGTGGGGGCCGAACTATCTCGACTGGACCCTCAAGTTTCATGGCGATTGGCAGAGCGGCAGCGGCATCAACATCGGCGCGGGCTACACCCGCTCGGGCATCAACCCGCTGGGTGGCGAGTTTCGCACCTTGTTGCGCCTGGGAGAGAACCCCGATCTGCTGGCCGAGCTCTACCAGCCTCTCCAGACGCAGAGAAGTTTCTTCTTCTTCAATCCCCAGGTGGAGTTGCAGCGCAAGACCATCGGATTTTTCCAGCACGGGGACGAGGTGGCCGAGTACGGATTCAAACAGGCGCGGGTGTCGCTCGATCTAGGGCGCGAGCTGAACGACTGGGGCGAGTTCCGGCTCGGTTATCAGTATGCCTACGATCGCTTCAACCTGAACATCGGCGATCCTTTCACCCTGCCGCGCCAGGGGACGGAGCACGAAGGGCAGCTCTACCTGCAGCTGGCCACCGATACCTTCGACAATCTCTATTTTCCCACCGAGGGCCATTTGAGCCGTTTCAGCGCCCATCTCTACCGCCGGGCATTGGGGGGCGACGCCGACTTCGAACAGTTGCGGGGAACCTGGACGCTGGCGCGCTCTCTGGGCGACAACGTGGTGCTGCTGCACGCGCAGGCGGCCTACAGCCATGGCGACGCGGCCGCCGACACTCTATATGGACGGCGGTTGCTCGGCGGTTTCCTGCAGCTTTCTGGCTTTCGCAAATATGAGCTCTCCGGCCCCTATCTCGCTTTCGGCTACGTGGGGCTTCTCCACCGCGTGAGCGAGCGCTTTTCGAGCATGCCGGTCTATCTGGGCGCCACCCTTGAAAGCGGAAACACCTGGCGGAAGGCCGCCGACTTCGGCAGCGGCTGGCGTCAGGCGGGCAGCCTCTTCCTGGGGGTGGACAGCCTGTTGGGGCCGCTCTATCTGGGAGTGGGGCTGGGCGAGGAGGGGCGACGCAGTCTGTTCGTCTATCTGGGGTCGCCTTTCTGAAGTCAGGTGGAGGAGAGCGCCGCCCGCTGCGCCTCCATGATCTCGCCGATTCCCTTGCGCGCCAGATCCAGCATGGAGTCCATCTCTTCGTTGCTGAAGGGGGCGCCCTCGGCGGTGCCCTGGATCTCGATGAAGCCCAGGGATTCGTTCATGACGATGTTCATGTCGGTCTCGGCGCTCGAGTCCTCGGCATAGTCGAGGTCGAGGATGGGGGTGCCCTCCCAGATGCCCACCGACACCGCCGCAACCTGGTGGACGAAGGGATCTTCCGCAAGCTGTCCGCTCTCCCGGAGGCGGCGAATCGCCAGGGCCAGTGCCACGTAGCCGCCGGAGATGGAGGCGGTGCGCGTGCCGCCGTCGGCCTGGATCACGTCGCAGTCGAGGGTGATGGTGCGTTCGCCCAGTTTTTCCAGATCCACCGCGGCGCGTAGAGAGCGGCCGATGAGGCGCTGGATCTCCAGCGTGCGGCCTCCCTGGCGTCCGCGGCTCGCCTCGCGCGCCATGCGGCTGCCGGTGGAACGGGGCAGCATACCGTACTCGGCGGTGATCCAGCCGCCGCTGCCCTTCTCCATCCAGCGGGGAGTGCGCTCCTCCACCGTGGCGGTGCAGATCACCCGGGTGTCGCCGAAGCTGGCCAGTACCGAGCCTTCGGCGTGCTTGGTGAAGCCGGTTTCGAAACAGACAGGACGCATCTCGTCCAGCGCGCGGCCGCTGGGTCTCATGGAGGGAACCTCAAAGTGTCTTGTTGATGAGCTGGGTCAGATGATCGATGGCGGCGAGCAGCTCGCTCTCTTCGTTACGGATGTCGAACCGCGCCCCCATGCCGTAGCTGCCCCGGGTCAGCCGGACGCCGACGGCAGTGACGTTGTCGCTCTGCCCGAAGCGGTTTTCTCTGGCGGTGTCTCCAAGGATGCTCAGGGCGTTGCTCAGCGGCAGGGCGTTGTGCAGCACGGTGACCATCTGTTCTTCGTCGAGCTGGTTCCAGAAGCCGTCCGAACAGAGTAGCACGATGTCGCCTTCGTGCAACGGGATGGGCGTTCCCACCGCCGGCGTGGCGCCCTGAGCGCCGCCGCCGAGACAACGGGTGATGGCAGTGGGGCTGTAGTCCTGCGCATACTCTTCCGGCAGGGTGGCGTTGGCCACCACGTGGTCCTGCGACACCAAGTGAACCTTTTCATCCCGCACCAGGTAGAAGCGGCTGTCGCCGGCGTGGCACCAATAGCACTCGCCTTCCTGGAGAAGCGCCAGCACGGCGGTGGTGCGCGGGGTGATGGGCGGGGTTTGATGGATGCCGAAGTCGACGATGGCATGGTGCGCGTTGATGGCGCACTGCTGAAGAAAATAATTGGGATTGATGAGCGGCTTGCTCGCCTTTTCCCACATCCTGCGGCAAGTGTCCACCAGGATCTGGGCCGCCACATCGCCGCGGGGATGGCCTCCCAATCCGTCGCCCAGCACCAGCAGACAGCACGCATTCTCTTCCAGGATGGCGTACCTGTCCTGGTTCTCGGGGCGATCGCCCCGCAAGGAAATGTGGGCGATTTCGGGGCTCGCGGATGTCATCGTCGGGCCTGGCGTCTCCTGCTGGCTGGGTCCCGGGTGAGCTCCTTCAGGAGAAGAGCGGCCGATTGTATCCGTTTTTGCGGGTCGATTTCCATGGCGCGGTCGATGGCCTGGAGAATGTGGCGGGGGTAGCGTTTGCCGAAGGCTTCCACCGCCGGCACCATGGTGTCCTTGGCGTGGCGCTCCGTGGCCGAGGGCGGAGGGCGGCCTTCGATGCAGGTGCGCATGCTGGCGCCGATGGCATAGACGTCGGTCCAGGGGCCCACCTTGCTCACTCCCCGGTATTGTTCGATGGGAGAGAAGCCGGGGGTGATCACCTGCGCCTTCTTTTGATCCTCGCCGCTGAGGTGGTAAACAGCGCCGAAATCCAGCAGTAGCGGGCTGCCGCCAGGGCGGATGTGGATGTTGCTCGGCTTGATGTCCAGATGGAGGTGCTGGGATTCGTGGATCAGGGCCAGGGCGTCCAAGAGGGGAGGAAAGACGGTCATCAGAAAGCGGGTGCTCAGCCCACCCTTGCGCCGCTTGATGTAGCGCCCGAGGTTCTTTCCCGGTTCGTAGTCCATCACCAGATAGGCGGTGCCGTTGGCGAGGAAGCAGTTGCGCACGTTGACGATATTGGGGTGCCGCAGCGTCGCCAGCGCTTTGGCTTCGAGAAAGAAGAGCTTGAGGCCGCGGTAGAACTTCTCCTTGGATTCGTCGCTGGCGAAGGTGATCGCCCCATCTTTTGCCCGCCGTGCGAAACGTTTGGGCAGGTACTCCTTGATGGCCACCTCGTCGTGGCTGTCGTCCTCCTCGCCCAGATAGATGAGGCTGAATCCGCCGCTGCCGATGGGTTTCTGGACCGTGTAGTAGTCCAGACGCGTCCCAGCAGGGAGTGGATGGCGGAGTTCGGATTGGGAGGACATGGTTTCGCTGATCGTTTTCAGGCGCACCGACTGCGAAAGCAAAGTATCATAACCGCAGTCGAAAATGTGGCCCAAAGGGGAAAACGGGAAGGCCGATGGTGCGAAGTATGACCGCTTTCGCACGCGTGGACCAGCGCGACCAAGCCGGGGAGCTGGTTTGGGAGCTGCGCTCGGTGAACCACCGCTATCTGGAGATTTACGTCCGCCTGCCTGAAGAGCTGCGCGTGCTGGAGCCCCGGGTGCGCCAGGCGGTGGGGCGGCGCCTGGGGCGGGGCAAGGTGGAGTGCGTGCTGCGCTATCGGCCGGTGCCCGGCGTGGCCGGCAAGATCGACCTCAACGAAGCCTATCTGGCGCAGTTGATGGAGCTGATGGAGCGGCTGCGGGAGCGCCTGCCCCGGGCGGGCGAGCCGGACCTGATGGAGGTGCTCTCCTGGCCGGAGGTGGTGCTCGCCGCCAGCGTCGACCTCACGCCGGTGCAGGAACGGGCGATGGCGCTTCTGGAGCAGGCGCTGGATCAGTTGGTGGCCACCCGCGAACGGGAGGGTGCCCGTCTCGCCGAACTGATCCTCGCCCGCTGCGATCTGCTGGAAGAGCAGGTGGAGCGGGCGCGCCAGCGCATGCCGCAGGTCGTCGAAGCCGTCCGCGAGCGACTGCGGGCCCGTCTGGAGGAGGTGACCCAAAACCTCGATGAGGAGCGGCTCGAGCAGGAGATGGCGCTTCTGGCCCAGCGGTTGGACGTGGACGAAGAGATGGACCGGCTCGCCACCCACCTCCGCGAGGTGCGGCGGGTACTGGAGCTGGACGAACCGGTGGGTCGCCGGCTCGACTTTCTCATGCAGGAGTTGAACCGGGAAGCCAACACCCTGGGCTCCAAGTCGGCCGATGCCGAGACCTCCGCCATCTCGGTGGAGATGAAGGTGCTCATCGAACAGATGCGGGAACAGGTACAGAACATTGAGTGAACGGCACGAAGGAATCCTTTTCATCGTCTCGGCGCCTTCGGGTGCGGGCAAGACCAGCCTGTTGCGGGCGCTGCTGCCCGAAGACGAAGGTTTGGCGTTGTCGATTTCCCACACCACGCGGCCGCCTCGCCCGGGAGAGGTAGACGGGCGCGACTACCATTTCGTCTCGGTGGAGGAGTTCATGCGCCTGGCGGGCGAAGGGGCCTTCCTGGAGCAGGCCGAGGTGTTCGGCAACTATTACGGCACGTCCGAGGAGGGAGTGCGGCAACAACTCGCCGAGGGGCGCGACGTGGTGCTGGAGATCGACTGGCAGGGGGCGCGGCAGGTGCGTAAGGTCTTTCCCCAGGCGGTCTCCATCTTCATCGCCCCCCCTTCCATCGAAGCGCTGCGCGCCCGCCTGAGCGGCCGGGGTCAGGACGATCCCGCGGTGATTGAGCGGCGCATGGCCGACGCCCGCAGCGAGCTCTCCCACTATCCCGAGTACGACTACCTGGTGATCAACGACGATTTCGACACCGCTCTGGGGGAGCTGCGCTGCATCGTGCGCGCCGAGCGCCTGCGCGAACCCCGCAGCGCTGCGCGCCATCAAGAGGCGTTGCGCGCCATGCTGGCCTGAAGGGCTCCGCGCTTTTCTACTTCGGGGCCGGCCGTCATCGCTGGCAACGCCCGCAGTAGAAGCTCGATCGCTGCCCGAGCGACCGTTTCCGAATGGGGGCGCCGCAGCGGGGGCAGGGACGGCCCTCGCGGCCGTACACCTGAAGCCGCTGCACGAAGTAGCCGGGCCTGCCGTCGGCCTGCTGGAAGTCGCGTAAAGTGGTGCCGCCCTCCTCGATGGCGTCGGCGAGCACCTCCCGCACCGCCTCCGCCAGCCTCCGATAACGGGCCAGGGAGACACGGCCACAGGCCCTGGCCGGATGGATGCCGGCGGCGAAGAGCGCTTCGTTGGCGTAGATGTTGCCAACGCCCACCACCACGCGGGCGTCCATGAGGAAACTCTTCACCGGCCGCGAGCGGCCTCTGGATAGCCGGTGCAGGTGGTCGCCGTCGAAAGCGGACGAAAGGGGTTCGGGGCCAAGATGGCGCAGCAGGGGGTGGAGTTCCGGCGGTTCGTCGGTCCAGAGCAGGGCGCCGAAGCGGCGCGGGTCGCGCAGGCGCAGGCACCTTTTCCCCAACACCAAGTCGAAATGGTCGTGTTTCCGCGGAGGCGTGCCGCGGGGCACCACCCGCAGGCTGCCCGACATGCCCAGATGGAGGAGCAGGGCGCCGTGGGAGAAGTGGAACAGCAGATATTTGGCGCGCCGCGTCACTCCGACCAACCGCCGGCCGGCGAGCAGCCGCGGCAGTTCCGGCGGCACCGGCCAGCGCAGGCGGGGCTGGCGGATTACCACGTCGGTCACTCTTCGGCCCTCCACCAGGGGGGCGATGCCCCGCCGGGTCGTCTCCACCTCGGGCAGTTCGGGCATCAGCGGCTCCCGCTGGCGGCGGGGGGAGAGTGACCGTCGCCGACGAGATGGAGACCGTTTTCCCCGCCTATTAGCCGACTCACCGCCTGCGCCTCCTCCAGGCGATCGCCACGCCAGTGCCGGCCAGCAGCAGGGGGAGCGCCGCGAGAAAGAGAGTCGCCACCGTGGCCAGGGTGGTGGCTTTCCAGCGCAGCCGTTGGTCGGCCGGCTGCAGGGGTGGAATGGTGACCAGCCGGTCAGCGTGGGTGAGCCAGCGCACCAGCGCCAGGCCGAAGGCGCGGTTGGCGCCGTTGCCGAGATAGGCGTTGCCGAGGAAGTCGGCGTCGCCCACCACCGCCACCCGCTGAAGGCCGCGGCTGAGTGCCAGGGCCAGAGTGAGCGGGCCGCGCTGCTCGCCCGCGGCGCCGTCGCGCTGGATCACGCCGCGCAGGTTGCCGGTCTCGTTCCAGCTTCGCGGGCTGCTCTGCAACAACGGTTGCGACTTCCAGGCCGCGCCCCGGTGTCGCAAGGCGCGGGCGTGGGGCAGGAGCACCGGCCCCTGCAGCCGTTCGGTCACCGGGTCCCTTCCTCCATTGGCCGGACGCCCCACGGCCACGGTGGGGGTGTCGATGCCCAGATCCGCCGCTGCGGCATCCACCACCACGCCGGGCAGCGGCTCCAGTTCCAGGACGGAGAGCAGGCCGGTTGGAATCCGGCCGTCGGCGAGCCACAGCAGGTTGCCGCCCCCTTGGAGATAGTCACGAAGGCGCTCCTGCTCCTTCGGCGAGAGCGCCCCTTGGGGAGCGGCCAGCACCAGCAGGTCGAGATTTTCCGGAAGCTGGCCGAGGTCGGCGAGGTCCAGGGAGACGAGATGGTAACCCTGCTCCTTCAGCAGCTCGCCGAAGTCTCCCAGGTCGTAGTTGGCCCGGCCCAGCAGCTTGGGTTCGCCGTGGCCGGTGAGCGCACCGATCCAGCCGCCGCCGTGGCGGCCCAGGCGCGCCAGGGCGTTGGTCAGCGCCGCCTCGTTCACCTTTTCCAGCCGCTCTTTCCGGTTCCCGGAACGCAACAGCAGGGTGGGGGTGCGCACGATCCGCAGGCGGCGCAGCCGTTGCGGCTCTTTGGCGGGGTCGGTGAAACGGTAGGTCAGGGCGGGGTGGGCGCGGTGGTACTTCTCCAACAGGTCGCGCAGGGCGGCCCGCTGAACTGGATAGGGTTCCATGAACACCTCGATCTCCACCGGCTTCTCCAGGGTCGCCAGGATCTCCAGGGTCTGGGGGTGCAGCCGGTTGCGACCGCTCCAGTCCCACTCGAGAGTGAGGCGGCGGCTAAGCGCCAACGCCAGCAGAGTGGTCGTCACCACCAAGAAAACGAGGAGGCGGTGGCGCAGCATCAGCGGCCGCCTCCCAATCTCCAGAGCCGGAGGGTGGCCAGCGTCAGGGGAGCGACGGTGAGGATGGCGAACCAGAGCAGGGCTCCCGCGCCCACCCGACCCTCAAGAAAGGGCTGCAGATGGCTGCGCAGGGAGAAGAGCGCCAGCGCTTGGTTGCCGCCGTTGTCCACGAACCAGAGCAGGAAGAGCGCCCCCCAGGCCAGGCCGGCGGCGGTCGCCGGCTGTTCCACCAGGCTGGAAAGCCACAGGGTGACGGCGGCGGCCAGGGCAGCCACCAGCCCCAGTCCCAGGGCCGAGGCGGCGAGGCGTCCCGGATCGGGATGGGTGGCCAGCCCCAGCGCCGCCGCCATCCCCATGGACAGCAGCACCGCCGGCAGCAGCGCCAGAAAGAGGCCCAGCCATTTGCCCGCGACGAGGGAGGAGGCGCGCAGGGGGGAGGAGAGCAGCAGCGACAGGCGGCCGCTGCGCACTTCATCGGCGATCGACCCCATGCCCAGCAAGGGCGCCAGGCCGAGCAGCACCAGGGCGGCCGACGCCAGCGTGGGCGCGATCACCAGGTCGGCGACGCCCAGCGGACTGGCCAGGGAGGTGAGCCTGGGCTGGATCTTGAGATAGATGTCGAGCTGGGTGAAGAGCAGCCAGGCGAGCAGCAGCTGGGCCGCCGCCAGCGCCAGCCATCCCCGGGAGGTGCCGTATCTCTCCCAGAGTTCGCGGCGCGCGAGGACGAGGATCATGGCGCCGGCTCCACCATAGCGGCGACCAGCCTCTCCAGGTCGTGACCGCTGCTCAGGTAATCGGCCATTCCCCATCCGTGAGAGGCGACCCGCTCGGCCAGATCGGCGGGGGCGTCTTCGAGCCGGAGTTCGAACCAGCCGTCTCCGAGAGAGCGGGCGGCCGCCACTCCCGGCAGGCGGCGCAACGCCTCGTCGGGCGGTGGGCGAAGGAACCGCACCTTCGCGCGGGGCGCGGAATCGAGCCGCTCCCGCAGGACCACCCTCCCTTCCCGCAGCAGCGTGACCCGCCGACAGAGGGCCGCCACGTCCTCCAGGAGGTGGGTGGCCAGGAGCACCGCCCGTTCCACCGCGAGTTCGCGCAGCAGGATCCGCAGTTCGTGCGCCTGGGCGGGGTCCAGTCCGGCGGTGGGTTCGTCCAGAATGAGCACTTCCGGGTCGTGGATCATGGCCTGGCCGAGGCCGGCGCGCTGGGCGGTGCCCCGCGACAGGCGGCCCGCCAGGCGGCGGCCTAAGCGGATGAGCCCGAGGCGCTTCTTGATCCGCTCCCGCGCGTGGGTCGCCTCCTTGCGTGAGAGGCCGCGCAGACGGGCGGCGAAGTCAAGGTTTTCGTCCAGGGTGAGATGGGGATAGAGGGGCGGCCGCTCCGGCAGCAGGCCGAGAAAGCGCCGAGCCCGCAGGGGCTCGCGGTGGAGATCGTGGCCGAGGAGGCGCACCTCTCCCCGGGTGGGGCGCAACACCCCGCCGAGCAGCGCCAGGGCGGTGGACTTGCCGGCGCCGTTGACCCCCAGCAGCCCCATCGCTTCGCCCCGGCGCAGTTCCAGGTCGAAGCGCCGCAGCCGCACCACGGGACCGTCGCGCCGCTCCAGGTTCCGGGCCTGGAGTAGAATGTCACCCTTCGCGGACATGGGCGCAATGATACGGCTTGTCGGGGTGGGATGACAGGCGGGCCGCGGCGCCGGCGCCGCCATGCAACCGATACCGAGGCGACGCGATGGAGAAGAACCCGACCCTTTTTCTCGGCGTGGACACCGGCGGAACCTTCACCGATTTCGTGCTCTGGGAAGAGGGAAGCTTGAAGGTGCACAAGGTGCTCTCCACGCCCGACGCTCCCGAGCGCGCCATTCTGCAGGGAATGGCGGAGCTGGGGCTCGATCCGGCCCGCCTGCGCCTGGTGCACGGCTCCACGGTGGCCACCAACGCGGTGCTGGAGGGAAAGGGGGTGCGTACCCTCTTCGTCACCAACCGGGGCTTCGCCGATCTGCTCGCCATCGGCCGCCAGAACCGCGATGCGCTCTACGATCTGCAGCCCCAGGCCGCGCCGCCTCCGGTGCCCGCGGAGCTGTGCCTGGAGACGGGGGGGCGGCTCTCCGCCGAGGGCGAATGGCTCGATCCGCTCTCGGAAGAGGATCTGGCCGCGCTGGTGGAAGCGGTGGAGCGGTTGCGGCCCGAGGCGGTGGCGGTGAACCTCCTCTTCTCCTGGCTCGACGACAGCGCCGAGCGGGCCATCGCCCGGGCGCTGCCGGAGGGGCTGTTCGCGTCGCTCTCTTCGAAGGTGCTGCCGGAGATCCGCGAGTATGAGCGGGGCATAGCGACCTGGCTCAACGCTTGGGTGGGGCCGCGGGTGCAGGGCTATCTGGAGCGGCTGCAGCACGGCCTGCCGGGAGCGCGGCTCTCGGTGATGCTCAGTTCCGGCGATACCGTGGCGGCGCGCCGGGCGGGCGATCATGCCGTGCGCATGCTGCTCTCGGGGCCGGCCGGGGGGTTGGTGGGAGCGCGCTTCGTGGGGGAGGCGGCCGGGCGGCGTAAGCTGCTCACCTTCGACATGGGCGGCACCTCCACCGACGTGGCGCTCATCGACGGAGAGCCCCGCCTCACGCGGGAGGGCCGCATCGGCCGCTGGCCGGTGGCGGTACCCATGGTGGAGATGCACACCATCGGCGCCGGCGGCGGCTCCATCGCCTGGCTCGACAGCGGCGGCATGTTGCAGGTGGGGCCGGAGTCGGCGGGGGCCGATCCCGGTCCCGCCTGCTACGGGCGGGGCGGGCGGCGTCCCACGGTGACCGACGCCAATCTGTTGTTAGGGCGGCTGCTGCCGGAAGCTTTTCTCGGCGGTGGCATGGCGCTCGACCGGAGGGCCGCGGAAGCCGCAGTGGGGGCGCTGGCCGCATCCATGGGGTGTTCGACGCTGGAAGCGGCGCGGGGGATCGTCGAAGTGGCCAACGAACACATGGCCCGCGCCCTGCGCGTGATCTCCGTCCAGCGCGGCGAGGAGCCGGCCCGTTTCACTTTGGTCTCCTTCGGCGGAGCGGGAGGACTCCACGTGTGCGCCCTGGCGGAGGCGCTGGGGATGTCGCGCGCCATGGTGCCGGTCCATGGCGGCGTCCTCTCCGCGCTGGGAATGCTCGCGGCCCGTCCCGGCCGACGCCTCACTCGTAGCTGGATCGTTCCGCTGGAAGGGTTGGACGAGGCGGTGCTGGCCGGCCGGATCGAAGGGCTGGCGGCGGGGGGCCAGAGCGCGCTCGAGAGAGAGGGCGTGCCGGCGCGGGCGTGTACGGTGAGCGCTTCGCTCGACCTGCGTTACCGGGGGCAGTCGTTCACCCTCGAGGTTCCCTGGCAGGGCAGTGTGGCCGAGGCCGAAGCCGCTTTTCACCGTCGCCACCAGGAGCGTTACGGCCACCGGCTGGAGCTGCCGGTGGAGCTGGTGAACCTCAACGTGGCGGTGCGTGGCCGCGCGCTGCCGGTGGCGCTGGAAAAAACGGCGGAACGCTCCCCATCCGCTCCGGAAGGGTGGGTGGCGCCGCCGGGATCGGAGGAGCGGGTCCCCCACTGGCGGCGCGAGAAGCTCTCCGCCGGCGCCCGGCTGGAAGGGCCCGCGGTGATCACCGAGACGGTGGCCACCACCTGGCTGGCGCCCGGGTGGCGGTGCCAGGTGGACGAGACGGGAAATCTGCTGTTGGAGCGCTGCTAGCAGCAGCCTGTCGAAAGGAAAAATGTGACGAACCGAGTCGAAAGGGGCTATCGGAGGAAGAACACCATGCAACGCTTTCTCATCGTGCTGGGCGCCGTGCTGCTGCTTCTGGGCCTGTTGTGGCCCTGGCTGCAGCGCTCGGGGCTGGGGCGGTTGCCAGGGGACCTCCTCATCCGCCGGGAAAACTTCACCTTCTATTTTCCCATCACCACATCCATTCTGCTCAGCCTGCTGCTGAGTCTGCTGATCTGGCTGTTGCGGCGGTGACGAAAAAGCCCCGCGCGTGGCGGGGCTCGGAGAGGTCGCACGGCGCCTTGCAAGCGCTTACTTGATTTTCCCTTCCTTGTAGATCACATGCTTGCGCGCCACCGGATCGTATTTGCGGATCTCCATCTTGCCGGTCTGGGTGCGCTTGTTCTTGGTGGTGGTGTAGAAGTGCCCCGTGCCGGCGGTGGAGTTGAGACGGATCTTTTCACGAACTGCCTTTGCCATGGTCTATCCTCCTCAAACCTTTTCGCCCCGGGCGCGCAGTTCGGCGAGCACGGTGTCGATGCCTTTCTTGTCGATGATGCGCATGCCCGCCGCGGAGACACGCAGGCGTACCCAGCGCTGTTCACTCTCCACCCAGAAGCGGTGGTAATGGAGGTTGGGCAGAAAACGGCGGCGGGTCTTGCGATGGGAGTGGGAGACGTTGTTTCCCGTGACCGGCCGCTTGCCTGTGACCTGACACACTTTGGACATGGTTTTAGCCTCGGTTCGTCTGTTTGCCGTTGCGCCCCGCTGCGCGGGGGCCGATAAAAGACGCGAATTTATACCAGAGTACCCGCTTCAGCGCAAATTTTTCACCCCCCATCCCCTTCTTCCGGTGTATTCTGGCAGGGAACGGGTGGGCGAGTGGAGCGGGCGCTGGAGCGTCTGACGGAAACCGCAAGGGGTGGATGGTGACGAAAGGGGTGGAGAATCACCAATTGGGGGAGCCGGACGGCGTCCTTCTGCTGCGCGGGCTGGAGGCGTTGCAGAGGCACAGTTGCGCCATGGCGGCGCAGTGCCGGCGGCGTCTGCTGCTCTACTCTCGGCGGCTCGATCCCCGCATCTACGACCAGCCCTGCTTCGTGGAGGCGGTGAAGCGGTTGGCCATTCGCCACCCGCGCACCCGGATCCGCATTCTGGTGGCCGATTCCTCTCTTCTCGCGCGCGGCGGCCGGTTGCTGCAGTTGATTCAGGATCTTCCCAGCCACATCGCCATCCGCCGCCGTCACGAAGAGTACGAGGAGGATGCGCGCAGCTTCCTGCTGGCGGACGAGGCGGGGGTGTTGCTGCGCAATCCCTGGCACGATTTCGACGCCGTTCGCGCCGACTACGGCGGGCGTTCCCAGGCGAGGCGCCTGGCCGAAGAGTTCGAGCGGATATGGGAGCGCAGCCATCTCGATCCGGCGCTACGGCGGCTCCACCTGTGATTCCGGAAATGCCGCCGTCTCAGAGCAGGCCCCGCTCCGCCAGGGAGACGCTCTGCCGGTGACCGATGACGATGTGGTCCAGCACCCGTACGTCGATCAGCGCCAGGGCCTCTTTGAGCCGCTGGGTGATCCGCTCGTCGGCACGGCTCGGCTCGGCCACGCCGGAAGGGTGGTTGTGGGCCAAAATGACCGCCGCGGCGTTGTGGTGGAGCGCGCGCCGCACCACCTCCCGGGGATGGACGCTGGCGCCGTCGATGGTGCCGTGAAACAGCTCCTCGAAAGCGATCACGCGGTGGCGGTTGTCCAGGAAGAGGCAGGCGAAGACCTCTTGGAGGCGGGATTGGAGACGCAGGCCCAGATAGTCGCGGGTCTGCCGGGGAGAGGCGAGCACGTCGTGGTCGGCCAACTCTTCTTTCAGGCAGCGCTGGGCCATCTCCACCACCGCCTGGAGCTGGCAGTATTTGGCGTCGCCCAATCCCGGCGCGGCGCAGAACCGTTCACGGCTGGCCGCCAGCAGGGGTCGCAGGCCACCAAAACGACCGATCAGATCGCGGGCCAGGTCGATGGCGCTCCGACCGCGCACGCCGGTGCGCAGAAAGATCGCCAGCAGCTCGGCGTCGCTGAGCGCCCCGGGACCGAGGCGCAGGAGTTTCTCTCGCGGCCGTTCCCCGGCCGGCCAGTCGCGGATGCTCATCGCTTCCTCCGTGAAGCAACATGGAGACGTGCGAAAAAGATTAGCAAAATCCCGCCTTTGCGGGAAAGCCCCTCTCCGATATACCCTTATGTGAATTTTTACGCCATCCTCGGACGAATCGAGCGTTCCCATGCCTGAGTCGGTTCCGCTTCGGCCGCATTTTTGCCGCTTGCGGCACCACGGTTGGCGAACGGTGCGGGGGAAAGAATGGCGGGACGTCCGAGGCGGGGATGCCCGGATCGAGCCCGCAAGGAGGGCATCCACGGCGTTGCCGACGATCCTGTTTTCGCGCTTTCCCCGCACGAAGGTGACAAAGCTGGAGTCGATGGTCTCATGTCGGAATCGATGAAGAGAGTGTTGGTGGGCGTCACCGGCGGCATCGCCGCCTACAAGAGCTGCGAGCTGGTGCGCCTGCTGGTGAAGAGGGGACTGGATGTACGGGTGGTGCTCACGCCGGCGGCCACCCGTTTCGTCACGCCCCTCTCCTTCCAGGCGTTGTCGGGCCATCCCGCGCGGGTGGAACTGTTCGACGAGGCGCACGAGGCGGCCATGGGGCACATCGAGCTGGCGCGATGGGCCGATCGCGTGGTGGTGGCCCCCGCCAGCGCCGACTTTCTGGCCCGGATCGCCCACGGCCATGCCGACGATCTCCTCGCCACGCTCTGTCTGGCCAGCGAAGCGCCGCTCTTCGTGGCGCCCGCCATGAACCACCGCATGTGGTTGCACCCCGCCACCCAGGACAACGTGGAGCGGTTGCGAGGGCGCGGCGTCGATTTCGTCGGCCCTGAAGAGGGCGGGCAGGCGTGCGGGGAAGAGGGAGTGGGGCGGATGGCGGAGCCGAGGCGAATCGTGGAGCGGCTGCTGGACGGCGACGGACTGTTCGCCGGACGCCGCGTGATGGTCACCGCCGGCCCCACCCGGGAGCCGCTGGATCCGGTGCGCTATATCAGCAACCGCAGCTCGGGCCGCATGGGGTTCGCCCTGGCGGAGGCTTTCGCCCGGGAGGGCGCGGAGGTGACCTTGGTGAGCGGGCCGGTCGCGCTCGCCACCCCTGCCGGCGTGCGGCGCATCGACGTGGAAACGGCCCGGCAGATGCGGGATGCGGTCTTTCAGGCCCTTCCCGGCCAGGAGTTTTTCATCGGCTGCGCCGCCGTGGCCGATTACCGGCCGGAGAGGGAGGAGAGGCGCAAGATCAAGAAATCTTTCGATATACTGGAGCTGAAGATGCGGCGCAATCCCGACATTCTCGCCGAGGTGGCGGCGCAACCGGCGGCCCCCTTCACCTTGGGGTTTGCCGCGGAAACGGAGGACCTCCGCCAAAACGCCCTGCGTAAGCTGGAAGAGAAGGGCGTGGACATGATCGCCGCCAACCGGGTGGGCGACGGGATGGGGTTCGAGGTGGAACGCAACGAGTTGGAAGTGTTCTGGAAAGGGGGACGGGAGCGCCTTCCCTACCAGGGAAAAGACTCTTTGGCTCGGAGGCTGGTGCAATTGATGGCCTCGGTGGTAGCTGAAGAGTGAACGGGGTGGCACAGGAGCGGATTCACGAATCGAAGGGGGAGGAAAGTACGTTGCTGTCGAAGAAGAGGGCCAGGGAGGAGCTTGCGGCGCAGCCGTCGGGCGACATTTCGGCCGAATACGAAAATGTAAAGCGCTCGCGCACCATCTTTTCTTACTATTTGCCCGTCATTCTGGTGGCCATGGTGGTCACCGCAGTATTCACTTGGTCGACCAGTTGGCTCAGCAGCCGGGCTGCCGGAGAGCGTCTGGACCGGTTGGCCCGCACCCTGGCGCACGCCGTCCAGCTTCAGGTGGCGGACAGAGTAAAGGACCGGGTGAGGATGCTCTCGTTGTTGGCAGCCCGTCCCGACGTGGCGCGGGCGTTGGCCCAAGGGGGAGACTTGTCGGCGTTGCGGCAGCTCGCGGTTCACGCGCTTCCCGGCGCCACGCGGGTGGAGCCCATTCCCACAGGCTGGCACGATCAACAGCTTCTCGAAGCGGTGTCCGGCAGTTTCGCCGCGGCGGAGATGTATCGTTCCGTGGCCAAGAAGGGAAAGATTCCTCCTGCCCAGGTGGTGCGTGACCAATCCGGGCGCATGGAGATGCTGGTGGCGGCGCCCGTCACTCTGGAGGGAAAGACGGTGGGGGCCCTGTTGGCAGTGTTTCCCATCGACGCGTTGCGCAAAGAGATGCAGGCGTTGGGGCTGCAAGAGTCCTACGTGGCCTTGGAACAGTCCTACAAAGGAACTGCTCTCCCATTGGCGAGCTCGGGCAAAGCCCGACCAACCGCCAGCGAGGCCTTTCCGGTGCCAGGCACGCTCTGGCGGGTTCGCTATGCTCCCCCTGCCACGTCCGGCATCTCCTGGCTGTTGCTGCTGGCTTTGGTGGCAGGAGGGGCGCTGTTGCTGTTCGCCGTCACTCTCTTTGGGTATCGGCGCTTGGCGCACGACTGCAAGGCCGACATGGGGATGATGGTGGCCTTGGTGGATGCCACGCTCAAACGGACGGGCGCGTCCACTCCCGTTCCCCACCTCCTGGAAGCGAAACCGGCCCTTGAACTGCTCGCACGCTATGCGCAGGCCACCTTCACCGCGCAAAAGAGCGGCGAAGGGGCTGCGGCATTCCGCCGAAGGAAAGAAAAAGAGGGCATGGTGGTGGAGGAAGAGGAGGGCGGTTCGACCGAGGCGAGCGAGGCCGCTGCCGCCGTTCCCGCTCTCGAGGAGGAGCATCTGCCACCCTCTCTGTTCCAGGGAGGGTTGATTCGCGGCCGCAGCGGTATGGAGTTGAGCGAGGAGGTGTGCCAGGCCGTGGGCCTTGCCGTGGGTTCCATGGTGATTGAGGCTGGCGGTGGACAGATGGTGGTGGGCAGAGACAACCGGGCCACCAGCGACAGCTTTGCCAGCGCGTTGGCGGCTGGTCTGCTGGCCTCGGGCTGTGACGTCATCGACCTGGGCGAAGTGCCGGCGCCGTTGGTGAACTATGCAATTCACAGCTCCGCAGCCACTTCCGGTGTCATGGTCACGGGAGGCCACAATCCACCCGAATACAACGGTTTCAAAATCTATATCGATGGCCAGCCGCTTTCGGAAGAGGACCTGCTCGAGTTGCGGCATCGCATTCTCGAGGGACGTTTCCGACATGGAACAGGGCGCCTGGAGAGTCGTGACGTGAGCAGGGAATACCTCGAGCATGTGACCACAGACGTCCAGTTGCTGGAACCACTCAAGCTGGTGGTGGATGGTGGAAACGGTGTGGCCGGCCCGCTCGCCCGGCGGCTGTTCGAGGCGTTGGGCTGCGAGGTCATCCCGCTTTTTTGCGAGCCCGACGGTGGCTTCCCCAATCATCTTCCCGACCCTTCGGATGAGAGCAACCTTCAGGCTCTGGCCCAGGAGGTGGGGGCGCAGGGAGCCCACCTGGGCGTCGCTTTCGATATGGATGGGGACGCGCTGGCCCTGGTAGACGAGCAGGGGAGGGTGGTTCCGCCCGACATTCTGTTGATGGCGTTGGCGGCAGACGTCATCCGTCGGCAGCCGGGTGCCGATGTGATTTACGACGTGGCCAGCACCGCGAAACTGCCCGAGTTCATCCTGGCCAACGGCGGGCGTCCCATAATGTGGCGCACCGGCCATGCGGAGATTCAGGCCAAATTGAAAGAGAGCCAAGGGTTGCTGGCGGGTGAATTCTCGGGTCACATCTACATCAAAGATCGGTGGTACGGTTTCGATGACGCCTTTTATACGGCAGCGCGCGTGTTGGAACTCATATCATTGGACGCTGCCAGCGTCTCCGCTTTCTTCGAAGCCTATGGGACGGGCATGGTGGCGACGCCCTTGCTGGCGCTGGAGACGCCGCCCGGAAAGGCCGAAGA
>JALSRN010000050.1 GCA_026984735.1 Sedimenticola sp. | reverse complement strand
ATGTTCTTCAAGAACACCTTTGACCTGAGCATGGTGCAGGCCGGCCTGCTGGCTTCCGGTTTTGCTTTCATGAACCTGGCTGCCCGCCCCTTTGGCGGCCTGTTCAGCGACAAGTTCGGACGCAAGAGGATGCTTTCCTTCCTCATCGGCGGACTGGCTGTGGGCTACCTGGTGCTGGGCCAGATCGACTCTGGATGGCCCGTGACTCTGGCAGTCATCGCCACCATGGCCTGCTCCTTCTTCGTCCAGGCCGGCGAAGGTGCGGTGTTCGCCATCGTACCTCTGGTGAAACGCCGCATGACCGGACAGGTGGCCGGCATGGCAGGCGCCTATGGCAACGTGGGTGCTGTCACCTTCCTCACGGTGTTCTCTTTCGTGACGCCCCAGATCTTCTTCATGGTGATTGCCGGCGCGGCCCTGGTGGCCCTGATCGCGGTCCAATTTCTGGATGAGCCCAAGGGTCATACGGCAGAAGTCATGGAAGATGGCACCGTGCAAATGATCGAGGTAGGTTGAAGCCCCTGGCGCCGGCGCACGGCCGGCGCCCTCACTTTAACAGAACCCGCATGAGCAACGTCCTGCAAATCGACTACGCTGCCGTTACGGAAAAAGGCAACAAGGAAGAAAATGCAGACGCCGCCGACGCCCTGGTGCCGGAGGGCGACGCCCTCCGCAACAAGGGAATCGCCGCCGCCATCGCCGACGGCATGAGCAGTTCGGAGGGAGGCGTGGAGGCGGCCCAGCTTGCGGTGAAGGGCTTCCTGGACGACTACCTGAGCACGCCCGACTCCTGGACGGTGAAGACCTCCGCCACCAAGGTGTTGGGCGCGCTCAACCGCTGGCTCTGGTCGCAGGGACAGATGCGCTACGAGTCGGCGCGGGGCATGGTCACCACCTTCACCGGACTGGTGATCAAGTCCACCACCGCCCACCTCTTCCACGTGGGCGACTCCCGCCTCTATCTCTTTCGCGACGGCGAGCTGGAACAGCTCACCCGCGACCACCGCGTCTGGGTGGGCAAGGACCGCGACTTTCTTTCCCGCGCCCTGGGCATCGACGCTCATGTGGACATCGACTACCGCTCCCTGGCAGTGGAACCGGGAGACCTTTTTCTGTTCACCACCGACGGGGTCAGCGGCTATGTCACCGACAACCGCCTGCGGCAGCTGCTGCGCGAGCGCGGCGACAACCTCCAGGCCTGCGCCCAGGCGATCATGGAGGAAGCCCTCAAGGGCGGAAGCCACGACAATGTCACCTGCCAACTGCTCAAGGTGCTCTCCCTGCCCAGGCAGACCGAGGCGGACATCCTGCAGAAGATCACCGAGCTGCCCTTCCCGCCCCCCCTGGAAGCGGGCATGAAGATCGACGGCTACGAGATCCTGCGCGAGCTGCACGCATCCAAGCGCTCGGAAGTCTTCCTGGCCCGGGAGATCGAGAGCGGCCACAAGGTGATCCTCAAGGTGCCTTCGGAGAACTACCGCGACGACCCCGCTTTCCTGGAGGGATTCCTGCACGAAGAGTGGGTGGGCAGGCGCATCAACAACCCCCACGTGTTGAAAGTGCTCGAGCCTCCCCGCCGCCGGTTTCTCTACAACGTCTCGGAATATGTGGAAGGACAGAGCCTGCGCCAATGGATCAACGACCACCCCCAGACCCACATCAACAAGGCACGAGAGTTCCTCAAGCAGATCGCCGACGGCCTGCGCGCCTTCCACCGCCTGGAGATGATCCACCTGGACCTGAAGCCGGAGAACATCCTCATCGACGACCAGGGCACCCTGAAGATCATCGATTTCGGCTCCACCCGGGTTGCGGGCACCGCCGAGATCGCCACCAGCTACGACCGGGACGCGCCCCAGGCCACCCTCGACTACGGCGCGCCCGAGTGCTTCGACGGGCAATGCAGCCGCCGCTCGGACATCTATTCACTGGGCGTCATCGCCTACGAACTGCTCACCGGCCACCTGCCTTACGGCGAACACGACAGCCAGCGCGCGGTCCGCAAGGGTCGGCGCTACATTCCAGCGAGCCGCTGGAACCCCCATATCCAACCCTGGGTGGACGGCGCCCTGCGCAAGGCCGTGCACCCAGATCCATCGAAACGCTACGACACCCTGTCGGAGTTCCTCTTCGACCTGTCGAAGCCCAACCCCGCCTTCCTCACCACCACCGCCCAACCGCTCATGGAGCGCAATCCGCTCGCTTTCTGGAAGGGGGTTTCCGCCCTGCTGCTGGTGGGGAACCTGGTGTTGATCTACTTGCTGTTGAAAGCGTAGCCGGTCACTTTCCGGCATCCTCAAGCCAATGCAAATGAAAGCGCCGGAAACTCGGGGTTCCCGGCGCCTGCATATTCCATGGAAGGACTCGTCCGAAAGTGCAGCGGGCAGCGCCGCACCGGCTCAGATCAGCCCAGCGCGTCGAGCGCCGCGTCGTAATCGGGCTCGTCGGCGATCTCCTTCACCAGCTGGGTGTAGGTGACCTTGCCGTTCTCGTCCACGATGACGATGGCCCTCGCCGCCAGCCCTTCCAGGGGACCGTCGGTGATGAGCACGCCATAGTCCTTGGCGAAGTTCTTGCTCTTCATCATGGAGAGAGGCACCACGTTCTCCAGCCCCTCGGTGGAGCAGAAACGGCCCTGGGCAAAAGGCAGGTCGGCGGAGACCACCAGGCAGACGGCATCGTCACGCCCGGCGAACTTCTCGTTGAACTTGCGCGCCGACTCGGCGCAGGTGGGGGTGTCCAGGCTGGGGACGATGTTGAGCAGCACCTTCTTGCCGGCGTAGTCCTTCAGGCTGCGATCCTGGAGTTCGCCGTCGGTGAGGCGGAAGTCGGGGGCTTCGGCACCCACTGCCGGCAGTTCGCCGCTGGTGTGCATCTCGGTGCCCTGCAAAGTGACGGTGGCCATGTTCTTCTCCTCTCGTTGTCGGTTGTCGGTTCAAGGAGTGCCGATTATAGGCCATCTCGTAGAACGGCGGCTTCGCCGGGAACGGCCGCCGTGTTGACGCTTTTCAATGCGGAGAACGGGGCCTCGTCCTATACTTTGCAAAAGCTTGTCGCCGCATAACAACGAGGATTGAGAACATGAGCTACGAAATGAACGTCGCCCTGGACCTCCCCTTCGACCAGGCGCTGGAGAAGGTGAAGTCGGCGCTCATGGCCCACCATCTGGGGGTGGTGAGCGACGTGGACGTCCAGGCCATCTTCAAGGCCAAGATGGGCAAGGAGATTCCCGCCTATCACATCTACGGAGCCTGCAACCCCAAACTGGCCGACCGCGTCATCGCCGCCGACGCCAACGCCGGCACGCTGCTGCCGTGCAACTTCGTTCTCTATGAAAGCGACGGACGAACGGTGGTGAGCTTCATGGACCCGGTCCCCGTTCTGGCCTTGGCCGGCGATGCCGAGATCGATGCCGTCGCCGCGGAAGCCAAGGGAATGCTCGAAAAAGTGATCGACGAACTGAAAAGCTGAACGACACCTCCTCATCATCCATCAACCTCGCCTGAGGCCGCCTTCGTCGCGGCCTCCTTTTTTTGGAACGAAAAGAAGTGGGGGTCGATCATGTCGATGAAGGCCCGCGCCTGGGGGCTGAGAAACTTGCCCCGCCGTATCACCACGCCATAGGAGCGTTTGGGAATCCACTCGTCCAACGGATGCTGCGCCAACGGCTCCTTGCCGGTGAGACAGATGCCGCTGACGATGGAGATGCCCAGCCCCAGCGCCACATACTTCTTGATGATCTCCCAGCCCCCCGCCTCCAGCGAGACCTGGAACTCCAGCCCATGCTGCTTGAACACCAGCTCGAGGAAACGCCAGGTGGCCAGGTGCCGGGGCGGCAGAATCAGGCCGTAGGGACAGATCTCCTCCAGGGTCACCCGCTTCTTCTTCGCCAGGGGATGGTCCAGCGGGGTGATGAGCACCGGGCTGTAGGAGAAGGTGGGGTGGTAGACGATGTCGTCCGGAATGTCGAGCATGGAACCCACCGCCAGGTCCGCCTCATCGGCCCGCAACATGGCCATGCCGTCGCGGCCGGTGACGTTGTGCAGCTTGATTTCCACATCCGGATAGGTCTCGGCGAAACGCTTGATGTAGTCGGGAAGGATGTAGAGGGTGGTGGACTCACCCGCGGCGATGTGCAGCTCGCCGCCGTCCAACCGCCCGAAACGGGCGTGGAATTCCTGTTCCAGGCCCTCGATGCCGTCCACCAGCGGCTGCGCCAACTCGTGCAGCACCCGTCCTTCGGGCGTGAGCACCACCCGACGCCCCCGCCGTTCGAAGACGGTGACGCCCATCTCCCGCTCCAGCGCCTGAATCTGCAGCGTCACCGTGGGCTGGCTCTGGAACAGCCGCTCCGCCGCCTGGGAGATGCTGCCCGTCTTCGCCGCCATGCAGAAGGCACGGAGCTGCTTCAGACGATTTTGCTTGTAGTAGAGCTGCCTCCGCCCTTTGCCGGCATTCGCCATCCATCTTCTCCTTATTTACTTTTACAATATAACAAATTCAAATTATTTCATTGCTGAATAATTAGGCGCCGACTAGATTCAGGCAACGGAAGCAAGGTTATTGAGGCGCCCCTTCATGACCGGACTCGACTCCTCTCTTATCGGCATCACCGTGGGATTCATGAGTCTGCTGGGCGTGGTGCTGGCGGCCGTTCTCGCCTTCGCCAACCGCAAGCTCTGGGTCTTCGAGGATCCCCGCATCGACGAGGTGGAGGAGCTGTTGCCCGCCACCAACTGCGGCGCCTGCGGCACCGCCGGCTGCCGCCCCTTCGCCGAGCTCCTGGTCAAAGGCGAGATCGAGCCGGCGAAGTGCACCGTCAGCTCCGCCGAAGCCATTCAGGAGATCGCCGAGTTTCTCGGCGTCGAAGCGGGCGCGGTGGAGAAGCGCGTGGCCCGCCTCGCTTGCGCCGGCGGCGCCCACGTGGCGCGCATGCAGGCCCGCTACGAGGGGCTGGAGTCGTGCCGCGCCGCGGCCCTCATCGGCGGCGGGCCGAAAGCCTGCGCCTGGGGCTGCCTGGGGCTGGCCGACTGCGAGCGGGCCTGCGACTTCGACGCCATCGCCATGAATCCCCAGGGCCTGCCGGTGGTGGATGCCGATCTCTGCACCGCCTGCGGCGACTGCGTGGAGGCTTGCCCCAAGGAGCTCTTCTCCCTGCAGCCGCTGAGCCGCCGACTCTGGGTGGCCTGCAAGAACCTGCTTCACGGCGACGAGGCGGAGCGGCTGTGCGAAGTGGCCTGCACCGGCTGCGAGAAATGCGCCCGCGACGCCGCGCCCGGCCTCATCGAGATCCGCGACAACCTGGCGACCATCGACTATCGGCTCAACGACCTCGCATCGCCCGCGGCCATCCAGCGCTGTCCCACGGGCGCCATCGTCTGGCTGGAGAAGGAGGGCGCGCGCAAGGGACGGGCGGCGAAACGCATCGCGCGCAAAGAGGCGCTGCCGGTGGAGAAGGTGGCCGTATGAGGTTTCACGAACGACGAAACGCAGGACGAGCCCATGAACTTCCGCAAACGTAAAAACGGCACGGCCGCGCCGAAGTATCCCGGCAAACCCATGGCCCTGGACGGCAACACCGCCGTCATCCTGTGCGAGCGCGAGGCCTCGGACGCCGCCGGCGCCTACCCCATCACCCCCTCCACCCAGATGGGGGAATACTGGGCCGAAGAGGCGGCCAAGGGCCACATCAACCGCGCCGGGCGGCCGCTCATCTTCATCGAACCCGAGTCGGAGCACGCCGCGGCCGCGGTCACGGCCGGCATCGCCATGACCGGCCTGCGCGCCACCAATTTCTCCTCCGCCCAGGGAGTGGCCTTCATGCACGAGTCGCTCTACGCCGCCGCCGGCAAGCGCCTCCCCTATGTGCTCAACATGGGCTGCCGCGCCATCACCAAGGCCAGCCTCAACGTCCACTGTGGCCACGACGACTTCCATTGCGTGGACGACACCGGTTTCATCCAGTTCTTCGCCCGCGACGCCCAGGGCGCCGCGGACCTCAATCTCATCGCCCGCAAACTGGCCGAACTCTCGCTCACCCCGGCCATCGCCGCCCAGGACGGTTTTCTCACCACCCATCTCATCGAGCCCATCCGGGTTCCGGAAAAGGAGCTCATCGAAGCGTTCCTGGGTCGCCCCGAAGACGAGATCGACTCTCCCACTCCCGCGCAGAAGCTGCTCTTCGGCGAAACCCGGCGCCGGGTGCCCGCCCTCTGGGACGTGGACCGCCCCTTGCTCTCGGGCGGCGTGCAGAACCAGGACGCCTACATGCAGACCACCGCCGCCCAGCGTCCCTATTTCTACGAGCACATTCCCGAACTCGCCGACCGCGTGATGGCGGAGTATGCTCAGCTCACCGGACGGCAGTACGGCCGCCTCCAGGCCTGGCACGCGGAAAAGGCCGACTATCTCATCGTCGGCATGGGCTCCATGATCGTCCAGGCGGTGGCGGTGGCCGAGTATCTGCACGACAGCCGCGGATTGCGGGTGGGAGTGGTGGACGTCACCCTCTTCCGCCCCTTTCCCGGCGACCTGCTGGGCCCGCTGCTCAAGGGTAAGAAGGGGGTGGCGGTGCTGGAGCGCACCGACCAGCCTCTGGCGGAGGACCTGCCGCTGATGCGCGAAGTGCGCGCCGCCCTGGGCAAGTGCCTGGAGAACGGACAGGCCGGGGAAGAGAAACCATGGCCCGGATACGAGAGCTACCGGAAGCTTTCCGACATGCCGCCCCTCTACTCGGGCGTCTACGGTCTCGGCTCCCGCGACCTCCAGCCCGAGGGGATCATCGCCGCGGTGGAGAACATGCTGCCCGAGGGCAAGCGTCGCCGCCGCTACTATCTGGGCATCGACTTCGTTCGGGAACCGGCCACTCCCAAGGAGGAGATCCACCTGCAGCGGCTGTTGGAAGCCTATCCGGAGATCGGCGAGTACGCCCTGCGCGGTTCCGAGAATCCCGACCTGATGCCGCCCAACTCCATCACGGTGCGCATGCATTCGGTGGGGGGCTGGGGCGCCATCACCACCGGCAAGAACCTGGCCATGACCCTCTACGACCTGCTCGGTTTCCAGATCCGCGCCAATCCCAAGTACGGCTCGGAGAAGAAGGGTCAGCCCACCACCTACTATCTCGCCGCCGCGCCGGAGCGCATTCCCCTCAACTGCGAATACCACTATGTGGACGTGGTGATGTCGCCCGACCCCAACGTCTTCGCCCACTCCGATCCGCTGGCCGGGCTCAAGAAGGGGGGCACCTTCATCATCCAGTCGAACCTGGAGCCGGAACGACAATGGGCCGCGCTGCCCCCCCGAGCCCGCCGGTTCATCGTGGAGAACGACATCCACCTCTTCATCGTGGACGGATTCCGCATCGCCCGCGAAGAGGCCTCCAACCCCGAACTGCAGCTGCGCATGCAGGGAAACGCCTTCCAGGGCGCCTTCTTCCGCGCCTCGCCGGTGATGGAGCTGGCCGGGCTGGACGAAACGCGCCTGTTCGCCGCCATCGAAAAGCAGCTCGAAGCCAAGTTCGGCGCCAAGGGAAGGAAGGTGGTGGAAGACAACCTGCGCATCGTGCGGCGCGGTTTCGACGAAGTGCGCGAGGTTCCCCACGGCCCCGTGGAGCTGCCCGAGGGCCGCGCCCCCGGCCGGAAAGAGATCCTCCCTCTCATGCTCAAGCGGCTGCCCGAAGGCGACGGCGGCATCGCCGACATTCACCGTTTCTGGGAACAGACCGGCCACTTCTACACCGGCGGCAGGGGGTCGGACAACCTGGCCGACCCCCAGCAGGCGCTCTCGCTGATGCCCGCCGCCACCGGGCTGTTCCGCGACATGACCAACATCCGCTTTGAATATCCCCGCTGGATCGCGCAGAACTGCACCGCCTGCGGCGACTGCTACACCGTCTGTCCCGACAGCGCCATTCCGGGGCTGGTGAACTCCATCGGCGAGGTGTTCGAAACCGCCATCCGCCACGTGGAGACGGAGAGCGGCATGCCGACGCTGCATCTGCGACGCGAGACCCGCCGGGTGGAGAAGCGCCTCCGGGAACTCCTGAACGAAGCCGGCGAAGAGGCCGACGTGAGGGCGCTTCTCGACCAGGCCATCCTCGAGCATCTGGCCGAGGTGGAGGCGGACGAGGAGAAGAAGGCGGCCATGGAAGCGGAGTTCGGACGCTTCCTCGACGCCCTGGGCGACTTCCGCTTCGCCGTCACCAAACCCTACTGGGTGAACCGCGAGAAGAAGCAGAAGGGCTCCGGCGGCCTCTTCTCCATCACCGTCAACCCTTACACCTGCAAAGGCTGCATGGAGTGCGTGGAGGTGTGTGGAGACGACGCCCTGCGCGCCGAACCCCAGGATGAGAAAGCCGTTGCGCGGCTGCGCGGCGACTGGGCCTTCTGGCTGGAGCTGCCCACCACCTCCGACGCCTACAGCCGCATCGACGACCTGGACGAGAAGATCGGCGCCCTGGAGACCCTGCTGCTGGACAAGGCGGCCTACGAGGCGATGGTCTCGGGCGACGGCGCCTGCCTGGGCTGCGGCGAGAAGACGGTGATCCACCTCTTCACCGCCACCGTCACCAAGCTGATGCAGCCGAGGGTGGCGCGCCATTTGGCGAAGCTCGACGACCTCATCGCCCGCATGGAGCGCCACATCCGCCTCAAGCTCACCGAAGGGCTGGATCTGAGCGACACCGAAGCGTTGAAGAGAGCGACGAAGGCCGCCTCCGGCGATCTCTCCCTCGCCTCCCTGGAGGCGCGCCTGGACCCGGACCACCGGGCGGCGCTCGACCGCGACTGGATGGAATGGGCCACCGGCGTGCTGGAGCGGCTGCGCGACCTGCGCTGGCGCTATCTGGAGGGTCCCACCCGCCGGGGCCGCGCGCCCCTGGGCATCGTCAACTCCACCGGCTGCACCTCGGTATGGGGCTCCACCTGGCCCTACAACCCCTACCCCTTCCCCTGGACCAGCCATCTCTTCCAGGACAGCCCCTCGGTGGCCATGGGGGTGTTCGAGGGCCACATGGCCAAGATGGCCGAAGGCTTCAAGGCGATCCGCATGGCCGAGCTGGAGCTGGCCGGCCGGTACGATCCCGCGGAACACGACGACTTCTTCCGCCGCTTCCACTGGCGGCAGTTCAACGAAGAGGAGTGGCGGCTCTGCCCGCCCGTGGTCTCCATCGGCGGCGACGGCGCCATGTACGACATCGGCTTCCAGAACCTCTCGCGCGCCCTTGCCTCGGGCATGCCCGTGAAGGTGCTGGTGCTCGACACCCAGGTCTATTCCAACACCGGCGGCCAGGCCTGCACCTCCGGTTTCATCGGCCAGGTGGCGGACATGAGCCCTTACGGCAAGGCGACCAAGGGCAAGAACGAGGTCCGCAAGGAGCTCTCCCTCATCGGCATCGCCCACCGCACCAGCTTCGTGCTCCAGGGCGCCATCAGCAACGTCACCCACCTTCTGGAGGGCTTCATCGACGGCCTCAACAGCCGCCGCCCGGCGCTGTTCAACGTCTACGCCGTCTGCCAGCCGGAGCACGGCGTGGGCGACGACGCCTCCGCGCGCCAGTCGAAGCTGGCGGTGGAGTCGCGCGCCTACCCTCTGCTGCGCTTCGATCCCGACGCCGGCGAAACGATCGAGGAGTGCCTGGATCTGGAGGGCAATCCGGCCCTGGAGAACGACTGGCCCGCCTACCGCCTCAAATACGTGGACGACAGCGGCAAGGAGGGCGAGCTGGAGCTGCCCATGACCTTCGCGGACTTCGCCGCCAGCGAAGGCCGTTTCCGCAAGCAGTTCCGCATGGCGCCGCCGGAGACCTGGGGAGAGGAGATGGTGCCCTTGCACCAATTTCTCGACCTGGAGGAGGAGGAGCGGGAGGGACGCTACCCCTACATCTGGGGCACCGACGCCAAGAACCGGCTGGTGCGCCTCCTCTGCTCGGCGGAAATGGTGCGCTCCTGCGAGGAGAGGCGCACCTTCTGGCGGCAGCTCAAGGGGCTGGCCGGCGAACTGCACAAGGTGGACGTGGATGCGCTGGTGGAGCGCACCAAGCAGGAGATGGCGGCGCGGCTCAGCTCCACCCTGCTCTCCCTCGCCGCTTCGGGCGACGCCGCCGGTCTCGGCGACCGTCTAGCGTCGTCGCCGGTTCCCGGCAACGGAGCGGACGACGGCGGAAACGGGGCCGCCGCGGCGCCCGACTACGAGCCGGTATGGATCGACACCCCCGAGTGCACTTCCTGCGACGAATGCACCGCCATCGCCCCGGGAGTCTTCGCCTACAACGAGGAGGGCAAGGCGGTGGTGATCGATCCCAGGGGCGGCAGCTATCGGGACATCGTGCGCGCCGCCGAGAAGTGCACCGCCGGCTGCCTCCATCCCGGCACTCCCTGGAACCGGAACGAGAAGGGGATCGAGAAGTGGATCCAGCGGGCGGAGAAGTACCAGTGAACGTCGTGACGGCTCGCCGTCGATCCCGAAAGGGGGGATCGACGCCGAAAGAAGGAGACCGCCGATGAGGCTCTTTCGCCGCAAGACCTTTTCCCACGGCATCCATCCGCCGGACCACAAGGCGGAGACGGCCCACTCGCCCATCCGCCGCCTCCCCTTTCCGCCCCGGCTGGTGGTCCCCCTCGACCAGCACATCGGCAAACCGGCGGTCCCCCTGGTCCACAAGGGGCAGGAAGTGGTGCGCGGCGAACCCATCGCCCGCGCGGACGGCTTTCTCTCGGCGCCGGTCCACGCCCCCGCCACCGGGCGGGTGCGCGACATCCGCCCCATGCCCACGGCGCGCGACCGACTCACCCCCTGCATCCTCATCGACGTCTATGAGGCCGCCACCCAGGAGGTGCTCTGGCACTATCCCTGGCAGCCGCGGAAGATGGACCGGCAGGCCCTCATCCAGGCCGTGCGGGAGATGGGGCTGGTCGGGCTGGGCGGCGCCGCCTTCCCCTCCCACGTGAAGCTGTCGGTGCCCGAGGACAAGCCCGCCCACACCCTGGTGGTGAACGGCTGCGAGTGCGAGCCCTATCTGAGCTGCGACCACCGGGTGATGGTCGAACAGCCGGCCGAACTGCTGCGGGGGGTGCGCTACGCCCTGCGCGCCACCGGCGCGAAGCGCGCCATCATCGGCATCGAGGACAACAAGCCCGACGCCATCCGCCTTCTCCAGAAGTTGACCGCCGAGGAGCCGGCCATCGAAGTGGAGGCGGTGGCGACCAAATATCCCCAGGGTTCGGAGAAGATGCTCATCCGCTCCCTCATGGGGCTTGAGGTCCCCGCGGGCGGCATTCCCCTGGACATCGGCGTGGTGGTGAACAACGTGGGCACCCTCGCCATGCTGGGAGCCCTTCTGCCCCAAGGCGAGGCCCTCACCGAACGGGTGATCACGGTCACCGGCCCCGGCGTCCAGCGCCCCGGAAACTATCGGGTGCCCCTGGGCACGCCCATCGGCTTCGTGCTTCGGGAGGCGGGCTACCGCGGCGAGGCCGGCGACTTCGTGTTGGGCGGCCCCATGATGGGTCCCTCGGTGAGCGATCTGCGCACCCCCATCACCAAGGGCAGCTCCGGCCTTCTGGTGCTCGACGAAGCCGCTGTGCGCCGGGAGAGCCCCCGCACCTGGCCCTGCATCCATTGCGGTCGCTGCGTCAACGCCTGCCCCATGCGCCTCAACCCCGCCATGCTGGGCCGGCTCGCGGCGGCGGGCGAATACCAGCGGATGGCGGCGAAGTACCACCTCTCCGACTGCTTCGAATGCGGCAGCTGCAGCTGGATCTGCCCCGCCCGCATTCCGCTGGTGCAGCAGTTTCGCGTGGCCAAGCAGTGGTTGCGCGACCAGGAGAGGCGGAAACGCCATGCGGCGCCCCCGCGGCAGCAGCCTCTGGAGGCGTCCGGCAAGGAGGTGCGTGCCGCATGAGCGCCAAGGCCCGCATCGAACTGCGCCCCACCCCCCACATCCACGCGCCCCAGGACGTGACGGTCATCATGCGCAACGTGGTGCTCGCCTGCCTGCCACTGGCGGGCTGGGCGGTGTGGCAATACGGCCTCAGCGCCGCGCTGCTGGGCGTCACGGTGGTGGCGAGCTGCCTGCTCACAGAGTGGCTCTTCGGCCGTGGCGAAACCCTGCGCGACTGGTCCGCCGTCATCACCGGCCTGCTGCTCTTCCTCACCCTGCCTCCCGGCTTTCCCTTGTGGATGGGAGCGGTGGCCGGCGTCACCGCCATCGGCCTGGGCAAGACGCTCTTCGGGGGCCTGGGCATGAACGTCTTCAACCCGGCGCTGGTGGGCCGCGCCTTCGTGCAGGCCGCCTTTCCCGTGGCCATCACCACCTGGACGCCCCCTTTCTTCGAGGGGCGCTTCAGCGGTCTCATCCCCACCACCCTCACCCTCCCCTTCACCATTCCGCCCGAGACCTCCCGGTGGGCGGGCGCCGTGGCGGTGGACGCCTTCACCGGGGCCACGCCCCTGGCGCTGGCCAAGTTCCAACAGAGTTTGTCGCCGGCGACGGATCTCTTTCTCGGCACCACCGCCGGCTCCGCCGGAGAGAGCTCGGCGCTGCTGGTGCTCGTTTGCGGCCTCTACCTGGCGGCGAGGAAGATGCTCGACTGGCGCATCCCGGTCTCCGTGCTGGCGGGCGCCGCCCTCACCGCCGCTCTCTTCCACCTGCTGGATCCGGAGCGCCATCCCGACGCCGGATTCACCCTGCTGTCAGGCGGACTCATGCTCGGGGCCTGGTTCATGGCCACCGACATGGTGGGTTCGCCGGTGACACCGAGAGGCGTGGTGATCTACGGCCTGCTCATCGGCGTGGTCACCGTGGTGATCCGCCTCTTCGGCGGCCTCACCGAGGGGGTGATGTACGCCATCCTGCTGGGCAACGCCGCCACGCCGTTGATCGACCAGCTCACCCAGCCCCGGGTGTTCGGGGAGAAGCGCCGATGAACATCCCCGCTCTCCAGCCGAGAACGCCGACCGCCGCCATGCTGGCGGTGCTGGGCGGCGTCGCCATGCTCTCCGGTTTGCTGGTGGTGCTGGCGGCCCAGCTTACGGCGCCGCTGATCGCCGAGAACCAGCGCCACGCCATCGAACGGGCACTCGTGAGGGTGATCCCCGGGGCGGTGACCTTCCGCAGATACCGGATCGTGGAAGGAGGGCTGGCGCCCGCCCGAAAAGAGGGCGACGACACCCTCTACGCCGGCTACGACGCCCAGGGGCGGCTGCTCGGCATCGCCGCCCGCGCCGCCGCCCAGGGCTACGCCGACATGATCTATCTGCTCTACGGATACGATCCCCGCTGCCAGTGCATCCGCGGCATCCAGGTGCTGAAGATGGCGGAGACGCCGGGGCTGGGCGACCGCATCATGAAGGACCACGCCTTCTTGAAGAACTTCGAGTCGCTCGACGCCCGCCTCGACCCCTCCGGCGAAAGCCTGCTCAATCCCATCGTCACCGTGAAGCACGGCGCCAAGCGCAACCCCTGGGAGATCGACGCCATCTCCGGCGCCACCATCTCTTCGCGCGCCGTGGGCAAGGCGCTGAACCGCTCGGCCCGGAAACTGCTGCCGGCGATCCACCCCTTGCTGCAACGGATCCGCCGCCTGCGGGAGGCGCAGCGATGAGCCGGCAGAGAGACGACCGCCTCACCTGGGAGACCTTCAGCGAAGGGTTGTGGCGCGAAAATCCGGTCTTCGTCATGTTGCTGGGAATGTGCCCGGTGCTGGCGGTGACCAACTCCGCGATCAACGCTCTGGCCATGGGGCTGGCCACCACCTTCGTGCTGGTGGCCTCGGGATTGCTGGTGTCGCTGCTGGCCCGCTACATTCCCCGCCAGGTGCGCATCGCCACCTACATCGTCATCATCGCCACTTTCGTCACCCTCATCGACTACGCCATCCAGGCCATCTCCCTCGACCTCTACAACGCCCTGGGCGCCTTCATCCAGCTCATCGTGGTGAACTGCATCATTCTCGGGCGAGCCGAAGCCTACGCCTCGCGCAACCGGCCGCTGAAGGCGGTGGTGAACGCCGCGGGAATGGGCGCGGGCTTCACCTTCGCCCTCCTCTGCCTGGGGGGAGTGCGGGAACTGCTGGGCGCCGGCTCGCTCTTCGGCGTGAATCTCTTCGGCCCCGCTTTCCAGCCCTGGGTGGTGATGGTGCTGCCGCCCGGCGGCTTCCTGGTGCTGGGCGCCTGGCTGCTGCTCTTCGACTGGTTGAAGCAGCGCAGCGCGGAGGTCGCGCCCTCCCCGCGAGGAGAAACCGCCAATGGCCGCTGACTCCCTGAGCTTCATCTTTCTCAACACGGTGCTGGCCAACAATTTCGTGCTGGCCATGTTCCTCGGCCTCTGCCCTTTCCTGGGCGTATCCGGCAAACTCGAAACCGCCCTGCCCATGGGATTGGCCACCACCTTCGTGATGCTGGTGAGCTCGCTGTGCGCCTATGGCATCAACCTGGCGCTGGTGGCCCTGCACATCGAGTTCCTGCGCCTCATCGCCTACATCGCCCTCATCGCCAGCGCCGTGCAGCTGGTGGAGATGGCGCTGAAGCGGTACAGCCCCACCCTCTTCCGCGCCCTGGGAATCTACCTGCCGCTGATCACCACCAACTGCGCCATCCTGGGACTGGCCCTCTTCCAAACCTTCAAGGGATACGATTTCGCCCAGTCCCTCGTCTACGCCCTGGGCGCCGGTGTCGGCTTCACCCTGGCCATCGTTCTCATGGCCGGCCTGCGCGAAAAGCTGGCTCTGTCGCGGCTGCCGAGCGTCAGCCAGGGCGCCGCGCTGAGCCTGATGCTCGGCGGCCTGCTCTCCCTCGCCTTCATGGGCTTCGCCGGCCTGGGAGGCGGCCACTGATGCGATACCTCGCCGCCATGTTGCTGGTCCCCGCCCTGCTGCTGGGCTGGGTGGCGGTGCAGGAGATGGCCCGGCGCTTCGCCCGCGCCCACCCCGAGCTCGGCCCCTTCCGCGAAGAGGGCGGAGGCTGCGGCGGGCACTGCTCCTGCCTGGGTGGAAGCTGCCCCAAGGCGAAAGAGAGCACCCGCCCGGGAGATGGCACAAGATCCACGGCAACGAACAGGTGACGCCATGAACCGAAAGCAACCCCTTCCCGAGGAAATCGAGATGCAGGAACTGATCGTCTGGTTCGAGGATCTCTCCATGGAACGACTGCTGCAGGTGGGCGGCAAGAACGCTTCTCTTGGCGAGATGATCTCCAGGCTTTCCCGGGCCGGCGTGCGGGTGCCCGGCGGTTTCGCCACCACCGCCCACGCTTTCCGCGACTTTCTGCGCCACAACCGCCTGCCGGAGCGCATCGATCCCCTGCTGGCGCGCCTGGACGTGAACGACGTGGAGGCCCTGGCCGAAGCGGGCCGCACCATCCGCCGCTGGGTGGTGGAGTCGGAGCTTCCCGAGCCGCTGGAGATCGCCGTAACCGCCGCCTACGAGAAGATGTTCGTCGACGGCCGCCCGCCGGCGGTGGCGGTGCGCTCCTCGGCCACCGCGGAGGACCTTCCCGACGCCTCCTTCGCCGGACAACAGGAGACCTATCTCAACGTCACCGGCACCGCCGAAGTGCTGCGCCACATCCGCCTGGTCTTCGCCTCCCTCTACAACGATCGCGCCATCGCCTACCGCGTCCATCAGGGCTTCGACCACGACGACGTGGCCCTCTCCGCCGGCGTGCAGCGCATGGTGCGTTCCGACCTGGGTTCCGCCGGCGTCATGTTCACCCTGGACACCGAGTCGGGCTTTCGCGACGTGGTCTTCATCACCGCCAGCTACGGCCTGGGCGAAACCGTGGTCCAGGGGGCGGTGAACCCCGACGAGTTTCACGTGCACAAAGAGAACCTGCGCGCCGGACGCCCCGCCGTCCTGCGCCGCAACCTCGGCAGCAAGGCGATTCGCATGGTCCGCGACCGGGAGGGCGGCGTGAAGACGGAGCCGGTTCCGGAAGATCTGCGTCACCGTTTCGCTCTCAGCGACGCCCAGGTGGAGGAGTTGGCCGGTTACGCGCTCATCATCGAAGAGCATTACGGCCAGCCAATGGACATCGAGTGGGCCCTGGACGGCGAGGAGGGGCGCCTCTACATCCTGCAGGCGAGACCGGAGACGGTGGAGAGCCGCGGCGGCGGCCGGATCGAGCGCTACCACCTGCTGCAGAGAGGCCCGGAACTCTGTCGGGGCCGCGCCATCGGCCGGCGCATCGGCAGCGGCACGGCGCGCGTGATCGGCGACGCCGCGCAGATGCATCTTGTGCAGGAAGGCGACGTGCTGGTCACCGACATGACCGATCCCGACTGGGAGCCCATCATGAAGCGCGCCGCCGCCATCGTCACCAACCGCGGCGGCCGCACCTGCCACGCCGCCATCATCGCCCGCGAGATGGGCATTCCGGCGGTGGTGGGCTGCGGCGACGCCACCGGGCGCATCGCCGACGGCCGGCCGGTCACCGTCTCCTGCGCCGAAGGCGAAGAGGGCATCGTCTACGACGGCCGGCTCACCTTCGAAGTGCAGCACCAGCGGCGCGAGGTGATGCCGGAACTGCCAGTGAAGATCATGATGAATCTGGGCAACCCCGGCCACGCCTTCTCCTTCGCCGGACTCCCCAACGCCGGGGTGGGCCTGGCGCGGCTGGAGTTCATCATCAACAACACCATCGGCATCCATCCCCGGGCGCTGCTCGACTACCCCGCGCTGCCGCGCGAGCTGAAGTCCCAGATCGAGGCCCGCACGGCGGGCTACGCCGACCCCGTCACCTTCTACGTGGAAAAGCTGGCGGAAGGGATCGCCACGCTCGCCGCCGGCTTCCATGGCCGGCCTGTGATCGTGCGGCTCTCCGATTTCAAGTCCAACGAATACGCCCGCCTGCTCGGCGGCGAGAACTACGAACCGAAGGAGGAGAACCCCATGCTCGGTTTCCGCGGCGCGGCGCGTTATCTCTCCGAGGCGTTCCGACCCTGTTTCGAATTGGAGTGCCGCGCCCTCCGCAAAGTGCGCCAAGAGATGGGTTTCACCAACGTGGAGATCATGATCCCCTTCGTGCGCACTCTGGAAGAGGCGCGCGGTGTCGTCGAGCTGCTGGCGAAGAACGGCCTCAAGCGGGGCGAGGAGGGTCTGCGTGTCATCATGATGTGCGAACTGCCCTCCAACGCGCTGCTGGCGGACGCCTTCCTGGAACACTTCGACGGCTTCTCCATCGGCTCCAACGATCTCACCCAGCTCGCCCTGGGGTTGGACCGCGACTCGGGCCTGGTGGCCGAACGCTTCGACGAGCGCGACCCGGCGGTGAAACGACTGCTGGCCATGGCCATCGACGCCGCGCGGCGGCAGGGGAAATACGTGGGCATCTGCGGTCAGGGGCCGTCGGACCACCCCGACCTCGCCCGGTGGCTGATGGAACAGGAGATCAGCAGCATCTCCCTCAACCCCGATACGGTGGTGGAGACCTGGCTGGAGCTGGCGGAGGCCCGGTGAAGGGCTAGCGGATCCTCTCCCGCTTGGCCTCCAGCTCCTCCCAGCGGTGATAGCGGGCCTCCAGCCGCCGGGCGAGCTCCTCCCTCCTGGCGGCGAGTCGCTTCACCCCCTCCGGGTCGGAACGGTAGAGCGCCGGATCGGCAAGCTCCCGCTCCACCGCTTCCTGCTCGGCCTCCAGCTCCTCGATCTCGGTGGGAAGGGAGTCGAGTTCCTGTCGCTCGCGGTAGCTCAGCTTCTGCCGGTCGCCTCTGCGTTTCGGCCCGGCCGCCCTTTCGCGTTTCTTGGAGAGCGCCTTGCTCTCCCTCGATTCCGGCTCGCGCTGCGCCAGCCAGTCGCTGTAGCCGCCCACGTACCGGCTCACCCGCCCTTCCCCCTCGAACACCAGCGTGCTGGTGACCACATTGTCAAGAAAGGCGCGGTCGTGGCTCACCAGCAGCAGGGTACCGTCGAAATCGAGCAGCAGCTCCTCCAGCAGCTCCAGGGTCTCCACGTCCAGGTCGTTGGTGGGCTCGTCCAGCACCAGCAGGTTGGCGGGACGGGTGAAGAGCTTCGCCAACAGCAGGCGGTTGCGCTCGCCGCCCGACAGGGACTTCACCGGCTGGCGAGCCCGGCGGGGAGGAAAGAGGAAATCCTGCAGATGGCTCATCACGTGGCGGGAACGGCCGTTGACGGTGATGGTGTCGCGGCCGCCGCCCACGTTCTCCACCACGGTGGCCTCCTCGTCGAGCTGGGCGCGCATCTGGTCGAAATAGGCCACCTCCACGCGGCTCCCCAGCCGCACGCTGCCGCCGTGGGGCTCCAGCCGGCCCAGCAGCAGATTGAGGAGGGTGGACTTGCCGCAGCCGTTGGGACCGATGATGCCCACGCGGTCGCCGCGCAGGAGGGTGGTGCTGAAATCCCGCACGATGGGCCTGCCCTCCCAGGCGTAGTTCAGGCTCCGGGCCTCGCACACAAGCTTTCCCGATCGCTCCGCCCGGTTGAACTCGAGCCGGGCCGTCCCCGGCTTGGCGCGCCGCCGGCGCGCCTCCTCGCGCATGGCCTGGAGGCGACGCACCCTTCCCTCGTTGCGGGTGCGCCGGGCCTGGACGCCCTGGCGGATCCAGATCTCCTCCTGCGCCAGCTTCTTGTCGAAGCGCGCCCGCTCCAACGCCTCGGCGTTGTCGCGCTCCGCCCTGCGCCGCAGATAGTCACGGTAGTCGCCGGGCCAGTCGGTGAGGCGGCCGCGGTCGAGCTCCAGGATGCGCGTGGCCAGCCGTTGCAGAAAGGCGCGATCGTGGGTGACGAAAAGCAGGCTGCCGCGCCACCCCAGCAGAAACTCCTCGAGCCAGGCGATGGATTCGATGTCGAGGTGGTTGGTGGGCTCGTCCAGCAGCAACAGATCCGGTTCCGAGGCCAGCGCCCGCGCCAGCAGCACGCGCCGCTTCATGCCGCCGGAGAGGGTGTCGAAACGGGCGTCCGCATCCAGTCCCAGGCGGGAGATCACCTCGGCCACCCGCTGCTCCAGCCTCCAGCCGCCCGCCGCCTCCATCTCCTGCTGCACCGCCGAAAGCCGCGCCAGGGCCGCTTCGCCCCCCTCCTCCGCCAGCCGGGCGCAAGCCTCATGGTACGCTTTCACCAACCCGCCCAGCCGTTCGAGACCGTCGGCCACCAGATCGAAGACGCTGCCCGACGCCCCTTCCGGCACCTCCTGCCGCAGACGGGCGATGCGCGCGCCGTCGGCCCGGAGCACCTCCCCCTCATCGGCCGCCAGCTCGCCGGCGATCACTTTCATGAGGGTGGACTTGCCCTCGCCGTTGCGGCCGATGAGGCAGACCCGCTCGCCCCGCTCGATGGTCAGGTCCACGCCCTCCAACAACGGCGGCGCGCCAAAGGAGAGGTGCAGGTTTCGCAGGGTGATCAGGGACATCGAAGAACGCCAAGGGAGGGATTTCTTGGGGAAAAACCGGGAAAAATAGGACTGTCGCCAGCCAAGCCTTGATTGTTATCATTGTCGAATGAAAAAAGATTTGGTTGGGGCGCGTCCGCCCTCGTCACCGGCCCGGCCGGTTCATTATACCCCAACGAGACCATGATCAAGAGCGTCAGCAAAGAAGAGGCCTGGAAAGGCGAAGCCAACTGCAGGATCTGCACCCTGCGCGACTCGGTGCTCTTCGCCGGGCTCGAAGAGAAGGATTTCGAGCACATCCACAAGCCCATCGAGCAGCTGCCGCTGGAACATGGCGACTATCTCTACCACGCCGGTGACAAGGCGGACCGCATGTTCACCATCCGCAGCGGCCTGGTGAAGTTGGTGCAGTACCTGCCCGACGGCTCCCAGCGCATCGTCCGCCTGCTCCGCTCCACCGACGTCACCGGCATGGAGGCGTTGGTGGGGGGCGAGTACCAGCACGACGCCATCATCATGCAGAAGACCGAGGTCTGCATTCTGCCGGTGGACGTGGTGCAGCGGCTGAGCCAGGAGAACTCCGCCCTGCACCAGGAGCTGATGCGGCGCTGGCAGCAGGCGCTGGCCGAAGCCGACCTCTGGATCACCCAGCTCTCCACCGGCTCGGCCCGGCAGCGGGTGGCGCGCCTGCTGCTCAAGCTGGTGTGCGACGACGACAACCGCTGCGAGCTCTTCAACCGCGAGGACATGGGAGCCATCCTCGGCATCACCACGGAAACGGCCAGCCGCACCGTGGCCGAATTCAAGCGTAAGGGCCTGTTGCGGGAAACGGCCCCCAACAGCTACATCGCCGACCGCGACAGGCTGCTGGCGGTGGCGGAGGATCTCTGATCCGGCGCAAAGAAGCGGCCTCCCCACTTCTGGTATCCTAGGCGTCAACGCCAGACCGTCACGGAAACCGGGCCACTTCATGCAGCCGCGCACACAATCCGCTCCGCCGGGTCTGGAACGCCCCTGGCAGGCGCTCCAGGCGCACGCGAAAAAAGTGGAGCGACTCCATCTTCGGGACCTGTTCGATGCCGATGGCGACCGTTTCCACAAATTTTCGCTGAAGTTCGAGGAACTGCTTCTCGATTTCTCGAAGAACCACCTCACCGAAGAGACCCTCGACCTGCTGCTCCACCTCGCCGCCGAAGCCCGACTCGGCGAATGGATCGAGCGGATGTTCCGCGGCGAGCGCATCAACAACACCGAGAACCGCGCCGTGCTCCACGTGGCTCTGCGCAACCGCGCCAACACCCCCATCGAGGTGGATGGCGAAGACGTGATGCCCAAGGTGAACCGGGTTCTGGAGCGCATGCGCGACTTCACCGAGGCGGTGCGCGGCGGTCGCTGGACCGGCTGCACCGGCAAGGCGGTCACCGACGTGGTCAACATCGGCATCGGCGGCTCGGACCTGGGGCCGCGCATGGCCGCCGCCGCTCTCCGCCCCTACTGGAAGGAGGGAATGCGCGCCCACTTCGTGGCCAACGTGGACGCCACCGACATCATGGAGACCTTGGAGGGGCTGGATCCCGAAACCACCCTCTTCGTGGTCGCCTCCAAAACCTTCACCACCCGCGAGACCATGACCAACGCCCACACCGCCCGGCGCTGGTTCCTGGAGCGCATCGGCGGCGACGAGGGCGCCGTCTCCCGCCACTTCGTGGCCGTCTCCACCAATGGCGAAGCGGTGCGCGCCTTCGGCATCGAAGCGGACAACATGTTCGAGTTCTGGGAGTGGGTGGGAGGACGCTACTCCCTCTGGTCGGCCATCGGCCTGCCCCTCGCCCTGGTGGTGGGCATGGACCGTTTCGAAGAGCTGCTGGCCGGCGCCCACGCCATGGACCGCCATTTCCGCACCGCCGAATTTCGCCGCAACCTGCCGGTAATCCTCGGCCTACTCGGCATCTGGTACCGCAACTTTCTGGGTGCCTGCAACCACGCCATCCTCCCCTACGACCAGAGCCTGCGGCTGCTGCCCGCCTACCTGCAGCAGGCCGACATGGAGAGCAACGGCAAAGGGGTGACCCGTGACGGAGAGCCCCTCGGCTACCCCAGCGGCCCCATCGTCTGGGGCCAGCCGGGCACCAACGGCCAGCACGCCTTCTTTCAACTCATGCACCAGGGCACCGAATTGGTGCCCGCCGATTTCATCCTGCCGGTGGTCAGCCACCATCCGGTGGGCGAACACCATCGCATCCTCGCCGCCAACTGTCTCGCCCAGACCGAGGCGCTGATGAAAGGCAGAAGCGAGGCGGAAGCGCGCGCGGAACTGGAGGCGGCCGGCATGGAAAAGAGCGCCGTCGAAGCGCTGCTGCCCCACAAGGTGTTTCCCGGCAACCGCCCCAGCAACACCCTTCTGCTGCGCAAGCTCACCCCCTACAATCTGGGCGCGTTGATCGCCCTGTACGAGCACCGCATCTTCGTGGAGAGCGTGATCTGGAACATCAACGCCTTCGACCAATGGGGGGTTGAGCTGGGCAAGCAACTGGCCACGGTGATCGAGGCCGAACTGGCCGGCGAGGCGCCCTGTTCCGGCCACGACGCCTCCACCAACGGCCTGGTGAACGCGGTGAAGGAGATGGGAGGGTGATCCTGGCGGCGGACATCGGCGGCACCCGCTGCCGCTTCGCCCTGGCCCGCCCCGACGGCGCTTCGGTCCAGGAGGCGGAATACCCCAGCGCGGAGTTCGACAACCTCGAAGCGGCCATCGACCGTTTCCTGCGGGAGCACGGCCAGGCGCCGGAGAAGGTGGAGCGGGTGGCGCTGGCCCTGGCGGGGCCGGTCTCCGGCGACTGCGTGCCCCTGACCAACCTGCCGTGGCTGGTCTGCCGCAGCTCGCTGGAGAAGCAGCTCGCCGGCGCCTCGGTGGCGTTCATCAACGATTTTCAGGCGGCCGCCCTGGGAGTGCTCCAGCTCCCCGCGGAGCGGCTGCTGCCGCTCAACCCGGCGCGCGAGCTCGCGGGCGGCCGCAAGCTGGTGGTCGGCGCCGGCACCGGTCTGGGCGTGGCCTACCTTCATGCGGAAGAAGGGGGCTACCGACCCTGGCCCACCGAAGCCGGCCACATGAGCTTCGCTCCTGTCGACCATCAGCAGTGGGAGCTGGCCAAGCATCTGCGCCGCAAGCACGGCCGCGCCTCCTGGGAACGAGTGTTGTCGGGGCCGGGATTGAGCGACCTGCACGCCTTTCTCGCCGCGGAGGCGCCGCCACTGGAGCCGGCCGAAGTGATCGACGCCGCCGCGCAGGGGCGCTCGGCCTCCGCCATGGAGGCGGTATCGCTGTTCAGCCGCCTCTACGGTAGCTTCTGCGGCGACCTGGCGCTGGCCTGGCAGCCGGCGGGGGGCATCTACCTGACCGGGGGGGTGACCCTTCATCTGGGCGAACGACTGGCACGCCCCCCCTTCCTCGAAGCCTTCCGCGACAAGGGTCGCATGTCCTCTTTGGTGGCCGGCTACCCGGTCCAGATCGTCATGGAGCCGCGCGTGGGACTGATGGGCGCGCTCCGGCACGCAGTGCAGCAGGTGAAAAGAGATGAGTGATTCGGACAGACACAAGGAACAGGCCAAGCTCTACAAGTACTACACCGAGACCAAGATCGCCACCGAAGTGACCCGCCAGACCCTGGTGCTGATCCTGGCGGGCGGCGAGGGTTCCCGCTTGAAAGGGCTCACCAAATGGCGCGCCAAGCCGGCGGTGCCCTTCGGCGGCAAGTACCGCATCATCGATTTCGCCCTCTCCAACTGCATCAATTCAGGGCTGCGCCGCATCGGCGTGCTCACCCAGTACAAGTCCCACTCGCTGATCCGCCACTTGCAGCGCGCCTGGAGCTTCCTGCGCGCCGAGATCGGCGAGTTCGTGGAGATTCTTCCGGCCCAGCAGCGCCTCGGCCAGCAGTGGTACCGCGGCACCGCCGACGCCCTCTACCAGAACATGGACATCATGCACCGCCACGCCCCCGAATACGTGATGGTGCTGGGCGGCGACCACATTTACACCATGGACTATTCCAAGATGCTGATGACCCACGTGCGATCGGGCGCCGACCTCACCATCGGCTGCATCGAAGTGCCGCGCGAGGAGGCCACCGCCTTCGGCGTCATGTCGGTGGACACCGACATGCGCATCACCCGCTTCACCGAGAAGCCGGCCGAGCCCGAGACCATTCCGGGACGGCCCGATCTGTCGCTGGCCTCCATGGGCATCTACGTCTTTTCCACCAGTTTCCTCTACAGCGCCCTCATCGCCGACGCCGAGGATCCCGACTCCTCCCACGACTTCGGCAAGGACATCATTCCCAAGGCGATCCACCACGCCAACGCCATCGCCTACCCCTTCCGCAACGAGGACGGCAGCCGCGCCTACTGGCGCGACGTGGGCACCCTGGACTCTTACTGGAAGGCCAACATGGAGTTGTGCGCGGTGGAGCCGGAACTGAACCTCTACGACCGCAGCTGGCCCATCTGGACCTACCAGACCCAGCATCCGCCGGCCAAGTTCGTCTTCGACGACGAGGGGCGGCGCGGCGAGGCCATCGACTCGCTGGTTTCGGGCGGCTGCATCCTCTCGGGCGCCCGGGTTAAACGCTCGGTGATCTTCTTCGCCACCCAGATCGAGAGCTACTCCAGCGTCAAGGACAGCGTCATCCTCCCCAAGGTGAGTATCGGCCGCCACTGCCGCATCCAGAACGCCATCATCGACAAGGGCACCTTCATCGCCGACGGCATGGTGATCGGAGAAGACCCGGAGGAGGATGCCCGCCGCTTCCACATCACCCCGGAAGGGATCGTTCTCGTCACCCCGGAAATGCTGGGCCAGAACCTCTTCATCACCTCGGTCCCCAAATGAGCGCAAAACTCAACTTCGTACTCTGCTGGCACATGCACCAGCCCTATTACCGTGAAGGGTTGAAAGGACCCTACCGGCTGCCGTGGGTCTATCTGCACGCGCTGAAAGACTACGACGACATGGCGGCCCACCTGGAACGCAACCCCCGAATGCGGGCGGTGGTCAACTTCACCCCCGTGCTGCTGGAGCAGCTCGACGACTACGCCGTTCGCCTGCGGGAGTTTCTCGACGAGGGCAAGCCGCTGCAGGATCCCCTGCTCAACCTGCTCGGCGGCGGCGCGCCGGTTCCCACCGACGAGAGCGGGCGCCGGGCACTCATCCACGCCTGCAGCCGCGCCCACGCGCCGCGCATGATCGAACCCTATCCCATGTTCAACACCCTGCTGCACCGCTTTCACCCCGCCGGCGAGCGGCCGGGGGAAGACCTGCTGCTGGAGTATCTGGACGAGCAGTATTTCATCGACCTGCTCACCTGGTATCACCTCGCCTGGACCAGCCACAACCTCAAGCAGCACACGCTGATCCGGCGCCTGATGAAGAAGGAGCGGCATTTCGATCTGAAAGAGCGCCGGGTGCTGCTGGAACTGTTCCAGACCACTCTCGAAAACCTCCTGCCCCGCTACCGCGCCCTGGCCGAACGGGGCCAGATCGAGCTCTCCATGACTCCCTGGGGCCACCCCATCGTGCCCCTTCTCAACGACTTCGCCAACATGAAGGAGGCGCAGCCCGACGCGCCCATGCCGGAACATCCACGCTATCCGGGCGGAGTGGAGCGATCGCGCTGGCATCTCCGAGAAGGGCTGAAGGTCTTCGAAACCCATTTCGGATTTCAGCCCAAGGGAGTCTGGCTGTCGGAGGGAGGGATCAGCGACGACGCTTTGGCGCTGCTGGACGAGCTGGGCATCCTCTGGACCGCCTCGGGGGAGGCGGTGTGGCACCACAGCTGCCTCACTTCGCAGTGCGATCCGGACGAGATGGCCTGCCGCCGCGCTCTCTTCGTACCCTACCGGCTTTCCGGCGCAGGAACCCGCATCCATTTCCGCGACGACGGCCTCTCCGATCTCATCGGCTTCGAATACAGCAAATGGCACGCCGACGACGCCGTCGCCGACTTCGTGGGGCATCTGGAACGCATCGCCGCCTCCCTCGGGGAGGAGGTGGACCAGTACGTGGTGGCGGTGATCCTCGATGGCGAAAACGCCTGGGAGTACTATCCCGACAACGGCCACTTCTTCCTGGAGGCACTCTACCGCAAGCTCGCCGACCATCCGCGGATCCGCCCCACCACCTTCGCCGATCTGGAAAAAAAGGTGCGCGAGGAGAAGCTGGCGCATCTGGTGGCGGGCAGCTGGGTCTACGGCAGCTTCTCCACCTGGATCGGTTCGGCGGACAAGAACCGGGCCTGGGATCTGCTGGTGGAGGCCAAACGCTGTTTCGACGAGCGCATCGGCGGACTGGACGCGGAAACCGCGGCGGAGGCCACCCGGCTGCTGGCGGTGTGCGAGGGCTCGGACTGGTTCTGGTGGTTCGGAGACTACAACCCCGCCCAGAGCGTGAGCGACTTCGACCGTCTCTACCGGCTGCAGTTGCGCCAGCTCTACCGCCTGCTGGGCGCCAACCCGCCGCCCGCCCTGGACACTCCCATCTCCCACGGCGGCGGCAACGCGGAGAACGCCGGCACCATGCGGCGCAACAACTGAGGGCGGTGGAACCATGTCCTACGACTTCCACCAGCGGCGCGCCGGCGTGCTTCTGCATCCCACCTCCTTCCCTTCGGGCACACTCCACGACAGCGCCCTGTGGCTCGACTTTCTGGAGGCCGCCGGCCTGAGCGTGTGGCAGATGCTGCCCCTGGGCGTGCCCCTGGCCGATCGCTCCCCCTATCAATGCCTTTCCGCTTTTGCGGTCAACCCCGCTCTTCTGCACCGCCCGGAACCGCTGGACGCCGAAGACGCCCTCTTTCGGGACTGGTGCCACGCCCAAGCCTACTGGCTGGAAGACTACGCCCTTTTCCGCTGCATCAAGGAGCGTGAAGAGGGGCGCTCCTGGGTCCGCTGGCCCGAAGCGCTCAAGTGGCGCCGCCCCGAAGCCCTGCAAAAGGTGTCGGAGGAGGCCGCCGACCGCCTGGTGGCGCTCAAATGGGAACAGTTCCAGCTCTGGCGGCAGTGGCGCACCGTGCGGGAGTCGGCGCACCGCCGCGGCATCCGCCTTTTCGGCGACCTCCCCATCTTCGTGGCCCACGACAGCGCGGACGTCTGGGCCTGTCCCCGCCGCTTTCTGCTCGACGACCAGGGCCGACCCACCTGGGTGGCCGGGGTTCCGCCCGACTATTTTTCCAAGACCGGCCAACGCTGGGGCAATCCCCATTACGACTGGGAGTACCACCAGGAGGAGGGCTTTCGCTGGTGGCTGGACCGCATGCGCCACCATTTCGAGTGGTTCGACCTGCTGCGCATCGACCATTTCCGCGGACTGCAGGCGGTGTGGATGATCGACGCCAAGGCGGAAACCGCCGAGCAGGGCCATTGGCAGGAGGTTCCGGGCGACGCTCTGCTGGCTCGCGTGCGCGACCAGTTGGGGAGCCTGCCGCTGGTGGCGGAGGATCTGGGCACCATCACGCCGGAGGTGCGGGCGCTGAAGGAGAAATACCGGCTACCGGGCATGGCCGTCCTGCAGTTCGCCTTCGACTCCTCCGCGGACAATCCCAACAAACCGGAGAACATCGGCGAAAACACCGTGGTCTATACCGGCACCCACGACAACGACACCACGCGGGGTTGGTTCGACGGCCTCCCCGCCGAGATGAAAGAGCGGGTGCGCCTTGAGCTGGGCATCGAAAACGACGGGGAGGCGGTGGAAGCCATGATCCGCACCGCCTTCGACACTCGCGCCAACCTCGCCGTGATCCCTCTGCAGGATTTTCTCGGGCTGGGCAGCGAGGCCCGCATGAACACTCCCGGCACCCGTGAAGGAAATTGGTGCTGGCGCTTTCACTGGGATCAGCTGGCCGCTCCCGGCTTCACCCGCCACATCCTCAGCCTCGTCGAGAACAGCAACCGCGCCCTGACGCCATGAACCCGTTGGAGAGACTTCAGCAAGGCCGCCACCACGATCCCTTCGACTTCCTCGGTCGCCACCCGGAGGGCGAAGGCTGGATCGTGCGCGCGTTTCTGCCCCAAGCGGAAGAGGTGGAACTGGAAGGCGCGGGCCCCATGCAACGAGTGGAGGGGAGCGATCTCTTCGTGCGGCGGCTTGACCAGGAAGCGCACGCCCGCTTGCCGCGCCACTACCGTCTGCGCTGGCGGGAGAAGCAGAGCGGCGGCTGGCACACCGCCGTCTCGCCCTACAGCTTCGAGCCGCAGCTCAGCGACTGGGACCTGCACCTGTTCAACGAAGGGCGTCACCACCACGCTTGGCGCTTTCTCGGTGCCCACCTCAAGAGCATCGACGGCATCCAAGGCTGCCTCTTCGCCGTCTGGGCGCCCGGGGTCCAGCGAGTCAGCGTAGTGGGCGACTTCAACGGTTGGAACGGCTTGCGCCACCCCATGCGCAACCGCGGCCATTCGGGCGTGTGGGAGCTTTTCATCCCCGGACTGCAACCAGGGGACGCCTACAAATACGAGATTCTCGGCCGCCACGGCCAGCTCCTCGTCAAGGCGGACCCCTACGCCCAGCGGATGGCCATGCGGCCCGACACCACCTCCATCCTGGTGGAGGAGAACGGCTACCGGTGGCAGGATCGGGAGTGGATCGCCCGGCGGCGCCAATGGGATTGGCAACGCCGCCCTCTCGCCATCTACGAGGTCCACCTGGGCTCGTGGAAGCGCCACCCCGACGGCCGTTTCTACAGTTATCGGGAACTGGCCGACACCCTGCTGCCCGAGGTGAAGTCCCTCGGTTACACCCACCTGGAGCTGCTGCCGGTGATGGAGCACCCCCTGGACGAATCCTGGGGCTACCAGGTGTCGGGCTACTACGCGCCCACCTCCCGTTTCGGCACTCCCGACGACTTCCGCCATTTCGTGGACCGCGCCCACCGGCTGGGGCTGGGAGTCTTCCTCGACTGGGTGCCGGCCCACTTTCCCCGCGACGAGTTCGCCCTGGCCCGCTTCACCGGCGAACCCCTCTACGAGCATCCCGATCCGCGCCGCGGCGAACACAAGGACTGGGGCACCCTCATCTTCGACTACGGCCGCAACGAGGTGCGCAACTTCCTGCTGGCCAACGCCATCTACTGGATCGAAGCGTTCCACATCGACGGCCTGCGGGTGGATGCCGTGGCCTCCATGCTCTACCTGGACTACTCCCGCCGCGAGGGCGAGTGGGTGCCCAACCAGTATGGAGGCCGGGAGAATCTTGAAGCGATCAGCTTCCTCAAGGAGCTCAACGAGGTGGTGCACGCCCGCTTCCCCGGGGTGGTCACCGTGGCCGAAGAGTCCACCGCCTGGCCCATGGTCTCCCGCCCCACCTACATGGGCGGCCTGGGCTTCTCCATGAAGTGGAACATGGGTTGGATGCACGACACCCTCGGCTATTTCCAGACCGACCCCATCTACCGCAAGTACCACCACAACCAGCTCACCTTCAGCCAGCTCTATCTCTGGACCGAGAATTTCGTGCTTCCCTTCTCGCACGACGAGGTGGTGCATCTGAAGAGGAGCCTGCTGGAGAAGATGCCGGGCGATCCCTGGCAGCAGTTCGCCAACCTGCGCCTGCTCTACGCCTATCAGTACGCCCACCCTGGAAAGAAGCTGCTATTCATGGGCGGAGACTTCGGGCAACGGGCCGAATGGAACGCCACCGGCCAGCTCGAGTGGCCGCTGCTGGAGGTACCGGCCCATCAGGGCCTGCGCAAGCTGGTGAGCGACCTCAACCATCTGTACGTGCACGAACCGGCGCTCCACCAGGGCGACTTCCTCGCCGACGGCTTTCAGTGGATCGACTGTCACGACAGCGAGCAGTCGGTGCTCAGCTTTCTGCGCCGCGGCCACGACGATCCGAACGATCTGCTGGTCTGCATCTTCAACTTCACGCCGGTGCCCCGTTTGGGCTACCGCATCGGCGTGCCGCCGGCGCGCGCCTACCGCGAGGTGCTCAACTCCGATTCGGTCTGGTACGGCGGCAGCAACCTGGGCAACGCCGGCAGGCTGGAAGTGGTGGAGCGGCCCTGGATGGGCTTCGAGCACTCCCTGGAGCTGACCTTGCCGCCCCTGGCGGGGCTGGTGCTCAAACCGGAACGATGAACCGCGGAAGAAAGAGAGCCTGGGAACCCGGTTGGCGATTCGCCCCGGGGCAATCGCATGAACAGGCCCGCCTCTTTCGAGGGTCTGGAAGGAGAATGGCGGAGCGTCCGAGACATGGATGCCGAGGCCGAGCCCACAGGGATGTGTTCACGGCGTCCCCGACAGCCCCCTTCCAAACCCTCGAAACGGGTCCCTTGGCGGCACCAAGGCTCGGTTCATGCGACCGCCATGCGATTCACCCTACAGGACGTCAGCCCTTCCCTGCATAATGACAAGAATGAAAGAGACCACACCTCCATGAAGATCCTCTTCGCCGCCAGTGAAGCCTACCCGCTGGTGAAGACCGGCGGACTCGGCGACGTCATTCACAGCCTGCCGCGGGCGCTGGGACAGCTCGGCGCCGAGGTGCGCGTGGTTCTGCCCGCCTACCGCGCCGTGTTGGAGAAGATCGATTCCATCCGCATCGCCGGTTGGATGGCGGTGCCCGGCGCCGGACGCGACCACCAGGTGCGCATCCTCGACGCCGGCGGCGGCCATCTCGACGTGCCGCTCTGGCTAGTGGACGTGCCCGAACTCTTCGACCGACCCGGCAACCCCTATTTACGGCCCGACGGCCACGACTGGCCCGACAACGCCGAGCGCTTCACCCTCTTCTCGCGGGCGGTGGCGCGGCTGGCGGAGAGCGGAGAGCCCATGGGTTGGCGCCCCGATCTGGTCCACTGTCACGACTGGCAAACCGGCATGGTCCCCGCCTTTCTGTCCCTCGACTCCCAGGCCCCCCGCACTCTCTTCACCATCCACAACCTCTCCTATGCGGGGCTCTTTTCCCACCAGGAGTTTCAGCGCCTGGCGCTGCCGGAGGCGTGGTGGTCCCCGGACGCCATCGAATTTTTCGGCAACTTCTCCATGCTCAAGGCGGGCATCGTCTTTTGCGACTGGATCACCACCGTGAGCCCAACCTACGCCAGGGAGATCCAGACCCCCGCTTTCGGCTACGGTTTCGAAGGCGTGCTGCGCGCCATGCGCCACAAGTTGACGGGCATCCTCAACGGCATCGACACCGAGGTGTGGGACCCCGCCACCGATCCCCATCTCGCCGCCCGCTATTCGCTCCGGCACCGCTACCTCGCCGGCAAGCGGGAAAACAAGCGGGAGCTGCTCCGGCAACTGGGCGCTCCCCACGACCCGGAGGCGCTGAAGACCCCGCTGCTGGGCTTCATCGGCCGATTGGTGGAGCAGAAAGGAGTCGATCTGCTGCTGCAGGCGCTGCCCCGGCTGCTGGAGGAAAGGGAGGTCCGTCTGGCGCTTCTGGGCAGCGGCGAGGCCCGCTTCGAGAACGCCCTGCGTGAACTGGCGGCGACCCATCCCGACCGGTTGTTGCTCACCATCGGCTATTCCGAGCCGCTGGCCCACCGCATCGAAGCCGGCTGCGACCTCTTTCTCATGCCCTCCCGTTTCGAGCCCTGCGGCCTCAACCAGCTCTACAGCCTGCGCTACGGCACCCCCCCGGTGGTGCATGCCGTGGGGGGGCTGGCCGACACGGTGGTGGACGCCACGCCGGAGAATCTGGAGGCGGGCCGCGCCACCGGCTTCCTCTTCCATCAACCCAGCGCCGAGGCGCTGCTGGAGGCCGTCGGCCGCGCCCTGCGGCTCCATGGCGACGAACACCGCTGGCGCAGGCTGGTCCGCACCGCCATGGAACAGGATTTCAGCTGGCGGCACAGCGCCCGAGACTATCTCGATCTCTACGAGAGGCTTCGCGCCACCCGCCGGGGGTGAGGGGATCCGGCCAAGTCGGCTACAATCCCCCTCCCGGCCGCGAATCCGGCTCCTTGTCCCGAGATAGACCATGAACGAGCGAGAAGAGATCTGCATGCTGCCCGCCGACGAACGCCTGCCCTCCGACGCCAAGGCGCTTGAGCAGGATTTCCACCGCTATCTGATCCACCATCTGGGGCGGTTTCTCGGCTGCAACCCCTATTACCTCTTCCAGGCGCTGTCGCTCACGCTGCGCGACCGCATCATGACCGATTGGCTCAACACCTGGAAACAGCATCGCAAACCGGAACAGCGGCGCGCCTTCTATCTCTCCATGGAGTTCCTCATCGGCCGCTCGCTGGGCAACAACCTGCTCAACATGAACATGCGCGAACAGGCCGAGGAGGCCATGCACGCCTTCACCCTGGAGCTCGAGGAGCTGGAAGAGCAGGAGCACGACGCCGGTCTGGGCAACGGCGGTCTCGGCCGGCTGGCCGCCTGCTTCCTCGACAGCTGCGCCACTTTGGGCCTGCCGGTGCTCGGCTACGGCCTGCGCTACGAGTACGGCATGTTCCGTCAAGAGATCGAGAACGGCTACCAGGTGGAGGAGCCCGACCACTGGCTCAGGGACGGTTACCCCTGGGAGCTGGAGCGCTCGGAATACACTCAGGTGGTCCATTTCGGAGGACGCACCGAACACTATGTGGACGAGCACGGCGTGCACCGGGTGCGCTGGCTGGACACCGAGAAGATCCTGGCCATTCCCTACGACATCCCCGTATGCGGCTACCGCAACGGCGTCGTCAACACGCTCCGGCTGTGGAAGGCCACCGCCACCGATGTGTTCAACCTGGAGGAGTTCAACGCGGGCGACTATGTGGAGTCGGTGGCGGCCAAGAACGAGGCGGAGCACATCACCATGGTGCTCTATCCCAACGACGCCAGCGAGAACGGCAAGGAGCTGCGCCTGAAACAGCAGTACTTCCTCGCCTCCGCCAGCCTGAAGGACGTGATGCGCCAATGGGAGCTGGTGAACGGAAAGGACTACAGCGACTTCGCCGCCCACCATGTCTTCCAGCTCAACGACACCCACCCCGCCATCTCGGTGGCGGAGCTGATGCGCATCCTCATGGACGAGAAGGGGCTGCAGTGGGACGAAGCCTGGGAGATCACCCGCAACACCATGGCCTACACCAACCACACCCTGCTGCCGGAGGCCCTGGAACGGTGGCCGGTGGCGCTCTTCGAATGCCTTTTGCCGCGGCTGCTGGAGATCATCTACGAGATCAACGCCCGTTTCCTCAAGCAGGTGGCCATCCACTGGCCGGGCGACAGCGACCGCCGCCGCCGCATGTCCATCATCGAGGAGGATGGGGTCAAATCGGTGCGCATGGCCTACCTCGCCATCGTCGGCAGCTTCTCGGTGAACGGCGTGGCGGCGCTCCACTCCCGACTGCTGCAGCAAGGGCTGTTCCGGGACTTCTACGAGCTCTGGCCCGAAAAATTCAACAACAAGACCAACGGCGTCACGCCACGACGCTGGCTGGCCTACGCCAACCCTTCCCTGAGCCGGCTCATCACGGAAGAGATCGGCCCGGACTGGGTGCGCGACCTCTCCCGCCTCGAGCAACTGAAACCGCTGGCGGAACGCGGCGACGATGCCTTCCAGGCACAATGGCACCAGGCGAAGCAGGAGAACAAGGCGCGGCTGGCACGGCTGGTGGAACGGGAGTGCGGTGTCGCCTTCCCCACCGATTCGCTCTTCGACGTGCAGGTGAAGCGCATCCACGAATACAAGCGCCAACTGCTCAACGCGCTGCACGTGATCCATCTGTACGACCGCATCCGCCGCGGCGACGCCGTCTCCGGCTGGTGCAACCGCTGCGTCCTCTTCGGCGGTAAGGCGGCGCCCGGCTACCAGATGGCCAAGAAGATCGTGAAGTTGATCAACAATGTCGCCGACATCGTCAACAGCGATCCCGACGTGGGAGACCGCCTCAAGGTGGCCTTCCTGCCCAACTACCGCGTCTCCAGCATGGAGGTGATCGCTCCCGGTACCGATTTGTCGGAACAGATCTCCACCGCGGGCAAGGAGGCCTCGGGCACCGGCAACATGAAGTTCATGATGAACGGAGCGCTGACCATCGGCACCTACGACGGCGCCAACATCGAGATTCTGGACGCTGTCGGCGAAGAGAACTTCTTTCTCTTCGGCCTGCGGGTGGAAGAGATCGAAGCGCTGCGCCCCCACTACGATCCACACCAGATCATCGCCGCCGACGAGGATCTGTCGCGGGTTTTTCATCTGTTGGAGAGCGGCCACTTCAACACCGCGGAGCCGGGCATCTTCGACGATCTTATCGCCGCCCTGCGCAGTCCCCACGACCCTTGGATGACGGTGGCCGACTTCCGCAGCTACGTGGACGCCCAGCAGCGCGCCGCCCAGACCTATCTCGACCGCGATCGGTGGGTGCGGATGAGCATTCTCAACACCGCCAGCAGCGGCTTCTTTTCCACGGACCGCACCATGCAGGAGTACAACAGGGAGATTTGGAAGCTGGATCCCATGGAGGTCTGACTTTTGAAACCGTAAGCGGCGTTCCTCAGCCGCGCCTCTTCAGCCCCGCTCTGCGGCTCCAGTTCACCACGTAGTCGATGCCGCTGAGAAGGGTGGTGAGGGTCACCAGGTAGATCAGGCCCCACAGCAGCAGCTTCGGCAATTCGCTGAACCCCAGATCGTAGACCACCGCCAACGCCAGCAGAATCTGCAAGGTGGTGTTGAGCTTGCTCACCAGGCTGGGCTCCGCTTCCAGCCGTTCCACGGTGAAGTGGTAGGCCAGGGCGCCGCCCACGATCACCAGATCGCGCAGAATCACCAGCGCCACAAGCCACCACGGAAGGGCGCCGAGCCATCCCAGGCAGAGAAAGACCGAAACCAGGAGAACCTTGTCGGCCAGGGGGTCCAGAATGCCCCCCAAGCGGCTTCTCCAGTCGAACCGCCGCGCCAGAAAGCCGTCCAGCGCGTCGGAGACGCCGGCGATGAAGAAGAGCAGCATCGCCTCTCGAAAACGCCGCTGCAACAAGAGATAGACCACCGGCACCACCAGCAGGATGCGCAGCACACTGATGAGGTTGGGGATGTCCCGAGGACGAAACATGCTCAGCGGAGCTCGTAGGTAAGGGTCTCCTCCCCCTCCCCCGCGCCGGCCTCTTCGGGGATGTCGATCACCGCTTCGAGCTCCTCGTTCAACGAAAGTTGCCTGGCGAGCAGATCGCGGCCTCCCAGCACTCGAACCCGGAACGCCAGCCGGTCCTCCTCCGCCCGCTCCAGAGAAAAGGCGGTCACCACGTCCAAAGCGCCCAGCAGCCGCCTCAGCCGCGCATAGTCACCGAGGTCGTGCACCCCCAAAAAACGCACCAGCACCTCGCCGTGCTGTGCGCCTTCCGGAGAAGGGAGAAAGCGGTTCACCAGCAGGTCGGCGGCCCGGTCTACACCCTTTCGCACCACTGCGGCCAGCTCCTTCGCCTGGGACTCGAAACGCTGCTCGCCATTCCCCAGAAGAAGCGACCAGCGCCCTTTCCACCCCCCCCTCCGGCGCTGCAGCCGCCCCACCAGCGGCAATGCCCGACCATACCGCGAGGAAGCGGCGCGAACGCTTTCGGCGTGGACCAGCCAGAGGTCGGCCGTCGGCAACGCGTTCCGATCCTCAAGATCCATCAGAGGCGTGACCAGCGCCAGGCCCCGGCGATCCGCCGCCTCTTGCAACGCTTGGAAGAGGCCGGCGTCCCTTTCGGGATCGGCCAGCCGCCGGCGCCCCTTCTCCTCGACGGCCACCCAGGGAATCAGCTCGGGCCGCCCGCGGTCCCAAAGGATGAGGCCGAGACGGCGCAGGTCCTCCTCCACGGTGCGCCGGTCGAAACGCACCCACAGTCGCCTGCCGGAAGCCCCTTCCCCGCTGGAAGCCGGCGTCTGGTAGCGAAACTCCTGAGCCTGGTCCTCCGCCTCTTTCAACAGGGAGTCCAACTTCTCGCCTTTGCCGCCCAACCGCTGACCTGAAGCCTTCACCAACACCAGGCGCAAGGCTTCGGCCATGGCGGCACTCCGCGCGGCCGGCGAGTCGTCGGCGATGGGGACGGCGGCGGAGAAGAGGTCCACGCCCGCCCGCGCGAAGGGCGCCGAAAAAAGCAACAGAAGCAGAAAGAGCTTGGTCGTTTTCATCGGGGCATTCTACTAAGAGACCCGACGGGAAAGCCACATCGGGAGTGGCTCTCCGCAAGGGTGCCGGGAGACGGCTTCCTCGCCATCGCTGGCGAGCCCCGGGCCACAGCGTTACCGCGCATCTTGGTACAATGGCGGCCGCCGATTTCTTCAGCCGCGGTACCTTCTCATGAGCTCCAGCGACTCTTCTTCCATCCGCCTCAGCTACCGCCAGGCCGGGGTCGACGTCGACGCCGGCAACGCCTTGGTGGAGCGGATCAAACCCCTGGTGAAGAATACCTTCCGCCCCGGCGTGCTCAGCGGCATCGGCGGTTTCGGCGCTCTCTTCGAACTGCCGGTGGCCGACTTCCGCGAACCGGTACTGGTCTCCGGCACCGACGGCGTGGGCACCAAGCTGAAGCTCGCCATGATGCTGGAACGGCACGACACCATCGGCATCGATCTGGTGGCCATGTGCGTCAACGACATCGTGGTGACGGGAGCCGAACCCCTCTTCTTTCTCGACTACTACGCCACCGGCCGCCTCTCGCTGGAGCAGGCCACCGAGGTGATCTCGGGCATCGCCCGTGGCTGCGAGCTGGCCGGTTGCGCCCTCACCGGCGGAGAGACCGCCGAGATGCCGGGCATGTATGAAGGAGAAGAGTACGACCTGGCGGGCTTCGCCGTGGGCATCGTGGAGAAATCGAGGATCCTCCAGGGCGAGAAGGTGCGTGCCGGCGACCTGCTGCTGGGACTGGCCTCTTCCGGTCCCCACTCCAACGGCTATTCGCTGATCCGCAAGGTGATCGAGGTGAACGGAGCCGATCTGAACGCTCCTTTCGACGACACCACGCTCGGCGAGGCCCTGCTGACGCCCACCCGCATCTATGTGAAGCCGCTGTTGAAGCTGTTGCGGGAAGTGGAGGTCCACGCCCTGGCTCACATCACCGGCGGCGGCCTCACCGAAAATCTTCCACGAGTGCTCCCGCCCGGCACCGCCGCCCACATCGACCCCTCCGGCTGGCCCCGGCCTCCGGTCTTCCATTGGCTGCAGGAGAAGGGCAACATCGAACCCGCTGAAATGCTGCGCACCTTCAACTCCGGCATCGGCATGGTGGTCTGCGTGCCTCCCGAGGAAGTGGAAACGGCCACCCGCCTGCTGGAAGCCGAAGGCGAAGGCGTCCACCTCATCGGCGAGATCCGCCCCACCCAGGGAGAGGCGCGGGTGATCTATGAATGAGAAAAGCGCGCCCCTGCCGGTGGTGGTGCTCATCTCCGGCGGCGGCACCAACCTGCAGGCCCTCATCGACGCCGCCGGCAAGAGCCTGCCCGTGGAGATCCGCGCCGTCATCAGCAACGAGCCCGACGCTTTCGGCCTGGAGCGGGCGCGGCGGGCGGGCATCCCCGCCGAAGTGCTGAACCACCGCGACTTCGCCGACCGTGAAGCCTTCGACCGGGCGTTGATGCAGCTCATCGACCGCTACCGGCCGAAGCTGGTGGCGCTGGCCGGCTTCATGCGCATCCTCACTCCCGCTTTCGTGCACCACTACGAAGGGCGTCTCCTCAACATCCACCCCTCCCTGCTCCCCCGATTCCAGGGGCTGCACACCCACCGACGGGCCATCGAAGCGGGGGAACGGGAACACGGTGCCAGCATCCATTTCGTCACCGAGGAGCTGGACGGAGGGCCGGTGGTCCTGCAAGCGCGGGTGCCGGTGCTGCCGGAGGACACGCCCGAGAAGCTGGCGGCCCGGGTGCTGGAGAAGGAGCACCGCATCTATCCGCTGGCGGTGAAGTGGTTCGCCGAGGGGCGGCTCGAGCTGCGCGACGGCAAGGCGTGGTTCGACGGCCGGCCGCTGGAGCGGCCGCTGCGGCTGGACGAGGTGGAACCACGACCCGCCGAGTGAGAGCTGCATCCATGAAGCGCGCGCACGCCCTCACCGAACTCTCCCGCGAACACCACCAGTCGCTGCGGCTGGCCAAGCGCACCCTCGACACCCTGTCGAGGGGCGACCCGGAGGAGATCCACGCGCTCTGCCGGGAGATCGCCGCGGGATTCGACCAGGAGTGGGAGCGCCACTTCGCCGACGAAGAGGCGGCCATCTTCGAGGTGACCCGGAAGATGGGCGGCCGTATCCACCAACTGGGCGAACAACTGGTGGAAGAGCATCGGCGGATGCGGGAGATGGCGCGGCGCATGCAAGCGGGGGACTGCAGCCCCTTGCGGGCATTCGGCGAGCTGCTGCGCGACCACACCCGCTTGGAGGAGCGGGAGCTCTTCCCCCTCGTGGAGCAGCTCTTCACTCCCGAACAGATGACCGCCATTGCCCGCCGGACCGGCGTGGAACCATGAACGTCTTCGTTCTCAACAGCGGCCGCTGCGGCTCCCTCGGCTGGATCCGCGCCTGCGGCCACATCACCAACTACAGCGCCGGCCACGAGAGCCGCGCCCATGTGGTGGGCCCCGCCCGGCTCGCCTATCCCGACCGGCACATCGAAGCCGACAACCGCCTCAGCTGGCTGCTCGGCCGCCTCGACCGCGCCTACGGACGCGACGCCTTTTACGTCCACCTTTTGCGCGACCGCGAACAGGCCGCCCGCAGCTTCGCCAAGCGGCGCCATTTCGGCATTCTTCACGCCTATGAGCAGGGAATCCTGTGGGGCGCCGACCCGCGCGGGGATGCGCTGGAGCTGGCCCGGGACTACCTGGAGACGGTGGAAAGCAACATCCGGCTCTTTCTGCGCGACAAGCCACTGGTGTTGGAGGCCCGGCTGGAGCGGCTGGAGGACGATTTTCTCGAGTTCTGGTCGGCCATCGGCGCCGAGGGGGACCGGGAAGCGGCGCTGGCCGAACTGGCGAAGCGGCACAACGCTTCCCGCTGTTGATCCGGCGGCGGCGCGACGAAGCGCCGCCGGGCGATCACCAATCCAGGATCGAGCACCCCCGCTCCAGCTCCAGATAGCGATGGCGAAGCGTCGGGTGGGCCTCCAGCCAACGCGCCACCACCGTCCGCTCGTCTTCCCGGGCGGCGTCGTCCAGCAGAATGCGCGCGCCGGAACGGAGGCGACGCGCCAGCAGGGGCAGGGCGGGATAGCGCGAGAGGGGCTGTAGAAAACCGGGCGGGCCGTCGATCACCAGGAGGTCGATCTCCATCTGCGGCAGGCGGGCGGGATCGTACCACCGCCACTCCCCCTCCCCCAACGACACCGAGACCAGGGGGGCGTGGATCACCTCCGCCTCCAATCCATGCCGCTGCAACGCCTGGCGGCTGGCGCGGGCGAAGGATTCGCCGCTCTCGAGACTCACCAGCCGGCTGCCACCCGCCCGTTCCAGCGCGCGCGCCAGCACCAGAGTGCTCAGGCCGCTGCCGCACTCCAGCACCGTCGCGGGCCGGCGCTCGGCCACCTCGTCCGCCAGAAGCTGGAGAAAATCGGCAGCCGCCGACCAATTGCGGCTCCAGGGCAGATCGCCGTCCAGCCCCAGGCGGTTGCAGAGGGAACGGTACTCGGGCGGCAGGGTCACGCCTTGGGCAGGGTCACGCCCCGCTGCCCCTGATACTTGCCGCCGCGGTCTCGATAGGAGGTTTCGCACACCTCGTCCGACTCGAAGAAGAGCATCTGCGCCACCCCTTCGTTGGCGTAGATCTTCGCCGGCAAAGGCGTGGTGTTGGAGAACTCCAGGGTGACGTGCCCCTCCCATTCGGGCTCCAGAGGGGTGACATTGACGATGATGCCGCAGCGGGCGTAAGTGGACTTGCCCAGACAGATGGTGAGGACGTTGCGCGGAATGCGGAAATATTCCACGGTGCGCGCCAGCGCGAAGGAGTTGGGCGGAATGATGCAGACGTCGGACTGCACGTCCACGAAGCTGGAGTCGTCGAAGTTCTTGGGATCCACCACCGCCGAGTTGATGTTGGTGAAGATCTTGAACTCGTCGGCGCAACGGACATCGTAGCCGTAACTGGAGGTGCCGTAGGAGATCATGCGCCCGTAGCGGCTCTCGCGCATCTGTCCCGGCTCGAAAGGCTCGATCATGCCGTGCTTTTCGGCCATGCGGCGGATCCAGTTGTCGGACTTGATGCTCATCGGTCACCCTGCGGAAGGCGTTTCGACGGCAGAGTATAACAGAGCAGCGAACGGCCCCCGCCAGGCAACCCGCCCTGGAGCTTCGACCCGGGAACCAATCGGATCCCTGTTTCTCCGGCCAGGAAGGGGTGCGGGGTTCCGCCCCGGGACGACCGGCGTCCCAGGGACGGCCCCGAGCCGATCAGTTGTTCTGAATGACGATGTTGGGGAACTTGGCCGCGTAGCTCTTGGCCTGCAGGGCCAGCTTGGCCGCCGCCTTGCGGGCGATCTCCCTGTAGATCTGGGCGATGCGCGAATCGGGCTCGGCCACCACCGTGGGCTTGCCGCTGTCGGTCTCCTCGCGGATGCGGATGTCCAGCGGCAGAGCGCCCAAAAAGTCGACGCCGTACTGCTCGGACATGCTCTTGCCGCCGCCCTCGCCGAAGATGTGCTCCTCGTGGCCGCAATTGGAGCAGATGTGGATGCTCATGTTCTCGACGATGCCGAGCACCGGCACCTCCACCTTCTCGAACATCTTGAAGCCTTTGCGGGCGTCCAGCAGGGCGATGTCCTGGGGCGTGGTAACGATGATGGCGCCGGAGACGGGCACCTTTTGCGCCAGGGTGAGCTGAGTGTCGCCGGTGCCCGGTGGCAGGTCGATCACCAGGTAGTCCAGATCGGACCAGTTGGTGTCGTTGAGCAGCTGCTCCAGCGCCTGGGTGACCATGGGGCCACGCCAGATCATGGGGGTCTCCTCGTCGATGAGGAAGCCGATGGACATGGCCTGGAGGTGGTAGCTGTTCATCGGCTCCAGGGTCTGGCCGTCCTTGGACTCGGGCTGGCCGGAGATTCCCAGCATGCGCGGCTGGGAGGGGCCGTAGATGTCCGCGTCGAGGATACCCACCCGGGCGCCTTCCTGGGAGAGCGCCAGCGCCAGGTTGACCGCGGTGGTGGACTTGCCCACGCCCCCTTTCCCCGAGGCCACGGCGATGATGTTCTTGATGTTGTCGATGGGCTTGAGAGACTTCTGCACCGAGTGGGCGACGATCTTCCAGCTCAGGTCCACCTCGCAATCGGTCACCCCCTCCACCTTTTTCACGGCTTCGCAGATGGCCTCCTTCAGCTCCTCGGCGAATCCCTTGGCGGGAAAGCCGAGCACCACCTTCAACTTCACCTTGCCGCCGTCGATCTCGATATCCTTCACGCACTTGGCGCTCACCAGGTCCTTCTCCATGTGGGGCTCGACGTACCCCTTGAGCGCCTCTTCGATCTTTTCTCGCGTCACTTCCGACATGTTCTCTACTCCCGCCTCTCGAATGGCAATGGAAATCTGTTGCGATGGGCGCGATTCTACACCATCGCCCAGGCTAATCCCAACCAAAACACTCGGATATTATCCCCTTGGGCTGTGAGATAATGTAGAGCTTCACCGAGACGATCACGATCGCAGCTCCGGGAACCCACCCACGGCCGCCCGTGGAAAGGAGCCCCGGCACGCCGAATCGCCATCGCAAGCCACCGACTTCAACGCTACAACCCCGAAAACCATGAGAAAAATACTGGTCACCAGCGCCCTCCCCTACGCCAACGCGCCGCTGCACATCGGCCACATGGTGGAATACACCCAAACCGACATCTGGGCGCGTTTCCAGAAGATGCGCGGCCACCAGTGCTGGTACATCTGCGCCGACGACGCCCACGGCACCCCCATCATGCTCCATGCCCGCCAGAAGGGCATTTCGCCCGAAGAGCTCGTCGCCCGGATGTCCGAAGAACACCAGGCCGATTTTCGCGACTTTCGCATCGGATTCGACAACTACCACAGCACCCACTCCGAGGAGAACCGCGAACTGGCCGAGCTGATCTATCGGCGCAATCTCGAAGGCGGCCACATCGTCGCCCGCACCATCACCCAGCTCTACGACCCCGAGGAGGGCATCTTCCTGCCCGACCGCTTCATCAAGGGCGAATGCCCCAGGTGCGGGGCCGCCGACCAGTATGGCGACTCCTGCGAGGCGTGCGGCGCCACCTACAGCCCTACCGAGCTGAGGAACCCCTACTCGGCGGTCTCGGGCGCCACGCCGGTGGAAAAGGAGACCGAGCACCTCTTCTTCCGGCTCCAGGATTTCGAGGAGATGCTCAAAGCCTGGACCCGCGGCGGCCATCTCCAGCCCGAGGTGGCCAACAAGCTGGACGAGTGGTTCGAAGCGGGCCTGCGCGAATGGGACATCAGCCGCGACGCCCCCTATTTCGGCTTCGAGATTCCGGACCACCCCGGCAAATATTTCTACGTCTGGCTCGACGCCCCCATCGGCTACATGGCCAGTTTCAAGAACCTGTGCGGCAAAAAAGGCCTCGACTTCGACGACTACTGGGCCGAGGGGTCCGACGCCGAGCTGTACCACTTCATCGGCAAGGACATCATCTATTTCCACGCCCTCTTCTGGCCCGCCATGCTTCACGGCGCGGGCTTCCGCAAGCCCACCACCATCCACGCCCACGGATTCCTCACGGTGAACGGGCAGAAGATGTCCAAGTCGCGGGGCAGCTTCATTCAGGCGCGCACCTACCTCGACCACCTGGACCCCGAATATCTGCGTTACTACTTCGCCGCCAAGCTGGGGCCGGGGGTGGACGACATCGATCTCAATCTCGACGATTTCGTGCAGCGGGTCAATTCCGACCTCGTGGGCAAGGTGGTGAACATCGCCAGCCGCTGCGCCGGCTTCGTCACCAAGCGCTTCGAAGGACGGCTGGCGGCGGAACTGGCCGAGCCCGAGCTGTTCCAGCGCTTCGTCGATGCCGGAGAAGCCATCGCCGAGGACTACGAAAGACGCCGCTACAACCGCGCCGTGCGCGAAATCATGAAGCTGGCCGACCTCGCCAACCAGTACATCGACGAGAAGCGGCCATGGGTGGTGGCCAAGGAGGCGGGCCGCGAGGCCGAGCTGCACGCCATCTGCTCCATGGGCCTCAACCTTTTCAAGGTGCTCATCGGCTATTTGCGGCCCATTCTCCCCGGCACCGCAGAAAAGGCCGAAGCCTTCCTGAAGATCGCCCCGCAGCGGTGGGCGGAGATCGGCGATCCTCTACTGGACCATCCTATCGAGAAATTCAAGCCTTTGATGACGCGCGTGGACCCCAAAAAGGTGGAGGCCATGGTGGAAGCCTCCAAGGAGGACATGGCCGCCAAGCCGCAAAAACCCGCTCCGGCAGAAGAGCGCGCCGCCACCATCGATTACGACGACTTCGCCAAGGTGGATCTGCGCATCGCCCGCATCGAAAAGGCCGAGCGGGTGGAGGGCGCCGACAAGCTGCTGCGGCTGATCCTCGATCTGGGCGGCGAAAAGCGCAACGTCTTCGCCGGCATCAAGGCCGCCTATCCCGAGCCGGAAAAACTGGAGGGGCGGCTCACGGTGATGGTGGCCAACTTGGCGCCGCGCAAGATGAAATTCGGGATCTCCGAGGGCATGGTGCTGGCCGCCGGGCCCGGCGGAGAGGAGATCTATCTGCTCAGCCCCGACAGTGGCGCCCGTCCTGGCATGCGGGTGAAATGAGGAAGGGCCGCGTTCGGCAAACCGACCGAAAAAAGCCGCGGAAGTCTCTGAAGTTTTCCCCCAGCCGGCCGATATCGCTGGAAACCCGCCTTGGCGGTACTATTCGCTTGCTCATGTGGAAATTTGCAGCTGGGAAGCCATGAAACCCGCCCGTAAAACAAAAATATTGAGCCGGGAAGAGTCCGCGGCGATTCGAGAAAGAGTCGCCAAGACCCGCTTGAAACACCTCTACTCGAACACCTGGACGAACATCCTGGCCACCCAGGCGGTGGCCGGCGCCTACCTGGTGGTGATGTCCACGGCCATGCAACCCATGCCCTTGCTGGCGTGGCTGGTGGTGCTGGACATCGTGTTCGCCTGGCGATTGCGCAATACCCATCTTTTCCATCAACGGATGCGGAAAAAACCGGAGTTGACCTCCGAGCAATGGCTGTGGCGCCATAGAATCGGCGTCTTCGCCACCGGACTGGTGCTCGGCAGCAGTACCCCGCTCACCTTTCCCCACGTGGGGGTGGAGTATCAGATCTTCGGAACCTTCGTGTTGGCGGGCCTCTCGGCAGGGGCGCTGGCGGTGATGATCCTCGATCGCCTGGCGTTCATGAGCTACTTGCTTTGTCTCATGGTTCCCACGAGCGTCGCCTTCGCGACGCAACCCACCCTGCTGCACCGGGCCATCGCCCTCATGATTCTCGTCTACATCGTGGTGCTGTCCGAGGCATCCCGCAAACTGCACCGAAAAATTCTCGACACTTTCATACTCAGCCGCGAAAACGAACAGCTGGCGAAGAAACTGAATGAGGAAAAGAAACGGCTCGACAGCCGCCTGGGACGCATCCTCAACGACAGCTCCAACGAGATCTATATCTTTGAAGCGGACACGTTGCGGTGCCTGCAGGTCAACCAGGGCGCTCTGGATCACCTCGGTTACCACGAGTCCGAAATCGGCGATCTGACGCTGTTCGACATCATCGCCGATTTGAGTTCGGACGAGGCGGAACGCTTCCTGCAGCCGCTCGTCGCCGGCCGGGAAGAGTCGGTTTTTCACCACGGCTATCATAAACGGAAGGACGGCAGCCGCTACCCGGTGGAGGTCCGCCTGCAGTATTCCGCCCGGGAGAACCCTCCTGTGTTGGTGGCCACCGCCCTGGACATGAGCGAGCAGGAGAAGGTGAAGGACGAACTCCTCCACCAAGCCAACTTCGACCAGCTCACAGGTCTGCCCAACCGGTTCTCCATGGTCGGCCGCATCGAGCACGCCTTTTTCCAGGCACGGCAGAACGAGAAGATGGTGGCCCTGCTGTTCCTCGATCTCGACGATTTCAAAAAGGTCAACGACGCCCTGGGCCATGCCGCCGGCGATACCCTGTTGCAGCAGGCGGCGCGCCGCATCCTTGGAGTGATCCGCGACTCCGACACGGCGTCGCGTCTGGGCGGGGACGAATTCATGGTGATGCTGGAAAACATCCAGCAAAGCGAACAGGCGGAGGCGGTGGCATCCAAGTTGATCCGCGCATTCGAAACCCCTTTCCAGATCGGCCTGAGCGAAATCTACACTTCGGTGAGCATCGGCATCAGTCTGTTTCCCCTTCACGGAGTCTCGGTGGAAGAGCTGATGCAATACGCCGACTTGGCGATGTACCAGGCCAAACAGCAAGGATTGGGCCGCCATTGTCTCTTCAACACGGACATGCTGGAAGTTCTCGAAGAGAAACTGGAGCTCGAAGCGGCTTTGCGCCGCGCCAAGGAAAACGACGAGCTGTCGTTGGTTTACCAGCCCAAGGTGAACGCCCGCGACGGGCGCATTCTGGGCGCAGAGGCGCTGTTGCGGTGGCATAACCCCGCTCTCGGTTCCATCTCGCCCGCCCACTTCATTCCGCTTGCGGAAACCCTCGGCATCATGGGAGAAATCGGGGCCTGGGTGCTGGAACAGGCCTGCCTCGAAGCGGCCAAATGGCCCATACCGCCCGAACAGCCGCTTCGCGTCGCGGTGAACGTCTCTCCGCAGCAGTTCCGAAGCAGACGGCTCGTCGCGCAAGTGGAAGAAGCGCTAAAAAAGAGCGGCATGCCGGCGCACCGCTTGGAGCTGGAAATCACCGAAAGCCTGCTGTTGCAGGACTGCGCCCTACCTTTGGAAACTCTTTCCAAATTGCGTGAACGCGGCATCCATCTGTCGCTCGACGATTTCGGAACCGGCTACTCTTCGCTGAGCTACCTCAAGCGCTTCCCGCTGCAAACGCTGAAGATCGACCGAAGCTTCATCCGCGACATGACCGAGGACGAGAACGCCCGATCCCTGGTGAAGGCGATCATCTCCATGGCCCGCAGCCTCAATCTGGACGTCGTGGCAGAGGGCGTGGAAACCCGCGAGCAACTGGATCTGCTCCATCGGCATGGAGTCGAGATCATTCAAGGATACTATTTCAGCCCTCCCGTGGATGCGGAACGGTTCCATGAGCTGCTAATCGAGTGCGCTTCCACGCATCCCCATTTCGAAGAAAAGTCGCAGCTCGGCCATTGCGCTCTTCGTGGTTGAAGGGGACGGCCCGCACCTCGCGCCGGGAGCGATGACACTAATTAACCGGGCACCAATTCATGCCATCTTCAGGGCGTAGGACAGAAGTCGGAATGCGGCGAGCTGCGCAGGCATGGGCGATTCCATCGGCAAGAAGCGCAACGAAGCGCCGGCTTCGGCCTGACGTCCCGACCTTTTTGCATTTCAACCGGTTCGGCCGCCGCGAGCGCCCCGTGGAGATGGTGACCGAGGGTGACATGGAGCGATGCCGAGTTGATATGAAAAAATCCAGACTTCCCCGTTCCTTCCCTGACGGCACAACGAACGTGCTGCGGGCAACCGCCATCACCCTGCTGCTGGCAAGTTGCGCCGCCACCCCCCCTTCGAAGAGCTATCACTGCGAAAGCGGCGCCCGTTTCGAGGTGCACGGCGGCGACGACTCCGTCACCCTGACCTTGCCGGACGGTCGGCCCCACACCCTGCCGCGCGTCCGTTCCGGCTCGGGCGTCAAGTACACCGACCGCCACCTTCTCTACTGGGACCAAGGAGGAGGACGCGCCGTGCTCGCCGGAAGCAACCACGGCATGACCCATTGCCGGGTCGATAGTCAGCGATAGGCGGCCACCCGGTTCCGCCCTTCCCTTTTGGCCCGATAAAGCGCGTCGTCGGCCTTTTTTAGGAGTGCCGTCGGTTCCCTTCCCCTGCCGGGCATCTCCGTGGCCACGCCCACGCTCGCGGTCACCACATCGGCCACCTGCGAAGCGTCATGAGCGATGCCCCGCTCCATCACCGCCGCGCGCAAGCGCTCGGCGAGGCCCACCGCGTCGTCGCCGCTCACGCCAGGCAACAGCAGCACGAATTCCTCCCCTCCCAACCGGGCCGCCAGATCCCGGGGCCGTCGGGCAAAACGGGCGATGATCCCGGCGACACGCCGCAGACAACGGTCCCCGGAGGGATGTCCGTACCGATCGTTGTAGCGCTTGAAATGATCGATGTCGATCATGAGGAGGCTGATCGGCGCGGCTCGCCCACCCTCGCGGAATTGCGCGCGCCATTCCCGTTCCAGCTGTTCCATGAAAGCCCGTCGGTTGGCGATGCCGGTGAGATCGTCCACCCGGGCCAGCACTTCCAACTGGCGGTTGAGCTCCACCAGTTTGCGGTTTGCCGATTCCAGCCGCAGCCGCTCTTCGTCGAGGTGCCGCTGCAGCAGAAACTGCTTGCGGGCGTCCAGTTCCAGGGAATAGCTGGCCGCCATCCCGGCCAGGATGGTGGCGATGAGGAGAAAATGGCCCGAAACGATCTCTTTCACCGGCGTCTCCGGCCGCAACAGAAAGACCAACGCCTCGTAGCCGCCCAGAATCGCCAAAGTGGCGAGGCTGGCCCAAAGAAAACGCAGGCGCACGAAGGCGTGGGCATAGAAGATCACCAGCATGAGACCGGCGTAGTAGATGTTGTAGCTGGCGGTGGGAATTTCGTAGATCATTCCCAGGGTGCCGAGTCCCACGACAGCGGCCACCAAGCCGAGAACGGGCTGAAGCCAAGGCCGTGGAGGAACCAGAAACAGCAAGGCCGCGGCCGCCACCAGCGGCGGCAGGCAGACGCCGAACCGCCACCACCAGATGCGCGGCGCCACTTCAGGGAAGAGCACATCGTCGAGCAGGCCGAACAGCGGGAAGAGAAGGATGCCAAGCCCTATTCCGAGCCGGAAATGGAGCAGGAAGGTTTTATCGTAGTATGAGAGGAATATCCTCTCCAGCTCCTTGTCCCTGAACCGGGGACCCACCAAGATCTCGCTCATGCTTCTTCCCGTTCGCCCTCTCCAGTATAGAGCGATCCCCGCTCGATTCCCATTGCCCCACCGCCCGCCGGGTTGACCTCGGCGTGAGCCGGTCCACAATTCGAGAAAACGACCCATGGAGACGACCATGAGGCGATACCGCAAAACTCCGGAAGCATTGTCCAGCCTCACCCCCGAGCAGTACCGGATCACTCAGCAGAACGGCACCGAGCCACCCGGCACGGGCGCCTATTTGCACAATGAAGCGCCGGGTCTCTATGTGGACGTGGTATCGGGCGAGCCCCTCTTCTCCTCCAGGGACAAATACGACTCGGGGTGCGGCTGGCCCGCCTTCTCTCGCCCCATCGACCCGGCCTGCGTGCGCGAACGGCGCGACACCAGCCACGGCATGATTCGCACCGAGGTGCGCTCGACCCACGCCGACAGCCATCTGGGGCACCTCTTTCCCGACGGTCCGCCGGAACGGGGCGGATTGCGCTATTGCATCAATTCCGCGGCGCTGCGCTTCATTCCTCTGGAAGAGATGGAAGCGCAGGGCTATGGCGATTACATTCCCCTGGTGACCGGAGAGGCGGAAGGATGAGCCTACAGCGCGCGGTCCTGGCGGGAGGTTGCTTCTGGGGCGTGCAGGAGCTGCTGCGGCAACTGCCCGGCGTGGTGAAGACCCGGGTGGGCTACACCGGCGGCGAAGCGCCCAACGCCACCTATCGCCACCACCCCGGACACGCCGAAGCGGTGGAGGTTCTCTTCGACGACCGGATTCTCGGCTATCGCGAACTGCTGGCGCGTTTCTTTCAGATCCACGATCCCACCACGCCGGACCGCCAGGGCAACGACCGGGGCAGCAGCTACCGTTCGGAGATCTTCTACACCACCGAAGAGCAGCGGCGTCTGGCGCAAGCTTTCATCGCCGCGGCCGACGCCTCGGGTCGCTGGCCCGGCCCGCTGGTGACCCGCCTCTCTCCCGCCGGTGACTTCTGGGAGGCGGAGCCCGAGCATCAGGACTATCTTCAGCGCAATCCCGGAGGCTACACCTGCCACTGGCCCCGCCCCGACTGGGTGCTGCCGGAGGAGCTGTTCAACTCCTTGGAGTGAGGCGCCGGCGCACCTCCCGCCGCACGAAATCGATGTGCAGGCGGAGGTGGTAGAGCTGATCGGAGAAGGCCAGGGGAACCTTCACGTCCCGTACCTCCTCTTCAAGGCCGCGCAGCGTTCGCAGCAGCTCCTCCAGCCTTTCCGGAGGAGCGAGCACCGCCTCCTGGTCCACCTGCTCCAGTTCGTCGTACCACCGGTAGATCCGCGCCCGCATGCGCCAGCGGTAAAGCGGCGGCGCCACCTTGAACAGCGGCAGCAGCAAGCCGAGCAGCGGCAGGATCATGATCTTCATCCGGTCGAGGAAGGAAGCGAGCCAGAAAGGCAAATAACGCTGCAGAAAAGGAGGCCCGTGCTCGTAGAAGCGCCTGGCTTCGTCATCCAACGGCAGCGTGAGATAACGGGGAGAGGGAAATTCGCCTCTCCTCTCGAACCAACCGCCCCCTCCATGCTCCTTCTTCAGCACCTGCATGAAGAGACTCACCAGCGCAGGGTGCAGCGATTCACGCGCCAACATGGTGGCGCTGGTGGCCAGCAGATGGATGTCTCGATCGGGGAGGTTGTGCGCAAGATCCTCGGCGCCCTCTGGAAGCACCAGCTCTTTCAGCCAGCCGTAGCGCCGCGCGTAGGCGGCGGCCCGCTCGAAGCTCACCGGCCGTACTCCGGGATGGTGAAGCAGCCTTTGCACGGTCTCGCTCTCCGGCGCGGCGACGAAAAAGGCGGCGTCGATTTTTCCATCCATCAGTTGCCGCGCCGCCTCCGGTGAGGAGAGCGAAAGCAGATTCCCGCCGTCGTGCGGCAAGCCGTTGTCCCGCAACAACTGTTCCACCAGCGCCCGGGTCCCGGAACCCGACGGTCCCAGGGAGACGCGCAGCCGTTTCAGCGCCGGCAGGCGGCCGGGCGCCGCGACCTCTTTTCGAACGAAGAGCCACAAAGGTTCGTAGTAGAGACTGGCCAGTCCCCGCAAGGCGGCGTTGGCGGGATCGGCCCGGGCCACTCCGCCCTGCACGAAAGCCAGGTCCGCCTTGCCACTTTGCAACATCGCCAGGTTCTCCACCGAACCGCTGGTCTGGAGAATCTTCAGCTCGATGCCCTGGCGGGCGAGCCGCTTGGCATAGCCGCGGGCGTGCGCCATGTAGGCGCCGCCCGGCTCGCCGGCGGCGATGACCACCTGGTGGGGCGGCGCCGGTTCCACGAACCCCCAAGCGAGAAGAAAGCCCAGGATCACCAGCCCCGCCAGAGGCAGGTAGAAACGCAGCTGATTCCGACTGTTGCGACTCTTTTTTACCCCCATCTTCCCCACATTCCCGCCCCCGCTGCGGTTCAGGAAACGCCGCCGAACAGCCGCAGGAAAGCGGCCGCCTTGTCCAGGCTCTCCCGATACTCCTCCTCCAACACGGAATCGACGACGATGCCGCCGCCCGCCCAGTAGCGGGCGCGGCCTTGCCGGATACGCAGCGTGCGAATGGCGATGTTGGTCTCCATCGCTCCATCGTAACCGATCCACCCGATGCTGCCGCAATAGACTTCCCGGGGACGCCCCTCCAGCTCCTGGATGATCTCCATGGCCCTCCGCTTGGGAGCGCCGGTGATGGAGCCGCCGGGAAAGCAGGCCGCCAGCAGATCCAGCGCGTCTCTCCCCGGTGCCAAGCGGCCGCGCACCGTGCTCACCAGATGGTGCACCTCCGTGAAGGAGCGAAGGCCGAAAAGCTCGGTGGTCTCCACCGTTCCGGGGGAACAGACCTTGCCCAGGTCGTTGCGCAACAGATCGACGATCATCAGGTTCTCCGCCCGGTCCTTGGCGCTCGCCGACAGCTCTTTCGCGAGCTGCCGGTCGCGTGGCGGGGACGGATCCCTGGGGCGGGTACCCTTGATGGGGCGGGTGGTCACCCGATCGCCGCGCACGCTCAGGAACTGCTCCGGCGAAGCGCTGAGAAGGGTGACGAAAGGCAGTTCGAGGAAGGCGCCGTAGGGGGCGGGATTGAGAGCGCGCAAGCGCAGGTAGAGCCCGAAGGGATCCCCCTGACATGCCGCATCGAAGGGCTGGGCGTAGTTCACCTGATAGCAGTCCCCCTCGCGCAGATAGCGGCCGATCCGTTGGAAGGCGCGGGCGTATTCGCCCGGAGTCACCCGCCGTCGGAAGGGAGTGGTGCGCCAGGGCCCCGCGGGCGGCGGCTCCCTGCGCCGTGCGGCGGAGGCCAGCCGCCGGGCCAGGCCGGAAGGTATGGATCGCCCCGCCAGCCAGCAGCGACGTTCCCGGCGATCGAGGAGGATCGCCCAGTCGTAGATCCCCACGGCCGCTTCGGGCAGCGAGGAGGCAGCCGAGGGCAGCCGCTCCAACCGGCGACCGAAATCGTAGCCGAAATAGCCGAGGGCGCCGCCGGCAAAGGGCAGCTCCTGCGGCGGAGCCGCTCCCTGCGCCAGCGCCTCCCGGATCAGCTCCAGTACCGGCCGCCCCTCTTGGACTACATTGCCGCGACGGTCCAGGCTCCAGTTGCAACCATCACGAGAGAGGATGCGCAGTCGCGGCGCGGCCGCCATCAAGTGCCAGCGCCCTCCTTGCGGGAAAGGAGCGTCCCCACTGTCGAGCCACGCGGGCCAGGAGAGATGGCGGATGCAGGCGTAGAGCCAGCCTACGTGGGTGGGCCAGGGAAGCTCTTCGATCCGCAGGGATTCTGTGGGCTCAATCCGCATCTTTCACCGGAAACTGCCCGCGACCGCAAGGCACGCGCCCGGAGAAAGAGGCGCAATCGAGGGAATGAAGCGACACCGGCGGGATTATCAAGCGTCGTGACGAACCGTTCGGCGGAAAAACCGGCTCCCTATCGCCCTGGATAGGGCGGATACCCGGGGTAGTAAGGAGCATACGGAGCGGCGGGCCAGCGCGGCGCGGCGCCGGGATATCCGTAGGC
>JALSRN010000049.1 GCA_026984735.1 Sedimenticola sp. | reverse complement strand
TGCGCTTCGGCCGGCATGACGAGAGGGGGGGAACTCCGGCCGGAATGACGAGAGGGGGGAACTCCGGCCGGAATGACGAGAGGGGGGGAACTCCGGCCGGAATGACGAGAAAGAATCGTCATTCCCGCGCAGGCGGGAATCTCCCGACGGCTTGGCAGCCCTGGATTCCGGCTCTCCGCTTCGCTTCGGCCAGAATGACAAGGGAGGGGGAACGCCGGCCCGATTGACGAGGAGTCGTCAGTCCCGCGAAGCCCGTCCCCGCAAAGGCAGGGAGCGGAAATCCATGATCCTTCTGGCCTCGCCAAGCACTCTGCTTTAAGAATCGCCCCCGTTGGGTTATCCTCGCGCCCCATGAATCCCATGACCCACATCGCCGCCCGCGCCGCAAGGGAAGCGGGGCGTCTGCTGCTGCGCTACTTCAACCGGATGGAGAACATCCCGGTGGAAGAGAAGCAGGCCAACGACTTCGTCACCGAGGTGGATCGCGCTTCGGAAAAAATCATCATCGGCGCCATCCGCAAGGCCTACCCGGATCATGCCATCCTCGCCGAGGAGAGCGGCGACCACGCCGGGAACGACTATCAATGGATCATTGATCCGCTGGACGGCACCACCAACTATCTGCACGGCTTTCCCCAGTTCTCCATCTCCATCGCCCTGCAGCACCGCGGCGAGCTGATCGCCGCCGTGGTCCACGATCCTCTGCGCGACGAGACCTTCACCGCGCACAAGGGGGGCGGCGCCTATCTCAACGAGCACCGCATCCGCGTCTCCAAGCGCAAGGACCTGCACGGTGCCCTGCTGGGCACCGGCATCCCTTACCGCGACCAGCGTTTCGTGGATGCCTATTTCGGCATGATGAAAGCGCTCATCCGCGACGCCGCCGGCGTGCGCCGTCCCGGTTCGGCGGCGCTCGATTTCGCTTGGCTGGCCGCCGGCCGCATCGACGGTTTCTGGGAGCTGGGGCTGGCACGGTGGGATTTCGCCGCCGGCGCCCTGCTGGTGCAGGAGGCGGGGGGCGTGGTCAGCGACCTGGCCGGCGGCGGCCGCCATTTCGAGACCGGCAACGTGGTGGCCGGCAACGTCAAGATCCATCCGGTGATGCTGGAGACCATCCGTCCCTTCCTTTCGAAGGAACTGCCAGCCTGAACCCTTCCGGATGGCAATGCCCCGGAACCTTGTTGTACCCTCCCGCCATGCAGAGTAGGGTGCGCATCGTCCTGGTGGAGACTTCCCACGCCGGCAACATCGGCGCCGTGGCGCGGGCCATGAAGAACATGGGGCTCGACGACCTGGCGCTGGTGCGCTGTGTTCCCCATCTCAGCGGGCAGGCGGTGGCGCGGGCATCGGGAGCGGACGACCTTCTGCATCGGGCCCGGCTTTTCGATTCCCTCGAAGAGGCCGTCGCCGACTGCCAGCTGGTGATCGGCGCCAGCGCCCGCCTGCGCAGAGTGCGCTGGCCCCAGCTCGATCCGCGCCAGTGCGCGCGCAAGGTGGCGGCGGAAGAGGCCGCGGGGCGCAAGGTGGCGTTGTTGTTCGGGCGCGAGCGCACCGGCTTGAGCAACGCCGAGCTGGATCTGTGTCACTATCTGGTGCACATCCCCGCCAACCCGGAGTACAGCTCCCTCAACCTGGCCATGGCGGTGCAGGTGATCGCTTACGAGCTGCGCATGGCGAAGAGCGCGCCGGTACCGGAGGAGGAGCGCGAGCCCGCCCCGCTGGCGGCGTTCGAGGGCTTCATGGACCATCTGGTGGAAGCGCTCTACGACATCGGTTATCTCGACGAGCGCAACCCGGAAAAGCTGCTGCGCCGGCTGCGGCGGTTGTTCCACCGCGCCGAGCTGGACGCCCACGAGATCAACATCCTGCGCGGCATCCTCAACGCCGCCCAGGGAAAGAAGCGGCGCAGCGGCGAGGGGAGGGAGCAGTGGATGAGGAAGACGATATGAGCGAACAGAACCCTGCCACCGAAATCACCGGCCCCCTGCGCATCGCGGTGGTGGACGATCCGGCCAGCGCCGGCTGGCAACTGCTGGTGAATTTCACCGACGACTTCAAGGCCGCTTCCCTGGAAGAGCAGGGACGGCGATTCGCCGACTACCAGCGGGAACTGATGGAGGGCATCGCCCGCTTGCCCGAGGGCGACCGCAACCGCGACGGCATGGCCATCGTGCTGCAGCTGGTGAACGAGATGCTCCCCTACGTTCGCGAAGGGCAGATCGCGCTGGAGGAGACCATCGTGGTGCAGATCGCCCAGTCGCAAGCGGTCTCGATCACCGACTTTCTCAACGCCTAGCCCATGGCTCGGGCCCGCCCACGATGGAGCAGGGAACGTCGGAATCGGGCGCCGGCCTTCCGCTCTCGGATCGCGACCCATGCCTGAAGCGGCGACTCCTTCCCCCGGTTCGCCGGCGCCCGCCATCGGTTTCGTCAGCCTCGGCTGCCCCAAGAACCTGGTGGACTCCGAGCGCATCCTCACCCAGTTGCGCGCCGAGGGTTACCGGCTGGTCTCGAGCTACGAAGAGGCCGAGCTGGTCATCGTCAACACCTGTGGCTTCATCGACGAGGCGGTGGAGGAGTCGCTGGAGGCCATCGGCGAGGCGCTCGCCGCCAACGGCCGGGTGATCGTCACCGGCTGCCTCGGCGCGCGCGAAGAGGAGATCCGCGGCCGCCATCCCCAGGTGCTGGGCGTCACCGGGCCCCACGCCTACGAGGCGGTGATGGAGCAGGTGCACCGGCGCCTGCCGCCGCCCCACGATCCGTGGGGCCGCCTTCTTCCTCCCCAAGGGGTGAAGCTCACTCCGCGCCACTACGCCTATCTGAAGATCTCCGAAGGGTGCAACCACCGCTGCACCTTCTGCATCATCCCTTCGCTGCGGGGCGACCTGGCGAGCCGGCCGCTGGCCGAGGTGGCGGCCGAGGCGGAGCGGCTGGTGGCGTCGGGGGTCCGCGAACTGCTGGTGGTCTCTCAGGACACCAGCGCCTACGGCCTCGATCTGAAGTACCGGCCCGATTTCTGGCGGGGGAAGCCTCTGCCCACGCGCATCGAGTCGCTGGCCGCCGCGTTGGGCGAGCTGCCCGCCTGGGTGCGGCTCCATTACGTCTATCCGTATCCCCAGGTGGATCGTCTCATCCCCCTCATGGCGGAGGGGAAGATCCTGCCCTATCTCGACATGCCGCTGCAGCACGCCAGCGAGCCGGTGCTGAAGGCGATGGGCCGGCCGGCGGCCGCCGAGAAGATGCTGGACCGCATCGCCGGCTGGCGCCGGCAGTGTCCCGACCTCACCCTCCGTTCCACCTTCATCGTGGGCTTTCCCGGCGAGAGCGAATCCGATTTCGAGACGCTCCTCGATTTTCTGCGCGAAGCGCGCCTGGACCGGGTGGGCGCTTTCGCCTATTCGCCGGTGGAGGGGGCGGCGGCCAACGAGTTGCCGGGCGCCGTGCCCGAAGTGGTGAAGCGGGAGCGGCTCGAGCGCTTCATGGAGGTGCAGGCGCGGATCAGCGCCGAGAATCTGGCCCGGAAGGTGGGTCGGCGCTTCGTCGTGTTGGTGGACGAGGTGGGCGACGAAGCGATCCTGGCGCGGGGGCCCGGCGACGCGCCGGAGATCGATGGTCGCGTGATCCTCCCTCCGGAGTGGGATCTGGAGCCGGGCGACTTCGTGGAAGTGGAGGTCACCGGCGCAGACGCCCACGATCTGCGGGCCGTGCCCGTGGAGGATTGAGCGCGGTCCCCCCTTGTCATCTTGGGCGGTATTCCCGCTCCCCGTCTTTGCAGGCACAGGCTTCGTGGGGATGGCGACTCCTCGTCAATCAGGCCGGAGCTCCTCCTCCCTCGTCATTCCGGCCGGAGCGCAGCGGAGGGCCGGAATCCAGGGCTGCCAAGCCGTCGGGAGATTCCCGCCTGCGCGGGAATGACGATTCTTTCTCGTCATTCCGGCCGGAGTTCCCCTTTCACTCGTCATTCCGGCCGGAGTTCCCCCTTCACTCGTCATTCCGGCCGGAGCGCAGCGGAGGGCCGGAATCCAGGGCTGCCAAGCCGTCGGGAGATTCCCGCCTGCGCGGGAATGACGATTCTTTCTCGTCATTCCGGCCGGAGTTCCCCTTTCACTCGTCATTCCGGCCGGAGTTCCCCCTTCACTCGTCATTCCGGCCGGAGCGCAGCGGAGGGCCGGAATCCAAGAGCGACCAGTCATCGGGAGATTCCCGCTTTCGCGGGAATGACGAGAAGGGATGTGGATTCCCGCTCCCCGCCTGCGCGGGGACAGGCTGCGCGGGAATGACGAAAAGAGGGCGCTTTCCCAACGCTACACAATCGGGGCCACTGTTGATACCATTCCTCCCCGGTTTTTCCCAATGACGCCCGCCGTTCATGAATGAAGACACGCCTCCCCTACGCCGCCTTCTGCTCAAATTGAGCGGGGAGGCCCTCATGGGCGAGGCGGATTTCGGAATCGATCCCGCGATCCTCGACCGCTTGGCGACGGAGGTCGCCGATCTGGCCCGCGGCGGCCTGGAAATAGCCATGGTGATCGGCGGCGGCAACATCTTCCGGGGGGCGGGGTTGGCCGAGCGGGGCATGGACCGGGTCACTGGCGACCACATGGGCATGCTGGCCACGGTGATCAACGCCCTGGCCATGCGCGACGCCCTGACGCGGGCCGGCGTGGAGGCGCGGGCGCTGTCGGCGCTGGACATGAACCAGGTGTGCGAGCCCTACGCGCGCTACCGGGCGCTGGAACACCTGCGGGCGGGCCGGGTGGTGATCCTGGCGGCGGGCACGGGCAGCCCCTTCTTCACCACCGATTCGGCGGCCAGCCTGCGGGCCATCGAGATCGGCGCCGATCTGTTGATCAAGGCCACCAAAGTGGACGGCGTCTACTCGGACGATCCCGTGAAGAATCCCGATGCCGTCTTCTATCCGCGCATCAGCTACGACCGGGCGCTGGCCGAGCGGCTCGCGGTGATGGACGCCACCGCCCTCATCCTGTGCCGCGATCACGACCTGCCGCTGCGGGTGATGAACATCTACGAACCCGGGGCGCTGCAGAGGCTGCTGGCGGGGGAAGAGATCGGAACACTGGTCACGAGCGGAGAGAACGAATGATCGACGATATCAAGAAGGACGCAGCCGAGCGGATGGACAAGACCATCAAAGCGCTGCACGATGCCCTGAGCAAGATCCGCACCGGCCGGGCCCATCCCAGCCTGCTGGACCACCTCACCGTCTCCTACTATGGAGCGGAGACGCCGCTCAAGCAGGTGGCCAACATCAGCGTGGAGGACGCCCGCACCCTGGTGATTCAGCCCTACGAGCAGTCGATGGTCAAGCCGGTGGAGAAGGCGATCATGGAGTCGGACCTGGGGCTCAATCCCAACACCGCCGGCACCGTGATCCGCGTGCCCATGCCGCCGCTCACCGAGGAGCGGCGCCGTGATCTCACCCGGGTGGTGCGCCAGGAGGGGGAGCAGGCGCGCGTGGCCGTCCGCAACATTCGCCGAGACGCCAACAGCGATCTCAAGGATCTGGTCAAGGAGAAACTCATCACCGAGGACGACGAGCGGCGCGGGCAGGAGGTGATCCAGAAGCTCACCGATCAACACATCAAGGAGATCGACGAGATGCTGGAAGCCAAAGAAAAGGATCTCATGGCGGTCTGAGCCGTCAGCCGCATGTCTTCGTCAACGACTCCTCCTGAAGAGAAGATCCCCTACCACGTGGCGATCATCATGGACGGCAACGGCCGCTGGGCGCAGGCCCGCGGCAAGCCGCGCCATGCGGGGCATCGCGCGGGCGTGGAGTCGGTGCGCCGGGTGATCGAGGCGTGCGGCAACCGCGGCGTGCGGGTGCTCTCTCTCTTCGCCTTCTCCAGCGAGAACTGGCGCCGGCCCGAGACCGAAGTGAAGATGCTCATGGAGCTTTTCTTCACCGCCCTCAATCGCGAGGTGCGGCGGTTGGTGAAGGGCAACGTGCGGCTGCGCATCATCGGCGACATCGCCGCCTTTTCGGACAAGCTCCAGAACCTCATCCGCGAGAGCGAGCGCGCCACGGCCGCCAACGACGGCCTCTTGCTGCAGGTGTTCGCCAACTACGGCGGCCGCTGGGACATCACCCAGGCGGCGCGCGGCCTGGCCGCTCAGGTACAGGCCGGCATGCTCGATCCCGACCAGATCGACGAGGAGCGGGTGGCCGGCGCGCTCTCCTTCGCGGGGGTGGCCGATCCCGACCTGCTCATCCGCACCGCGGGCGAGCAGCGCATCAGCAACTTCATGCTCTGGCAGTGCGCCTACACCGAGCTCTATTTCACCGAAGTGCTCTGGCCCGACTTCGACGAAGGGGCGCTGGACGAGGCGCTGGCCGACTATGCGCGGCGCCAGCGCCGCTTCGGCCGGGTGGTCGAGCCCGAGGACCCCTGATGCTCGCGTCCCGCTTGCTCACCGCGCTGGTGCTGGTGCCGCTGGTCTTTCTGGCGGTGCTGAAGCTGCCCGAGCCCGGTTTCGCCTTTCTGCTGGGCGCGGTGGTGCTGGGAGGCGCCTGGGAGCTGACCCGGCTGGCGGGCCTGACCTCGCCTTCCCAAAGCGCCTTGGCGGTGGCGCTCACGGCCGGCGTGCTGGGCGCCCTCTATCCTTTGCGGCAGACGTCGCTGGCGGAGATGGCGCTGCTGCTCCTGGCGGCGTGGTGGACCGTGAATCTGGTGGCGATGCTGTCGGGCCGGGTGCAACCCCGCTCCCGTTCCGGCCTGCTGCTGCCGCGTCTGCTCTTGGGGCTTCTCTTCCTGGCCGGCGCCTGGCTGGCGCTGGTGCGGTTGCGCGGCCTGCCCGGAGGGGCGGGGCTGGTGCTCTCCTTTCTGGTGCTCATCTGGGTGGCCGACAGCGCCGCCTATTTCGCCGGTCGCCGTTTCGGGCGTCGCAAGCTGGCTCCCGCCATCAGTCCCGGCAAGACGGTGGAGGGGGCGATGGGCGCTCTCACGGGGGCGGCGCTCTTCGCCCTGCTCTGCGGGTATGCGGGGTGGGTGCCGCTCTCCTGGCCGGCCGCGGTGGGGCTCTACGTGGCCACGGCGGCGGTCTCCATCGGCGGCGATCTCTGGGAAAGCCTGCTGAAGCGGGAACGGGGGGTCAAGGACAGCGGCCACCTGTTGCCGGGACATGGGGGAGTGCTCGACCGCATCGACAGCCAGATCGCCGCGGCGCCCCTCTTCCTGACGGGGATCTGGCTGCTGGGGAGGGGCGGATGATCGGCGTGAGCATTCTCGGCTCCACCGGCTCCATCGGCCGGAGCACCCTCGACGTGGTGGGGCGCCACCCCGGCCGCTACCGGGTGGCGGCGCTGGCGGCCCATCGCGACGTGGACGGGATGTTGCGGCAGTGCCTCCGGCATCGCCCCGAGCTGGTCGCCCTGGCGGATGCCCACAGCGCCGCCCGGCTGCGGGATGCGCTCCGGCGCGAAGGGCTCCGCATCGAAGTGGCGGCGGGAGAGGAGGGGCTGGAGCGGGTGGCCACCCACCCGGCGGCGGAGCAGGTGATGGCCGCCATCGTCGGCGCGGCGGGGCTGCCGCCCACGCTGGCCGCGGTGCGCGCCGGCAAACGCATTCTGCTGGCCAACAAGGAATCGCTGGTGGTCGCCGGCGCCCTCTTCATGGAAGAGGTGCGCCGTGCCGGGGTGGAGGTGCTGCCCATCGACAGCGAGCACAACGCCATCTTCCAGTGTCTGCCGGCGGACGGCGGCCGGAGTCTGGAGGAGCGGGGGGTCGCCCGCATCCTTCTCACCGCCTCTGGCGGTCCCTTCCGCACCCTGCCGGCCGAGGCCCTGGAGGGGGTGACGCCGGAGCAGGCCTGCGCCCACCCCAACTGGGAGATGGGCCGCAAGATCTCGGTGGATTCGGCGACCCTGATGAACAAGGGACTGGAGGTGATCGAAGCGCACTGGCTCTTCGGCGCCGCTCCCAGCCGGATTCAGGTGGTGGTCCACCCGCAGAGCGTGATCCATTCGATGGTGCAGTACGTGGACGGCTCGGTGCTTGCACAGTTGGGAAATCCCGACATGCGCACGCCCATCGCCCACGCCCTCGCCTGGCCCGAGCGCATCGATTCGGGGGTGGCGCCGCTCGACCCCTTCGAAGTGGCGCGACTCGATTTCGAACCGCCGGACCTGCGGCGCTTTCCCTGTCTCGGACTGGCCTTCCGCGCCATCGAGGCGGGCGGCTCGCTGCCGGCGGTGCTCAATGCCGCCAACGAGGTGGCGGTGGAAGCGTTTCTCCAAGGTCGCCTCGGCTTTTTGCAGATTCCCCGCGTCATCGAGAGGACGATGGAGCGGCTGCCGGCGCCGCCCGCCGGCGACCTGCCGACGCTAATGGAGATCGATCGGCGGGCGCGCGAGCTGGCCCGGGCGTTGGTGGCCCGGAGCGGGAAGAGGGAGACGTGATGGAGGCGGTGGGGCTGAAAATCTTCGGTTTCCTCCTGGCGCTGGGGATCCTGGTGACGGTGCACGAATTCGGCCATTTCTGGGTGGCGCGGCGGCTCGGCGTGAAGGTGCTGCGCTTCTCCATCGGCTTCGGCCGCCCCCTGTTGCGCTGGCGCCGCCGCCGGGATCCCACCGAATATGTGGTGGCCGCCATTCCCTTGGGCGGTTACGTGAAGATGGTGGACGAGCGCGAAGGAGAGGTGGCCGAGGCGGATCTGCCCGGCGCCTTCAACCGCAAGCCCCTCTGGGTGCGCACCGCGGTGGTGCTCGCCGGGCCGCTCTTCAACCTTCTCTTCGCGGTGGTGCTCTTCTGGTCGGTGATGGTGCTGGGCGAGAACGGCTTGCGGCCGCTGGTGGGCGAGGTGGTGCCCGGCTCGGCCGCGGCGCGGGCGGGTTTCCAACCGGGCGAGGAGATCGTCTCGGTCAATGGCGAGGCCACGCCCACCTGGTCCGAGATGCTCTACCGCTTCGCGGCGGCGTCCGCCGCCGGAGACGCCATCGAGATCGAGACCCGCGACCGCTCGGGACGGCTCCATCGCCACCGCCTGCCGGCGGACGCCATCGGCGACCTGGCCGAAGTGAAAAAACCGTTGGAAACCTTGGGGTTGAAACCCGAGCTGCCCAAGGTGCCCGCGGTGATCGGCAAGGTGTTGCCGGGAGAGCCGGCGGCGGAAGCGGGGCTGCAGCCGGGCGACCGCATTCTCACCATGGACAGCCGGCCGGTGGAAGACTGGGTGGCCTGGGTCCGCTACATCCGCGAGCACCCCTTGCGGCCCATCCGCCTGGAAGTGGAGCGCTCCGGCCGCAAGTTGACGCTGGAGGTGACCCCCGATCTGGTCACCACGGAGGACGGTCGGCGCATCGGCCGCATCGGCGCGGCCAACCGCCCGGCCCCCGATTTGTGGAAACGCTACCAGGTGGAATACTCCATGGGGGCGCTGGAGGCGGCGCCGCGGGCGGTGCAGCGAACCTGGGAGTTCTCGGCGCTCACCCTGAAAGTGATGTGGCGCATCCTCACCGGGCGCGCCTCGTTGAAGAATCTCGGCGGCCCCATCACCATGGCCGACGCGGCGGGCAGCGCGGTGAGCGCAGGGCTGGTCTATTTCCTCAAGCTGCTGGCGGTGATCAGCGTCAGCCTCGGGGTGTTCAACCTCCTGCCGGTGCCGGTGCTGGACGGGGGACACCTGCTCTATTTTCTCTACGAGGCGGTGACCGGCCACCCTCCCTCGGAGGCGGCGATGGCGCGGGCGCAGCAGATCGGTCTCGCCTTGTTGCTCGCTTTGATGGTACTGGTCTTCTATCAGGACATCCTGCGCCTTTCCGGGTGAAAAGGGGCTGTTTCTCTCTTCCAAAACGCTCCAGGCCGGTGGCCGGACGGATGCAATTTGTCCCTCAGCCGATATAATACGCGGCTACGAAAACAGCGGGGTCTCCCTCTCCAGAATGCGCCTCTTCCCCAAAGCTCTGTTGTTGCTGCTGCCCCTGCTGATCTCCCCATCGGCGCAGGCTTTCGTGGCCAAGGACATCCGCGTGGAAGGGTTGCAGCGCATCTCCGCGGGGACCGTCTTCAACTATCTGCCGGTGAAACCGGGAGAGGTGGTGGACGGCCGCAACATTCCCGCCATCGTCCGCGCGCTCTACAAGACTGGCTTTTTCAAGGACGTGGAAGTGTGGCGCCAGGGCGACGTCCTGGTGATCGAAGTGGTGGAGCGGCCTGCCATCGCTCAGATCGACATCTCCGGCAACAAGTCCATCAAGACCGAGGATCTGAAGAAGGGGCTGAAGGACGCCGGCCTGGCGGAGGGGCGCACCTTCAACCGCTCGGTGCTCGCCAAGATCGAGCAGGAGCTCAAGCGCCAGTTCTACAACCAGGGCAAGTACGGGGTCGAGTTGAAGACGCGGGTGACCCCTCTGGAGCGCAACCGGGTGGCCATTGCCATCGACATCGTGGAGGGAAGGACGGCCCGGATCCGCGGGGTGAACATCGTCGGCAACCACAGCTTCAGCGACGAGCAGCTGCTGGACCTTTTCCACTCGCGCCCCGGGGGGTGGCTCGCCTGGTTCACCAAGGAGGATCGCTATTCCCGCCAGAAGCTGGCGGGCGATCTGGAAGCGCTCAAGTCCTTCTACCTGGACCGGGGCTATCTGAAGTTCAAGATCGACTCCACCCAGGTGGCCCTCTCGCCCGACAAGAAGGACATCTACATCACCATCAACGTGGAAGAGGGGGACGTCTACACTCTCAGCGACATCCGCATCACCGGCGACCTGGTGGTGGATCCGCAGGAGTACTTTCCTCTCATCCATCTGCGCCGCGGCGAGCCCTTCTCCCGGCGGGCGGTGGTGGACAGCACCGACCGCATCACCGAGAAGCTCGGCGAAATGGGCTACGCCTTCGCCAACATCAACCACATTCCCGAGGTGGACGAGAAGAAGAAGACCGTCGCCATCACCTTCTACCTCGACCCCGGGAAAAGGGTCTATGTGCGGCGCATCGACATCAAGGGCAATTCCAGAACCCGTGACCGCGTCATCCGCCGGGAGATGCGGCAGATGGAGAACACCTGGCTCTCCAACACCAAGCTGAAACAGTCGAGGGAGCGGTTGCAACGGCTCGGTTTCTTCGAGCAGGTGACCTTGGAGACGCCGGCGGTGCCGGGCTCCACCGATCTCACCGACGTGGTGGTGACGGTGAAGGAGAAGCCTTCCGGCTCGCTCGCGGGGGGCATCGGCTACAGCCAGAACCAGGGGGTGAGCTTCACCGCCAGCGTCTCCGAAGACAACTTTCTGGGCACCGGCAAGAAGGTCTCCATGGCCCTGAACACCAGCAGCTACAACACCCACTACCAGCTCTCCTACTTCAATCCCTACGCCACCATCAACGGCATCAGCCGGGGCTTCAATCTCAGCTATCGCAAGACCAACTACGACGAGCTGAACATCACCGACTACAGCACCGACCGCTCCGTCGCCTCGGTCAACTACGGCATACCCATCAGCGACTTCAACCGCCTCTCGGCGGCTTTCTCCATCGAATGGACCGACCTGACGCTGGGCACCTTTCCCTCGCCGGAGGTGGTCGATTTCGTGAACCGCGAGGGAGACCGCTATCTCGACTACAAGCTCACCACCACCTGGCGCCACGACTCCAGGGACAGCGCCATTTTTCCCACCGCGGGCAACCGCCAGACGGCGACCCTCACGCTCACCCTTCCCGGCAGCGATCTCCAGTTTTACAAGTTCTATTACACCTTTCGGCACTATGTGCCTCTCTACCATGAGTTGGTCTTCTCGGCCCGGGCCGATCTGGGGTTCGGAGAGAGCTACGGCAAGACCGGCACCCTTCCTTTCTTCGAGAACTATTTCGCGGGAGGGGTGAGAAACGTTCGCGGGTTCAAGGGAAACACCCTGGGGCCGCGGGACTTCAATGGCACCGGCAAGCCGCTGGGAGGAAACCGCAAGCTCACCGGTGGCCTGGAACTCTTCATGCCGCCGCCTTTCGAAAAGTTGAAAGAGACCTTGCGGGTCTCGGCCTTCGTCGATGCGGGCAATGTTTTCCAGGACAAGATAAAATTCGACCAGCTGCGCTATTCTGTCGGCGTGGGGGCCACTTGGCTCTCTCCCATGGGCGCGCTCACCATCAGCTACGGAGTACCGCTCAACGACAAGCCCGGCGACGAAGTGGAGAATTTCCAGTTCAGTTTCGGGTCGGTTTTCTAAACAGCAGGAGTGTATGAACGTGAACAGAACAAAGATCCCATTCGTGGCCGCGATCCTTTCCCTCTTGCTGGTGGGAGGGACCGCCTCGGCCGCGGGCACCAAGGTGGCGTTCGTCCAGGTGGCCAAAGTGCTGCAAGCCGCACCGCAGGTGAAAGCGATCAAGGCACGCATCCGCAAGGAGTTCGCCAAGCGGGACGACCAGTTGGTGGCGGAACAGAAGAAGCTCAACAAGCTCAAGGAGAAGCTGGCCCGGGACGCCGCCATCATGAGCGAATCGGAGAAGAAGCGGCTGGAGCGGGACATCATCGCCCGCACCCGCAAGCTCAAGAACGCTCAAAGCGAATTCCAGGAAGATCTCTCGCTGCGTCAGAACGAGGAGCTGGCCAAGTTGCGCAAGGTGATCACCGAGGTGGTGGTCAAAGTGGCCAAGCGGGGCGGGTTCGACATGGTGCTGGAGAGCGGTGTGGTGTGGGCCACCGACCGGGTCAACATCACCGACAAAGTGATCCGGGAGCTGAAAAAGCGGTGATGACCGCCGGGCCCCGCGAAGCCGGCGGCTACGCCCTGGGTGAGCTGGCCCGGATCGCCGGGGCCGAGCTTCACGGAGATCCCGAAGTGGTGGTTTCCGGCCCCGAAACCCTGGAAGGGGCGCAGGCCGGCCAGATCACCTTTCTCAGCAATCCCCGCTACCGGAAACGGCTGGCCGCCACCGCGGCTTCCGCGGTGATCCTCTCTCCCTCCGAACTGGAGCATTGCCCCACCAACGCCCTGGTCACCGACAATCCTTACCTGGCCTGGGCGCGCGTGTTGCGCTGTTTCGCGCCGGCGGAGCGAACCTCGCCCGGAGTCCACGCCGCCGCGGTGGTCTCGTCAAAAGCGCGGCTCGGCGAGGGGGTGACGGTGGAAGCGGGAGCCGTGATCGCCGAAGGGGCGGTGCTGGGACGGGGGGTGCACGTCGGCCCCAACTGCTACGTGGGGCGCGATGTGACCGTCGGCGATCAGAGCCGGTTGGTGGCTTCGGTGACTCTTCTCGACGGCGTGCGCGTCGGCAGACGCTGCCTGCTCCATCCCGGCGTGGTCGTCGGCAGCGACGGTTTCGGCCTGGCGCGGGATGGAGCGCGTTGGGAGAAGGTTCCGCAGCTCGGTTCGGTAGTGCTCGAAGACGACGTGGAAGTGGGCGCCAACACCACCATCGACCGCGGCGCCATCCACGACACCGTCATCCGGCGGGGGGCCAAGTTGGACAACCTGATCCAGGTGGCGCACAACGTGGAGATCGGCGAGGATACCGCCATCGCCGCCTGCGCCGGCATTTCCGGCTCCACCCGTATCGGCGCCCGCTGCACCCTGGCGGGCGGCACGGGCCTGGTGGGGCACATCGAGCTGGCCGACGACGTTCATGTCACCGGCTTCACCATGGTCACCCATTCGCTGAAGGAACCGGGCGTCTACTCCAGCGGCCTGGCCGCCGTTCCTCACGGCCAGTGGAAGCGCAATGCGCCTCGCATCAAGCGCCTGGACGAAATGAGTAAGAAGATCCGCGAGCTGGAGAGAGCCATCGAACGGCTGCGCGGCGAGTCAGGGAGCGGCTGACCCGCTCCGGGAGAAGAATCTTGAGTGGTTTCGACATCGGCCGCGTTTTGGAGCGGCTCCCCCATCGCTATCCCTTTCTTCTGGTGGACCGCGTGCTCGAGTGCGAGCCGGGCCACCGCCTGGTGGCGGCGAAGAACGTCACTGTCAACGAGCCCTTCTTCCAGGGCCACTTTCCCGGCAGGCCGGTGATGCCCGGCGTGCTTCTCATCGAAGCGATGGCCCAGGCCACCTGCCTGCTGGCGTTGGAGACGGAGGAGAGCGGGGAGGATCAGGTCTATCTTCTCGCCGGGGTGGACAAGGCGCGCTTCAAGAAGCCAGTGATGCCGGGAGACGTGCTGCAGCTGGAGGCGCGGCTGTTGAAGCGGCGGCGCGGCATCTGGCTCTTCGAAGCGGAGGCGAAGGTGGAGGAGGCCACCGTGGCCGGCGCCGAGATCATGTGCACCGCGAGGCCCCTTTGATCCATCCCACCGCCATCGTCCACGACAGCGCCCGGCTGGGCGAAGGCGTGCGCGTGGGGCCTTTCAGCGTCATCGGTCCCCAAGTGGAGATCGGCGACGGTTGCGAGATCGGCAGCCATGTGGTCATTTCCCGCAACACCCGCATGGGGCGCGGCAACCGGGTCTTCCAGTTCGCCTCGGTGGGCGAGGATCCACAGGACAAAAAATACGGCGGCGAGGAGACTTGGCTGGAGATCGGCGATCACAACGTCATCCGGGAATACGCCACCCTCAACCGCGGCACCGTCCAGGACGGCGGCTTGACCCGGGTGGGCAGCCATAACCTGCTCATGGCCTACACCCACGTGGCCCACGACTGCCGCATCGGTGACCACACCATTCTTGCCAACGCCGCCTCTCTCGGCGGCCATGTCCAGGTGCATGACTGGGCCATCCTCGGCGGCTTCACCCTGGTGCACCAGTTCACCCGAGTGGGCGCCCACAGTTTCGCCGCCATGGGCAGCGCCATCGGCAAGGACGTGCCGCCCTACGTGATGGTGGGGGGGCAGCCGGCCGCTCCGCGGGGAATAAACCAGGAGGGGCTTCGCCGCCGCGGTTTCACCTCCGAGGAGATCGGCGCCATCAAGCGCGCCTATCGGCGCCTCTACCGCTCCGGCCTGCGGCTGGAGGAGGCGCTGGAAGAGATCCGGGAGATGGCGCGGGAGCTGGCGGTGCTGGAGGTGATGGCCCGGTTTCTGGAAAATCCGGCGCGCAGCATCGTCCGCTGATGCGGGTCGCTCTGGTCGCCGCCGAACCCTCGGGAGACCAGCTCGCCGCCGGCCTGATGGCGGCGCTGCGGGAGCGCCGTCCCGACGTGCGCTTCGAGGGAGTGGGGGGCGCACGCATGAGGGAGCAGGGGTTGCGCTCCCGTTTTCCCATGGAGAAGCTGTCGGTCATGGGGCTGGTGGAGGTGTTGCGGCACTTGCCGGAGCTGCTCGCCCTGCGGCGGCGGCTGGTGCGCCAATGGCGGGAGGACCCGCCCGACCTCTTCGTCGGCGTCGACGCGCCCGACTTCAATCTGGGCCTGGAAGCGGCCTTGAAGGAGGGGGGCGTTCCCGTCCTCCACTATGTGAGCCCCACCGTCTGGGCTTGGCGGCAGCGGCGGGTGAAGCGTTTGCGGAGGGCGGCGGATCGGGTGCTCTGTCTCTTCCCCTTCGAGCCGGAGTTTCTCGCCCGGCACGGCGTGGAGGGACGCTATGTGGGCCATCCGTTGGCGGCCCGCTATCCCCTGGAGCCGGACCGGCCGGCGGCGCGCGCGGCCCTGGGGTTGCCGTCGGCCGGAACGGTGCTGGCGCTGCTGCCGGGCAGCCGGCGGACGGAGGTGGAGCGCATCGCTCCGCCGTTCCTGGAGGCGGCGGAGAGGTTGCGGGCGCGCCACGGCGGGTTGCGGGTGGTGACGCCCACCGCCACCGAGGCCACCGAACGCCGTTTTCGCGCGCTGGCGCGGCGCCACGCGCCGGGGTTGCCGCTTTCGGTCCATCCTGGACGCACCCGCGAGGCGCTCACCGCGGCGGACGTGGCTCTGGTGGCCTCGGGTACCGCCACTCTGGAGGCGTTGTTGTGCAAGACGCCCATGGTAGTGGGTTACCGCATGCATCCCCTCACCTACCGTCTCATCGCTGGCCTGCGGCTGCTCAAGACCGAGCGGGTCGCCATGGCCAACCTCCTTTCGGAACCGCCCCTGGCCCCCGAGCTGCTGCAGGGCTCTTGCGAAGCGGGGCGGCTGGCGGCCGAACTGGAGGCGCTGCTCCAGGACGGAGCACGCCGCGCCCACATCCAGGCCGCCTATGCGGACACTCACCGGCGGTTGCGCGTGGAGAGCGATCGGCTGGCGGCGGAAGCGGCTCTGGAACTGCTGGAGAAGGGGCGATGAGCCGAAGGAGAATCTGCGGGCTGGACGAGGTGGGGAGGGGGCCGCTGGCCGGCCCCGTGGTGGCGGCGGCGGTGGTGCTCGATCCCGAGCGGCCCATCGCAGGGTTGGCCGATTCCAAGAGGCTCGCTCCGGCGCGGCGCGAGGCGCTCTGCGCCGAGATCGCCGAAAAGGCGCTGGCCTGGTCGTTGGGCCGCGCCGAAGTGGAGGAGATCGATCGCCTCAACATTCTCCAGGCCTCGCTGTTGGCGATGCGGCGGGCCTTGGAGGCGTTGCCGCTGCGCGTGGACCACGCTCTGGTGGACGGCAACCGGGTTCCTCCGGGACTCTATTGCAGCGCCGAAGCGATCGTCGGCGGCGACGGCCTGGAACCCTGTATCAGCGCCGCCTCCATCGTGGCCAAGGTGAACCGCGACCGCGAGATGGTGGAACTCGACCGTCGCTTCCCCGGCTATGGACTCGCCGCCCACAAGGGGTATCCTACGAAGGCGCATCTGGAAGCCCTCCGCCTTCTGGGCGTCAGCGAGATCCACCGCCGCACCTTCGCGCCGGTGAGAAAGCTGCTGGAGTGACGGGGATCTTTTGCAGTCCCCTCGAACGACCCGGGCCTCCCCCTGGAGTGAGCGAAATCGAACGGAACAGCAAGCCATGACCACCCAGTTCGTCCACCTCCATCTCCACACCGAGTACTCCATGGTGGATTCGGTGGTGCGCATCGGGCCGCTGATGAAGAAGGTGGCGGCGTTGGGCATGCCGGCGGTGGCGCTCACCGACCAGAGCAACCTCTTCGCGCTGGTGAAGTTCTATCGGGCCGCGCTGGCCGCCGGCATCAAGCCGGTGATCGGCGTGGACGCGTGGTTGCGCAACGACGAGCAGGTGAACCAACCCTTTCGGCTGGTGCTGCTGGCGCAGAACGCCGGGGGCTACGCCAATCTGCGGCGCCTGGTCTCCCGCGGGTATCAAGAGGGGCAGCACTTGGGACGCCCCATGCTGGAGCGGGAGTGGCTCACGAAGGAGAGTTGCGAAGGGCTCATCGCCCTTTCCGGCGGTCGGCAGGGGGACGTGGGGCGGGCCCTGCTGGCCGGCAACGAGGCGCTGGCCGAGCGGCTCCTGGAGCTATGGCTGGAGCGGTTCGACGATCGCTACTACCTGCAGCTTGCGCGTACCGGCCGCCCCGGCGAGGAGGAGTGCCTCCACGCCAGCGTGGCGCTGGCGGCCCGGCGGCAGGTGCCGGTGGTGGCCACCAACGAGGTCTGCTTCCTCGAAGCCGAGGACTTCCAGGCGCACGAGGTGCGGGTCTGCATCCATCAGGGACGCACCCTCGACGATCCCCGCCGCCCGCGCGACTACTCCCCCCAACAGTATCTGCGGAGCCCCGCCGAGATGGCCGAGCTCTTCGCCGACCTTCCGGAAGCGCTGGCCAACTCGGTGGAGATCGCCCGGCGGTGCACCATCGAGCTGGAGTTGGGGAAGAACTATCTGCCCGAATTTCCCGTGCCCCGGGGGCTCACCATGGAGCAGTATTTCCGCCGGCTCGCGCGGCAGGGGCTGGAGGCGCGGCTGCGCAAGATCCTCGATGCCGAGGCGCCCGACTTCGCCGAGCGCCGCCGCGCCTACGACGAGCGGTTGGAGACCGAGCTGAAAGTGATCATCCAGATGGGTTTCCCCGGCTACTTCCTCATCGTCGCCGACTTCATCCAGTGGGCCAAGGAGAACGGCATCCCGGTGGGGCCGGGGCGGGGTTCCGGAGCCGGTTCGCTGGTGGCCTACGCGTTGAAGATCACCGATCTCGATCCTTTGGAACACGAACTGTTGTTCGAACGCTTCCTCAACCCCGAGCGGGTCTCCATGCCTGACTTCGACATCGACTTCTGCATGGATCGCCGCGACGAAGTGATCGACTACGTGGCGGACAAATACGACCGCGAGGCGGTCTCGCAGATCATCACCTACGGCTCCATGGCGGCCAAGGCGGTGGTGCGTGACGTGGGCCGGGTGCTGGGCCACCCCTATGGCTTCACCGACCGGGTGGCCAAGATGATCCCTTTCGACCTGGGCATCACCCTGGACAAGGCCCTGAAAGAGAGCGAGGAGCTCAAACAGGCGTATGCCAACGAGGAGGAGGTGCGCGAGCTCATCGACATGGCGAAGCGGCTCGAAGGGCTCGTCCGCAACGCCGGCAAGCACGCGGGAGGAGTGGTGATCGCCCCGGGCCGGCTCACCGATTTCACGCCGCTCTACTGCGAGGCCGACGGCTCCAACCTGGTGACCCAGTTCGACAAGAACGACGTGGAGGCAGTGGGGCTGGTGAAGTTCGACTTCCTCGGCCTGCGCACGCTCACCATCATCGACTGGGCGTTGCAGACCATCAACGACCGGCGGCGCGCCAAGGGCGGGGAGCCCCTGGACATCTCCGCCATTCCGGTGGACGATCCCAAGGCGTTCGAGCTGTTGAAGTCGGCGCGCACCACGGCGGTGTTCCAGCTCGAATCCCACGGCATGAAAGACCTCATCGCCCGGCTCCAGCCCGACAATTTCGAGGACATCACCGCCCTGGTGGCGCTCTACCGCCCCGGGCCCCTCGGCTCCGGCATGGTGGACGACTTCATCGCCCGCAAGCACGGCCGCGCCAAGGTGGAGTATCCCCATCCCAAGCTGGAGCCCATCCTCAAGCCCACCTACGGAGTGATTCTTTACCAGGAACAGGTGATGCAGATCGCCCAGGTGTTGGCGGGCTATACCCTCGGCGGCGCCGACCTCCTGCGCCGCGCCATGGGAAAGAAAAAGAAGGAAGAGATGGCCAAACAGGGGGCGGTCTTCGTGGAGGGAGCGGTGGCGCGCGGCGTCGAGGAGGCCACGGCGCAATACATCTTCGACCTCATGGCGAAGTTCGCCGGCTACGGCTTCAACAAGTCCCATTCGGCGGCCTACGCCCTGGTCTCCTACCAGACCCTCTGGCTCAAGGCCCACTACCCCGCCGCCTTCATGGCGGCGGTGCTCTCGGCCGACATGGACAACACCGACAAGGTGGTGCATCTCATCGAAGAGTGCCGCGAGATGGGGTTGGAGGTGCGGCCGCCCGAGGTGAACCGATCCCAGTACCGTTTCACCGTGGACGGGGAGGAGCGCATCGTCTATGGCCTGGGGGCCATCAAAGGGGTGGGCGAGGCGGCCATCGAAGGGATCGTTGCCGCCCGTCAGGAGGGCGGGCCGTTCGCCGACCTGTTCGACTTCTGCCGGCGCATCGATCTGCGCAAATGCAACCGGCGCGTGCTCGAGTCGTTGATCCGGGCCGGCGCCCTGGACGACCTGGGGGCCAACCGCGCCACGCTCATGGTGCAGCTACCCCTGGCGTTGAAGATGGCGGAGCAGCACCACGCCCAGCAGGCGGCGGGCCAGAACGACCTGTTCGGGCTGGCGGAGCCCCAGGCGGCGCCCGCCCTGGGGGTTCTTCCCGACCCGGTGGAAGAGTGGAGCGACGAACAGCGCTTGCGGGGCGAAAAGGAGACGCTCGGCTTCTTTCTCACCGGCCACCCCATCGATGGCTATGAGGAGGAGATCCGGACGCTGGTGGGGCAGCGCATCGCCGCGTTGAGTCTGCCGGAATCGCAGCGGGGGCGGGGGCGCGGCCGGCCGGTCACCGTGGCCGGTCTCATCGTTTCGGTCAGCCGCCGCAACACCCAGCGCGGTCCCATGGCCTCGATGGTGCTGGACGACAAGGGAGGGCGCATCGAAGTGACCCTCTTCACCGAAGCGCTGGAGCAGTATCGGCCGCTCCTGGAAGTGGACAAGGTGGTGGTGGTGCAGGGCCTGCTCGTCCATGACGGCTACCGGGACGAATTGAACATCCATGCCGAATCCCTCTATCGCTTCGCCGACTACCGGGCCCGGGAGCTGGCGGGGCTGCAACTGGTGCTGGACGCCTCCTTTCTCCAGGAGCAGGGGTGGAACGGCGAGGCGCTGCGCGATCAGTTGCGCGACCTCCTCTTTCCCTGGCGCGGCGGCGGGGTCGAATTCTCCGTCCGCTATTGCCGGCCCGACGCCGCTGTGGAGATTCGCCTGGGCGACGGTTGGCGGCTGCACCCTTCCGATGAACTCGTCAACGGCTTGCGGCAGCGGTTTGGCGCGGCCGCCCTTCGGTTCATTCGCAAGCCGACCGGCCGGTCGGCCACGCCTCAGGCCGCCAGCGCGAGGGCGGCCACATAGGCCAGCAGCGCTCCCGCGAAAGCGGCTATTTCCAGCATCCTTCGCCAGTTTCCGCTCTTGTGAGAAGGAAGAGGGGCGCAATCGCGCATGATGTAGCCATGGTGATTCATCTGGATGCTCCTTCGGTTCGTGGTAAGTTCTACTTTTGTTCTATTATAGCGGAACGGGAGAACCAATCAAGAACGAATAGAGGCTTCCCTCTCCCGCGAAGGGAATTTTCGGGATCCTTGCGATTACCGGATTTACCGAGAAATAAGCTGTGGCATAATTCGACTTTCGCCAACCATTTTCCGGCAGTGGATGGACAAGCAGCGTATCGACGACCGCGTGGAGCTGCTCTGCCAGAAGGGCTGCAAGGCGCTCTGGGCCGACATCGAGCGAATGGACAACGGAGAGCTTCTGCCCGAAGTGGCGGATCTTCAGCCGGATGAGCGTGCCGAAGTGTTGCGCGAGATCAAGAGCATCATGGCCGTCTACGCAGGAAGCTGCACCCTCTGAAACGGTCTTCTCCCATGCGCATCGCCCTCAAGATCGACGTTGCAACCGAGCGGGCCGCCACTACCGGCGTGCCCAATCTGCTCGACCTTCTGTCCCAGTACGAAGTGAACGCCACCTTCTTCTTCGCGGTGGAGTTCCGGCGTTCGCAGGGATTGGTGCGTCGCGCCGCCTCCCTCTTTGGCCGCGGCGACGATGCCAAGGGCTCGCTGGAGTCCGCCATGCGGGCGGTGATGGAGGCGGGGCACGAGATCGGCCTGCTGGGATACGAAGCCGACAGCTGGCGGAAGCAGGCCGCCTATGCCGACGCCGACTGGACGCGCTATCAACTGGCGCTGGGCATGGAGCGGTTCGAGGCGATCGTGGGCCAGCCGCCGGACCGTTTCGCCGCCCCCTATTGGCAGCCCAACGCCCACCTGCTGGGCATGGAGGAGCGGCGTGGTTTCAGCTTCGCCAGCGACGTGCGTGGAAAATTTCCCTTCTATCCGCAGTTGCACAACATCGTTTCGCGTTGTCCCCAGATTCCCACTACCCTTCCCACCCTCAGCGAGATGCTGGCGCAGAGCGACGTGACGCCCTCCAACGTCCACGAATATCTCTATGCCGAGTCGCGGCACCTGCTACCCCACGGGCACGTCTATTCGGTGGATGCGGAGGCCGAAGGTATCGAATATCTCGAAGTGATGGAGAAGTTGCTGGTGATGTGGAAGGGCCAGGAGGGAAGCATCCGCGCCCTGGGCGACATTCGCGCCGAGCTGGATCTGGAGAAGCTGCCGGTCCATCAGATCGGCTGGACCCAGGTGCCGGGGCGCGAGGAGCCCGTGGCGGCGCAGAGCCTGCCGGTGGAGCTCTGATGGCCAGGCCCCGGCTCCGCCACCGCGATTCGGAGCTTTCCCAATGGGTCTATGCCGGCCCTTCGTCCATCCATGGCACCGGCCTGTTCGCGCGCCGCGAGATCCCGGCGGGAAGCTACATCGGCACCTACTGGGGGCCGGAGGCGAAACGCAACGGCCCCTACGTTCTCTGGGTGAGCGAGGATGCCGACGAGGAGCACTGGATCGGCCGCAGCGGCCGCAACCTGCTGCGCTATCTGAACCACTCCGCCGACTGCAACGCCGAATTCGACGGTTTCGATCTCTACGCTCTGCGCGACATCCGCGCGGGAGAGGAGATCACCTTCTATTATGGTGACGAATTCCACCAGTCGCTCTGAGCGGGACCGCCTCTACGCCGAGGGAAGGATCGGGGAGGGCTCCTTCGTCTTCGACGAGCGGGTGGCGGCGGTGTTCGGCGACATGATCTCGCGCTCGGTGCCGGGCTATGCCACCGTTCTCGCCACCACCGGCCTGCTCGCCCGCCGCCATGCCCGTCCCGGCAGCACCCTCTACGATCTGGGTTGCTCGCTGGGTGCCGCCAGCGCGGTGATGGCCGAAGCGCTGGAGGAGGCGGGCGCTTGCCGCATCGTCGCCGTGGACAACGCCCCCGCCATGATCGAACGGGCGCGCGAGGAGCTGGCCGCGCGCGACCTGGCCGGGCGGGTGGAGCTGCGCTGCGCCGACCTCCGTGAGGTGCCGGTGGAAAGGGCCTCGGTGGTGGTGCTCAACTTCACCCTGCAGTTCCTGCCCCGGGAGGAGCGGTTGGAGCTTCTACGGCGCATCCGCCGGGGCATGTTGCCGGATGGGGTGCTGATCCTCTCCGAGAAGATCGCCGGCGCCACGCCGGAGGAGGAGCGCCTGTTGGTGGCGCTGCACGAGGAGTTCAAGCGGGCCAACGGCTACAGCGAACTGGAGATCGCGCGAAAACGCTCGGCGCTGGAGCGGGTGTTGGTGCCCGAGCCGTTGGAGGCCCATCGCCGACGCTTGGCCGAGGCCGGCTTCCGGCGGGTTCAGCCCTGGTTTCAGTGCTTCAACTTCGCCTCCCTGGTGGCGCATCCTTGATTTCGCTCGACCGCGTCCGTTTTTTGCTGGCCGAGGCGGGCATGGAGCGCTGGGCCGGGCGGTTGCCGCGGCAGGTGGCGGAAGCGCTGGCGCCTGGACGTCACGGCGACCTGGAGCGCTGGCGGCATCTGCTGGAAGGGCTGCCGGAGGTGAAGAGCGCCGATCTGGAGCTCACGGCGGCGGTCGTGCGGGTGGGCGGCGCCGACGAGATCGCCCCGGCGGTGCGCGAAGAGCTCCACCGCGGTCTGCGGGCGTTGCAGCCCTGGCGCAAAGGTCCCTTCGAGCTCTTCGGCGTGCGCATCGACAGCGAGTGGCGCTCCGATCTCAAATGGGCGCGGGTGGCGCCCCACCTGCAGCCGCTGGCCGGCCGCCGGGTGTTGGACGTGGGCTGCGGCAACGGCTACTACGCCTGGCGCATGGCGGGAGCGGGCGCCCAGTGGGTGCTGGGCATCGATCCCAGTCTCCTCTTTCTGGTGCAGTTCGCCGCCGTGCGCCGCTTCATGGCCGCGCCTCCCGACGTCCATCTGCTGCCGCTGGGGATCGAAGCGGTGCCGCCCGGCCTGAAAGGGTTCGACACCGTCTTTTCGATGGGGGTGCTCTACCACCGCCGCTCGCCCATGGATCACCTGGAGGCGCTGCGCGGTTGCCTGCGTCCCGGCGGACAACTGGTGCTCGAGACCCTGGTGGTGGAGGGGGACGAGACCAGGGTGCTGGTGCCCCGGGGACGCTACGCCCGCATGCGCAATGTCTGGTTCATCCCCTCGCCGGCGGCGCTGGTGAACTGGCTGCGGCGGTGCGGCTTCCAGGAGGTGCGGGTGGTGGACGTGACGCCAACCACCCCGGCGGAGCAGCGCTCCACAGCGTGGATGGGGTTCGAGTCCCTGGCCCAGGCGCTGGATCCGGCGGATCCCGGCAAGACGGTGGAGGGGTATCCGGCGCCGGTGCGGGCGGTGGTGCTCGCACGGAGGGCCGGCCCACCCGAATCGAAGGGATAGCGGGAGGCCGTTTTTCACGAGCGGGAGGAAGAGCGGCCCGGCCTCCGGGCCGTGGATCCCCTTCTCGATCGCCCGTTCCACTTGATCGATAGCGCGCCCGCCGGTTAAGGTTGTTGCCTTTTTCCAGCGAGGCCCGACTGGCGGCTCCATGGAGACGATGAAACCGAGAACCCTCTACGACAAGCTTTGGGACGACCATGTGGTTCGGGTGGACGAGGACGGCACCGCGCTGCTCTACATCGACCGCCACCTGATCCACGAGGTGACCTCGCCTCAGGCCTTCGAAGGGCTGAGGCTGGCGGGACGCAAGGTGTGGCGCCCGGGCGCCAACCTGGCCACGCCCGACCACAACGTGCCCACCACCGACCGTTCCGCCGGCATCGCCGACCCGGTGTCGCGCCTTCAGGTGGAGACGCTGGACGCCAACTGTCGCGACTTCGGCATTCCCGAGTTTCCCATGAACGACCGCCGCCAGGGGATCGTCCACGTGGTGGGACCGGAGGAGGGGGCCACCCTGCCCGGGATGACGGTGGTCTGCGGCGACTCCCACACCGCCACCCACGGCGCCTTCGGAGCGCTGGCCTTCGGCATCGGCACCTCCGAGGTGGAGCATGTGCTGGCCACCCAGTGCCTGATCCAGAAGAAATCCAAGTCGATGCTCGTGGAAGTGCGGGGCAGGGTGGGGCCCGGGGTGACCGCCAAGGACATCGTGTTGGCCGTCATCGGCGAGATCGGCACCGCCGGGGGCACCGGTTACGCCATCGAGTTCGGCGGCGAGGCGATCCGCGATCTCTCCATGGAGGGACGCATGACGGTCTGCAACATGGCCATCGAGGCGGGCGCCCGCGCCGGTTTCGTGGCGGTGGACGACAAGACCATCGAGTACGTGCGGGGGCGTCCCTTTGCGCCCCGCGGCGAGCTTTGGGAACGGGCGGTGGCGGACTGGCGGCGGCTCCGCTCCGACGAGGGCGCCGAGTTCGATCGCACGGTGGTGATCGAGGCGGCCGCCATCGAGCCCCAGGTGACCTGGGGAACCTCGCCCGAGATGGTGGTGCCGGTGGGCGGCCGGGTGCCCGATCCCGAAGACGAGCCCGATCCGGTGAAGGCCGCCGGCATGCGCCGCGCCTTGGAATACATGGGGCTGGAAGCGGGCACTCCCATCACCGATATCGCGATCGACAAGGTGTTCATCGGTTCCTGCACCAACTCGCGCATCGAGGATCTGCGCGCCGCCGCCGAGGTGGTGAAGGGACGCAGGGTGGCCGAGAGCCTGAAGCTGGCCATGGTGGTGCCCGGTTCGGGGTTGGTGAAGGAGCAGGCGGAGGCGGAGGGGCTGGACCGCGTCTTCCGGGAAGCGGGCTTCGAGTGGCGCGAGCCGGGCTGCTCCATGTGCCTGGCGATGAACGCCGACCGGCTGGAGCCGGGGGAACGCTGCGCCTCCACCTCGAACCGCAATTTCGAGGGGCGCCAGGGAGCCGGCGGCCGCACCCATCTGGTGAGCCCCGCCATGGCCGCCGCGGCGGCGGTGGCCGGCCGTTTCGTGGACGTGAGGACCCTGTGATGGAAAAGTTCGAAACCTTCACCGGCATCGCCTGCCCCCTGGACCGGGCCAATGTGGACACCGACGCCATCATCCCCAAGCAGTTCCTCAAGTCGATCCAGCGCACGGGGTTCGGCCCCAACCTCTTCGACGAGTGGCGCTATCTGGACGTGGGCGAGCCAGGACAGGATTGCAGCGGCCGGCCGCTCAATCCCGATTTCGTGCTCAACGATCCGCGCTACCGGGGAGCCACCATTCTGCTGGCGCGGGAGAACTTCGGTTGCGGTTCGTCGCGTGAGCATGCGCCCTGGGCGCTCCTGGACTACGGCTTCAAGGTGATCATCGCGCCGAGCTTTGCCGACATCTTCTACAACAACTGCTTCAAGAATGGAATCTTACCCATTGTTTTACCAGAAGATGTGGTGGACGAGCTCTTTCAAAAATCGCAGGGGGAAGAGGCTCTTCGCATCACCGTGGACCTGGAGAACCAGAAGCTCACGCTGGACGACGGCAGCGTGATTCCCTTCGAGGTGGATCGTTTCCGCAAGCACTGTCTGCTGGAAGGGCTGGACGACATCGGCTTGACCTTCCAGCACGTGGAAGAGATCCGGGCTTACGAGGAGCGCCGCAGGCGGGAAGCGCCCTGGCTCTTTGCGGATCTCGAAAGTCGATCGGTTTAGCGCCGGTTTCGCCCCGTCCACCGCATCCTCGCTGCTGGAAAGTACAGTGGAGCAAGGGGCGGGAGTTCAATCCAGATGGCGCCGAGAAGAGCGGCGGCGTTCCCGCGCCGGCGATGCAAAATTTTGATTTATGTTTTAAGAACATTACGCAGGTATTTGAATGACATATAAAATACTCGTGCTACCCGGTGACGGAATCGGCCCGGAGATCGTGGCCCAGGCGGTGAAAGTGCTGGAGAGGCTGCAGGGCCAGGGACTCGACGTGGCGCTCGACGAGGCGCCAGTGGGCGGGGCCGCCATCGACGTCAGCGGGGTGCCCCTGCCGGAGGAGACGTTGGAGAAGGCGAAGACGGCCGACGCCGTGCTGCTTGGCGCGGTGGGCGGGCCCAAGTGGGAATCCCTCGACATCGCCGTTCGTCCCGAGAAGGGGTTGCTGGGGCTGCGCGCCGGTTTGGGACTCTTCGCCAACCTGCGGCCGGCGCTGCTCTATCCGCAGCTGGCCGACGCCTCCACCCTGAAGCCGGAGGTGGTGTCGGGGCTGGACCTGATGATCGTGCGGGAGCTCACCGGCGGCATCTACTTCGGTCAGCCGCGGGGCGTGCGCACCCTCGACGGCGGCGAACGCGAGGGCTTCAACACCCTGGTCTATCGGGAGTCGGAGATCCGGCGCATCGTGCGCGTGGCCGGCGACATCGCCCGCAAGCGGAACAAGCGGGTCTGCTCGGTGGACAAGGCCAACGTACTGGAGTGTACCGAGCTGTGGCGCGAGGTGGCCACCCAGGTGATGGCCGAGGAGTACCCGGATCTGGAGCTGAGCCACATGTACGTGGACAATGCCGCCATGCAGCTGGTGAGGGCGCCCAAGCAGTTCGACGTGATGGTCACCACCAATATGTTCGGCGACATCCTCTCCGACGCCGCCGCCATGCTCACCGGCTCCATCGGCATGCTCCCCTCGGCGTCGCTGGACGAAAACGGCAAAGGGATGTATGAGCCCATCCACGGTTCGGCCCCCGACATCGCCGGCGAGGACAGGGCCAACCCCTTGGCCACCATCCTTTCGGTGGCCATGATGCTGCGCTACTCTCTGGATGAGGCGGCCATGGCGGATCGCGTCGAGGCGGCGGTGAACCGGGTGCTCGACGAAGGGGTGCGCACCGCCGACATCTTCTCCGAAGGCACCCGTCGAGTGAGCTGTTCGGAGATGGGCGACGCCGTGGTGGCGGCGCTGGAGTGACTTCGCAAAAGGGCGGGTACCGGAGGACGGCTGCGGGAGGCGCGGGAATCCGCAACGATTGGAGACGGTGAACAAAGTGATGAAAAGAGTAGGTTTCGTGGGCTGGCGCGGCATGGTGGGCTCGGTGCTTCTGGGCCGCATGCGCGAGGAGAACGACTTCGCCGACATCGCCGAGCCGGTCTTCTTCACCACTTCCCAGGTGGGACAGGCGGGGCCGGAGATCGGGCGGGAGATTCCGCCGCTGAAGGACGCCACCGATCTCGATCGACTCAAAGAGATGGAGGTGATCGTCACCTGCCAGGGCGGAGCCTATACCCAGGAGGTCTATCCCGCGCTGCGCGATGCCGGTTGGAACGGCTACTGGATCGACGCCGCCTCCACCCTGCGCATGGCCGACCACAGCGTCATCGTTCTCGATCCGGTGAACCGCAAGGTGATCGACCGGGCGCTGGACGAGGGGGTGAAGGACTTCATCGGCGGCAACTGCACCGTCAGCCTCATGCTGATGGCGCTCGGCGGACTCTTCCAGCACGACCTGGTGGAGTGGATGAGCGCCATGACCTATCAGGCCGCTTCCGGCGCCGGCGCGCGCAACATGCGTGAGCTGCTGGCGCAGATGGGGGCTCTGCACCGGGCCGCGGCGGATCTGCTCGACGATCCCGCTTCGGCCATTCTCGAGATCGACCGCCGGGTCACCGAAGCGATGCGCGGCGACGCCTTTCCGACGGAGAATTTCGGCGTGCCCCTGGCCGGCAGCCTCATTCCCTGGATCGACGTTCGTCTCGACAACGGCCAGAGCCGGGAGGAGTGGAAGGGGCAGGCGGAGACCAACAAGATCCTGGGTCGCGGCGACCAGCCGGTGCCCATCGACGGCATCTGCGTGCGCATCGGCGCCATGCGTTCCCACTCGCAGGCGCTCACCGTCAAGTTGAAGCGCGATGTGCCGCTGGACGAGATCGAGGCCATGCTCGACGAGGCCAACGAATGGTCCAGAGTGGTTCCCAATGAGCGCGAGGTGACCATGGAGGAGCTCACTCCCGCCAAGGTCACCGGCACATTGAGCGTACCCGTGGGGCGGCTGCGCAAGATGAGCATGGGACCGGAGTATCTGGCCGCCTTCACCGTGGGCGACCAGCTGTTGTGGGGAGCGGCGGAGCCCTTGCGCCGGATGCTGCGCATCCTGCTGGAGCGGTGAAGTCGCCGCATTTGCGCCAGGTCGCACTTTCGGCAACGGGTGGTTGGTGAAACAAAAATCCGTGGGTTATAGTTGCTCCCAGTTTTTGCGCCCACCTGTTGAATGGGACGAGCGTTCTGCCGGTGGGTGGCATCGGCTCGGCAGCACGGCTTTTACCGGTGCCCGAGGGGCTGCAAAAGTGGCCGGGGCGGTGCAATTTTGATTGCAAGCAACCTGAGGAATTGGTCCGGTGGATAGGATGGAGACGGATACTGGTCTGGAGGGCCGGAAGAGCCTGCGTTTCGCCGCGGCCGGGCTCAGCCACGATCAGAAGCGGTTGAAACGGGGAGGAGATATGGTCCGCAAACTGGCGATGGCGGTTTCACTGGCGGTGAGCACGACGCTGCCCTTGTCTGTCTATGCGCTGGGCCTGGGGGAGATCCGGACCAGCTCGGCGCTCAACGAGAAGTTCAAAGGAGAAATCGAGTTGCTCTCGGTGAAGAAAGGGCAGCTCGATACGCTCAAAGTGGGATTGGCTCCTCCCGAGATCTTCGCGCGGGCTGGCGTGGAGCGCCCTTTCGTCCTCACCCAACTTCGCTTCAGGACGGTGCGCAAGCGCGATGGACGTGCGGTGGTGGTGGTCACCAGTAAGGCGCCCATTCGCGAACCCTTTCTCGATTTTTTCGTGGAGGTGAACTGGCCCAAGGGCAAGCTGGTGCGCGAATACACGGTATTGCTCGATCCGCCGGTCACCACTTCCCGTCGGGCTCCGCGGATAGCGCGAGCCAGTTCCGGGAGCGGCGTTCCCGCAGCCGGCGGCCAGGTGTCGTCGGTTTCGCCTGCGGCGGCTCCTGGAGGTGAATACGGGCCGGTGCGCGCCAACGAGACCCTGTGGGCCATCGCCAACCGGATACGGCCGCGGGGCATCTCCGTCCACCAGATGATGGTGGCGCTCTACCAAGCCAACCAGCAGGCTTTTCTCGACGGCAACATCAACCTTTTGAAGAAGGGCAGCATTTTGAAAGTGCCCCAGCTGGATCAGCTGCGAGGTGTGGGGCGGCGGCAAGCGGTGGAAGAGTTCCAGCGTCTTTCGCAGGGGGGCGCGCCGGCTCCATCCGTGGCTGGCAGCCAGCAGAAGCAGAGCGAAGGCGGGGATGGTGGAGAACAGATTGCTGCTGCAACAAAGGAGAAGGACGAATCCTCCGGCAGGCTCCGCATCACGGGCGCCGATCAAAGCAGTGCCGAGAAAGGAGGGGGCGTCCAGGCAGCGCAGGAGAAGGCGACCGGTACCGGTGAGCAGGGACTGAAGCAGAAACTCTTGCTGGTGGAAGAGCAAGCGGCGACCGCGCGCCAGGAAGCCGACGATCTGCGCGAGCGAGTGAATGGCCTGGAGAAACAGTTGGAGGAGATGAAACGGCTTCTCGAACTGCGCAACCAGGAGTTGGCTCAACTTCAGGCTCAACAGGCTCTCTCCCAGAAGCCGGAGGAACGACCGGCTTCTACTGAACAACCTGCTTCCGCCGTTGACGTTGAAGGGACGCAAGAGAGCGGGGCGTCGTCGGCGGCATCGGACAATGGAGAGCTCGCTCCTGCCACTGCCGGAACTGTGGAGAAGAAAGAGACTGCGGCGCAATCGGAGGGGATGGAAGAAGCCGCAAGCCAGCCCGTGGCGCCGCCCGCAGAGGGAGAGAAAGAGCCCGCCACGGCGGCTGAAAAGGTGCCTTCCCAAGTCGTGCCGGCCAAGGCCTCCGAGAGCGGTTCGGCGGCCTCGTCGGAAGGACAAGGAAAGGCAACTTCCCATTCTTCCACGCCGGCGGCGAATCCCGATTCCACTGCCGTAGCCGTACCAGCATGGCGGCAGTGGCTGACGGACAACTGGCCTTTCGCTGCGGGGGGGGGTGCTGTGGCTCTGCTGTTGTTCGGGCTGGTGGCCAGCCGGCGTAGAAAAGAGCCCACCGAACCGCCTCTGCCTCCATCAGCGGTGCTGAGCCAAGGGGAAAGCGCTTCGCCGGGGCCGGCGAAGACGGCCTCGGAAAGCGATGTTTCGGAGGCGGTGGCTGCCGCGGCCGACAGTGCCATCGGCGACACCTCTTTCTTGAGCGAATACTCCACCGAAGAGCTGCGGGCGCTGCACGAAGATACCACCGAGGTCGATCCGGTTTCCGAGGCCGACGTTTACATCGCCTACGGAAGATACAGCCAAGCGGAGGAGATCCTCGAAGAGGCGATGAAAAACGGCGACACCAGTGCCGCAGTGCGTCACAAGATGCTCGAAGTCTATTATGCGACCCAGAAGAAAGAGGAGTTCAAAAAGCTGGCCGAGGAGATGGTGGCCGATGGGCAGGACAAGGAAGATCCCGAAGCCTGGGAGCACATCCAGACCATGGGACGCGACCTGGATCGTGCCAATCCGCTCTTCGCCGCAGGGGCGGCAGCCAGTTCCGCACTGGAAAGTGATGAAGGCGGAGAAGTGGAGGAACAGGACAGTGATCTTTCCCTTGACCTGAGCTCGCTCGCTGAGGAGGTCGATTCGCAGCTCAACCCCGACAGCGAATCGCTATCGACCTTCAGCAACATGGATCTGGAGCTACCCAGCCTGCAGATCGAGCCGGAAGGGACTGAAGGTTCTGTGGCGGAGGCGGCTGAGGCCGAGGATCTGAGCCTGCAAGGGAGCGAGACCGAGCTGAATACCGAGCTGGGAGATCTCTCCGATCTGGGCGATCTGAGCCTGGACGCCACCACTTTGGATGAGACGCTGGCGGATCTCACCGGTGACCTGGAAGGGGTGATGGCCGATTCCAAGATTTTGGATCATCCCATGGATCTGGAGCAGAGTACACTCTCCGAATTGGAGACTGAATCCACCAGCGTCATGGAGAATAGGGAACCGCCTGAAGAGACGAATGCAGGGCCGGAGAAGGGTGACGACTCCACCATCGGCGACGAGGTGGAGACCAAGCTGGAGCTGGCCAAGGCCTTCATCGAGATCGGTGACGCCGAGGGCGCCCGGGGCATCCTCCAAGAGGTGCAAGAGGATGGCACGCCCCAACAGAAGGAGGCGGCTGCCGAGCTTCTCGCTCAGTTGAATGGCTAGAGGCTCCCGTTCTAGGGTTGGTGCAAGGGCGCTGCGGCGCCCTTCCTCGTTTCCGGAGTAGGGAGTGCGGGTCGTTCTGGGGGTGGAGTACGACGGCAGCCGTTTTCACGGGTGGCAGACCCAGCAGCCGGGCGTGCGCACGGTGCAGGAGACGCTGGAGGCGGCGCTGTCGAAGGTGGCGGACGAGCCGGTGGAGGTGGTCTGCGCCGGCCGCACCGACACCGGCGTCCATGCCAGCGAGCAGGTGGTCCACTTCGATACCGGCGCGCGGCGTCCCTCCCACGGCTGGGTGATGGGCAGCAACGTCAATCTGCCGCGGGATCTCTGCGTCCTGTGGGCTGCGGAGCTTCCGGAAAGCTTTCACGCCCGCTTCTCCGCAGTGGCGCGGACCTACCGCTACTGGATTCTCAACCGCCTGAGCCGGCCGGCCATCTTTCACCGGCGGGTCACCTGGATCCACCGCCGCCTGGATGCCGGGCGCATGCACCGCGCCGGGCAGGTGCTGGTGGGCACCCACGACTTTACCAGCTACCGCACCGTCCACTGCCAAGCCCGGAGCCCGGTGCGGACTCTGCATCATTTGCGCGTGGAGCGGCAGGGGGATCTGGTCTGTCTGGAGGTGCGGGCTGACGGCTTTCTCCACCACATGGTGCGTAACATCGCGGGAGTGCTCATCGCCGTGGGTTCGGGCGAAGCGGAGGAGTCTTGGGTGGAAGAGGTGTTGGAACATCGGGACCGAACCCTGGGCGGCGTCACCGCGCCTCCCGACGGGCTCTATTTCCACCATGTGGATTATCCGGAGGAGTTCCGCTTGCCGCGTCCCCGACGCGGACCGCAAGATCCTCTACGTTTTCTGTAGAAACCGGGGTCGCATGAATCGGGTCTTGGAGCCGCCGATGAGTCCGGATCGAGGGGCTGGAAGGGGGCTGAAGAGGACGCCGCGAACACACCCCTCCGGGCTCGGCCTCGGTATCCATGCCTTGGACGCCCCGCCACCCCCTTCCAACCCCTCGATCCGGGCGGAGCCAGTTCATGCGACCGTCCTGTGGGAGCGCCGCGCTCGTTCCGGCATTCCAACCCTTCCCTGATATAATGATCGTTTCCATGCGCACGCGAGTGAAAATCTGTGGCATCACCCGGCGGCAGGACGCTCTGGCGGCCGCAGAAGCGGGAGCCGATGCGCTCGGCTTCGTCTTTTATCCGCCCAGTCCACGAAACATCGAGCTGGAGCGGGCGGTGGAGATCGTGGCATCGCTGCCCCCTTTCGTCACCACCGTGGGGCTCTTCGTCAATGCCGACGCCGAGACCATCGCCCAAGTGGTGCGAGAGGCGCGCATCGATCTGCTGCAGTTTCACGGCGACGAATGTCCGGATTACTGCGCCAGTCACGGCCGTCCCTGGATCAAGGCGATCCGCATGAAGGAGGGGGTGGACCTGGAGACGGAGGCGCGCCGCTATGCCGGTGCCCGGGCGCTGCTGCTGGATGCCTATCGCCCCGGCGTTCCCGGCGGGACCGGCGATCTTTTCGAGTGGGATCGCGTGCCGGCCAGCCTGGCGCCGCGCATCGTTCTGGCCGGCGGCCTCACCCCCGAAAACGTGAGCGAGGCGGTGCGGCGGGTGCGCCCCTGGGCGGTGGACGTGAGCGGCGGCGTGGAGGCGGCGCCCGGCATCAAGGATGCGGACAAGATCGAACGATTTCTGCGAGGTGTGACCCTTGGACAAGCCTGACTACCGGCACATGCCGGACGATCACGGCCACTTCGGCCCCTACGGCGGCCTCTTCGTGGCCGAGACGCTCATGGAGCCCCTGGAAGAGCTGCGCGAGGCCTATGAACGGTACATGAAGGACGAGGCCTTTCTGGCGGAGCTGGACGCCGATCTGCAACACTATGTGGGGCGTCCCTCGCCCATTTATCATGCCGAGCGCCTCAGCCGCGAGAACGGCGGCGCCCAGATCTATCTCAAGCGCGAAGACCTCAACCACACGGGGGCCCACAAGGTGAACAACACCGTGGGCCAGGCGCTGCTGGCGCGGCGCATGGGCAAGACCCGCATCATCGCCGAGACCGGCGCCGGACAGCACGGCGTGGCCACCGCCACGGTGGCGGCCCGGCTGGGGCTGGAGTGCGTGGTCTACATGGGCGAGGTGGACGTGGCGCGCCAGGAGGCCAACGTCTACCGCATGCGCCTGCTCGGCGCCGAAGTGCGCTCGGTCTCCTCCGGCTCGAAGACGCTCAAGGATGCGCTCAACGAGGCGATGCGCGACTGGGTGGCGACGGTGGACGACACTTTCTACATCATCGGCACCGTGGCCGGTCCCCATCCTTATCCCGCCATGGTGCGGGATTTCCAGGCGGTGATTGGCCGCGAGGCGCGCCAGCAGATGCGGGAGCTCACCGGTGACCTGCCCGACGCCCTGGTGGCCTGCGTGGGCGGAGGCTCCAACGCCATCGGCCTGTTCCACGCCTTTCTCGAGGACGAAGGGGTGGCCATCTATGGCGTGGAGGCGGCCGGTGAAGGGCTGGAGACGGGCCGCCATGCCGCGCCCCTCTGCGCCGGCCGGCCCGGCGTGCTGCATGGCAACCGCACCTATCTGATGGAGGACGAGGACGGACAGATCATCGAGACCCACTCCATCTCCGCGGGGCTGGACTATCCCGGCGTGGGGCCGGAGCACGCCTGGCTCAAGGACATCGGCCGGGCGCAATACGTGGCCATCGACGACGAGGAAGCGCTGGCCGCCTTCCACACCCTGACGCGCACCGAGGGGATCATTCCGGCGCTGGAGTCGAGCCATGCCGTGGCCTACGCCCTCAAGCTGGCGCGCGAGATGGATCCCCGCCAGAAGGTGCTCGTGAACTTGTCGGGGCGGGGCGACAAGGACATGCACACCGTGGCCGCGCGGGAGGGGATCAAACTATGAGCCGCATCGAACGGACCTTCGCCCGACTGCGCGCCGAGGGGCGCACCGCCCTCGTCCCTTTCATCACCGCCGGAGACCCCCATCCGCGGCAGACGGTGCCCCTGATGCACGCCCTGGTGGAGGCGGGCGCCGACCTGCTGGAGCTGGGGGTGCCCTTCTCCGATCCCATGGCCGACGGGCCGGTGATCCAGCGCGCCAGCGAGCGCGCCCTGGCGCACCACGTCTCCCTCCACGACGTGCTGGCGATGGTGCGCCGTTTTCGCGAAGAGAACGACCACACGCCGGTGGTTGTGATGGGCTACCTCAATCCCATCGAAGTGATGGGATACGAGGATTTCGCCACCGCGGCCGAGGAGGCGGGAGTGGACGGCGCTCTCACCGTGGACATGCCCCCGGAAGAGAGCCACGATCTGGTGCAGGCGCTGCGCAGCCACACCCTCGACCTCATCTTTCTGGCCGCGCCCACCAGCGACCGCCATCGCCTGGAGATGATCGCCCGGGCGGCCAGCGGCTTCATCTACTATGTTTCGCTCAAGGGGGTCACCGGCGCCGCCAATCTGGTGGTGGACGAAGTGTCGCGGAAGCTGGCCGAGATCCGCCAGGTCACCGACCTGCCGCTGGGCGTGGGCTTCGGCATCAAGAACGCGGAGATGGCGGCCACCATGTCGCGCATCGCCGACGCGGTGGTGGTGGGCAGCGCCCTGGTGAGCCTGATCGAGGAAAATCTCAACGAACCTGATAAGATAAGAGACAAAGTCGGTGGCTTGGTGCGTGCCATGCGGGTCGCCATGGACCAGGCCTGAGGCGAGGAGACGATCATGAACTGGTTCGACAAGCTGCTGCCCAGCGTCATCCGCACCGAGGGCAGGGCCAAGAAGGCGGTTCCGGAAGGGCTCTGGAGCAAGTGCCCCGGATGCGGCGCCATCCTCTACCGCACCGAGGTGGAGCACAACATGGACGTCTGCCCCAAGTGCGGCCACCACAATCGCATCGCTGCCCGGCGGCGGCTGGATCTCTTTCTCGACAAGGAGCCGCGCGAGGAGATCGGAGCGGAGTTGCAGGCTCAGGATCCGCTCAAGTTCAAGGATTCCAAGAAGTACAAAGACCGCCTCGCCCAGGCGCAGAAGGCCACGGGCGAGAAGGACGCGCTCATTGTCATGGAGGGCAGGCTCAAAGAGATGCCGCTGGTGGCGGCGGCCTTCGAGTTTCGCTTCATGGGCGGTTCCATGGGCTCGGTGGTGGGGGAACGGTTCGTGCGCGGCGCCAACCGCGCCCTGGAGAAGCGCATCCCCTACGTCTGCTTCTCCGCCAGCGGCGGCGCGCGCATGCAAGAGTCGCTCTTCTCTCTCTTTCAGATGGCCAAGACCTCCGCGGTGCTCAAGCGCATGGCGCAGCAGGGAGTGCCTTTCGTTTCGGTGCTCACCGATCCCACCATGGGAGGCGTCTCCGCCAGCCTGGCCATGCTGGGCGACGTGAACATCGCCGAGCCGGGGGCGCTGATCGGCTTCGCCGGACCCCGGGTGATCGAGCAGACGGTGCGGGAGAAGTTGCCGGAAGGGTTCCAGCGGAGCGAATTCCTTCTCGAGCACGGCGCCATCGACATGATCGTTCCCCGTAACGAACTGCGGGATCGCATCCACAACCTGTTGAGTATCCTCAACCACGCCAACCAGTGAGGTTCTCCACGCTGGAGGAGTGGCTCCGCTGGCAGGAGCGGCTCCATCCCCACGCCATCGATCTTGGACTGGAGCGCGTGGCGACGGTGTGGCGGCGCCTGGACGCCTCCATGGAGAGGGCCGTCGTGATCTCCGTCGCCGGCACCAACGGCAAGGGTTCCACCATTGCGCTGCTCGACGCCATCCTGCGAAACGCCGGCTACCGCACCGGCTGCTACACCTCGCCCCATCTGCTGCGCTACAACGAACGCATCCTTCTCGGCGGAGAGGCGGTGACCGACGAGGCCCTGCTCGAATCCTTCGGCGCCGTGGAACGGGCGCGCGAAGGGGAGGCGCTCACCTATTTCGAGTTCGGCACCTTGGCGGCTCTCTGGCTGTTGGCGCGGGAGGAGGTGGAGGTGGCGCTGCTCGAGGTGGGGCTGGGCGGCCGCCTGGACGCGGTGAACGTCGTGGATGCCGATCTGGCGATGATCACTTCCATCGGTCTGGATCACCAGCAGTGGCTGGGCGACGAATTGGAGGCCATCGGCCGGGAGAAGGCGGGAATCTTCCGTCCGGGCCGGCCGGCGGTGTTCAGCGCTCCGTCCATGCCCGCTTCGGTGGCGGAGGTGGCCGACTCGCTGGGCACGCCGCTCTACCGCAACGGCATCGACTTTCACCTTGGCCGGGGCGGCGGAGACTGGAGTTGGCGGAGCCGGAGACGCCGTTTCGAGGGGCTGCCGCTGCCGGCGCTGCCGGGTCGTCACCAGCTGGACAACGCCGCCGGCGTGCTCATGGCGCTGGAGTTGCTTTCGCCGCGGTTGCCGCTGGAAGAGGAGGCCCTTCGCCGGGGGCTGCGGCAGGTGCGGCTGGCCGGCCGGGCGCAGCGCCTCCAGCGGGAAGGAGTGGAGTGGCTTTTCGACGTGGCGCACAATCCCCAGGCGGCGCGGGCGCTCGCGGACCTGCTGCGGGAATCTCCGGTGGAGGGCCGCACCCTGGCGCTGCTGGGAATGTTGGGGGACAAGGATGCGGCCGCCGTGATCCGCGCTTTGGAGCCCCAGGTGGATCGGTGGCACTACCTCTCGTTGGAAGGAGAGCGGGGACGGAGCGCTCGGACTCTGGCCGGAATCCGGCCCGGACGCCTTCACGATTCGGTGGCGGAGGGAATGGCCGCGCTGCGGGCCGAGGCGCGGCCGGGCGATCGGGTGGTGGTGTTCGGCTCTTTCGTCACCGTGGGCGAGGCGCTGAGGGTGATATAATCCCGTCCGTTGTCATCCAATCGGGATCGACCCAGCCGTGGACGAACAGTTGAAGCGCCGCCTCGTCGGCGCCACCGTGCTGGTTGCTCTGGCCGTCATCTTCCTGCCCATGCTGCTGGAGCGCCAGCCGGACACGCTCAAGCCCGTTCCCGTGAAACCCCTTCCCAAGGAGCCGGCCCGCCGCTTCGACACCGCCCTGCTGCAAGACCGACCGCCGAAGACGACTTCCACGCCGCCGGCGGCACCGAGCGCGAGCAAACCGAGCTCCACTCCCGCTGCGCCCCCGCGCCAGGCGACGCGGCCGCGGGCCAAGGCGGGCGGCGCCAAGCCGTCCCGGATGAAGAAGCCCGCCCCGCCCCGGGCGTGGGTGGTGCGCGTGGCCAGTCTGAGCAGCCGCGACAGCGCCATGAAGCTGGTGAAGCGGTTGCGCAAGGCGGGGCTGGACACCATGGATCCCCAGCCGGTGACGGTAAGCGGCAAGCGTTTCTACCGGGTGCAGGTGGGGCCCGAAGCGTCGAAGAAGAACGCCGAGCGCCATCTGCAGCTCATTCGCAGAATCACCGGCGACAAGGGTCAGGTGGTCCGCTATCCATGAGAAGAACGAGAGGCCGCCGCAGTGTCTGAAATCCCCCTCAACTGGGCCGACATGGCCATCGTGGTGGTGGTGCTGATCTCCACCTTCATCGGCCTGGTGCGCGGTTTCGTGCGCGAAGCCTTCTCGCTGGCGGTCTGGATCCTGGCGTTCTGGGTGAGCTGGACCTTTTTCCGAGAGGCGGCGGTGCGGCTGGAACCCGCCATCTCCACTCCCTCGGTCAGGCTGGGCCTGGCATTCGCCGGACTGATGATCGCCTCGCTCACGGTGGGCGGCCTGGTCAACTACCTGCTCATCCGCCTGGTGCAGAAGACGGGGCTCAGCGGCAGCGACCGCTTCATCGGCATGATCTTCGGCGCCGCCCGCGGCGTGTTGGTGGTGGCGCTGCTGGTCTGGCTGGCGGGCTTGACGCCCTTGCCGGCCGATCCCTGGTGGCAGGAGTCCCGCTTCATACCCTGGTTCCAGGAGCTGGCCCTGTGGCTCAAGGATCTGTTGCCGCCGGAGGTGGCGGAGAAGTTCCAGTTTCTCGCGTGAGGTCATTCGAAGATGTGCGGTATCGTCGGAATCGTCGGCCGTGAGCCGGTCAACCAATCGCTCTACGACGCCCTGCTGGTACTGCAGCACCGGGGCCAGGACGCGGCGGGCATCGTCACCTGCGAGGACGGGCGGCTGCATCTGCGCAAGAACAACGGGCTGGTGGCCGATGTCTTCGATCAGGAACACATGGTACGCCTGCGCGGCAACATGGGCGTGGGACACGTGCGCTATCCCACCGCCGGCTGCTCCTCTTCGGCCGAGGCTCAGCCCTTCTATGTGAACTCCCCCTACGGCATCGTGCTGGCGCACAACGGCAATCTGATCAACGCCGACTCGCTCAAGCGCGATCTCTTCCGCGAAGACCTGCGTCACATCAACACCGACTCCGACTCGGAGATCCTGCTCAACATCTTCGCCCACGGCCTCAGCACCTGGCCGCCCCATCTGAAGCTCACCGAAGAGGACATCTTCCGGGCGGTGCGCACGGTGCACGAACGCTGCCGGGGCGGTTACGCGGCGGTGGCCATGATTCCGGGCTACGGCGTCGTCGCCTTCCGCGATCCCCACGGCATCCGCCCGGTGGTCTTCGGCGAACGGGAGACGCCCAAGGGCAAGGAGTTCATGGTCGCCTCCGAGAGCGTGGCGCTCGACACGCTCGGTTTCACCCTGATTCGCGACGTGGCGCCGGGCGAGTGCATCATCTTCACCCAATCGGGGGAGTTCTTCGCCCGCCAGTGCGCCGAGAATCCCGTTCGCTCCCCCTGCATCTTCGAGTTCGTCTATTTCGCCCGTCCCGACACCATCATCGACGACATCTTCGTGCACAAGGCACGCCAACGCATGGGCAAGAAGCTGGCCCGCAAGATCCTGCGGGAGTGGCCGGAACACGACATCGACGTGGTGATCCCCATCCCCGACACCAGCCGCACCGCCGCCCTGAGCCTGGCCAACAAGCTGGACGTGCCCTATACCGAGGGTTTCATCAAGAACCGCTACATCGGCCGCACCTTCATCATGCCGGGGCAGACGGTGCGCAAGAAGTCGGTGCGCCGAAAGCTCAACCCCATCGACGTGGAGTTCCGCGGCAAGAACGTGCTGCTGGTGGACGACTCCATCGTGCGCGGCACCACATCCCAGCAGATCGTGCAGATGGCGCGCGACGCCGGCGCGCGCAAGGTCTATTTCGCCTCGGCGGCACCGCCGGTGCGCTATCCCAACGTCTACGGCATCGACATGCCGGCCGCCTCCGAGCTGGTGGCCCATGGGCGCACCGAGGCGGAGGTGTGCGAGATCATCGGCGCCGACCGGCTGATCTATCAGGATCTGGACGATCTCATCGAAGCGGTGCAGAAAAAGGGCAAGGTGGAGGTGGACCGTTTCGACACTTCGGTGTTCAATGGCGAGTACGTCACCGGCGGCGTCACCGAGGAGTACCTGCGCGACTTGGAGACATGCCGCAACGACGGCGCCAAGAGCGCGCGCGAGACAGAAAAAGTGGATGTCATCGACCTGCACAATGGAGCCTGATCATGAGCACCGGGGAGTGGAAGGCGGCCACCAAGGCCATTCGCATCGGCCACCATCGCACGGCGGAAGGGGAGCACTCGCCGCCCATCTTCACCACCTCGAGCTACGTCTACGAAAGCGCCGCCCAGGCGGCGGCCCGCTTCTCCGGCGAGGAGCCGGGAAACATCTACTCCCGCTTCACCAACCCCACGGTGCGCATCTTCGAGGAGCGGCTGGCGGCGCTGGAAGGGGGAGAGCGCTGCGTGGCCACGGCCACCGGCATGTCCGCCATCTTGGCCACCTGCATGGGATTGCTGCGGGCGGGCGACCACCTGCTCAGCTCGCGCAGCATCTTCGGCAGCACCGTCATTCTTTTCGACAAATATCTCGGTCGTTTCGGTATCGACACCAGCTACGTGCCCCTCTCCGACCTGGAGGCGTGGAAGGCGGCCATCCGGCCGGAGACCCGCATGCTCTTTCTGGAGACGCCCTCCAATCCTCTCACCGAGCTGGCAGACATCGAGGCGCTGGCGCACATCGCCCATGACCATGGCTGTCTGCTGGTGGTGGACAACTGCTTCTGCACCCCCATTCTGCAGCGTCCGCTGGAGCTGGGCGCCGACATCGTCGTCCATTCGGCCACCAAGTACATCGACGGGCAGGGGCGCTGCATGGGCGGCGCCGTGGTGGGCGACGAGCAGCGAGTGGGGGAGGAGGTATTCGGCGTGTTGCGCACCGCCGGCCCCAGCCTGAGCCCCTTCAACGCCTGGGCCTTCCTCCATGGATTGGAGACCCTGGCTCTGCGCATGAAGGCCCACTCCCACAATGCCGATCTGCTGGCCCAGTGGCTGGAGAACCACCCCAAGGTCTCCCGCGTCCACTATCCCGGTCTGGCCAGCCATCCCCAGGCGGCGCTGGCGGCACGCCAGATGGATCTTCCCGGCGGCATGCTCGCCTTCGAGGTGGAGGGCGGCCGGGAAGCGGCCTGGAGGGTGATCGACGCCATGCGCATGATCTCCATCACCGCCAACCTCGGCGACGTCAAGACCACCGTCACCCATCCCGCCACCACCACCCATGGCCGGCTCTCGCCCGAGCAGCGCGCCGAGGCCGGGATCTCCGACGGCTTGATCCGCATCTCGGTGGGGTTGGAGGCGGTGGAGGACATTCAGGCCGACATCGAACGCGGCCTGGAGCAGTTGCGATGAAGCCGGTGAAGCGACGCCTGGTGGCGGGGGCGCTCGCGGGGTTGGCGTTGAGCGCGGTGGGGCGGGCGGCGCCCTTCCCCGTGGAGGTGATCGAACAGTTCGACGAGGCGCGGGTGGTGGCCTTCATCCCCGAGGCGCGGATCCAGGCTTCGCCCGCCTGGGATCCTTTGTCGGCACCGCCGCCCTTGAGCGTGGCGGAAGCGGTGGCGGCGGTGAAAAGGGAGCGGGCCGCCAAGAGGGGCGGGGAGCCGTTTTCGGTGATGGAGATCGAGTTGCGCCGCCTCGCTCCCCATCGCCATCGCTGGCACTATCTGGTCAAGACGAGAGACCGAGAAGGGGTCCACTACTACGTGGTGCTCATGGACGGCAGCGTCGTCGACGCCATCCGCGAACCCGAATCGGTCAAGTGAGCGGGAACTCCGGAAGCGCCGGGGAGAGCCATCGCCTGCGCTGGGACGAGCGGCACGGCCAGGCCGACGGGTTCGGCAGCGTGGCGCAGGTGCTGCTGCGCAACGCCCATCTGCTTCCGGCAAGGGGACGGGCGCTCGATCTCGCCTGCGGCCGCGGCGCCAACGCCTTGTGGCTGGCGGAACGTGGATGGGAAGTCCACGCCTGGGACTTTTCTCCGGTGGCGGTGGAGCGGCTCGAGGCCGAAGCGAAGCGCCGTGGCCTGGCGGTGGAAGGACAGGTGCGGGACGTAGTGGCGCGGCCGCCGGAGAGGGAGGTCTTCGACCTGGTGTTCGTGGGTCACTTTCTGGAGCGGTCCCTGGCGCCCGCCCTGGTGGAGGCGCTGCGGCCCGGCGGCCTGCTCTTCTATCAGACCTTCGTGCGCGAGGTGAACCGGGGGCGCGGCCCCGGCGGGGACCACTGGCGGCTGGCGCCCAACGAACTGTTGCGGCTCTTTGCCGGATTGCGCGTGCACTATTACCGGGAAGACGCTCCCTTCGGCGGCGATGCGGACGAGCTGGCCGACCTGGCGCTGCTGGTGGCCTCGCGGCCCGGCCGGGCCGCGTCAATCCCGAAAGGTTCCTAGCAGGCTGTTGAAAAACAGCGTTTTTCGGCAGCCTGTGAGCGGTACAGGGAGGTGCCGCCATTTTCGATGGCCTGCAAGTCATTGAAAATGAAGGAACCGGGAAATCGCATTTTCCGGTTCCATGGGTGAAAAAGTCCAGGGAAGGACTTTTTTCAACATCCTGCTAGATAGACGTCGTATCGGGTCTTGGGCGCCGCGATGGAGAAGTCGGGCCGCCGTCTCCCCAAAGGCCCGGCCCGCTTGGGTCGCTTCACCACCACCCGCCCTTTGCAGCGGCGCAGGGCGGCCTCCAACAGCTCCGGCGCGTCGGCGTCGTCGCCCGCCAGCCTCTGCAGCGCCTGCATTCCTTTGGCCGAGAGGGCGTTTTTGGCGCGGGCGGGATACATGGGGTCGAGATAGACCGCCTCCACCGGTTCCTCCCGTCGGCCCAACCAGCGGGCGGCGTCGTAGTGGAACAGCCGGATACGCAGGGCGGCCTCCCGTGTGCGGGCATCGTCGCGGGCGCGGCGCAGAGCATCCTCCAGCAGCAGATAGACCGGCCACACCCGTTCCAGCAGCACCAGCGAGCAGCCCAGATGGGCGAGAACGAAAGCGTCGCGCCCCAAGCCGGCGGTGGCGTCCACCACTGCGGGACGGTGATTCGGCTTCACCCCCAGCGCCCGTGCCAGGGGGGAGCGGACGCCGCTGGTGCGCAGCCGCCGGCTCATGGCGCCGTCGGTAAAGTCGATGTAGAGAGGTCCTGGCGAGCCCGGAGCGGTCTGGCGCAGCTCCAGTCCCCGCCCGTCGACCAGCAGCAGGAAGGGAAAGCGCCGCTCGTCGGCGGCGACCAGGGGCGCGCCGGTGCGCGCGGCCAGCCGCCGAGCCCTCTCTTCGTCTTCCCCGCCGGCCGCCGCCAAGGCCCAGGCGCTCTCTTTCATGGCGCGCTCAGCACTTGCCGCACGGCGCGGCAGAGGAAGGAGAGCTCCTCCTCTTCGATGATGTAGGGGGGCATCAGATAGACCAGCCGCCCGAAGGGGCGCACCCAGACGCCGGCCTCCACCAGCGCTGGCTGAATCCGTTCCATCTCCGCCGGCTCCTTCAATTCCACCACGCCGATGGCTCCCAGCACCCGCACTTCGGAGACGGCGGGCAGTTCGCGGCAGGGCGCCAGCCCGGCCAGCAGTCCCGCTTCGATGGCTTGCACGCGCGCCTGCCAGGGATGGTCCAGGAGCAGTGATAGGCTGGCATCGGCCACGGCGCAGGCTAGGGGGTTGGCCATGAAGGTGGGGCCGTGCATGAAGAGGCCGGGTTCGCCCTCGCTGACGGTGCGGGCGACGTTTTCCGAGACGAGGGTGGCGGCCAGGGTGAGATAGCCGCCGGTGAGCGCCTTGCCCAGGCAGAGAATGTCGGGCGAGACGCCGGCCCATTCGCTGGCGAAGAGACGACCGGTGCGGCCGAAGCCGGTGGCGATCTCGTCGAAGATCAACAGCACGCCGATCTCGTCGCAGAGGCGCCGGAGCCGACGCAGGTATTCCGGCGCGTAGAAATACATGCCGCCCGCGCCCTGCACCACCGGCTCCAGGATGACGGCGGCCACCTCCCGGCGGTGGTTCGTCAGCAACTCTTCCATGGGGGCGAAATCGGCGTCGGCGCAGCCGGCGCCGAAGCGGCAGGGGGGGCGGGGCGCGAAGAGCTGTTGCGGCAGGAAGCCCTGGAAGAGCCGATGCATGCCGTTCACCGGATCGCACACCGACATGGCGCCGAAGGTGTCGCCGTGGTAGCCGCCGCGCACGGTGAGGAAGCGGCGGCGCGCTTCGCCGCGGCTGTGCCAGTACTGGACGGCCAGCTTCAAGGCCACTTCCACCGCCACCGAACCCGAATCGGCGAAAAAGACCCGCTCCAGTCCGTCCGGCGTGATGGCGGCCAGCCGTTCGGCCAGTTCCACCGCGGGCTCATGGGTGAGGCCGCCGAACATGACGTGGGACATCCGTTCGAGCTGGTCCCGGGCGGCCTGGTTGAGCACCGGGTGGTTGTAGCCGTGGATGGCGCACCACCAGGAGGACATGCCGTCGATCAGCTCCCGCCCGTCGGCCAGCTTCAGCCGCACCCCCTTGGCCGCGACCACGGGCCACAGGGGGCCGGGATCGGTGGCGGCGGCGTAGGGGTGCCACAAGTGGGCCCGGTCGCGGGCGAGCAGCGTTTCCGGGGTCATCGCGCCAGGTAGTCGAGAAGAATGCCGGCGAAGATCACCGCTCCCACCCATTGATTGTGCAGAAAGGCGCGGAAGCAGGCGGCGCGTTCGCGCTCGCGGATGAGCCACTGGTGGTAGGCCATGAGCCCGGCCGCCAACGCCAGGCCCAGGTAGTAAAAGCGCCCCAGCCCGAAAGCGAGCCCCACTTTCACCAGCACCGCCACCATGGCCGTCTGCAACAGAGCGATGATCAGGCGGTCGTGCCGGCCGAAGAGGATGGCGCTCGATTTGATGCCGATCTTCAGGTCGTCGTCCCGGTCCACCATGGCGTACATGGTGTCGTAGACCAGCGCCCAGATCACCACCGCCAGGAAGATCCACCAGCTGCGCGGGTCCACCGAACCGGTCTGGGCGGCGAAGGCCATGGGCACGGCCCAGCCGAAGGCGGCGCCCAGATAGGCTTGCGGCAGATGGGTGAGGCGCTTGGTGAAGGGGTAGGTGGCGGCGAGGAAGGCGCCCACCAGGGAGAGCGGCAGGGTGAGGGGATCGAGAGTGAGCACCAGCAGCCCGGCGAGCCCGGCGAGCCCGGCGAAGAGCAGCAGCGCCTCTTTCGGCGAGACCTTGCCGGAGGTGAGAGGGCGCTCGGCGGTGCGCTTCACGTGGCGGTCGAAGTCGCGATCGGCGAAGTCGTTGATGACACAGCCGGCGGAGCGCATGAGCACCACCCCGGCGACGAAGACCGCCACCACCCAGGGCCTGGGATGGCCCTCGCCGGCGATCCACAAGGCCCAGAGGGTGGGCCACAACAGCAGCAGGATGCCGATGGGCTTGTCCAACCGCATCAGGCGGGCGTAAAGCAGCCAGCGGCCTTCTCCGAGGGCGTTTTCCAACGGAAACTCCACAAGTAGAATGGGTGTGGTTCCCCTTCGTCGCAGTTCCATTCCCCGCCCCATCTCGGCGGACGGATGCGACGAAGCGGAGACGGCCTGCAAATCATACCAAAACGGAGTCGAGGGAAATGAAGGCGAGAATCGCAGCCCTGTTGCTGGGGCTGATCCTGGCGGGGTGCGCCACCACGCCCACCGGCCGCAACCAGCTCATGCTGGTGAGCCCCGACACGGCGGTCCAGGCCTCGGCCGAGGCCTATCCGAAGATGCTGGAAAAGTATCGCCGCGCCGGAAAGCTGAACACCGATCCGGAACAGGTGCGGCGGGTCAAGGAGATCACCGGCCGGCTCATCGCCGAAGCGGTGAAGGACTATCCCCACACCCGCGACTGGAAGTGGCAAGTGGCGGTGATCGACGATCCCGACACGGTGAACGCCTGGTGCATGGCGGGCGGCAAGATGGCGGTCTATTCCGGCCTGCTGAAGAAGATCCATCCCACCGACGACGAACTGGCGCAGGTGATGGCCCACGAGATCTCCCACGCCGTGGCCAACCACGTGGCCGAACAGATGTCGATCCAGCTCGCTTCCCAACTTGGGTTGGCGGTGCTATCGGCCACGGCGCTCAAGGAGAGCCGTTACCGCACGGCGGCGCTCACCGGGGCGGCCCTGGCCGCTTCCCTCGCCATCCAGCTTCCCTACAGCCGCAAGGCGGAGGCGGAGGCCGACCGCCTCGGCATCGAACTGGCGGCCAAGGCGGGCTACGACCCCCACGCGGCGGTGACCCTGTGGCAGAAGATGGAGCGGGTGAGCGGCGGCGGCACTCCCGAATTCCTCAGCACCCACCCCTCGCCGGGCAATCGCCAAAAGGCGTTAAAGGCGCTGGTGCCGCAGATAATGAAATATTACGATCCCCGGGCGCCGCACCCCGTCTACCGGGGGCTCTGAGGTGCATCACCATCACCACCACGCCTCCACCGCCGACGGACACCACCGGGCCTTTGCCATTGGCGTGGCCCTCAATGTGGGGTTCGTGGCGGTGGAACTGGGGTACGGCGTGCTGGCCGGCTCCCTGGCGCTCGTCGCCGACGCCTGGCACAACCTGAGCGATGTGCTCGGCTTGCTGCTCGCCTGGGGCGCCGCCTGGCTGGCGCAACGGCCGCCCACGCCCCGCCGCTCCTACGGCTATCGCCGGGCCACCATCCTCGCGTCGCTGTTCAGCGCCATGTTGCTGCTCTCCGCCCTTGGCGCCATCGCCATGAAGGCGGTGGAGCGGTTCAGTCAGCCGGCGCCGGTGCAGGGGGGCGTGGTGACGGCGGTGGCCCTGGTGGGGGTGCTCGTCAACACGGCGACGGCCCTTCTTTTCCTGCGCGGGCAGAAGAGCGATCTCAACATTCGCGGCGCCTTTCTGCACATGGCGGCCGACGCCGCCGTCTCTTTGGGTGTGGTGGCGGCGGGCCTGGTGATTCTCTACACCGGCTGGACCTGGGTGGATCCCGCCCTCAGCCTGGCGATCGTGGTGATCATCTTCTTCGGCACCTGGGGGTTGCTGCGGGAGTCCCTGGCGCTGGCCATGGACGCGGTGCCCGCCCACATCGATCCCGACCAGGTGGAAGCCTATCTGCGCAGCCTGCCCGGCGTAAGCGGCCTGCATGACCTCCACATCTGGGCCATGAGCACCACCGAGGTGGCGCTGACGGTCCATCTCACCATGGATCGGCATCCGGACGACGACCGTTTTTTGCAAGCGCTTTCCGAAGAGCTGGCGCGACGCTTCGCCATCCGCCACGCCACGGTGCAGATCGAACGGAGCCCTCCCCGCCATTGCGCCCTGGCCGCGCCCGGCAGCCTTTGATCGGCGGTCTGCCGCCACAGCATCTCGCAATATCGGAATGCCCGGCCTGCAATAAGGAGGCGCCGGCAAGCGCTCCGGTTCAGGGGAGCGGTTACCGTCTCAGGCACTTTTGGTGCACCAGCCGTTCCAGCTCCTCCAACCCTTTGCAGGCCGCCAGCTCTTCGGCGCCGATGCACGCCTCGAGGCGTCGGCCCCGCCGGCGGAACACCGCCGGCAAAGGGGTGCCGTCGCCGGGAAAGCGCCGGCGGAACTGGTCCCGATGGAGAAATTCGCAGGGAACCTCCAGCGTCTCGACGAACCGCTTCCAGCGGCGCTTCTCTTGAAGATAGCCATGGGTGAGGGCGCACAGCTGGCAAGGGTAGGTGGCGGGCGAGATCACTTTGTGGCCGATGTCGGCGAGGGTGTTGAAGAGGCCGCTGTCGGCGTTATAGACGAAGAGCAGGGTCGTCACGGGCGCTTTTCGAGGCGGTGCATTCTTGTACCTGCGGGGCGGGATTGGGCTATCATAGTCCCAAAAGACGTTCAAGACACGGCTTGAATGCTACAACTACAAAATGGAGTGGGGGAGGAGTGAGATGCCCGATTTCAAGAAAGACCTGTTCACCCAGCTGGCCCGGGTGGCCAAGGGGTTGGCCAACGGCAACCGCCTGGAGCTGCTGGAGTTCCTCTGTCAGAGCGAGCGCAGCGTCGAGGAGCTGGCGCGGCTTTCCGGCATGAGCGTGGCCAACACCTCGCAGCATTTGCAGCAGCTGCGCCATGCGGGTCTGGTGGTGGGCCGCAAGGAGGGACAGAAGGTGTTCTACCGCCTCACCGGAGACGACGTGGAGCGGCTCTTCCAGTCGCTGCGCGAAGTGGCCGAACGGCACCTCTCCGAGGTGCGCAGGCTGGTCTCCAACTATCTGCGGGTCAAGGACGAGCTGGAACCGGTCTCTCCGGAGGAGCTGCTCGAACGCATCCGTGAAGGCGTGGTCACCGTGATCGATGTGCGCCCCCCGGAAGAGTATGCCGCCGGCCATCTTCCCGGCGCCATCAACCTGCCGCTCTCCGAGCTGGAGAAGCGGCTCGAGGAGCTGGATCCCGGCAAGGATGTGGTGGCCTACTGCCGGGGTCCCCACTGCGTCCTCGCCTTCGACGCGGTTTCCTTGCTGCGTGAACGGGGCCGCAAGGCGAGCCGCCTGGAAGGGGGGCTGCCCGAGTGGCGCCAGCGGGGGCTGCCTGTCCATGCGCAGTGATCGGTTCCGCGGGGTGGGGTTGGCGGCGGCCGCTTTCGCGGCGGCGGCCGGCGCTTTCGCCGAGGTGACGGTGGAGACGGGACCCCGGACGGGACTGAAGAGCTACGAGTGGCGCCATGACGGCATTTCGCTGCGCCTGGTCCAACGGCTGCCCGACCAGACGCGCGCCTACCTGCTGGCCCGGGGCTTCTCTCGCGAGGCGGCCGATCGGGTGGCGCGCAGCTGCCTCTTCGGTTCCATGTTTCGCAACGACGGCCGCCAGCCCATCGATTTCGATCTCGACGATTGGCGGGTTCTCTATCATGGAAAGGCGCTTCCCATGGTGACGCGCCAGCGCTGGCGGGAACGGTTGGCGGATCTCCAGGTCTCCAAGGCGGGTCGGGTGGCGTTCAACTGGTCGCTGTTGCCCCCGCGCCAGCATTTCGAGCCTGGCGATTACAACTGGGGAATGACCAGCTACGGTCTTCCGCCCGGCAGCCGCTTCGACCTGAAACTGCGCATCTCGGTGGCTGGACGGCCGGTGGAGGCCCTGATTCCAGGGCTCGAATGCGCCCCTGAAAAACTTCCGGAGTCGTGAAATGAAAAAACTGCTTTTTCTTTTCGTGTTGTTGGCCGCCGCGCCGGTCCATGCGATCAAACCCGGTCGGGGGCTCACCGAGGTGCCCGACCATCCCAGGGCGCCCGATTTCTCCCTGCCCGACATCGACGGCGAGAAGCACAGTCTGAGCGACTATCGGGGCAAGGTGCTCATCGTCAACTTCTGGGCCACCTGGTGCCCCCCCTGTCGGGCCGAGATGCCCTCCATGGAGCGCGCCTGGAAGAGATACCAGGGGCGGGGCTTGGTGATCGTCGCGGTCAACGTGGGGGAAGGGGAGGACGCCATCTTCCAGTTCACCGCCGAGCATCCGGTCACCTTCCCCATCGTGCTCGACGAGGATTCCAAGGTGGTGACCGACTGGGGCGTTCGCGGCCTTCCCACCACCTTCGTGGTGGACCCCCAGGGGAGGGTGGTCTACCGGGCCATCGGCGGCCGCGAGTGGGACGACCCCGCGCTGCTGGACAAGGTGATGGCCCTGGCCTCCTCGACCCCAAAAGAGCGGGAGCGGTCAGTACATCCGGTGCCGGAACAGCCAGCCGGCGGTGGCCAGTGAAACCAGACCGATGAGGGCCATGGGCCAATACTGGTTCCATAGGAGGGAGAAGCCGGCCCCTTCCAGAAAGACGCTCCGCACCACCACGAGGAAGTAGCGCAACGGATCCAGAAGGGTGAGGTCCTGCACCAGGGGCGGCATGTTGGCGATGGGGGTGGCGAAGCCGGAGAGGATCACCGCCGGCACCAGGAAGAGAAAGGCGCCCAGCACCGCCTGCTGCTGGGTTACGCTGATGGCGGAGATCATCAGCCCCACGCCCACCGCCGAGAAGAGAAAGAGCAGCAACCCGGCATAGAGCGCCGCCACCTCTCCCCGCAGCGGAATGCCGAACCAGAGAACGGCCACGGCGACGATGAAGCTCGCCTCCACCACCCCGATCGCCAGCCCTGGAAGGGACTTGCCGATGAGGATGGCCACCGGACGCAGGGGCGTCACCAACAGTTGGTCGAAGGTGCCTTGCTCCCGCTCGCGCGCCACCGACAGGGCGGTCACCACCAGGGTCACCACCAAAGTCAGCAGCCCCACGATGCCGGGGATGATGAACCAGTGGGAGTCGAGGTCTTCGTTGTACCAGGCGCGCACGCTCAACTTCGCCGGCGGGCCGGTGGCGCCGCGCCGGGCGGCCAGCCGGCGGTTGTAATCCAGCAGGATCTCGCGCAGATAGTTGAGCGCCAGCAGCGCGGTGTTGGAGTTGCGTCCGTCCAGCACCACCTGCACCTTGGCCTGGTCGCCACGCGCCAGTCTGGCGCTGAAGTCGAAAGGGATGGCCAGCACCAGGAGCACCCGCTTGTCGTCCAACAGCGGTCGGATTCCGCCGTCGCGAGCCACCCGCGCCACCACCTGAAAATGGGGAGAGCCAGCCAGGCGGCTCACCAGTTCGCGGCTCTCGGCGCCCGGGTCCTGGTTCCACACCGCCACGGGCACATGGTCCAGGTCGAAAGTGGCGGCGTAGCCGAACACCACCAGCTGGATGATGGGAGGGCCGATGAGCACGAAGCGGCTGCGCGGATCGCGCACCAGGGCCAGGAACTCTTTCAGGGCGAGGGCCAGGATCTGCCGGATCATTTCGCTTTCAGCCGCCTCCTTCACGCCAACCGCTTGCGGGCCTTGCGGCGGACGATCAAACCCAGCACCGCCAGCATGATGGCCATGGCGCCCATGTTGGCCCAGTAGACCGGCCAGACGTTCCCCGCCAGGAAGAGGCTCTGCAGGATGGCCACCAGATAGCGGGCCGGCACCAGATGGGTGATCACCTGGATCGGCGCCGGCATGGAGTGGATGTCGAAGATGAAGCCCGAGAGGATGAACGCCGGCAGAAAGGTGACCACGATGGCGATCTGTCCCGCCACGAACTGGTTCCGGGCGACGATGGAGATGAGCAGCCCCATCGCCAGGGCCACCAGCATGAAGAGGGCGCCGGCGCCCAGCAGGGCCCAGAATCCGCCGCGGAAAGGGACCTGAAACTGCCACACCGCCAGCACCAGGGTGAAGAGCATGCCGCCCATGCCGAGAAGGAAATAGGGCACCAGCTTGCCGACGAGCATCTCCTTCATGGTCAGCGGCGTCACCATCAGCGCCTCCATGGTGCCCCGCTCCCATTCGCGCGCCACCACCATGGAGGTGAGCAGCGAGCCGGTGAGCGTCATGATGATGGCCACCAGACCGGGCACCAGGTAGTGGCGGCTGATGAGCGCGGCGTTGAACCAGACCCGCTGCTCGAGCATCACCGGCGTCGCAGCTTTCTTCCCTTGCTGGGCGGCGCGGCGTTTCAGCCAGCCGATCCAGGCTCCCTGGATGTAGCCCTGGGTGATGCGCGCCTGGTTGGCGTCCACGCCGTTGACGCGCACGGCGATGGGCGCCTCCGATCCCCCCAGCAGGCGGCGGGAGAAGTCGCCGCGCAGCCAGACGATGCCGTCGATGCGGTGGG
>JALSRN010000048.1 GCA_026984735.1 Sedimenticola sp. | reverse complement strand
AAAGCCTGGGTGTCCATGGTGAGTCACCTGTCGCTGGAACTCGAAGGGGAATCAAGTTTAACCAGCCGTTCGGCGGGAAACAAACCGATGAAGCGGCTGCCTTCGCCGGGGCGGCTCTCGATCTCGATGCGGCCGCCGTGGCGCGCCAGCACGTGGCGCACGATGGAAAGCCCCAGCCCGGTGCCGCCGCGTTCCCGCGACCGCCCTTTGTCCACGCGGTAGAAGCGCTCGGTGAGCCGTTCCAGATGCTCGGGGTCGATGCCGGGTCCGCGGTCGGCCACCGTCAAGCGGGCGCCTCCATCCCGCTTTTCCCAGGTCACTTCCACCGGCGTGCCCGCCGGCGTGTGGAGCAGCGCGTTGAAGAGCAGGTTGCCGAAGGCACTGGTGAGCTCGCTTTCACTGCCGCGCACGCCCAGAGCGCGGTCGATCCGCAGGGTCAGCGGATGGTCGCCGTGGGTGAGCGCCAGGCGGCGGGCGTCTTGCGCCAGGGCGTCGAGCAGCCGGGGAACCTCCACCACCTCGTCGCCCGGCGGCGCCTCTTCCATCTCCAGCCGCGACAGCATGAGCAGGTCGGCGACCAGTTGCTCCATCCGCTGCGCCTGCCGCAAGGAAGCGCGCAGCGCCTCCTTCGTCTGCGGCGGCAGCTCGTCTTCGGCCAGTATCTCGAGATACCCCTTCACCACGGTGAGCGGAGTGCGCAGTTCGTGGGAGACGTTGGCGATGAAGTCGCGACGCACTTGTTGCACCCGCTTCAGTTCGGTGACGTCGTGGGCGGTGAGCAGAAACTGCTCTTCGCCGAAATGGAGGAGGCGCAGCTGCAGCTCCCGCCGGGGCGGTCCGCTCCGCTCGATCTCCAGCGGCCGGGCGGGCAACCCCTCCGCCAGCCAGCGCCGCAGCCCCTTGCCGGAGAGTACCCGGGTGAGCCGCCGCTCGCGGCTGGCGGCGTCGAGGCCCAGCAGTTCCCGGGCCGCCGAGTTGAACCAGAGAATTCGGCGGTCCCGGTCGAGAATGAGGGCGGCGTCAGGGAGGGTTTCGAGGGTGTCGTGGAAGCGGTGCAGCAGGCGGCTCATCCGCTTCTTGCGCTGTCGCGCCCGCTGGCGGATGCGCTCGATCCGTTCCGCCGCCAGGTCCCAGGTGCCGCTCAGGGCGCGGCGGTTCGACTTGACGCCCATGAGCCACTCTTCGAACAGATAGACCTGCCGCAGTTGCCAGAGAATGTAGCCGCCCAGTCCCGCCGCCAAGGCCAGCGCCCAGGCGCCGCTCAGCCATCCGAGGAGCAGCACGGCGGCGACCACCAGCAGCAGGCGCAGCAGCTCCTGGCGGAACCGTTCATGCATCCTCGGAGTCCAGGCAGTAGCCGGCGCCGCGTACCGTTCGGATCAGCCGGTCGGCGCCGAAGGGTTGGAGCGCCTTGCGCAAACGTCGGATGCTGACGTCCACGGTGCGCTCCTCGCGAACCGTGTCGTCGGGCCAGACGTAGTCGAGCAGTTGCCCGCGGCTGTAGACCCGGCGGGGGTGGCTCATCAAGAAGTGGAGCAGCCGGTATTCCGTGGGCCCCAGCTCCACGGGCTCTTCTCCATGGTGCACCCGACGGCGCTGGGGGTCGAGCTCCAGGGCTCCTTGGCGGAGCATCCCCTCCTCGTCGATGCCGTTGGCGCGGCGCAGCACCGCCTTCACGCGGGCGACCAGTTCGGGGGGCGAGAAGGGCTTGGTGACATAGTCGTCGGCGCCCGCCTCCAGCCCCAACACCTTCTGCTCCTCTTCCGCCAGCGCGGTGACCATGATCACCGGAATGGCGCGCAGTTCGGGATGGCGGCGCAGCCGCCGCAACAGGTCGATGCCGCTTTCGTCCGGCAGCATCCAGTCGAGCAGAATGAGGTCGGGTCGCCGCCGCTGGAGGATCTGTTCGGCCTCCCGGCCGTTGGCGGCGTCGAGCATCTCCATCTGCGCCCGCGAGAGGGTGAACCGTACCAGATCGCGGATGGGGGCTTCGTCTTCGACGAAGAGGATGGTGGTCATCGGTGGCGGATGTCCTCGCCGGTGATGAGATAGACGGTGTGCTCGGCGATGTTTCGCACGTGGCGCAGACTGCTCTCCACAGAGCGCAGCACCAGCACGAAGTTGACCGCCTCGGCCACCGGCTGTTGACTGTCGAAGACGCATTGCATCAGATCGCCGAGCCGCTTGTCCAGTTCCACGCAAGAGGGCTCCTCGCCCCGGGCCAGCATCAGGGCATTGCGGTAGTCGTAGCTTTCGAAAGTTTCCAGCGCCTGTTCCAGCAGGGCGATGAGTCGCCCCAGCAGATGGCGGATGGTGGCGGTGGCCGGTTCCTTTTCGCAACCGGAGAGAGGCTGGTGTTCGATGAACAGGATGCGCGCCATCTGCGCCGCCTCGTCGCCCAGCCGTTCCAGCTCGGTGACGATGCGGGAGGCGGCGACGATGTAGCGGAGATCGCCTCCCACCGGAGAACGGCGCGCCAGCAGCCTGACGATGAAGCGGTCGGCTTTCACCTCCTGAAGGTCGATGGGACGGTCGCCCTCGATCACCTGGCGCGCCTGCTCCTCGTCCTCTTGACCGAGGGCGTCCTGCAGCCGCTCCATCTGTTCGACCACCATTCCACCCATCTTCAGCACGCGCTTCTGCAGTTTGCGCATGTCCTTGTCGAAGCGCTTGAGAATGTGACCCTGAGGGCTCGTGGAGAGTTTCATTGGCTTCTGCTCCCGTGCGGTGTTGGTTCGCTTTTCTCCTGCCATTTTCCGGTCCTGCCGCTGGTTCGTTCCGCCCCCTTGCGTCGCGCCCTCGATCGGCCCGGGAAAAGTTCGTGCCGGCCGTGTCCATCCACCGGTCCCAGGGTGATCGCATGAACGGGCCCCGCCCGGTTCGAGGGTCTCGAAAAGGACTGTCGGGAACGCCGTGAACGCGTTCCTGCGGGCTCGGTCTCGGCGTCCATGCCTCGGACGCCCCGCCATCCCTCTTCCAGGCCCTCGAACCGGGTTCCGCAGCGATCCAAACCTCGATTCATGCGATCGTCCCGGCCCGGCCTCACCCGAACCGACCGGTGATGTAGGCTTCGGTCAGCTCGTGGGCGGGATTGGTGAAGATCTTGTCGGTACGGTCCACCTCCACCAGCCGCCCCAGATGGAAATAGGCGGTGCGCTGGGAGACGCGGGCCGCCTGCTGCATGGAGTGGGTGACGATGATGATGGTGTACTTGCGGCGCAGTTCGTCGATCAGCTCTTCCACCTTGGCGGTGGCGATGGGATCGAGCGCCGAGCACGGTTCGTCCATGAGGATCACTTCCGGCTGGATGGCAATGGCGCGAGCGATGCACAGGCGCTGTTGCTGCCCGCCCGAGAGGCCGGTGCCGGGGGCGTCCAGCCGGTCTTTCACTTCCTCCCACAGACCTGCGCGCCGCAGCGAGTGCTCCACCAGATCGTCCAGTTCGCCGCGGCTGGAGAAGAGACCGTGCAGCCGCGGCCCGTAGGCGACGTTTTCGTAGATCGATTTGGGGAAGGGGTTGGGCTTCTGAAAGACCATCCCCACCCGTGCGCGCAACGGCACCACGTCCACCTCGGGAGCGTAGATCTCTTCGCCGTCCAGACGGATCTCGCCCTCCACGCGGCAGTCGTCGATGGTGTCGTTCATGCGGTTGAAACAGCGCAGAAAGGTGGACTTGCCGCAGCCGGAGGGGCCGATGAAGGCGGTCACCTCATGTTTGCCGATGTCGATGGAGACGTCGAAGATGGCCTGCTTGGCGCCATAGAAGACGTTCACGTGGCGGGCGCTCAGCGTCACCTTCTTCTCCAGGAAAGGAACCCCGACGGTCTTCTCCGGCGCGGCGGCCGGCTCCTCCTTCCGCGGCGCGGACGCGTCCAGCGCCGCCATGAAAGCGGCCTGCTCGTCGGTCGCCGGGCCCTGCCCGGTCGTGAGGGATGCCGTCATCTTCGTTCTCCTACCACCGTCTTTCGAATTTGCGCCGCAACCAGATGGCGGCCAGGTTCATCAACACCAAAAAGGCCAGCAGCACCAGGATGGCGGCTGCGGTCTTCTCCAGAAAGGCCCGTTCGGGGCTGTCGGCCCAGAGATAGATCTGCACCGGCAGCACCGTGGCCGGGTCCAGCACTCCATGGGGCACGTCCACGATGAAGGCCACCATGCCGATCATCAGCAGGGGCGCGGTCTCGCCCAGCGCCTGGGCCATGCCGATGATGGTGCCAGTGAGCATTCCCGGCATCGCCAGCGGCAGCACATGGTGGAACACCGCCTGCATGCGCGAAGCGCCGAGTCCCAGGGCAGCCTCGCGTATGGAGGGCGGCACCGATTTGAGCGCGGCGCGGCCGGCGATGATCAGCGTCGGCAAGGTCATCAAAGTAAGCACCAATCCGCCCACCAGAGGGGACGAGCGCGGCATGCCGAAGAAATCGAGAAACACCGCCAGCCCCAGCAAACCGAAGACGATGGAGGGCACCGCCGCCAGATTGTTGATGTTCACCTCGATGAAGTCGGTCCAGCGGTTCTTCGGCGCGAACTCCTCCAGATAGATGGCGGCGGCGATGCCCAGCGGCAGCGACAATCCCAGCGTCACCAGCAAGGTGTAGAAGGATCCGACCAGGGCGCCCAGGATGCCGGCCTGTTCCGGCTCGCGGGAATCGCCGTTGCGGAAGAAGTCGCTGTTGAAGAAGGTGCGCATCTCGCCCCGTTCCTGCAAAGACGCGAGCCATTCTTGCTGCGCCTTGGTGAGTCGGGCGCCCGCGCCGTGATGCTTGAACCAGACGTCCACGTCGTCGTCGGCGGGCAGCCACACTTTTCTGCGGCTGCCCACCCATCGAGGGTGGGCCAGCACCAGATCGCGCAATCGATAGCCGGCGCCGCTGCTCACCAGATGGTAGAGCTGGCGCTTGAGGCGGTGCTTTCTCACTTGAGGGAAGCGCTCGCGCAACGCGCGTTTGACGAGCCTCTGATAGTCGGCCTGGGCCAGGGCTTTTTTGTCCACCTTGCCGTCGGGCGCCAGCTCCGCCTTCTCGAAGTTGACCTCGAGCCGGATATGGGTCTGCCGAAAGGCGCCGTATCCCAGCACGGCGATGCTGACGAACATGAAGGCGAGAAAGCCGAGGCCGATGACGATGGCCGCCAGCCCCATCCGGCGCAGCCGGCGGTCGCGGCGGTGGCGCCGCTCCAGGTTGGCCGCCACCGCTTCGCGAACGGCGCGGCGCTTGATGGGGGAACGCTTCTTACTCATAGGCTTCGCGATATTTGCGCACCACGTAGAGCGCCAGCACGTTGAGCAGCAAAGTGGCGACGAAGAGCAACAGACCCAGCGCGAAGGCCGCCAGCGTTTTGGGGCTGTCGAACTCCTGGTCGCCCACCAGCAGCGTGACGATCTGCACGGTGATGGTGGTCACCGACTCCAAGGGATTGGCGGTGAGCCGCGCGCCCACCCCGGCCGCCATCACCACGATCATGGTCTCGCCGATGGCGCGTGAAGCGGCCAGCAACACGCCGCCGACGATGCCGGGCAGCGCCGCCGGCAACACCACCCGCAGAATGGTTTCGGCCCGGGTGGCGCCCATGGCGAGGGAGCCGTCGCGCAGGGCGTTGGGCACGGCGTTGATCACGTCGTCGGAAAGCGAGGAGACGAAAGGGATGATCATGATGCCCATCACCAGTCCCGCGGCCAGGGCGCTCTCCGAAGAGACCTCCAGCCCCAGCGCCTCGCCGGCGGCGCGTACCAGGGGCGCCACCACCAGCGCGGCGAAGAAGCCGTAGACCACCGTCGGCACGCCGGCGAGGATCTCCAGCAAAGGCTTCACCCATGCGCGCATGCGGCGGCTGGCGAATTCGCCCAGGTAAATGGCCGAGAGCAGCCCCACGGGCACCGCCACCAGCAGGGCGATGGCGGCGATCATCAGGGTGCCGGTGAAAAGAGGGACCACGCCGAAGGCGCCGCTGGATCCCACCTGGTCGGCGCGGATGGCGATCTGCGGGCTCCACTCCAGGCCGAAAAGGAAGTCGGCGAGCGGCACCTGGTGAAAGAAGCGCAACGCTTCGAAGAGCACCGACAGCACGATGCCCAGGGTGGTGAGGATGGCCAGGGAGGCGCTCAGGATCAGTCCCCAGCGGATCACCCGTTCCACCGCCGGCCGGGCCCGGTGATCCGGGTGGATCAGCTTCAGCCCCAACGCGGTTCCGCTCACCGCCAGCAGCAGCACCGCCGCCGGCAGCAGCAGGTGCGAAATCTGGGTCAATCGGCGGTAATGGGCGGCGGCGGCCTGCAACGCCGGATCGACGGCGCCGCTACCGGGGTTGCCGGCGGCGAGATTGCGGATGTCGTTGACCAGCAGGCTCAGGCGGGCGCCGGAATCGGGCACCAGGGCGGGCGGCAGCTCGGCCACCACCAGCTTGGTGATGAACGTCTGATCCAGGCTCACCCACAGAACCAGCAGCAAAAGGGCGGGCAGCATCGTGAGCATCGCCACGTAGTAGCCGTAGTGTCGGGGCAGGGAGTGGAGCCGGCGGTGGTTTCCCGCGGCCATGACGAGCACCGTCCGCCGTCCGAGCCAGTAGGCGACCAGCGACAGAATCGACAGCAGGATGAAGAGGAGAGTGACGGACATGGGCCGGCGGCAGGATGGAAACCGGAGCCATTGTGGAGCGCGAATGTTACAGCCGTGTGACAGCGGATTTCGGGGTGCGCCTCCACGGCCGCGTTGCGGCGCCTTGCATGGAAGAAGATGCGCCGAAGAGGGCGGCCCGCGAAGAGAGGGTGCGTCGCGAAAAAAGCCCCCGCGACCCGAGAGGTCGCGAGGGCGGAAAGAGCCGGGGCTCGACTTTGCTCAGAATTTCAGCGGCGACAGCTTCCGGGCCACCTCGGCATAATGTTCGCGCTCTTCCTTCGGCATGGGAATCAGCCCCTTGTCCACCAGGTAGCCTTCGTCACCCCAGGCCTTTTCGCTGGTGAATTCGGCGATGTATTCGCGGATGCCGGGAATCTTGCCCACGTGGGCCTTCTTCACGTAGAAAAAGAGAGGACGGGAGAGCGGGTACTTGCCATTGGCGATGAGCTCGAACTCGGGGGCCACGCCGTCCACCTTGGAGCCGTGCAGCTTGTCTTCGTTCTGCTCCAGGTAGCTGTAGCCGAAGATGCCCAGCGCCTTGGGATTGGCGACCAGTTTCTGGACGATGAGGTTGTCGTTCTCGCCCGCTTCGATGTAGTGCCCGTCTTCACGAATGCCCTCGCAGATGGCCTTGAAACGTTTTTTGTCCTTCTTCTTCAGCGCCTCGATCCAGCCGAATTGCTTGCAGCCGCCCTCCATGGCCAGTTCGGTGAAGGCGTCGCGGGTGCCCGAGGTGGGCGGCGGCCCCAGCACCTCGATCTTGTAGGGAGGGAGATTGGGGTTCACGTCGCTCCAGCGCTCGTAGGGGTTGGGAACCAGCCGGCCGCTGTCGGGAGCCTTGGGATCGGGAACCTCTTTGGCCAGTGCCAGAAAGAGATCCTTGCGGCTCAGTTCGAAACGGGGCGCCTTGTTGGAGTTGGCCAGGGCGATGCCGTCGTAGCCGATCTTGATCTCGGTGATCGCGGTCACGCCGTTGGCCTTGCAGCGGTCGTATTCCGATTTCTTGATGCGCCGCGAAGCGTTGGTGATGTCGGGATGCTGCACTCCCACGCCCTGGCAGAAGAGCTTGAGCCCGCCGCCCGAGCCGGTGGACTCGATCTTGGGCGTCTTGAAGCGGGTGCTGCGGCCGAAATGCTCCGCCACCACGGTGGCGAAGGGGTAGACGGTGGAAGACCCGACGATATAGATGTAGTCCCGAGTGCCGGCGTTCACCGCGGATGCGGTGAGCAGAGCGGCGAAAGCGGTTGCGGTCAGCGTTTTTTTCATGGTGCTTCATGCCTCTTCGTTGAAAACCGGCGCCTATTGTGGCGGCCGATTGTTACCGAGGCGTGACAACGGTGGAGGAGAGATGGTGGGCCCTGCAGGGCTCGAACCTGCGACCAATCGATTATGAGTCGAGTGCTCTAACCAACTGAGCTAAGGGCCCGGGTGCGGAGGAAATGGAGGGGACCGCCCCTTGCCGACGGAGGGGCGTCCTTCCGGTCTCAGTCGCCGTCGAGGAAGCTGCGCATCTTCTCCGAGCGGGTGGGGTGGCGCAGCTTGCGCAGGGCCTTGGCTTCGATCTGACGGATGCGCTCGCGGGTCACGTCGAACTGCTTGCCCACCTCTTCCAGGGTGTGGTCGGTGTTCATGTCGATGCCGAAGCGCATGCGCAGCACCTTCGCCTCGCGCGGGGTGAGCCCCGCCAGCATGTTCTGGGTGGATTCGCGCAGGTTTTCCATGGTGGCGGCCTCCACCGGGGAGACGGCGCTGGTGTCCTCGATGAAGTCGCCCAGATGGGAGTCCTCGTCGTCGCCGATGGGCGTCTCCATGGAGATGGGCTCCTTGGCGATCTTGAGCACCTTGCGCACCTTCTCTTCCGGCATCTCCATGCGCTCGGCCAGCTCTTCCGGCGTGGGTTCCCTCCCCTTCTCCTGGATCATCTGGCGCGAGATGCGGTTGAGCTTGTTGATGGTCTCGATCATGTGCACCGGAATGCGGATGGTGCGCGCCTGATCGGCGATGGAGCGGGTGATCGCCTGGCGGATCCACCAGGTGGCGTAGGTGGAGAACTTGTAGCCCCGGCGGTATTCGAACTTGTCCACCGCCTTCATCAGGCCGATGTTGCCCTCCTGGATCAGGTCGAGGAACTGCAGGCCGCGGTTGGTGTACTTCTTGGCGATGGAGATCACCAGCCGCAGGTTGGCCTCCACCATCTCCTTCTTGGCGCGGCGCGCCTTGGCCTCGCCGATGGACATCTTGCGGTTGATCTCCTTGATGTCGGCGATGCTCAGGCCGCACTGCCTCTCCACCTCGGCCAGCTTGCGCTGGGCGCGGATGATCTCGTCGGCCAGCTCCTTGAGACGGTCACGGTAGCCGCTCTTGGCCTTGCACTGCTCCTTCACCCACTCCAGATTGGTCTCGTTGCGGGGGAAGTTGCTGATGAAGTCCTTGCGCGGCATGCCGGCCTCGTCCACGCAGAGGCGCAGAATGATGCGTTCCTGCTCGCGGATGCTGTCGATCACCTCGTGCAGCGTGTTGCCCAGCTTGGCGAAGAGCTGGGGGTTGAGCTTGAGCTCGGCGAAAATGGTGACGATCTTCTCGTTGAGCTTCTTCGCCTTGTCGTCGTTGCCATGCTTCTCCAGATGGTTTCTCCAGCGCTTGTAGAGCCGGGTCAGCTCGGCCGTCTTCTGCTTGACCATCTGCGGGTCGGGCCCCTTGTCCGCGTCGTCGTCGCTCTTGGCTTCGGGCGTGGGCGGGGTGACGATGTCGGGCTCGTCCAGGTCGATGAAACCGGTGATCACGTCGGAGAGCCGGGTCTCCTCCGCCTTCACGTCGGCCAGCTTCTGCACCAGATGCTCCACTGCCGGCGGGAAGGTGGCCAGCGCCGCCGCCACCTGGTTGAGCCCGTCCTCGATGCGCTTGGCGATGCGCAGCTCGCCCTCGCGGCTGAGCAGCTCCACGGTGCCCATCTCGCGCATGTACATGCGCACCGGATCGGTGGTGCGGCCGAATTCGCTGTCCACCGAGGCGAGCGCCAGCACGGCCGCTTCCGCGGTCTCCTCGTCGGTGGGGACGGCGTCGGCGGCGATGGTGGTCTCGTCGGCGTCCGGCGCGGTCTCGTACACCGGGATCCCCACCTCGTTGATCATGCGGATGATGTCTTCGATCTGTTCCGAATCGACGATGGTGTCGGGCAGGTGGTCGTTGACCTCCGCGTAGGTCAGAAAGCCCTGCTCCTTGCCCTTGGTGATGAGATCCTTGATGCGGGACTGGGACTGTTGCTGATCCATGGTACCTCTTTCGATCGCTCGGTTTTGGCGCGCAAAACGTAACGCGCCATTATATCTGTTTCTGCACGCAATTGGGAAAAACCGAAAAATTCAGCTCTTACTGGAGTATAGCCGCCGCAGCGCTTCTTTCTCTTCTTCGGTGAGATCGGAAGGGCGCAGCTTGCCGCGCGCCTCCCGGGCGGCGGCGCGGCGGGCCTTGGCCGCCAGCTTCGCCAGACAGCCGGCGAACTGCTCGGCCTGGTCGTCGAAAACCTCGAGGGAGGTGGCGGCCAGCCGTCCCAGATGGCGGCGCACCGCCTCGTCAGGCCAGCGTTCCAACAGCTGGGCGGTGGTGAGATGCGGGTTCTTCCGCAAGGTTTCAAGGAGCTCCTGCAAAATGGCGACGCCCGGCGTCTCCAGCGCCTGCCACCCCTGGGGAAGGTCCTCGACCCCTCCCAGCTCCGGGTATTGCAGGAGCAGGGCGATGGCCCGGTGGAGCGGCTTGAGCCTAGACGGCTGGCGGGCTCCGGCCGGCCGGGGTCGATTGGTTGGACGGCGGACGGCCGCTTTGGTTCCCGTCAGCCGCGCCAGCCGCTGTTCCATCATCTCGCGGAACGGCCCCCGCGGCAGCCGGTCCAGGTGGGGGCGGGCCAATGCCGCGAGCCGGGCGCGGCCGTCCAGGGTGGTCATGTCCACTTCGGCCGAGAGGCGTTCGAAGAGAAAATCGGAAAGGGGGGTGGCCCCCTCCAGGCGCCGCAGGAAGGCCTCGGCGCCCTCCCGGCGCACCTGGGTGTCGGGATCCTCCCCTTCCGGCAGAAAGAGAAAGCGCGCCTGGCGGCCCTCCTTCAGCAGCGGGAGGGCGGTTTCCAGGGCCTTCCAGGCCGCTTCCCGGCCGGCGCGGTCGCCGTCGAAGCAGAAGACCACCTCGGCGGTGGCGCGAAAGAGCTTTTGCAGATGGTCGGCGGTGGTGGCGGTGCCCAGGGTGGCCACGGCGTTGCGGATGCCGAACTGGCTCAGGGCCACCACGTCCATGTACCCCTCCACCACCAGCAGGCGTGGGATCTTCTTCAGCGCCTGGCGCGCTTCCCACAGGCCATAGAGCTCGCGCCCCTTGTGGAACACCGGCGTCTCGGGGGAGTTGAGATATTTGGGCGTTCCGTCGCCGAGCACCCGCCCGCCGAAGCCCACCACCCGGCCGCGGGTGTCGCGGATGGGAAAGAGGATGCGATCGCGGAAACGGTCGTAGTGGCGGCCGTTGCGTTCCGAGAGCAGGCCGGCCTGGCTGAGCCGCGCCGCCTGCGCCTCGCCTCCCATGGCGTCGAGGAGGTTGCGCCAGCCGTCGGGAGCGTACCCCAGGCGGAAGCGGTGGGCGGTCTCGCCGTCGAGGCCGCGTCGGCGCAGGTATTCGGCCGCCCGCGGCGCCTCGGGGTGGCTGCGCAGCTGCTCCTCGAACCAGCGGGCGGCCTTCTCCAGCAGGTCGTAGAGGGGGCGCTGGTCGGGCGCGGACTCGAAAGCGATCTCTTGCGGCAGCTCCATGCCCGCGCGGCTGGCCAGCTCCTCCACCGCTTCGGGAAAGCTGAGACCGTCGTACTCCATGAGGAAGCCGATGGCGGTGCCGTGGGCACCGCAGCCGAAGCAGTGGTAGAACTGTTTGGCCGGGCTCACGTAGAAGGAAGGGGTCTTCTCCTCGTGGAAAGGGCAGCGTGCCTTGAATTCGTGGCCGGCGCGTTGCAACGGAATGCGCTGCTCGACGACGTCCACCACGTCCACCCGCGAGAGCAGCTGGTCGATGAATTCAGGAGGGATCTTTCCGGCCACGCGGAAAGTGTAGCAGAGAGGTTCTCAGCCGGAGAGCTTCTGCTTGATGCGTCCGCTCACCGCGCCCATGTCGGCTCGACCCTGGAGCTTGGGCTTGAGCCAGCCCATCACCTTGCCCATCTCCTTCATGGAGGTGGCGCCGGTGGCGGCCAAAGCCTCCTCGATGAGGCTTTCGATCTCCGCTTCGCTCAAAGGCTGGGGCAGAAACTCCTGGATGACGGAGATCTCGTATTTTTCCTGATCGGCCAGCTCTGTGCGGCCGGCCTTCTCGTACTGTTCCACCGAGTCGCGGCGCTGCTTCACCATCTTGTCGAGGATGGCGACAACCCGGCCGTCGTCCAGCTCGATGCGCTCGTCCACCTCCACCTGCTTGAGCGCGGCCAGGATCAGCCGGATGACGCCCAGGCGTTTTTTGTCGCCGCCCTTCATGGCGGCCTTCATCTCTTCGGTGATGCGCGTCTTGAGCATGGAGAACTCAGTACTGGCGCTCGAAACGGCGGTTTTCGCGCGCCAGCTTCTTCTGCCAGCGTTTCACCGCGGCGGCGGCCTTGCGCTTGCGCTCCCAGGTGGGTTTCTCGTAGTACTCGCGGCGGCGCACCTCGGCCAGGATGCCGGCCTTTTCGCAGGCGCGCTTGAAGCGGCGCATGGCGACTTCGAAGGGTTCGTTCTCTTTGACGCGTACGCTGGGCATTGTCTCCTCGACTCGAATTGGTAAACTGAACATCTTGCCTGCGGCCCACTGGGGCCTGGGCATCAAGGCGCGGGATTCTATCCGGTTCGCCGGCGATTTGCAATTTGAGCCGACGCCCTTTCCAAGGCCCCGTCGTCCTGGCAGGTGAAGGGCGGCATGGAAGACGCCGTGACCGCGTTCCGGGGGTTCCGTCTCCGGTTCCTTTTGCCGGATCGAACGTCTGGAAAGGACACCGGGTTTCGCTCCAACCGCTTTCGAGGCCGTTTTTTCCGTGAATTCCTCCAATCCCGTCGATCTGGTCCTTGGCGTCGAGAGCTCCTGCGACGAAACCGGGGTGGCGCTCTATTCGGGCAGCCGCGGGCTGCTGGCCCACCGGCTCCATTCGCAGGTGGAGCTCCATGCCGAGTTCGGGGGGGTGGTGCCCGAGCTCGCTTCGCGCGACCACATCCGCCGGCTGGCGCCGCTGATCCGGGCGGTGCTACGGGAGGCGGGCGTGGCGGGTGGCGAAGTGCAGGGGGTGGCCTACACGGCCGGGCCGGGGCTGGTGGGGGCGCTGCTCACGGGCGCCGGCCTGGCGCGCAGCCTGGCCTGGGCCTGGCAGGTGCCGGCGGTGGGGGTCCACCACATGGAGGGGCATCTGCTGGCGCCCATGCTGGAGCCGGAGGCGCCCGCCTTCCCTTTCGTCGCCCTGCTGGTCTCCGGCGGCCACACCCTGCTGGTGGAGGTGGAGGGGGTGGGCCGCTACCGCCTTCTGGGAGAGTCGCTGGACGACGCCGTGGGCGAGGCCTTCGACAAGACCGCCAAGCTTCTCGGCCTGGGATATCCCGGCGGCCCCGCGGTGGCCGCGCTGGCGGAGAAAGGGGATCCCGAGCGCTTTCGCTTTCCCCGTCCCATGGTGGACCGGCCCGGCCTGGATTTCAGCTTCAGCGGGCTCAAAACCTTCACTCTCACCACCTTGAAACGGGAGTCGCGGGGCTTGAAGGGAGAAGCACTGGAGCGGCTCGAGGCGGACGTCGCCCGCGCCTTCGAAGAGGCGGTGGTGGAGACGCTGACGATCAAGTGCCGCCGCGCGGTGCGTCATTGCGGCATCTCCACCCTGGTGCTGGCCGGCGGCGTGGCGGCCAACCGAAGACTGCGCCGGCGGATGGACGCCATGATGGAAGAGGAGGGCGGACGAACCTTCTATCCCCGCCTGGAGTTCTGCACCGACAACGGCGCCATGATCGCCTACGCCGGCTGGCAGCGTCTGCGCGCCGGCGAGCGGTCGGGCCCTCTCTTCGACGCCAGGCCGCGCTGGTCGCTCGCCGAGTTGCGGCCACCCGGCGAAGCTTTCTCGGCGGACGATTCCTCTTGCCCCGTTTCCTGATCTCCTTGGGAGAAGCAAAGTCCGTTCCACTCGAATCGAAGGTCGGGAACAGGGCTGGCGGGGACGCCGTGAACACCTCCCTGTGGGCTCGGCCTCGGCATCCATGCCTCGGACGCCCCGCCAGCCCTCTTCCCCACCTTCGAGCGGGGTTTCAGTTTGGCGCTGGACGACTCCCACCGCGGGTGGTGAAGCCGGAAACGGGGAGCGATCAGCTCCCGATCTTCTTCTCCTTCCCCTCCAGCAGATTGCGGATGTTGCTGCGGTGGCGCCAGAAGAGCAGCAGGGTGATGACGGTCTGCATGGCTACCAGCTCCTTCGCGGGCCACACCATCCACACCACCAGGGGGGCCAGGGCCATGGAGACCAGCGCGGCCAGGGAGGAGATCCTGCCCACCTTGGCCACCAGCAGCCAGAGGAGGGCCACCGAGAGCCCGATGAGCCAGTGCAGGCCGAACTGCACTCCCAGCGCCGTGGCCACCCCTTTTCCTCCCCGGAAGCCGAAGAAGAGCGGGTAGAGATGGCCGAGAAAGGCGGCCAGCCCGGTGAGGGCCAGCATCCCTGGCGCCATCCCCAGGGCGTGGGCCAGCAGCATGGGCAGGAGCCCTTTCAAGGCGTCTCCCAGCAGGGTGATGGCGGCCGCCTTCTTGCCGCCGACGCGCAACATGTTGGTGGCGCCAGGGTTCCCCGACCCCTGGGTGCGGGGGTCGGGCAGCCCCATGGCGCGGGCCACGAGAACGGCGCTGGAGATGGAACCCAGCAGATAGGCGCCGACGATGACGAGGTAGGGCAGCATGGACGGGACCGGCAAGGCTGAAGTTGGCGCTATGGTAAGCTATCGACCCGGCCCCGATCCATGCCATCCTCGGGGCGTCGGACAGAAGCCGGCGCTTCGTTGCGCGCCGGCGTGCCGGGAATGGGGGTGGAGGGTCGTCCCAGACAACCGTTTTCCTTTTTCTTCCAGAGGGCGTCATCTTGGATCTCATCTTCCTGCGCCGGCTGCGTCTGGAGGTGCTGGTGGGGGTGCACGAGCACGAGCGCCTAGCCCCTCAGCCCCTCTTCTTCGACCTGGAACTGGCCGCCGACGTGGCCCGGGCCGCCGCCTCGGACCGGGTGGAGGACGCGCTCGACTACAGCGCCGTGGCGGCGGCGCTGGCCGAATATGTCTCCGGCACCGATTTCCAACTGATCGAGACGCTGGCCGAAGGCTGCGTGGAGCGCATCTTCGAGCGCTTTCCGGTGGAGTGGCTGCGCCTGGCCATTCGCAAACCCCAGGCGCTGGAGAACGCCGAGGCCGCCGGCCTGGTCATCGAACGTCGTCGCCGCCGATGACCCGCGCCTGGATCTCGCTGGGGAGCAACATCGAGCCCGAGGCCAACCTGCGGGCGGCGTTGGAATTGCTGGAGGAACGCTTCGGTCCGCTGGTGATCTCGCCCGTCTATCGCTCTGCGGCGGAAGGGTTCGAGGGGGACGACTTTCTCAATCTCGTGGTGGGGATCGAAACGGGCGAGCCGTTGCGGGAGGTGCGCCGCGCCCTGCGGGCCATCGAGGCGGCCCGTGGTCGCGCGCGGGGCAGCGAGAAGTTCAGTTCGCGCACCCTCGACCTGGATCTGCTCACCTGGGGCGACCGGGTGGATCCGGCTCTCAACCTGCCGCGTGACGAGATTCTGGAATACGCTTTCGTGCTGCGTCCGCTGGCCGACGTGGCGGCCGATGAGCGCCATCCGCTCACGGGGCGGAGCTACGGCGAGTTGTGGCGGGCCTTTCCGCGCAAGGAAGGGGTGGTGCCGGTGGAGTTGGGAGAGGAGGGCTGACGCACCGCGCCGCGCTCCCCCTACTGCTGGATGCTCCGCCCGCCGTCCACGGCGATGATCTGGCCGGTGATGTAGTCGGTGGTGGCCAGAAAGAGGACGGTGCGGGCGATCTGTTCCGGCGCGCCGGCGCGGCCGAGAGGAATGCGCGGCAGGGCTTGCGCTTTCGACTGCTTGCCTTCGGCGCCTTCCGGCCAGAGTATGGCTCCCGGCGCCACGCCGTTGACCCGCACCTCGGGCGCCAGCTCGCGGGCCAGCGCTTTCACCATCATGGCGTTGGCCGCCTTGGCCATGCTGTAGACCGGGTAGCCGGGGTTGGGCCGCTCGGCGTGGATGTCCACCATGTTGACGATGCAGCCGTGGCGCTCCCGCAGATGGGGCGCCGCTTCCCGCGACAGAAAGAAAGGGGCCTTGGCGTTGACGCCGAAGAGGCTTTCCCATTGCGCTTCGGTCACCGTCTCCAACGGCGTGGGAAAGTAGTTGGAGGCGTTGTTGAGAAGGATGTCCAGCCTGCCCGTGGCGGCCAGACAGCGCTCCACGAAGCGGGGCAGGGCGCCGAAGTCGAGCAGGTCGCCCCGCACCAGGGTCGCCGAACGGGGACGTTGCGCCTCCAGCTCCTCGCGCAGCGCCTCCGCCGCGGTGAAAGAGTTGCGGTAGTGGATCACCACGTGGGCGCCGGCGGCATGGAGGAAACGGGCGCTCATGGCGCCGAGCCGCACCGCGCCGCCGGTGACGAGCGCGGTCTTCCCTCGCAGAGGTTTGGGTTCGAGCATTGCTTTCGACCCCCTGATAGAATCGGCGGATCCAGTCTACCACGCAGGTTTCCATGAGCGGTTTCCGGCTTTCGCCCGAGGAGCGGCGGCACCAGCAGAGGATGACGGCGCGCCTTCGGACCGAGATGGAGTCGGCCGGTGGCGCTATTCCCTTCGCCCGCTTCATGGAGCTGGCCCTCTACGCTCCCGGCCTCGGTTACTACGTCGCCGGCGCCACCAAGTTCGGCGCCGGCGGCGATTTCGTCACCGCGCCGGAGATCTCGCCCCTCTTCGGCCGGACGCTGGCCACTCCGTGCGCGCGGATTCTGGAGGAGATGGGTAGTGGGGATCTCCTGGAGTTCGGGGCCGGCACCGGGCGTCTGGCCGCTCAGCTCCTGGGACGGCTGGAGGAGCTGGGACGCCTTCCCCGCCGCTACTTCATCCTCGAGGTGAGCCCGGATCTCCAACAACGTCAGCGGGAAACCTTGGAGAAGGAGGCGCCCCACCTGCTCTCCTGGGTGGAGTGGCTTCAGCGGCTGCCCGGTCGCTTCCAGGGGGTGATGCTGGCCAACGAGGTGCTGGACGCCATGCCGGTGCATCTCTTTCGCAAAGGAAGCGACGGCCTGGAGGAGCAGTGGGTCGCCTTTTCCGGGCCGGCGCTGGAGGCGCGGTGGCGCCCCGCCTCGCCGCCGCTGGCTTTGGCGGTGGAGCGGATCGAAGAGGCGGTGGGGACGCTTCCTCCAGGCTATCTTTCGGAAGTCAATCTCAATCTGGAACCCTGGCTCGCCGCCGTGGGCGGGAGCCTGGATCGCGGCGCGCTGCTTCTGATCGACTATGGCCATCCGCGCTCCGTCTACTACCATCCCCAACGCCGCATGGGTACCTTGCGGTGCCATTTTCGCCACCGCGCCCACGACGATCCGCTCCTGCTGCCGGGCTTGCAGGACATCACCGCGCACGTGGATTTCACCGCGGTGGCCGAAGGGGCCGAGGCGGCGGGGCTGGAACGGCTCGCCTACGCCACCCAGGCGCGCTTTCTGTTGGAGTGCGGCCTCGATCGCCTGCTGGCGCGCTCCGATCCGGAAAACGTGGCCGCCCACCTGGCTCTGGTGCAGGGGGCGAAGCAGCTGCTCTCTCCCACGGGAATGGGAGAGAGCTTCAAGGTGATGGTGTTGGGGAGGGGAGTATCCGGGATTGGTCCCCTATTCGGAGGATCCGAGTGATCCATCCTAAGTAAGAAAGTCGCGTTTTCCATGGACTCTGGTTCGTCACTTCGTTGTAACCGGGACGACCGGGCTGGACCGGGAAGAGCAAGGGGGGGAACGAAGCATGCAGACTGACGGGTGAAACCGGCGTCGCCGGCGGTTCGAAAGGAAGGCTTGAAATTCGTCATTCCCGCGCAAGCGGGAATCCAGGCGGCTTTCCGTCCGTGTGACTCAGGCTACCGTTCCGGCGTGCGGGCCACCGCCCAGATCTCCACCCTCTCCACACCGGCTTCCCTCAAGGTGCGTGCCACCTCGGTCGCCGTGGCGCCGGTGGTGACCACGTCGTCCACCACCGCCACGTGGCGGTAGCGGTGGGCGTTGAGGAAATGGAAGGCGTTCTTGAGGTTGGCCAGCCGGGCCTTGCGATCCAGTTGGTGTTGGCTCCGAGTGGGGCGCTGTTTGCGTAGCAGCCGGGTGGACCAAGGCAATTGCAGCTCCCGGGAGACGGCGTAGGCCAGTTCGGCAGCATGGTTGAAGCCGCGCTCGCGCAGCTGTTCGGGATGGAGCGGAACGGGCAGCACCACCTGTGGAAAGGGTTCGCTTCGCCGTTTCACCCGGCGCGCCAGGAGGATCCCCAGGCTTCGCCCCACGGCCAACTTCCGGTGGAACTTGAGCTGGTGGACCAGTTCAGCCAGCTCGCCTTCATAGCGCCAGGGCGCGATGATCCGCTGGAAAGGAGGCTCCTGGCGGCTGCAACGGCCGCAAAGGAAGCCCTGGGGACTCTTTTCGGGAAGGGGCAGGGCGCAGCGGATGCAGGCGAGATCGTTGGAGGGGAGACGATCCAGGCACCGGGAACAGAGGTCGAGTTCCTCTTCGCCGGGCGCTTCACACACCAGACAGGTGGGCGGCAGGAAAAGTCGCTCCAGGGATGAGACGAGCTTGTAAACCATGGGGCCTCCTTGCGGTTGACAGAAGAGAATCCCTCTCTACCATGCATGTCTTCCTACTATCGCAAAAAGCGGCCCATGAATCCAGAGATCCGCCACGACTGGAGCACGGAGGAGGTGCTGGCGCTCTTCGCGCTCCCGTTCAACGACCTGCTGTTCCAGGCCCACGGCGTCCATCGCGCCCATTTTGATCCCAACCGGGTGCAGGCCAGCACCTTGCTCTCCATCAAGACCGGAGGTTGTCCCGAGGACTGCGGCTACTGTTCCCAGAGCGCCCGCCACGACACCGCGCTGGAGCGGGAGCGGCTGTTGCCGCTGGAAGAGGTGCTGGCGGCGGCGCGTCAGGCCAGGTCGCGGGGGGCCACCCGCTTCTGCATGGGAGCGGCCTGGCGCAATCCCACCGACACCCAGCTGGAACGGGTGGTGGAGATGGTGCGCGGGGTGAAAGCGCTGGGAATGGAGACCTGCGTCACCCTCGGCATGCTCACCCGGGAGCAGGCGCGGCGTCTCGGCGAGGCGGGGCTGGACTACTACAACCACAACCTCGACACCTCCCCCGAGTTCTACGGCAAGGTGATCACCACCCGCACCTACCAGGACCGACTCCAGACCCTGGAGCATGTGCGCGAGGCGGGGCTCAAGGTCTGCTCGGGGGGCATTCTGGGCATGGGCGAAAGCCGCGCCGACCGCGCCTCCATGCTCTGCCAGCTGGCCAATCTACCCGCCCATCCCGAGTCGGTGCCCATCAACCTGCTGGTGCAGGTGGAAGGAACGCCGCTCTACGGCATGGAGAAGCTCGATCCCCTGGAGTTCGTGCGCACCGTCGCCGCGGCCCGCATCCTCATGCCCGCCTCCTACGTGCGGCTTTCGGCGGGCCGACAGGAGATGAGCGACGAGATGCAGGCGCTCTGCTTCTTCGCCGGCGCCAATTCGCTCTTCTACGGCGACCGGCTGCTCACCACCGACAACGCCGAGAGCCGGCGGGATCTGGAGCTGTTCCAACGGCTCGGACTGCACATGGAGCAGGAGGTCCGGACCGAAAAGCCACCCCAGGGAAGAGCCTGCCACCGGCCGTGAAGGGAAGGGCGGAAGTCACCGGGGGAAAGAGGCGGAACGGCGGCGGGATGACGCGGCTCCAGGCGGAGTTGGAACGGCGCCGGCGCGCCGGTCTTTACCGCCGCCACCGGCTGCTGGGTTCTCCCCAGGGGCCCGAAGTGGTGGTGGAGGGGCGTTCTCTCCTCAATTTCTCCAGCAACGACTATCTGGGGCTGGCGGCGGACCCGAGAGTGGCCGAAGCCCTGGCGCGGGGCGCGTCGCGCTGGGGCTGCGGCGCTGGGGCGGCGCACCTGGTCTGCGGACACACCGAGGCCCATGCCGAGCTGGAGCGGGAGCTGGCCCGCTTCACCGGCCGCGCGCGGGCGCTGCTCTTCTCCAGCGGCTATCTGGCCAATCTGGCGATGCTCACCACCTTTTGCGGCCGCGGCGACACCTTGCTTCTGGATCGTCTGGATCACGCTTCCCTCGTGGACGGCGCCCGCCTCTCGGGGGCGCGCCTGCGGCGTTTCCGCCACAACGACAGCGCCCACGCCGACCGGCTGCTGGCGGAGGCGAAGGGAAGAAAGCTGGTGGCGGTGGACGGGGTCTTCAGCATGGACGGCGATCTGGCGCCGCTGCCGGAGCTGGCGCGGTCGTGCGCGCGACACCGCGCCTGGCTCCTGGTGGACGACGCCCACGGCCTGGGGGTGGTGGGCGAAGGAGGCGGCGGCAGCCTGGAGCACTGGGGCCTGGGTCGGGAGGAGGTGCCGCTGCTCATGGGCACCCTGGGCAAGGCGCTGGGCACCGCCGGGGCCTTCGTGGCGGGATCGGAAGAGATCGTCGAAACCCTGATCCAGCAGGCGCGCAGCCACCTCTTCACCACCGCGGCGCCGCCGGCTCTGGCGGAGGCGACCCTGCGCAGCCTGGAGATCGTCCGCTCCGAACCCTGGAGGCGGGAACGTCTGGCGCGGCTGGTGGGACGCTTCCGCGAAGAGGCCGGCCGGCTCGGACTGCCGCTGGGCGATTCCCTCACCCCCATCCAGCCGCTGATCGCCGGCAGTAACGAACGGGCGCTGGCCTGGAGTCGCCGGCTGGAGGAGCGGGGCATCCTGGCGGTGGCCATCCGCCCGCCCACGGTGCCCGAGGGCAGCGCGCGGCTGCGCATCACCTTCACCGCCGCTCACGAGGAGCGCCACCTGGACCGGTTGCTGGAGGCGCTGGCGGAGCTGCCCCGATGACCGGCGCTCGTCCCCATTTGGTGTTGCTCCACGGCTGGGGCATGAACAGCGCCGCCTGGCGTCCGCTGTTGCCCCGGCTGGAGCCCCGCTTCCGCCTTACGCTGCTGGAACTGCCGGGTCATGGCGAAGCGCCTTGGAGCGACGGCGGGCTGGAGGGCTGGGCGGAAGCGGCGCTGGCCCGGGCGCCGTCCCGGGCCGCCTGGCTGGGTTGGTCGCTGGGAGGCTTGGTGATGCTGGAGGCGGCGCGGCGGGCGCCCGAGCGGGTGAGCGCTCTGGTGGGGGTGGCCGCCAGCCCCTGCTTCGTGCAGCGGGAGAACTGGACCTTGGCCATGGCGCCGGAGGTGCTGGCGCAGTTCGGCGAGTCGCTGGCGCGGGATCCGGACGGCACCATCGGGCGCTTCCTGGCGTTGCAGTTCCATGGAGTGGAGGGAGGACGGGAGCTGCAACGGACGCTGCGCTCGGCGCTGTCGCGGCGGCCCCCGCCCTTGCCGCGGGCGCTGCGGACCGGCCTTTCCCTGCTCGCCGAAAGCGATCTGCGCTCCACCCTGGCGGCGCTCGAGCAGCCGCGGCTCTGGATCCTGGGGGAGCGAGACCGCCTGGTGCCTCCCGCCCTCGCTGAGGCGCTGCCTCCAGCCGTGCGAATACGGCGGCTGGAGGGGGCCGGTCACGCCCCTTTTCTCTCCCACCCGGATGCGGTGGCAACGGCGGTGACGGAGCTCCTCCATGGCTGACACCGGCATCGACAAGGCGCGGGTGCGCCGCTCTTTCTCCCGTGCTGCCGACGGCTATGAAGAGGTGGCGGTGCTCCAGCGGGAAGCGGGTTCACGCCTCCTCGAACGGCTCGATCTGGTGAAACTCGACCCGCGGCGGGTGCTGGATCTGGGGTGCGGCACCGGCCTCCAGACCCAGGCGCTGCTGCGGCGCTATCCCCGCGCCCAGGTGGTGGCGCTGGATCTGGCCCTGCCCATGGTGCGTCGTGCCCGCCGCAAGAGGCGCTGGCGGCGGCGTCCGCTCTGCGTCTGCGGCGACATGGAGCGCCTTCCCCTGCGAGACCGCAGCGTGGATCTCGTGGTCTCCAATCTTGCCTTCCAGTGGAGCGCCGATCCCGAGGGGCTCTTCCGCGAGTGCCTGCGGGTGTTGCGCCCCGGCGGCCTGCTCATGTTCACCACCTTCGGTCCCGACACGCTGAAGGAGCTGCGCCAGGCCTGGTCGGAAGTGGACGAGTTCGAGCACGTGAGCCCTTTCATCGACATGCACGATCTGGGGGATCTTCTGGTGGGCGCCGGGTTCGCCGCGCCGGTGATGGATGTGGACCGCCTGGTGCTCACCTATGGAGAGGTGGACGATCTGATGCGGGATCTCAAGCGCCTCGGCGCCCGCAACGCCACGGCCGGCCGGCCGCGCGGACTCACCGGCAAGGCGCGCATGGCGGCCATGCGCGCGAGCTACGAGCGGTTCCGGTGGAACGGACTCCTTCCCGCCACCCACGAAGTGGTCTATGGCCACGCCTGGGCGCCCGAGCCGGTGGAGGTGACCCTGGAAAGTCGTTGAAGATGCCTCCTTCCGCCGGGCGGCGACGGCGCGTTCTCAGTTGCCGGGCAGTTCGAGGCGGCTGGCGGCGAGGCCCGCCTCCGGCCGCGCCTGCCAGGGAACATGGCCGAGGAGGGGGGCGGGCAGCCGTTCCCGCAGGGTGGCGAGATTCTCCGCCTGAAAAGGCATGTCCGGCGTCAGGCTGTTGGCCACCCAGCCCGCCAAAGGGACGCCGGAGTCGAGAATGGATTGGGCGCTCAGCAGGGCGTGGTTGAGGCAGCCCAGCTTCAACCCCACCACCAGGATCGCCGGCATCTCCAGCATGCGGCACAGCTCCGCCATGTCGGCGGAATCGGTGAGGGGCACCTTCCAGCCGCCGGCCCCCTCCACCACCAGATGGTCCGAATCCGCCCGCAGCCGCTGCGCCGCCTCCAGAATGGCCGCCAGATCGATGCGCTTCCCTTCGGAGGCCGCCGCCAGATGGGGCGCGGCGGGGGTGCGCAGACAGCAGGGGTTGACCAGTCGATAGGGGTAGGGGCGGTGGCATAGCGCTTGAATGGCGAGGGCGTCGTCGTTGCGCAGCCCTTCCGGCGTTCTGGCGGCGCCCGCCGCCACCGGCTTCATCCCCGCCACCCGTCCGCCGGCGCGGCGCAACCGCTCCATCAGCCCCAGCGTGACCAGGGTCTTGCCGCAGCCGGTATCGGTTCCGGTTACGAAAAATTCCATCTCTGAGAGGGCGAACGGTGCGGAACCGGCGGGCGCGCTCTTTCCGACCGAAGAGGGGATTCCAGCATGAAAAACCCGCCGCGAAGGCGGGTTTCCTGGGAAAGAGAGACGCCCATCAGGCCGCCATGTGGGCCTGCAGCTTCTTCATGGCCGCCTTCTCGATCTGGCGGATGCGCTCGGCCGAGACCCCGTACTCCTCCGCCAGCTCGTGGAGCGTGGACTTCTTCTCGCTCAGCCAACGGCGGCGCAGGATCTCCTGGCTGCGCTCGTCCAGTTCGGCGAGGGCCTCGTAGAGGCGCTCGTGCTCGTCGCGCTCCGTATCCTCGGCCTCCACCAGATGGGACGGCTCCAGACGGGTATCGGGCAGGTAGGCGATGGGCGCCAGGCGCTCCTCCTCCTCTTCGCCCGCGGCGGGGTCCAGCGCCATGTCGTAGTTGTTGAGGCGGGCCTCCATGGTGCGCACCTCCTCGGGCTTCACGCCCAGGTCCTCGGCCACCTCCTGAATCTCCTGCTCGGTGAACCAGCCCAGCCGCTTCTTGCTGGAGCGCAGGTTGAAGAAGAGTTTGCGCTGCGCCTTGGTGGTGGCGATCTTGACGATGCGCCAGTTGCGCAGGATGAACTCGTGGATCTCCGCCTTGATCCAATGGACCGCGAAGGAGGCCAACCGCACCCCCATGTCGGGGTCGAAGCGGCGCACCGCCTTCATCAGGCCAATGGTGCCCTCCTGGATCAGATCGGGCTGGGGCAGACCGTAGCCGGCGTACTGCCGGGCGATGCGCACCACGAAGCGGAGATGGCTCAGCACAAGCTGGCGGGCCGCCTCCAGGTCGCGGTGGTCGCGCCAGCGCACCGCCAGGTCGTGTTCTTCCTCTTGGCTGAGCATGGGCAGCTGAAAGGCTGCCGATACGTAGGCTTCCATGCTGCCGGTGGGCAGCACGGCGGTGGCGATCTCCTTGCTCATCTTCAGACCCCCCTTGAAATCCGGTTGGACGGCCGGCATCTATTCCAGATGCCGACTGATTACATTTTAGCACTCGAAGGGTGAGAGTGCTAAAAAGCCGAAAAGTTCCCAGGCGATCACGTGAACAGGCTATTTGGCGGCGCCAAGACCCGATTCATGCGATTGCCCTGGAAAAGTCCTCGGACCGCCCCCCTTTCACCTCTTTTGCGGCAGCTTTTCGGGGAGAGTCGCCAGCTCACGGATCCGCACCCGCTTGTTGCGGCCGGTTTCGCCCGCTTCGATCACCACCCGGCTCTTGGGCACGCCTAGCGACTTGGCGAGAAAACGCACCAGCTCCTGGTTGGCCTTGCCCTCCACCGGCGGCGCCTTGAGATAGAGCTTGCGCCGGTCGCCGAGCACCTCGCCGAAGAGGTTGCGGCTGGCACGGGGCTGGACGCGAAGGAACAACAGCAGGTCCTCGCCGTCGCTGCGCCACCAGCCGCTCATGTGGCCACGGCGAGGGCCAGTCCCCGCAGGGGCGGCACTACCAGCATCTTGAGCACGATCAGCGCCACCATCACCACCATGGGCGAGAGGTCGATGCCGCCCAGGGGCGGGATGAGGCGTTGGGCCGGGCGCAGCAGAGGCAGGGTGAGACTGTAGAGCAGCGTGGCGGCGGGGTTGTAGACGCCGGGGTTGATCCAGCTGAGGATTGCCTGGATGAGCAGGGCCCAGAAGAAGAGGTTGATGGTCAGCTCCACCAGCTCCGGCACCGCCATGAGAAGGGGCAGCAGCAGCGAGAAGGAGGTGCCGGTGAGTCCCAGGACCAGCGCCAGTTCCAGCGACTTGAGCAGCCAGGCCAGCACCAGCGAGGCGGTGTCCAGCCCCCGGACCGGCGGGATCACCCGCCGCAGCGGCAGTAGCAGCGGCGAGGTCACCTTCACCACGAACTGAGAGATGGGGTTGTAGAAATCGGCCCGCACCCATTGCAGGAAGAAGCGCAGCAGCACGGCGATCAGGTAGAGGTCGAAGAGGGTCTCGAGCAGAAAGACCAGGGGGTTGGTGAGATAACCGCTGCCCATCACTCGCCCTCCAGTTCGCGCGACAACTCCCGGGAGCGGTCGCGGGCCGCCTCCACAGCCTGTTGCACCAGGCTTCGCAGCCCTCCCGCTTCGAACGCCCGGATCGCCTGCTCGGTGGTGCCGCCGGGAGAGGTGACGCCCAGGCGCAGGGCGGGCAGGTCCAGCTCGCTCTCCAGCGCCATGCGGGCCGCCCCCAGCGCGGTCTGCCGCACCAGCAGACGGGCCTCTTCCGGCGGCAGCCCCAGCTCCACGGCGCTCCTTTCCATCGCCTCCATGAACAGGAAGAAATAGGCGGGGCCGCTGCCGGAGACGGCGGTCACGGCATCCATCAGCGCCTCCTCCTCCACCCAGACCACCAGGCCCACGGCGCGCAACACGTGCTCGGCAGCCTCGCGCCGGGGTTCGTCCAGGGAGGCGGGGGCGTAGAGGCCGGTGGCGCCGGCCTGCAGCATGGCGGGGGTGTTGGGCATGGCCCGCACCAGGGGAACCTCGTCTCCCAGCCACGACTGGAGGGCGGCGTGGCGGACGCCGGCGGCGATGGAGATGCACAAGGGGCGGCTTTGCGCCAGCACCGGCGCCAGCTTTCGCGCCACCTCCCGCAGCACCTGGGGCTTCACCGCCAGCACCAGGATCGCCGCCTCGCCGGCGGCTTCCTGGTTGTCCTCGGTGGTGCGCACGCCGAAACGGGCCGCCAACGCTTCGCGCCGCCCGCTGTCGGGCTCCGCCACCAGGATGCGGCCCGGATCGGTGCCGTCTTCGATGAGGCCGTGGATGAGGGCGCCCGCCATGTTGCCGCCGCCAATGAAGGAGAGGGTCTGTTGGATCATGTTCTGGGTCCGAAGATCGCGGTGCCGATGCGCACCATTGTAGCGCCTTCGCAGATGGCCGCCGCCATGTCGCCGCTCATGCCCATGGAGAGCGTGTCCAGGGAGAACCCTTCTTCGGCATCGAGCTGGTGCAGCAGGTCGCGCAGGGCGGCGAAGAGGCGGCGTTGCTCCTTCTCGTCGCTGCTGGCGGGCGGCATGGTCATCAAACCGCGCAGCCGCAATCGCGGCAGGCCGGCCACCGCCCGGGCCAGCCCGGCGGCCTCTTGCGGCGCCACGCCTCCTTTGCTTGCCTCGCCGCTGATGTTGACCTGGATGCAGATCTGGAGCGGCGGCAGCTCCGATGGCCGTTGCTTGCTGAGCCGCTGCGCATGCTTGGCGCTGGCCAGGGCGTGCACCCAATGGAAATGGGAGGCGATGTCGCTGGTTTTGTTGGACTGAATGCGGCCGATGAAGTGCCATTCGAGGGGCAGCTCCGCCAGCTCCCGGATCTTGGGCAACGCCTCCTGCAGGTAGTTCTCGCCGAAAGCGCGCTGCCCGGCCTCGTAGGCGGCGCGGATCTCCTCCGCCGGACGTGTCTTGCTGACCGCCACCAGCTGGATGGTTCCAGGATCCCGTTCACAACTTGAAGCAATGCTCCTTATCCGCTCTTTGACCTGTGTTAGTCTTGCCGCTATCGGGGATGATGTCATCTCGCAAGGACCGTTGTGGCGCCGTTCGTCGCGGCGTTGTGGAAGAATAAAAGAGGAACCGATGGATATTACCGAACTTCTCGCCTTCAGCGTCAAGCACAACGCTTCGGACCTGCACCTTTCCGCCGGCCTGCCGCCCATGATCCGCGTGGATGGCGACATCCGGCGCATCAATGTGCCGGCGCTGGACCACAAGATGGTCCACTCGCTGGTCTACGACATCATGAACGACAAGCAGCGGAGGGACTACGAAGAGTTTCTCGAGGTGGACTTCTCTTTCGAGATTCCCGGCCTCGCCCGCTTCCGCGTCAACGCGTTCAACCAGGACCGGGGGGCTGCGGCGGTTTTCCGGACCATCCCTTCCAAGGTGTGGACTTTGGAAGACGTCAATGCGCCGCCCACCTTCAAAACCATCTGCGAGAACCCCCGCGGCATTATCCTGGTCACTGGGCCCACGGGGTCGGGCAAGTCCACCACCCTGGCGGCCATGATCGACTACATCAACGACAACCTTTACGGCCACATTCTCACCATTGAGGATCCCATCGAATTCGTGCACCAAAGTAAGAAGTGCCTGATCAACCAGCGCGAGGTGCACCGCGATACCCTGGGGTTCGCGGAGGCGTTGCGCTCGGCCCTGCGGGAGGATCCCGACATCATCCTGGTGGGCGAGCTGCGCGATCTGGAAACCATCCGCCTGGCGCTCACCGCCGCCGAGACCGGCCACTTGGTCTTCGGTACTCTGCACACCAGTTCGGCGGCCAAGACCATCGACCGCATCGTGGATGTCTTTCCCGCGGGAGAGAAATCCATGGTGCGTTCCATGCTGTCAGAGTCGTTGCGGGCCGTCATCGCTCAGACGCTTCTGAAGAAGGTGGGCGGAGGAAGAGTGGCGGCCTGGGAGATCATGATCGGCACGCCGGCCATCCGTAACCTCATCCGCGAGGACAAGGTGGCGCAGATGTATTCCGCCATCCAGACCGGCCAGGCGGTGGGCATGCAGACGCTGGACCAGCATTTGCAAGAACTTTTGCAGCGCGGCGTGATCACCCGCCAGGAGGCCCGTGCCCGGGCGCAGAACAAGGAGTCCTTCAGCTGATTCCCGGCGGTTCTCCCCGGAGGATAATCGACATTATTTAACGAGGGTATAAGAGAGATGGAGTTCAACGATCTGCTTCGCTTGATGGCGGAAAAGAAGGCTTCGGACCTTTTCGTCACCGTGGGGCGCCCGCCCTGCATGAAGGTAGACGGCCGTATCCGGCCTGTGGCCAAGACGGTGCTCACGGCGGAGCAGACGCGGGACCTGGCCTATACGCTCATGTCCCCCGAGCAGCGCGAAGAGTTCCGCCACACCAAGGAGTGCAACTTCGGCATCAGCGCCGAAGGGATCGGCCGTTTCCGCGTGAGCGCCTACGTCCAGCGGGACGCGGTGGCCATGGTTCTGCGCCGCATCGAGACCCGCATTCCCCATTTTGAAGACCTGAAGCTGCCGCCCATCGTCAAGGACCTGGCGATGATAAAAAGGGGGCTCATCATCTTCGTGGGCGCCACCGGCACGGGGAAATCCACCTCTCTGGCCGCCATGCTCGGCTACCGCAACCGGCACGGCAACGGCCACATCATCACCATCGAGGATCCCATCGAATATCTCCATCAGCACGAGCAGTGCATCGTCAGCCAGCGGGAGGTGGGGATTGACACCGAGTCCTACGAAGTGGCGCTGAAGAACACTTTGCGCCAGGCACCCGACGTGATCCTCATCGGCGAGATCCGTACTCGTGAAGTGATGGAACACGCCCTCACTTTCGCCGAGACCGGCCATCTGGTGCTCTCCACGCTGCACGCCAACAACGCCAACCAGGCCCTGGAGCGGATCCTCCACTTCTTCCCCAAGGAGCGGCTCACCCAGGTGCTCATGGACCTGTCGCTCAACCTCAAGGCGATCCTGGCCCAGCAGCTGGTTCCCCGCGCCGACGGCAACGGCCGTCGCGCCGCAGTGGAGGTGCTGCTCAACACGCCGTTGGCTTCGGACCTCATCCTCAAGGGCGAGATTCACGAGTTGAAGGATCTGATGAAGCGTTCTCGCGAGCACGGCATGGTCACTTTCGACCAGGCGTTGTACGAGCTCTACCTGGAAGGGGAGATCACCGAGGAGGAGGCGCTCAAGCACGCCGATTCGGCCAACGAGGTACGGCTGATGATCAAGCTGGGCGACAATACGCCAGGCTCTCGAGCGCGCGATCTGGATGCGGCGATGCTGGTGGACGACTACTGAGTGAACACCTTGTAGCCGTCGAACACGGGCCCGTCCACGCAGACCCGCTGCATGGACGGGCCTGTTTCGGTCTGCACCTCCACCACGCAGCCCGCGCAGCCGCCCACGCCGCAGGCCATGAACTCTTCCAGCGACACCTGCACCGGCAGGTCGAACTCTCCGGCCAGCGCCACCACCGCTTCCAACATGGGGTGGGGGCCGCAGGCGAACAGCTCCACCTCGGCGCGGGCATCGCGCTCCAGGGACTCCAGCCAAGTGCGCGCCACTTCGGTGACGTATCCGCGGAAGACGCCCGGCATGGGGACGCGGCTGGCCAACCTGGAAGGAATGCCCCACCGTTCCATCAGGGGGTGGGCGGCCCGGTTGTTCTCATCCAGCCCCTTTGCCGGCAGCCGGCTCTGCACCGGGTCGAAAGGGAAGGGGACCTCGGAGGCGAGCAGAGCGAGGGGCTCCACGTCGCACTGCTGCAGGGAGTCGGCCAGGCAGATCATGGGGGGCATGCCGACGCCGCCGCCGAGCAGGAGAGGGCGGCGGCGCTTCACCACGAAAGGGCGGCCAATGGGGCCGAGCAGGCTGAGCCGCTCCCCCGGCTGCCTCCGCGCCAGCAGCGCCGTACCCCGCCCCACCCGCTTGTAGAGTAGCTCGATCCACCCCTCTTCGGGCGCGGCGCGCTGGATGGAGAGAGGGCGCCGCAGCGGCAGCAGAGGGTCCACGGTGAGATGGACGAACTGACCGGGACAGGCGTCCGCGGCGCAGGCGGGCGCTTGCAGGCGGAGCACGAACTGGTCGCCCGGCCAGTGCTCCTGTTCCAGGACCAGTGCCTCTTGCAGATGAATGGTGTCGCGCGAATTCATGGTTCCAGCCGATGGGTGATGCGCCCTTCGAAGAGAGTGTGGGTGACGCGGCCGCGAAACTCCCAGCCGTCGAAAGGGGTGTTGCGGCCGGCGCTGGCCATCTCCTCGGCGCGGAAGATCCAGACCGTTTCGGGATCGAAGATGCACAGATCGGCGCTGGCACCCCTCTCCAACCGCCCCGCTTCCAGCCCCAGCACGCGGGCAGGGCCGGCGGTGAGGCGGGCGATGGCTTGGGGAAGCTCCAGCACTCCTTCTTCCACCAGCTTCAGGGTGAGGGGCAGCAGGGTCTCCAGCCCGGAGATGCCGGGCGCGGTGGCGGGGAAGGGCTCGCTCTTGGCGTCCGCCTCGTGGGGCTGGTGGTCGGAACAGATCACTTCGATGGTGCCGTCGGCCACCGCCTGCCGCAACTGCTCGCGGTCGGCGTGGGTGCGCAAAGGCGGGTCCACCCGACACTCGGCGCGGAAGCCGTCAACGTCGGTCTCCATGAGGAAGAGCTGGTGGATGGCCACGTCGGCGCTCACGGGCTGCCGATCGCGTCGCGCCCGGGCGATCATCGAGGCGGCACGCCCGGTGGAGAGGGTGTGGAAATGGCTGCGGCAGCCGGTGTGCTCGGTCAGCGCCAAGTCGCGCGCCACCGCCACCGTCTCCGCCGCCGAAGGGATGCCGGGCAGGCCGAGGCGCGTGGCCACGGCGCCCTCGTGGGCCACGCCGCCGGCTTTGAGGTGGGGATCCTCGCTGCAGAGCACCACCGGCAGCTCGAAGGTGCTGGCGTACTCCATGGCGCGGCGCGCCACCAGGGTGTTGGCGAGGCGGTTGCGGCCGTTGGTCACCGCCACGCAGCCGGCCGCCTTCAGCGCCCCCATCTCCGCCAGCTGCTCCCCGGCGAGTCCCTGGGTGAGGGCGCCCATCGCCAGCACCCGGGCATGGCCGCACGCTTTGGCGCGGCGTCGGATCAGCTCCCACACCGCCGGCGTGTCGATCACCGGCTCGGTCTGGGGCATGCAGACGAGGGTGGTGATGCCGCCGCGCGCCGCAGCCCGCCCTTCGCTATCAATGGTGCCCTTGTGTTCGAAGCCGGGTTCGCGCAGATAGGCCCCCAGATCGATGAGACCAGGGCAGACCACCTTGCCTTCGGCGTCGATGGTCTCCTCCGCCGCGAAGCCCGAAGGGGCGTCGCCCACCGCCGCCACCCGTCCGCCGGAGAGCCAGAGGTCGGCTGTCTCGTCAATGCCGTTGGCCGGATCGATGAGACGGCCGCCGCGAATGTGGAGATTGGGAGCGCGCTTCATCGATCTCCATCTCCGTGGGCGCCCAGGATCAGGGACATCACCGCCATGCGCACCGCGATGCCATGGCTCACCTGCTGGAGAATCACCGAACGGGGGCCGTCGGCCACTTCAGAAGCGATCTCCACCCCGCGGTTGATGGGGCCGGGATGCATGACGATGGCGTCGGGTTTGGCCCGTTTCAGCCGCGCCTCGGTAAGGCCGTAGAGCTGGAAATATTCGTGGGCCGAGGGCAGGAGCGCCCCCTCCATGCGTTCCCGTTGCAAGCGCAGCATGATGATCACGTCCACCTCCTCCAGCCCCGACTCCAAGTCGTGATAGAGGTGGACACCCAGGGTGCGCGCCTCGGCGGGCAACAGGGTGCTGGGGCCGATGATCCGCACTTCGGTGACTCCCAGCAGATTGAGCGCCATGATCTGGGAACGGGCCACCCGCGAGTGCTGGATGTCGCCGACGATGGCCACCCGCAAGGGGGTGAAATCGCCTTTGTGGCGGCGGATGGTGAACATGTCCAGCAGCGCCTGGGTGGGGTGGGCGTGGCGTCCGTCGCCGGCGTTGACCACGCTCACGCCCGGCGAAGCATGGTGGGCGATGAAGTGGGCGGCGCCCGAATGCTGGTGCCGCACCACGAAGAGGTCGCTGTGCATCGCCTCGAGGTTGCGCAGGGTGTCCAGCAGGGTCTCGCCCTTGGCGGTGGCGGAGACGTTGACGTTGAAATTGATGACGTCGGCCGAGAGCAGCTTGGCCGCCAGCTCGAAGGTGGTGCGGGTGCGGGTACTGCTCTCGAAGAAGAGGTTGGTGACGATGCGCCCCCGCAGCAGCGGTACCTTCTTCACTTGTCGTCCCGGCAGCACGGCGAAGGACTCGGCCACGTCCAGGATCTTTTCGAGGTGCGCGCGCTCAAGGCCTTCGATGGCGAGGAGGTGGCGCAGTCCGCCACGATCGTCGAGCTGAAGGTTCTCCATCAGCTCCCCTTCCTTCGCCGGCCATGGCCGCCGATGCGCAGTAGCAGGGGATCCGGCCCTTCCAGGCGGATGTGTTCCTCGGCCGCCAGTGGCGGTCGCAGGCCGCTCACGTCGGGCTGGATGGGCAGTTCGCGGCCGTTGCGCTCGATGAGGGTCGCCAGAAGGATTGAAGCGGGCCGGCCGAAGTCGAAGATCTCGTTCAAGGCGGCGCGCACCGTGCGGCCCGACTGGATGACGTCGTCCACCAGGACGATGTGGCGCTTCTCCACCTCGAAGGGGATCTTCGAGGGTCTCACCTGGGGGTTCATGCCGATGCGGGTGAAGTCGTCGCGGTAGAAACTGATGTCGAGCTCCCCCAGGGGATCTTCGATCTGCAACAGAGCATGGAGCTGTCGCGCCACCCAGACGCCGCCGGTGTGGATGCCGATCATGGCCGGCCGCTCCACGCCCCGCTCCTCCATTTGCCGCCGGAGCAGGCGGGCCATGCCCTCGATGAGCTCCAGGATGGCGTCGTGCTGGAGGAAGGTCCGATCGTTCATCGGTTCAGCCAGGTCTCCAGAATGAGCTTGGCCGCCATGGCGTCCACGCGGCCCAGATCCTTCATGGCGCGGCCACCCAGCCGGCTCCAGGCTTCGCGGGAAGTGAGACGTTCGTCGGCCAGGTGCACCGGCAGGTGGAAACGCCCCTCCAGCCGGCGGGCGAAACGCCGGGCCTGGTCGTGGATCTCGGCGGGGGTGTCGTCCATCTCGAAAGGGAGCCCCACCACCAGGGCGTCGGGGCGCCATTGGTCGATGAGGCGGGCGATGGCCTCCCAATCGGGCTGGTTCTTCACCGGGTGCAGGGTGGCGATGGGGGTGGCCGTGCCGGTGACCACCTGGCCCACGGCCACGCCGATCTTGCGAGTGCCGTAGTCGAAGCCGAGAAGCAGCCGTTCGGTTCCGGTGGTCACCCCTTCAGGCCGTTTTCTTTCGGAACGGACAGCCGGCACGGCATCGTCAAGCATGGCCGGCGGTGCTGGTGATGAGATTCAGATCGACCCCCGTCAGCGCGGCGGCCGCCTCCCACCGCTGTTCCACCGGCGTGTGGAAGAGGATCTCCTTGGAGGCGGGCGCCACCAGCCAGCTGTCCTGCTGCAGCTCCCGCTCCAGCTGGCCGGGCCCCCAACCGGCGTAGCCGAGGGCGACGAGCACCTCTTCCGGCCCCTCGCCACGGGCGATGGCGTGGAGGATGTCCTGGGAGGTGGTCACCGCCAGCTCGTCGGTGACCACCAGGGTCGATTTCCAGCGGCTGGGCGGCGAGTGGAGGAGGAAGCCCCGGTCCTCCTGAACCGGACCGCCGATGAAGATGGGCAGGGATTCGGGCGTCTCGTCGGTGCGCTCGATTCCCATGTGCTGGAGAATGTCGTCCAACCCCAGCGGGGAGGGGCGGTTGATGGTGAGCCCCATGGCCCCCTCTTCGGTGTGTTCGCACAAATAGGTGACGCTGCGGGAAAAGTTGGGATCCTGCAGGCTCGGCAGGGCGACCAGGAAGTGGTTCTTGAGGCAGGAGGATTCGCTCATGGGACTTATTGTAACAAGGCTGGCGGGGATCCTTCACGGCTTTCCAGGTTTCGCGCCCCTTCGTCTTCCGCCATCCTCCTGCCCGCCATTGGAGCGGCGCTCGTTTCGCCCTCACTGGCGGCGCGGCTTCTTGGGGTCGGGCACCGGATCGTAGCCTCCTTCGTGGAAAGGGTGGCAGCGCGCCACCCGGCGAACGCCCAGCCACAGCCCCTTGAGCGGGCCGTGCTTCTCCATCGCTTCGATGGTGTAGGCGGAACAGCTCGGCGTGTAGCGGCAGTTGTTGCCCAGAAAGGGGCTGATGAGGAGCTGGTAGCCGCGCACCAGCGCGATGAGCGCTCTTTTCATACTGCCCCCTCCGGGGAAGTGTGCCGCTCCCGCCAGCGGGCCGCCAGGGCGGACAGCAGGTAGGCGGCGCCGGCGACCAGGATGATGAGGGGGCCCGAAGGGAGGTCCCAGCGCCAAGAGAGAGCGATGCCGCTGGTGGTGAAGGCGATTCCCAGAATGGTGGCCAGCACCATCATGCGTCCCAGGGTCTGCACATGGTGGGCGGCGATGGCGGCAGGCAGAGTGAGCAGAGCGATGACCAGGATCAGTCCCACCAGCTGCACCAGCACCACCACCGACAGGGCCACCAGGCAGAGAAAGAGGAGGTAGAAGAGGGTCACCGGCACGCCCCGCAAGCGGGCGAACTCCTCGTCGAACGAGACCGCCAGGAAAGGGCGGTAGAAGGCGACCACCAGGCCCGTCGTCAACAGATCGAGAAGCGCGGTCTGCCAGAGCCCGGCGCCGGAGACCAGCAGGATGTTGCCGAAGAGATAATTGGTCAGATCGGTGCCGTAGCCCGGCGTCTTGGCGAGAAACAGCACCCCCACCGACATGCCGATGGCCCAGACGGCGCCGATGAGGGTGTCCTCCTGTTCCCGCCAGCGCAGCCGGATGATGCCGATGAGCAGGGCCGCCGCCAGCGCCGCCGCCAGCGCTCCGGCCTGGGGAGCCGCTCCGAAGAAGAGCGCCGCGCCGATTCCTCCGAGCACGCTGTGAGCGATGCCGCCCGCCATGTAGCCGATGCGCTTGACCACCACGTAGCTGCCCATCACCCCGCAGCCGATGCTGGCCAGCAGGCCGGCGAGAAGGGCGCTTTGCAGAAAACCGAGGGAAGAGAGAAGGTCCATGGCTCAGTGGTGATGATGGTGGACCATGCGGACCTCGCCGCCGTAGAGCTGGCGGATGGTGTCGGCGTCGATCTCTTCGGTGCGGTGGCAGACCAGCGTCCGGTTGAGGCAGGCCACCCGGTGGACGTAGCGTGAAATGAAGGCGATGTCGTGCGAGACCACCAGGATGGTCATCCTCTGGTTCAGTTCCCGCAGCAGATCGAAGAGCTCGTTCTCCACCCGCATGTCGATATTGGCAGTGGGTTCGTCCAGCAGCAGAATGCGCGGTTCGCAAGCCAGCGCCCGGGCCACCAGCACCCGCTGCAACTGCCCGCCCGAGAGGTGGCCGATCCGGCGCCGGGCCAGCGGAGCGATCTCGGCCTCCTCCATGACGCGCCGGGCGATGCGGCGGTCCCGCCGGTCGTAGCGGCCGATCAGGCGGCCCTTGCCGAGGCGCCCCATGAGCACCACCTGTTCCACCGTCACCGGAAAGTCGCGGGAGAAGGCGGGATGCTGGGGCACGTAGCCGAGCAGATGGCGCGCTTTCGCCGGCGGCAGACCGAGGACCCGGATTTCGCCCTGCCGGGGCTGCAGCAGTCCCAGCAGCAGTTTGAGCAGGGTGCTCTTGCCGCCGGCATTGGGACCGACGATGCCGAGGAACTCCCCTTCGGGGACGGTCAGCTCCACCTTCTCCAGCACCGGTACCTCGCCGTAGCTGAACGAGAGGTTTCGTACCTCGATGACACTGTCAGCGTTCACGAAGCGTCCTGCTCCAGAACCTCGGCCATTCTGCGCAAAGCCGCGAAATAGTCTTCGGAGAGGGGGTCCACTTCCACCACCCTTCCTCCCAGGGCGCGGGCCACCACTTGCGCCAGGGCGCTGTTGTGCTGCGGCTGGACGATGACGGTGCGGATGCCCCGTTTTTTCGCCTCGTCGATGAGGCGGGCCAGCGAGCGGGCGGCGGGCGCCTTGCCTTCGTGTTCCACCGCGAGCTGCCTCAATCCGTACCGCCGGGCGAAGTGGCCCCACGCAGGGTGGAAGACCAGAAAGCTCCGCCCTTTCAAAGGCGCCAGGCGGCGGCTCAATTCCTGGTGCAGCGCATCCAGCCGCTTGGCCAAGGCCGCGCAGCCCTCGGAATAGAGGTGGCGATGACCGGGATCGATGCGGCTCAAAACGTCGCGCAGCCGAGCGGCGTGCGCCTTCACCGCCAAAGGATCGGTCCAGACGTGAGGGTCGCGTTCACCATTTCCCAGAAGAAGGGGGGTGGCGTCGTCGCGCATGTCCAGTACGACCATCTCCGGAGCGATGCGCTTCAGGCGGGGCACCCAGCTGCGTTCGAAAGGTAGGCCCGCGCGCACATAGAGGCGTGCCTTGGCCAGCCTCTGCAACCGCCGCGGCCCCGCCTGCCAGGTGGCCGGATCGAAGCCTTTGCCCACCATCACCTCCACCCTCACGGCGCCGTCGCCCACCGCCTTCACGAAGGTCTTCTGGGGCAGCACGCTCACCGCCACCGGCACGACGGCCGCAGCTCCCCGATGCAGGAGCAGGAGGAAGAGAAGCCACGGAAGGGTCCGCATGGAGAACCTCGGAAGAAGCCCTGAAAAAATGGTGGTACATTCTACCATCGCCATGGATACCAGCCTCTATCTCTATCCCCTGCCGCCTTTGGAAGAGCCGCCGGATCTTTCACGGGTGCGCCAGGTTCTGCGCGAAACGGGTCTGTTGGGGGAGGAGCTGGAGCCCGGCCGGCACCGCGTGGGCGAAGGCTTCTTTCGGTGGATCACCTTCGCCGGCTGCTCGCCCCACCTGCGTCTGGAGCCGCGGGAAGCGGGAGATTGGCGCTTCACCCACCTGCGCTTCCATTTGCAGCGCCGGCCCGGCCTGCGCATCGCTCTCCAGCGCGGCCGCCCCCGCTGTCCACGTTGCAGCGCGCCGGTGCCGCAATGGCAAGAGCGGCTGCCGCAATGGCGGCTCGACGCCACCGTTTCCCACCTTTGCGAACAGTGCGGCCACCGGGGGCCGGTGGCGGAACTGGATTGGCGCCAATACGGCATGGCGGCGCGGCTGTCGGTGGAGCTGTGCCGGGTGTGGCCGGGCGAGGCGGTTCCGGCCGATGCTCTTCTTGCCAACCTGGAAGAGGCCACGGCGCGGCCCTGGGCCTACGCCTGGGCGGAAAGCCGTTGATCCTCGAAGAGCGGAAGGCCGTCAGGCCGCCGCGCGGGCCGCTTCCGGAATCTCCAGTTCCAGGCTCACCGGCAGGTGGTCGGAAAAGGCGTAGTCGAGCACCTTGGAGCGGATCACGCGAAGATTGCGCGACACCAGGATGTGGTCGATCTTGCGCACGGGGCGCCAGCTCGGAAAGGTGGGCTGATCGCAAGCCGGTTCCATCAGATGGTGCCGCATGAGGAAACGGCGGATCTCCGGCGCCTCGCAGCTGGCGTTGAGATCGCCCATCACCACCAGGTGGGGGCGTCCCCTGAGGACTTCGCTGACGAAGTCGAGCTGCTTCTCGCGGGCGCGGCGGCCCAGCGCCAGATGCATGGTGCAGAGGGTGAAGGCCTCCTTCTCCTCTCCGAAACGGAATACCATGGCGCCCCGTCCCGGCGCTGCCGGCAGCTTGTAGTGGCTCACTTCCAGTGGTTCGAACCGGGTGAGAAAGCCGTTGCTGTGGCGGGCGATGAGACCGATGTTGCGGTTCACCTGGCGGTACCAGAAAGGAAAGTCGGCGCGGTGGGCGAGATACTCGGTGATGTCCACGAAACCGCTGCGCAGGCTGCCGGCATCCACCTCCTGCAGGCTCACCATGTCGAACTGGGAGAGCATGGAGGCGATGCGATTGAGGTTGTGGATGCGCCCACGGTGGGGCAGCACGTGTTTCCACCCCTGGGTCACATATTCGCTGTAGCGGGCGGTCTCCACGCCCATCTGGATGTTGTAGCTGAGCAGGCTGAAGCGGGCCGGCAGACGGCTCGCCTTCGACGATTCCTTGTCGGTAGTGGGCCTCATCTCGTCAATGGTCCTTCTGCTTCCGCTCTTGCAGAGTGCGCTGGATGAGAGCGTCGGTGACCTGCAGCACCTGGGGGCCGTTCTTCACCCGGTAGCGGCCGTCCACCACCAGAGTGGGCACGGCGCGGACGCCGTAGCGGCGCATGAGGGCGGCGGCGCGATTGGCCTTGGTCTGCACGGCGAAGGAGTCGAACGCCTGGCGGAACTTGTCGAGATCCACCCCCTGGTCGGCAAGAAATTTCTCGATCGCCTGGCGGTTGCCCAGCCGGTTCTTCTTTTCGTGGATCTCCTTGAAAAAGGCTTCATGCAGCCGGTCGGCTTCACCGATCGCCTGCAGGGCGAAATAGGTCTTGGCGTGAAGATTGGCGACCCCGCCGAACATGGCCGGCACCGGCTGGAAGTGGACATTGGCCGGGAGATTCTTGCGCCACGCTTCGAGAGAGGGCTCAAGATGGTTACAGTGGGGGCAGGTGTACATGAAGAACTCCAGCACGTCCACCTGGTCGCCGGTGCCCACCGGAGGCGCCGGTTCGATGCGGTCGTACTCCTCTCCCGCCTTGGGTTCCAGGGCGTTGGCGAGGCCGGCGAACGCGAGGAGAAGGATGAAAAGCAGCTTTTTGTTCATGGACGATTCAGCTCCGGGATTGATGTTTCCAGTGTGTCGTAAGAAGCTCTGCTTCAGCGCTGCCTTTATGACCGGCGGCGGATGGCCTGGTTCCTTAATAAATTATGGCACGAAAGACGACGACTTTCGTGTGGCGGTTTTCACCTTTTGGCAAAATCTTTGCGAAAGTCCAGGGTTTGACGACCAGGTTCACGCACCTGTGAGGCGTTGAAGGCTGAAGAAGGGGGTTCATATCTGGGGACAAGCGACTGGAAGAGGGAACCCCGCGTCTCCAAATACACGGACCAGGACACGTGATTGACAAGGACCACGAGCATTGTTAAAGTCGCCCGCCCAATTGGCTAGGTAGCTCAGCTGGTTAGAGCACAGCACTCATAATGCTGGGGTCGGCGGTTCGAGTCCGCCCCTAGCTACCATCTTCTCCGCCTTTCGGCGGATCTCCTTTTCAGGGCTTTCGCTCCTTTGGGGATGTGGGCACCCCCATCTGTTTGAACCACTTTCGCAACCGTTCCGGGTCGAATCCGCCAAAGGTTCGATCGCCGGCACGGAGCAGTGGAACGGTGCGTCCGCCCAGGCGCTGGAACTCCTTGAAAGCGCGCCGGTTGCGGCCGATCTCCTCTTCCCGGAATTGAATGCCCCGGCTCCTCAGCCACTGGCGCAGGCGGCGGCAGTGGGGGCAGTTCGGCATGCTGTAGAGAACCAGGCGTGGCGGTTTGGCGGTCACATCGGTCGGGGGGGTGTTCATGCGGTCGCTCGCTGTTCGACCATTGCCCCATCGATTCCGGGTTGTAGGGGACGGGAGGTGGAATCTACACTGAAACCGTGTCTGAAGAAACCCCATCGACCGCCGCCCGCATCGGCCGCCTGCTGGACGAGATCCTCGAAGTGGAGTTTTCCTTTCTCCATACGGGGGAGATCGCCGCTGAACTGGCGCGCCTTCCTTCCGATCAGCAGAAGCTCATCCTCGACTGGACGCGCCGCATGGCCACCACCAACGTCCAGATCGCCTACCAGTTCGCTCTTCGAGCCCGCGAAGCGCTGCAGCGCATGGAGAACGAGATGCTCTCCGACTGGTGCCTGCACGCCATGGACCTTTACGACGCCGAAGGGTTGAGACCCGCCCTGGAGGTGATCCGGGATCTCGAAGGTTATCTGGAGTCGGGACGGCTGCGCGCGGCGGGCGCTCTCTTCGAAGAGGTGGCGCCGGTGCTCGGCTCTTTCGTCCAGGGTCTCAGCGGCCGGCGTTTGCAGCTCGAGGCGGACGAAGCGGCCTGGACCGATGGCGAGGTGCTCTACCTGCCGCAGGTGGTGGCCGTCTTCGAGGAGGCCGAGGCCAATTTTCAGTTGTGCAAGGCGATGGCCACCCATCTGTGGGCGCGCACCCGTTACGGCACCTTGAACGTCGATCCCGCCCGGCTGGAGGAGGGAACGCTTCCCTGGTTCCAGGCGCTGGAGACCTTGCGGCTGGATGCGCTGGTGGCCCGGGAGCTGCCGGGCCTGCACCGGCAGATGGTGGCGCTGCAAGGTCGGTTCGGCGGCGAATGGCCCGGCGAACTGGCGGATCTGCGCGAGCGGCTGTTGGCCGGCGGTGCGGAAGAGAGCCTGCGGCTGCTCCATCGTTTCGCCGGGCGTCCGCCGCCGCGGCTGCCGCCCTGGGCCGGCGAGATGCGACTGCAAGAGGCATGGGCGGCGAGGCGCGGGCGGCTGTTGCGGGACGAGGCCCGTTTCCGCGAGGCGCTGCGCCTCATCGCGGAAGAGATGGCCGAGGGAGAACGGCGACCGCAGCGTTTCGAACTGCGGCAGCGGACGGAGTCGGAACACGATCTGCCCGAGCTGGAGCTGGTTCATGCCGATCAGGTTGTCCCGGTGCCGGAGCAGGTGAAGCAGCTCATGATCTCCATCCAGCTCGATCTCACCGCCATCCCGGAGGAGTACCTGCAACCGGCCGGCCCCGGAGAGTACGACGCCGCGCTGCTGCGGGAAGAGGCGCCGGATCCCGACGAGGTGTGGGCGGGCGCCTATCACGAGGAGGGCGCGTTTTTCTACGACGAATGGGATTTCGGCCGCCAGTCCTACCGCAAGAACTGGTGCGTTCTCCGCGAGCACGAGCTCAAACCCGGCGACGCTGCCTTCTTCGAGCGCACCCTGGCCAAGTACCGCGGCCTGGTGAAGTCGCTGCACCGCACCTTCGAGGTGCTGCGCGGAGAGGACAGGGTGCTGCGCCGCCAGCCCCACGGCGAGGAGGTGGACATCGATGCCTTCGTGGAAGCCTGGGGAGACCGGCAGATGGGGCTGGAGATGAGCGACCGCCTTTTCAGCCGGCTGCACAAGGACGAGCGCAACATCGCCGTGCTCTTCATGGTGGACATGTCGGGCTCCACCAAGGGGTGGATCAACGAAGCGGAGCGGGAAGCACTGGTGCTGTTGGCGCAGTCGCTGGAGATTCTGGGCGACCGCTACGCCATCTACGGCTTCTCGGGATGGGCGCGCAAGCGGTGCGAGGTCTATCGCGTCAAGGATTTCGACCAGCCGCTGAGCGACGAAGTGAAAGCATCCATCGCCGGCATCGAGCCGCGCGACTACACCCGCATGGGCGCGCCCATCCGCCATTTCACCCGCATGTTGGCGGAGGTGGAGGCGCGAACCAAGCTGCTTGTCACTCTCTCCGACGGCAAGCCCGACGACTACGACCACTACTACCGGGGAGAGTACGGCATCGAGGATACCCGCCAGGCGCTCTTCGAAGCGCGCATGGCCGGCATTCACCCCTACTGCATCACCATCGACAGGGAGGGAGCCGACTATCTCCCTCATCTATATGGCAAGGCCAGCTACGTGGTGCTGGACGACGTGGCGCGGCTCCCCTTGAAGGTTTCCGACATCTATCGCAAGATCACCACTTGACGCCATGCCGAACGGGCGTCGCCGGGGAATGCGATTTTCCCGAATCGAATTAGAGAAACCCGCTCTCAGAGGTTTCCACAACCGGAGGATGTAAATGAAGAGAAGAGTGGTACTGTTTTCCGCACTGTTCGCCGCAACCGCCCTGCAGGCGGCGCCTTATGGCGCGCCTGCGCGTTATGGCTCGCCGCTTCCGCCCGCCATGCAGGGGGAGCGCCTGCATACCGGCCCGGCCGCGGTGGCGACCCAGGGGTTGGACAAGATGATGCATTTTCTGCAGAACAGCGACGGCGATCTACAGAAACTGGGCGCCTTCCTCAACAAGGAGATCGCGCCCTATTTCGACTTCGCCTACATGGCGCGTTCCGCTGCGGGCGCGATGTGGCGCCGCATGAACGAGCGGCAGAAGAAGCGTCTGGCAAGCCGCATCAAACGGCAGTTCCTGGCTACCCTGGTGGAGCGGCTGGGCAGCTACGATCGTCAGCAGATCCGGGTGGTCTCCCAACGGCTTTCAAGAGACGGCCACACCGGCGTGGTGACCACCGCCATTCGCGATCCAGGCGGTTACCCGGCCCGGCTCGATTTCCGTTTCTACCGTTCCAAGAGCGGTTGGAAGGTGTTCGACGTCATGGCCAACGGCCAGAGCGCGGTGGTCCACTACCGGCGGCAGTTTCGGCGGGCGCTCTACCGCGGTTCCTTGCGGGGAGGCACGCCCATCGCGGCGGCGTACTGAATGGATGCCGACAGGAGGGCTTTTGGATCGCCTTCCGCACCGCCTCTTGGCTGAAAGAGATTTCCAATAAATAAAGAAACGCCGCGATAATCGCGGCGTTTCTTTATTGAATGCTGGGGCTAGACGGGTCGGCGCGAAACTTACTTCTTCACCGCGTCTTTGAGTGCTTTCAACGCCACCACTTTGACGGTGGTGGTGGCCGGCTTGGCGGGAATCTTCATCGGCTCGCCGGTGGCGGGGTTGCGGCCCATGCGTGCTTTCCTGGCGGGTTTCTTCACCCGGCGGATCTTGACGCCGGTATCGGGAATGGCGAACTCGCCCGAACCCCGTTTCTTGATGTGGCGGGTGATGAGGTCGCCCAGCGAGGAGAAGACAGCCGCCACCTGCTTTTTGGTGAGGCCGGTATCCTCGGCGATAGCTTCGATGATCTGGCTCTTGGTCTGCTTCTTGGCGATGGCGGTCAGCTTCTTGGGTGCGGCGGCTTTCTTCGCCGCCGTCTTCTTGGTGGTTTTCTTTACCATTGCATGCGCTCCTTTTGGGGTTCACGATGAATGCGGAGACGAAGTTATCATATTTGTTTTCTTTTCCATAGAGAAAAACAAGGAAAAAGGGACAAGAAGGCGGGAATTCGTTCACATTGTAGTGGGCGCTGCTTCCGCTCGAAGAAAAATCCCTTCACTTTTTTCCGCCTGTTTCTTTGAGTTGTTTGAGCTCTTCCTCGACGCGGTGCAGTTGGGAAACGATGCGGGCGCGTTCGTAGTCGTCCAGGCCGGATTGGCGCAGCGCGATCCCGAGCTGGCGTCGCGCGGCTTCCAGATCCCCCATCAGATAGTAATAGGTGGCGAGGTATTGATGGCTTTCGGCAGGCCGTTTCAGATCGGCCGCGGCTTGCGCCAGCAGACGGTGGACACGGGTCTTCTCCGGATAATCCGATGCCAGTCGCATCAGAGCGGCATAGGCTTTCTTCGGTTTGCCGGCACGTAGATAGAGCTCGTCCAGCACGAGGCGCAACGGCAGACTCGAAGGGTGGCGGTGGACGGCCTTCTCCAGGCGTTTCAATGCCGCTTCCCGTTTGCCCTTTTCCATGTCCACGCGCGAGGCGGTGACGATGAACTCCGGAACTTCCGGATGTTCCTTCAACAGGGCAGCGAGCTCCTTGGCCGCGGAATCGAAACGGCGGGCGCGATAAAGCGCGCGCGCCAAGCCGTAGCGCGCCGCCGCCCGGCTGCGGTAACGGCCCTCCTTCAGAGCGGAGCGGAAATGGAGGATGCCGTCTTCCGGATTTTGGAAGCCGCTCTCACGAAGCGCCGTTCGCGCGAGCAGGTAGCGCAGACTGTCTTCCCGCTGGCGATAAGGATAGGTTTCCGCCCGGCCCCAGGCGTCGGCGATACGCGCGTTGGTCACCGGATGGGTGCGCAGGAATTCCGGCAGTTTGGTCCCATAGGCGCGGATGGCGCGTCCCATGCGCGAGAAGAAAGTGGCCATGGCGCGCGGGTCGAAACCGGCCTGCTGCATGATGTCGATGCCGATGCGGTCGGCCTCCTTTTCGTTTTGCCGGGTGAAGTTGATCTGCTGCTGCCGCACCGCTGCCTGCAAGCCGATGGCGGTGGCCATACCCGCGTTGCCGCCGGCCAGGGTTCCCAGCAGCACGGCCGCCAGCAGCGCGGCTCCTTGCACCAAGGTCAGGTTCTGGTCCTGATACCAGGCGCGCAGAAGATGCTTCTGGATCACATGGGTGATCTCGTGGGCCAGAACGGCGGCCAGCTCGTTCTCCGAACGGGTGGTGAGGACCAGGCCGGTGTTGACGCCGATGTAGCCGCCGGGGCCGGCGTAGGCGTTCACGGTGGGATCGCGTACCAAGAAGAAGGTGAAGCGGGTGCCGCGCGCTTCGCTGTGTTGCACCAGTTGCCGCCCCAGCGTGTTGATGTAGTCGTCCAGGAGGGGGTCGTCGATCACCTTCTGGGTGGCGCGCACGTAACGCATGAAGGCCTTGCCGAGCTGTTTCTCCTGGCGGGGGGTGAGCAGGCTCCCGGAGACCGAGCCCATGTCGGGAAGATCCTGGTAGACGTCTCCCAAGCTCCAGCCGGGCGTAAGCGCCAGCAGCAGACTGAGCAGCGTGCAGAGAAGGCGGTGTGGCAGATGCGCGCGATTCAATTGAGCTGGATGCGTTGGCCCCAAGGTGGCTTTTCCCTGCCTTTTACCAACCACAAGACCGGGTAGGGCGGCTCGAGTTCCGGAAAGGCGCCTTCCAGGTCGGTGAAATAGATCAATACCTCCGGACGCAGTCCCTGCCGCTCCACCCATTGAAACACGGGGCGGAAATCGGTGCCACCACCGCCCGTCAGCGGCGCGTCGAGCCGCAGTTCCTCCCAAGGCTCGAAGATCCAGGGCGCGCCTTCGGCCAGGCGGTGATCGCAGGCGAGCAGGGTGACGCGGGCGCGCATCTGGCCCTTCAGCGCCGTCACCTCGGAGAGAAACTCCTGGATCTCGCCATCGGCGATGGAGCCGCTGGTGTCCACCGCCACCACCACCTCCACCTGGCTTGAGCGCAGCGCCGGCAGGATGGCTCCGCCCTGGCTGCGGCGCGACGGACGCATGTAGCTGTAGTCGTCGCGGGCGTTGGCGGTCATGTAGCGCGCCAGCAGGCTGCGCCACGGCAGACGGGGTTGCAGCAGGTGGTCCACCAGGCGGGCCATGGCGCCATCCATCTTCCCCGCCTGGATCGCCTGCTGGGCGGCGCCGGCCAGGCGCTGCTGCCACTGCACCTCCAGGTTTTCCCGCTCTTCGTGGTTGAGCGGGGGCGGCCTTTTTTCTCCCGCTTCCTCGGGTTCGAGCGGTTTCTGCCGGTCGCCGCCCGATTCCCGGCGCTCGCCCCGGCGGTCGGGGTCGCTCTTCTGGCGGGCGCCTTCTTGTCCCTGGGGTTCGCCGCTGGAAGGGCGCGGCGCCTGCTGCTTCTCGCTGGTGGGCGGCGGCGTCTCGTTCCGTCCCGAAGAGCGCTTCTGGTCGCCTCCGCGGTTTCCCGGGCTGTCGCTCTCCTGGTCGTAGAGATGCTTGTCGATGGTTTCGTACTGATCGTCCTCCTCCAGCAGCGGGTAGATCTCCTCGGCGGTCATGCCGCGGAACTGGTCCAGAATCATGGCGTCGTAGGGTGGTTTGAGGCCGTCGTCCACCAGGATGGGGTTGATGGCGTAATCGCAAGCGAGATTCCAGCGGCCGATGTCGCGGTGCTGGCGGCGGGCGAAATGGCCGAGGGCGCAGTGCAGCGCTTCGTGGGCCAGCATGAACTGGGTCTGTTCCAGAGTGAGGGAGTCGATGTATTCGGGGTTGTAGTAGAAGCGGCGGGCGTCGGTGCCGGTGGTGGGGCACCAATCAGGGTCGGCGGCCACCATTGGCAGGCGCATCACCAGGGCGCCGAGAAAGGGCTTGTCGAGGATTAGCTGGGTGCGGGCGGCGGCGAGTTTGGTTTCGATCGCTTTCTGATCCATCTCGATTCGGCCGCTGCGTCCTCAGCGGTACAGCATCACCTCCCCGATGGCCGTGGCCCAGTCGGCGAACTGGGGCACGCTGAAGAGCCGCTCGCCGATGGCGCGATGCAGGTCGGAGACCAGCATCACCCCCATCTCTTTCTGAGGGAAACGGTTGGCGTATTCCAGGATGTGGCCGATCACCTCGTCCGCCTCTTCTCCCTCCGCGGCGCGGATGGCCCGTCCCACGAGAGCGGCGGCCACGGCATATTGGAGGTCGATCTCGTCGGGCACCGGCATCTCTTCGCCGGCGACGATGGCGTCCAGGTCGGGCATCTTGTCCAGGCTGCTGATGAAAGCGTGCAGTTCGATGCCGGCGGCCGGCCCCACGCACGCCTGCAGCGCGCCGAGGAGCAGGCTGGGCTGGTCGCCGAACTTCTGCAGGCTGCGGTGGGCAAACTCCCAGGAGCGCGGCGAGGGGAAGGCCACCGGGTTGTGCGCCGGGTCGAAGTCGAACAACAGCTCGGGACGAAAGCGCAGAAAGCCGATCACCCGTTCGTCGATGCCGTTGGCCCAGGCCCAGGCCACCCAGTCGTCGAGGTGGGTCTCCACTTCGAAGTGGGAGAGGCGGTTGGCCAGAGGCGCCGGCATGGTGTAGGTGACGCCGCGGTCACCCTGGCGGTTGCCGGCGGCGAAGATGGCCCACCCTTCCGGCACCTCGTACTCGCCCAGGCGGCGGTCGAGGATGAGCTGGTAGGCGGCGGCGGAGACGCTGGGCGGCGCCGAGGTGATCTCGTCCAGGAAGAGAATGCCGCGCGGGCCGTGGCGCTGCTCGTCCGGAAGAATGGCGGGCACCGCCCACTCCACCACGTCGCCTTGACGGAAAGGGATGCCGCGCAGGTCGCTGGGCTCCATCTGCGAGAGACGGATGTCGATCACCGGCACCTGGTGCTTCGCGGCGATTTCGGCCACCATCTGCGACTTGCCCACGCCGGGAGGCCCCCAGAGCATCACCGGGGTGTGATGCCCTTCGGAGGTACTGGTGAATTCACGGTCGAGGATGGTGAGAAGCTGAGCTGGACGCATGGCGTAGCAGGGGCTTGCACGGAATCACGGAAGCATGCGCATTCCCTTGACAAAGGTCAACCGCACCGCGGCCGGGGTTTCGCATAATTTGTCGAGACGGGTCGGGAACGACGGTTCGGGAAGCCGTGCCGCGCCCTTGTGGTCGCGCGCTCCGTACTTGCATCCCATAAGAAAAACAAAGTATTCTAATACGAATTTCCGTCCGGAAACGGAGGCTCCGGCCGGGCGGGGAAGCTACAGCATTGTAGCCGGTGGCAAGGCGTGGCAGAATGTGCGCCCGCCGTGCCGAGTGCAATCAACCAGACCAAATTTTTCGGAGACCGGACATGAACCAGTTTTACTACGATGCCGTAACCAAGATGGAAAGCATGGGTGTGGACGACGAGTACATCCTTGGCTGGCAGGCAGGTTTCCTGCAGCACCCCGAGCGCGAAGAGCAGCGCGTGACCGAGGCCTACGAAGCCGGCTATGCCGACGGCAAGGAGAAGAACCTGGACAACCTGGAGAAGTGGGTCAAAAACTGATCCGGCTCACCGATCGACGAAAAAAGGCGGGCGATCCCCGCCTTTTTTTGTGCGCCACTTGAAAGTGTTCGCATTGCGCGACGCTCGACGAATGCGGCTCGGCGTCGCGCAGTAGTCCATCTCCTGGTTTCCGGCAGCCCCGGCTTCATGAATTCCGGATCCGATCGTTTTCGCCGTTTTTGCGGCGACCTGGTCTCTGGAACGGATCGTCGGTCGGCCCGGCTTTTCTCTCCGACGCTCAATCCGGTTGGTTCATCGGCGCAGAAGAGGCTCCGTTTCCCGGCCCTTCAGCCGTCGCGCCGCGCTCCGAGCCACATTAATACGACCGGTGAAATTGAGACGTCTACAATTGGGATCATGAGTTTTCGTCCGGCGCGCTGGAATTTGCCCGCGTCCGACCAAACGATTAGGTGTAAGGTGCCGCGCATGGCTGGGAAACAGACACGCAAGAAAAGGGGCCGGGTCGATCGGGGGCGTCCGGTGGTCCCCGAAGTCTTGGAGGAGATTCGGGCGTTGTTGGGGGAGGAACCCAGGCGCCGTGACCTGCTCATCGAGCATCTGCACAAGATTCAGGATGCCTGCAAATGCATCTCCGCCAAGCACATCGTCGCCCTGGCCCACGAAATGAATCTGTCGCCGGCGGAAGTGTACGAGGTGGCGACCTTCTACCACCATTTCGACGTGGTCGAGGAGGGTGAGACGCCGCCACCGCCATTGACGGTGCGGGTCTGCGAATCGCTGACCTGCCGGATGCACGGCGCCCACGAACTGATCGACGCGCTCAAACGGGGGCTGGGCGAAAGGGTGCGGGTGCTGCCGGCGCCGTGCATGGGCCGCTGCCAGCATGCGCCGGTGGCCGTGGTGGGCCGGAATCCCGTCCACGGGGCGACGCCGGAGAAGATCCATGCGGCGGTGGAAACCGGGGCGGTGGAGGCGCCGGTTCCCGAATACACCGATTACGAAGCCTACCGCGCCAAGGGCGGTTACGAATTGCTGCTCGGCCTGGTGGAAGGGCATCGCGATCCGGAGACCGTGATCGCCGCCCTCGAGGACGCCGGCCTGCGGGGGCTCGGCGGGGCCGGATTTCCCGCCGGCGTCAAGTGGGAGATCGTCCGCAAACAGCCGGCGCCGCGCTACCTGGCGGTCAACATCGACGAGGGGGAGCCGGGCACCTTCAAGGACCGCCATTATCTGGAGTCCGATCCCCATCGTTTTCTCGAAGGGGCGCTGGTGGCCGCCCAGGTGGTCGGTTGCGAGGCCATCTACATCTATTTGCGCGACGAGTATGCGGCGGCCCGCAAGATTCTCCAGGTCGAACTGGCCAGGCTGCAGGCCGATCCGCCGGTCAAGGGTAGCCTGCCGCCGATCCACCTGCGCCGTGGGGCCGGCGCCTACATCTGCGGCGAAGAGTCGGCGATGATCGAATCCATCGAGGGCAAGCGCGGCATGCCCCGGCTGCGGCCTCCCTATCTGGCCGAGGTCGGCTTGTTCGGCCGCCCGACCCTGGAACACAACATGGAGACGCTCCACTGGGTGCGCGACATCGTCGAGAAGGGCCCGGACTGGTTCACCTCCTTCGGCCGTCACGGGCGCAAGGGGCTGCGTTCGTTCTCGGTCTCCGGCCGGGTCAAGAAGCCGGGGGTGCATCTGGCGCCGGCAGGGATCACGGTGCGCGAACTGATCGACGAATACTGCGGCGGCATGTTGCCGGGCCACGAATTCTACGGCTATTTCCCCGGGGGCGCCTCCGGCGGCATCCTGCCCGCGTCCCTGGGCGACATTCCGCTGGATTTCGACACCCTCAATCCATACGGCTGCTTCATCGGCTCAGCGGCGGTGGTGGTCTTCTCCCAGCACGACAGGGCCCGGGATCTGGCCCTCGACGCCATCAAGTTCTTCGAGAATGAATCCTGCGGCCAGTGCACTCCCTGCCGGGTGGGGACCGCCAAGGCGGCTCGGCTGATGGAGGCGGGTGAGTGGGACCGCCAGCGTCTCGAAGACCTGTGCCAGGTGATGGCCGACGCCTCGATCTGCGGCCTGGGGCAGGCGGCGCCCAATCCGATCCGCTGCGTGTTCGAACATTTTTCCCACGAATTGGAGGAGTGAAGGATGGCTGCCGGTCCCGAATATGCCGAAGATCTCGAAACCGTCGCTTTCACCCTGGACGGGCGGGAGATCACCGCCTACGAGGGGGAAACCATCCTCCAGGCGGCCAAACGCCACGGGATCGAGATCCCCCATCTCTGTTACAAGGAGGGTTACCGCCCGGACGGCAACTGCCGGGCCTGCGTGGTGGAGATCGAGGGGGAACGGGTGCTGGCGCCGTCGTGCTGCCGGACGCCCAAGGAAGGGATGAAGATCCAGGCGAAGAGCGAGCGGGCCGTCAAGTCCCAGAAGATGGTGCTGGAACTGCTGCTCTCGGACATGCCGCAGCAGGGAAAATCTCCCTACCGGGACGATTCCGAGCTGGATCGGTGGGTCGCCAAGATGGGCGTCGGCCGGCCCCGCTTCCCCCAGCGGACGCAACCGAATCCGGACCTGTCCCATCCGGCCATGGCGATCAATCTCGACGCCTGCATCCAGTGCACCCGCTGCGTGCGCGCCTGCCGCGAGGAGCAGGCCAACGACGTCATCGGCTACGCCTTCCGCGGCGCGGCTTCCAAGATCGTCTTCGACCTGGACGATCCCATGGGCGACAGCACCTGCGTGGCCTGCGGCGAATGCGTCCAGGCCTGCCCCACGGGAGCGCTGATGCCGGCCGGCGACGTCGGCCGTCTGCCGGTGGACAAGAAAGTCCCGTCCGCCTGTCCCTATTGCGGCGTCGGTTGTCTGTTGACCTTCAACGTGCGCGGCGACCGCATTCTCTACGTGGAGGGACGCGACGGCGAGACCAATCGCAGCCGATTGTGCGTCAAGGGCCGTTTCGGTTTCGATTACGTGCATCATCCCCATCGCTTGACCAAGCCCTTGATTCGGCGGACGGGGGCAGCCAAAACCACGGAACCGGTCGCGCCCGAACGGATGCATGAGGTGTTCCGGGAGGCCTCCTGGGAGGAGGCGCTGGATTTGGCCGCCGCCGGTCTCAAGCGCATCCGCGACGAGTACGGTCCCAAGGCGCTGGCCGGCTTCGGTTCGGCCAAGGGCAGCAACGAGGAGGCCTATCTGTTTCAGAAGCTGGTGCGCACCGCCTTCGGCAGCAACAACGTCGATCACTGCACCCGTTTGTGCCACGCCTCCTCGGTGGCGGCGCTCCTCGAGTGCATCGGTTCCGGCGCCGTGTCCAACCCGGTGGCCGACGTGAAGCAGGCCGAGGTGATCTTCCTCATCGGTTCCAACGCCACCGTCAACCATCCGGTGGCGGCCACCTGGTTCAAGAACGCCGCCCGCAACGGCGCCAAGCTCATCGTCGCCGACCCGGTGCGCACGGAGATCTGCCGTTTCGCCACCCATGCGCTGCAGTTCCGCCCCGACACCGACGTGGCCCTGCTCAACGGCATCATGCACGTCATCGTCGAGGAGGGCCTGTACGACAAGGAATTCATCGCCAAGCGCACCGAGGGCTTCGACAACCTGTGCCATCATCTGAAGAACTACGCGCCCGAACGGGTGGCGCCGGTGTGCGGGATTCCCGCCGACACCATCCGTGAGGTGGCGCGTCTGTATGCCACCTCGAAGGCCTCGATGATCTTCTGGGGCATGGGCATCTCCCAGCACGTCCACGGCACCGACAACGCCCGCTGCCTGATCGCCATGGCCCTGATGACCGGCCAGATCGGCCGTCCCGGCACCGGCCTCCATCCCTTGCGCGGGCAGAACAACGTCCAGGGTGCCTCCGATGCCGGTCTGATTCCCATGGTGTTCCCGGACTACAAGCCGGTCGGCGATCCCCAGGCGAGAGACTTTTTCGAAAAGCTCTGGGGGGCCGAACTGGATCCCGAACCGGGTCTGACGGTGGTGGAGGTGATCCACGCCATCGAGAAAGGCCAGGTGCGCGGCATGTACATCGAAGGGGAAAACCCGGCCATGTCCGATCCCAACGTGGCCCATGCCCGCGCCGCCTTGGCCAAGTTGGAGCATCTGGTGGTGCAGGACATCTTCCTCACCGAGACCGCCGGTTTCGCCGACGTGGTGCTGCCGGCCTCGGCCTTCCCGGAGAAGAGCGGCACTTTCACCAACACCGACCGCCGGGTGCAGCTGGGCCGTCAGGCCATCGATCCGCCCGGCGAGGCGCGTCAGGACCTTTGGATCATCCAGGAGATCGCCCGCCGCATGGGGCTGGACTGGAACTATGCCGGTCCCCGGGAGGTGTTCGAAGAGATGCGCCGCGCCATGCCCAGCATCTCCGGCATCGCCTGGGAACGCCTGGAGCGGGAGGATTCGGTCATCTACCCCTGTCGAAAAGAGGGCGACCCCGGGCAAGCGGTCCTCTTCACCGAAAGCTTTCCCACGCCGACGGGCCGGGGGCGCTTCGTGCCGGCGGCGTTCACGCGGGCGGCGGAACTGCCGGACGACGAGTATCCGTACGTCTTCATCACCGGCCGCCAGCTGGAGCATTGGCACACCGGCGTCATGACCCGCCACGCCACCGTGCTCGACGCCATCGAGCCGACGGCGGTGGTGCAGATCCATCCCCAGGATCTGGCCGGCTTGGGGGTGGAGCCGGGGGACCTGGTGACCCTGGAATCGCGCCGCGGCCGGGTCTGCGCCCATGCCCGCGCCAACGGCGGGCTACAGCGGGGGACGGTCTTCATGGCCTTCTGTTACGCCGAAGCCGCCGCCAATCTGCTCACCAACGAAGCGCTGGATCCCGACGCCAAGATCCCCGAATACAAGTTCTGCGCCATTCGGATGCGGCCTGGAGGCGAAATCGGGGAACGGCTCTGGTGAGAGGGGAAGCGGCGACGGAAAAGTTTCCGCCGCCACCGCGCCCCGGGAGCGGAATGCGCGATGGCGGGAAAAAGCCCGATCGATGATGGAGGCGGCCATGCGTGCCGAAAAAGGGGAAGGTGGCTCAGTCGAAGAGATCCATCATCGCCCGCGCCAGCTTGCGGTCCACCTCCACGCCGTCCTTGTCCATCACCTGGTCGATGACCCAGCGGTTCTCCTGCGACTCTCCCATGATCTGCTGGATCTCGTAGCCGAGGTGGCGCAGAAAGGGGTAGGAGGGGCCTTCGTCGGTATAGCGGAATTCGGCGTACTCGGCGGCGCGCTCGTTGATCCGGTCGAAAAAGGCCGGCAGATGGTCGCCCGGCCCGAACAGATCGAGACTGTTGTCCTCCACGATCCGCCCCATCTTTTGCGCCACCGCCACGATCAGCTGGCGGCGCTCCTCGTCGCTCATCTCCAGCCGGTCGTGGGCCAGGCGGTCCATGATCTGCAACTGGAAGATCAGATATTCGATGATCACATCCATGCGCTGGCGGTCGCTCTCGTAGACGAAATCCTCGCCGTGCAGATTGATCGCCTTGTCCTGGGCCAGCCGCCAGGCGATGAACGCCAGGGCGCCGGCGATCTCGTCCAGGCTGCGTTCGCCCTCGCCGTGCCAGCGGCTCTTGATGCGCAATGCCATGTGAATTCTCCTTTTGAGCCGGTTCCGGCTTCGTGCTATAACTCAATAACCAAGCATTTTACTCAAGAATTGAGGCGGTATGAACCCTTCGCTGCGAGAAATCTGCGAGCAGGTGCAGTACAACTGCCACGTGGCCGACGCCCGCCACGGCGGCGACTTCACCATGTGCACCTACCTGCTGAAGATGCGGGAGTACTATCGCTGGGAGACCGGCGCGGGCATCCGCGATCCCCTCCCCAAGGAAGAGGTCGGGGCCTGGCTCCAAGAGCGGGAAGCGCTCTGGGAGGAGCTGGCCGAGGCCGACTACCGTCCTTTGGAGATCGGGGCAGAAACCTTCGAGCCTTTCGACACGCTGGCCATCAACCGGGCGCTGGAGCCGCTGGGCGCGGTCTACAGCGCGGGGCTGACGGGCGGCGCGCGGGCCCACTTCTTCATCGCCGAGCTGCTCGACCGCGAAGAGCGCGAAGGGCAGGGCGCCCTCCATCTTTGCGGTCGGGAGTACGCTCGCTGTCTCAACGCGCCGCCCGCCATGGCCAGCGAGGCCGGGGTCTTCCTCCGGCGCGAGGCGTTGCGCCGCTATCTGTGGGAGAAATACGAGAGCTGGGCCTGGAGCCGGCCCGACAACCCTCTGGGCCGGGCCTTCGCCTGCTACGACTTCGACGCCGATCCGGACCGTGCCCTGGACGCGATGACCGAGGCCGAGCTGGCCGCCGCCCGCGAACACGAGCTGGGCGAGATGGAGGCCTCGGAGCAGCTGGGCGACGGTTGGAACCGGATGCTCATGGATCTGGCTCTCACGCCGGCGGAGCTGATGGCTCGGGCGGTGAAGGACCATCTGGCCGACGCCCGTCGCACCCTGCCGATGCTGTTGGAGCGGGGCTACGAGCCCTCCATCCATTTCTATCTGGGTAACCTGAGCGGCATGCGTCAGCATCTCTATCCCCAACTGCGCGCGGCCTACGACCAGTGGCTGGAGAGCGGGGATCTGGAGCCCTTGCGCCGCCGCGCGGAAGCGGACCGTGAGCGCTGGGAGCGGCTGGCGCGCGAGCTGCTCGATCTGCACGGACTGCACGGACGCAAGGCGGCCGATCCCATCCGCCGCCATCTGGAGCGCCGATGCCGGGAGGAGAGCGCCGCATGAGCGGCCGCAAGCTGCTGGCCATCGTCGAGCTGGGCGGCTATCCCAACCTGATTCCGCTCTACCAGCGGCTGGGGTTCGAGGTGGAGTGGGTCACCTCCCAGCGTAAGGCGCGCGCCTGGCTGAAGAAGCAGCTTCCCGACGTGGTGGTGGCGGAGTACAACTACCAGACCGACTTCCGCGACCGCAGCTCCAACCTGGAGACGCAGGGCGCCATACTCCAGCGCCATCCCCAGGTGAAGCTGCTGGTCTTCTATCCCCCGGCGCACGAGGCTTTTTTCGAGAAGTTCCGGGAGCGTTTTCCGGTGTGGGAGGCCATCTCCTTTCCGGTCACCGAGAAGAAGGTGGAGGCGGTGCTCGCCCGCCTCGATTGATCGCGTCCGACGCCCGCCGTCGGAGATGCCGGAGACCGGTCGTGGGTTCCGGGGCCGGCTCTTCTACGCTTCGAAGCGGCAGCCGAGCCGCCGGGCGATCTCGCGGATCTGCTCCTCGGGAGGGTACTGATCCCCGTACGCTTCCAGATACCGTTTCCAGGGCAGGAACTGCTCCTGGAGGTGGGGGTCGGTGTGCTGGCAGCCGAGCACCCGGATCACCGCCTCGCCCACCCGCCAGGGACCCTCGCCGCTGAGCTCCCCCTCCAGCAGGTGGGCGGCGCGGTCGGGAGTGGAGCGGTGCCAGAAGAGGTCCAGCACCACCACCCCGCGGGGATGGGGAAAAGCGCGCGCCATCACCTGCTCGCGACCGTCGGCGTGACGCACCACCAAGGGGGCGGTAACGGTTTCGATGCGGGCCATGCCATTTCTCTCTTCAACCCATGCCGCCATTGTGCCACGATGGAAGCTGTCCGAATCCATTTCCTCATCGGGGGTTGTCGTGCCTCTGCTGTTGGCGCTCCTGCTCTTTTGGGCGGCCGCCGCCTCCGCCGTGGAGGAGGCGGGGCTTGCCGCCGCGTCGGTGGCAGGAGCGGAGTGGCGGGCCGAAGGGGTGCGGCTGCGCCTGCTTCCCGGCGACTCGGGGCGGGCCGCCTTCGACCTCCATCTGGACCGATTGACCTTTCCCGCGCTGGATCTCGAGGCCGCCGGCCTGGACCTCTCCTGTCCCCGTCTTCGGCTGTTTCAGGAGGGCGGCGGCGACTGCCGCGAGGCGAAGCTGGATTTTGCGCTGGCCCCCTGGAAGCGGGTCGGCGGCGGGCTGGAGTGGCGTTGGGTTTCCGGCCGGCTTGCCTTGGCGCTGAAGAACTTTCGGTTGGGCCGAGGGCGGTTGGAAGGGCGGCTGGAAGGAGACCAGGACGGCTGGGGGGGCAACCTGAACTTGGAAGGGCTGCGGCTCGCTCCGCTGCTGAGCCGCTGGGCATCCGGCTGGAGCGGGTCGGGCGCGCTGTCGCTGGCCGCCTCGGGGAGCCGGCGCCCATCCGGCGGCTGGAAAGGGCGTTTCCGGTTGGCCGCCTCCAAGCTCGGCTTCAGCGATGAAGAGGGACTTCACGTGGGGGAGGCGCTCGCCCTTTCCCTGTCGGGGAAGCTCGACGGTGGAAAGCGCCCGCAGGGAGATCTGCAACTGCGATTGAAGCGCGGCCAGCTCTATCTCGATCCTTTCTACCTGGAGTTCGAACGGCCCCTGACTCTGAACGCCGAGGGGTGGTGGAACGAACGGGAGAAACGCCTCCATCTCGAACGACTGACGGCGCGGTGGCCGGCGCTGCTGGAGCTCTCCGGACGGCTCGACTGGCGCGCGGGCGGCCTGCGCGAAGGCGTTTTCCGATGGCGCCTGGCCGACCTGGCCAAGGGCTATGCCCTGCTGCTCCAGCCGCTGCTCATCGGCACGCCCGCGGACGCCTTGCAGCTGCGCGGCCGAGCCTCCGGCAGCATCACGCTGGGCGGCGGAGAACCGCGGGCGTTCGCGCTGGCGCTGGAATCGGCGCGGCTCGAGGACGAAGGGGGGCGCTTCGGCTTCGATGGTCTTTCCGGCCGGCTCTACTGGAAGGCGTCCGCGCCGGCGTCTCCCTCCCGCCTCTCGTGGACGAGCGCTCATCTCTACCGGGTGGCGCTGGGAGGCGCCGAGGTGGGCTTGCGGGCCCGTCCCCATCGCCTGGAGGTGGCGCCGTTCGCGGTGGATCTGCTGCGCGGCCGCCTCGAGCTCACCGGCCTGATCATCTCCGGTCTGCCTCGCGGGCCGTTCGAGGCCGAGGGGGGCGCCGAGCTGGCGGGATTGAGCCTGAAGGCGCTCAGCGCCGCGCTGGACTGGCCTCCTCTGGAGGGAAAAGTGGACGCGAGCCTGCCGCGTTTCCACTACGCGGAAGGCCGCCTGCGACTGGAGGGCGACCTCGTGCTGAAGTTGTTCGGCGGTCGCGTGGTGGTGGAGGGGTTGACCGTCGAAGATCTCCTCGGCCCGGCTCCGGTGTTGCGGACCCGCCTGCGCCTGGAGAATCTCGACCTGGCGCAGCTCTCCCGCACCTTCTCCTTCGGTCGCATCGAGGGGAGCCTGGAAGGATGGGTGCGCGACCTGCGGCTGGTGGGATGGGAAGTGGCCGGCTTCGAGGCGGAACTGAGATCGCCTCCCCACGACGCGCGCCGCCACCGCATCAGCCAGCGCGCCATCGACGATCTCACCAAGCTGGGCAACGGCGTGGCGGCGGGGCTTTCCGGAACCTTCCTGGGGCTGTTCAAGGATTTCGCCTACGACCGGCTGCAACTGCGGGTGACCCTCCACGGCGACACCGCCGAACTGGATGGTGCCCCCGGCCCGGGAGGCGGTTACTATATCGTCAAGGGAGCGCTGCTTCCGCGGGTGGACGTCATCGGCAGGAACCGGCGCGTGGCCTGGAAGGACCTGCTGGCGCGGCTGCGCGCTATTCAGTTGAAAGGCATCGTCGTGGAGTGAAATCATGTTCAAGAAAACCGGTTGGCCTCTGCTGAGCCTTCTGCTCAGCGCCTGTGTGACCATCAACATCTATTTCCCGGCCGCTGCGGCGGAGCAGGCGGCGCGGGTCATCGTGCGCGATGTGCTCAAGAACAGCGGACAGGCCCCGCAGCAGGCGCCCAAAGCGCCGGAAAAGGGGCCGGACCACTCTTATCTCGACCGCCCCCATCCGGCTTGGCTGCTGGCCGGCCGGCTGCTGGAGCGGCTGGTGCCGGTGGCCGAAGCGGCCGGCGCCGACATCGACATCGACACTCCCGCCATCGCCCGGCTGCGCAAGTCGATGCAGCAGCGGCAGCGGCAGCTGGCTCCCTGGTACCGCGCGGGCGCCGTGGGCTTCAACGAGTCGGGACTGGTGCAGATCCGTTCGCTCAAACAGGTGCCGCTCAGTCAGCGCAACCGGCTGAAGAAACTGGTGGCCGACGAGAACCGCGACCGCAACGCCCTCTACCGCGAGATCGCCCGCGCCAACGGCCATCCCGAGTGGGAAGGAGAGATCCGCAAGACCTTCGCCCGCATCTGGATCGAAGAGGTGCCCAAAGGCTATTGGTACCGCAAGGAAGGCGCCTGGAAGCGCAAATGACGCAATGAAGCGGCCGTCCCGCCGGTCTCTTGGGAAAGCCTGAGGGAAGCCGATGCGCTCCACTTTCTTCAAGGTGTTCGGCGGGCTCTTTCTGGCGGTGGCGCTGCTGGCGCCGTTCCGCCCCGTCATTCTCTGGACGCTGGTGGCGTTGCTGCCCCTGGCCGGCGTGGGTCTCTACGACCGGCTCCAGAAGCGCCACTCCATCCGCCCCAACTTCCCCCTCTTCGGGCGCGGGCGCTGGCTCATGGAGCGGCTGCGTCCCTATATCCGGCAATATTTCGTCGAGTCGGACACCGACGGCATGCCGGTCAACCGGATGTTCCGCAGCATCGTCTACCAGCGCGCCAAGGGAGCGGTGGAGACGGTGCCTTTCGGCAGCCGGGTGGACGCCTACCGCAGCGGCTACGAATGGATCGATCATTCGCTGTCGCTCCTCGATCCGGCCGAGGTCGAGCCCGATCTTCGCGTGGTGGTGGGAGGCTCCCAGTGCGACCGTCCCTACACCGCCAGCATCTTCAACATCTCGGCGATGAGCTTCGGTGCGCTCAGTCCCCCCGCCATCCAGGCGCTCAATCTCGGTGCCCGGCAGGGAGGCTTCGCGCACAACACCGGCGAAGGCGGCATCACTCCCTATTAACCCGGCACCAATCTATGTCACCCTCAGTCACCACGAGCGCGCTCGTGGCGAGGCGCCGCGCCGAAGGCAGGGTCGTTCCCTGTCGAGGTGCGGCAACGACGTCCACGGGGACGCTCGTGGTGACCGAACCGATTGAATTTCAAAAAGATCGGGACGTCAGACAGAAGCCAGCACTTTGTTGCGCTTCTTGCCGATGGAATCACCATTGCCTGCGAAGCGCGCCGCGTTCCGACTTCTGTCTGACGCCCTGAGGATGGCATAGATTGGTGCCGGGTTAATACCATCTGGAGCACGGCGGCGATCTGGTGTGGCAGATCGGCACCGGCTATTTCGGCTGCCGGGACCGGCGGGGCCGCTTTTCCGCGGAGCGTTTCCGGGAGCTGGCCCGCCTGGAGGCGGTGAAGATGGTGGAGATCAAGCTCTCTCAGGGCGCCAAGCCCGGCCACGGCGGCATCCTGCCGGCCGAGAAGAACACTCCGGAGGTGGCCGCGATCTGCGGAGTGGAGCCCCATGTGAAGGTGGAGTCGCCGGCGGCCCACACCGCTTTCTCCAACCCCATCGAGCTGATGCGCTTCGTCGAACGGCTGCGCCGCCTCTCGGAGGGGAAGCCGGTGGGATTCAAGCTGAGCGTGGGCCGGGAGGGCGAGTTTCTCGCTCTCTGCAAGGCGATGGTGGAGACCGGCATCCGTCCCGATTTCATCACCGTGGACGGGGGCGAGGGGGGACGGGCGCGGCGCCGCTGGAGTACGCCAACTCCATCGGCATGCCGCTGCGCGAGGCGTTGGCGCTGGTGGTGAACGGCCTCATCGGTTTCGGTCTCAGAGAGGAGGTGCGGGTGGTCGCTTCGGGCAAGATCTTCACCGGCTTCCATCTGGTGAAGAACATGGCGCTGGGGGCGGATCTGTGCAACAGCGCGCGCGGCATGATGTTCGCGCTCGGCTACGTCCATTCGCTCACCTGCAACACCAACCGCTGCCCCAGTGGCGTGGCCACCCAGGATCCGCGCCTCTACCGCGGGCTGGTGGTGGAAGAGAAGGCTCGCCGCGTGGCGCGGTTCCACGCCGCCACGGTGCGCGCACCGCCGACATCATCGCCACCGCCGGGCTGCGCCACCCGCGCGAGCTGAACCGTTCCCACATCCATCGTCGGGTGAACCAGCACGAGGTGCGCCGCTACGACCAGCTCTTTTCCTATCTGCCCGAGGGCGCCCTGTTGGCCGGGCGGGTGCCGGCGGATCTGCGGCTGCCCATGGAGGAGGCCGACGCCCGCTCCTTCGCCCCCTGTCGCTGCCTCGCCTGCGTGGACGAGAGCTGCACGGCCTCCTGACCGCCGGGTCGCGTCCGCGCCGCCTGTCTTCGCGCTGGCCGACGAGCCGCTCCGCGGGGAACTTTTTCCAGTTCCACGGTTCCAATTGCGCGTTTTTGCTTCGCCTGAAGAACAACAACACGGAGTCCACAGCCATGATCGACGTCGAAGGCGTGACGCGCCGGTTCGGCGATTTCACGGCGGTGGCGGAGGTGAGCTTCCGCATCCAGCCGGGGGAGATCGTCGGACTGCTGGGGCACAACGGCGCGGGCAAGACCACCCTCATGAAGATGATTACCGGTTTCCTGGAGCCCACCGAAGGGGTGATCCGGGTGGATGGGAAGCCGGTGGCGGAAGATCCCCATCGAGCCAAATCCCGCATTGGTTATCTGCCGGAGAACTGCCCCCTCTATCCCGACATGACGGTGATGGAGTATCTCGATTTCCAGGCGGGGCTGCACGGCGTGGCGCCCGCCGAAAGGAGCGCCGCGCTGGCGCGGGCCATCCGCCTCACCGAGCTGGCGCCCAAGGCGCTCGCGCCCATTCACACCCTCTCTCGCGGCTACCGGCAGCGGGTGGGCGTGGCCCAGGCCATCCTTCACCGGCCGCGCATCCTCATTCTCGACGAGCCCACCAACGGCCTGGATCCCACCCAGATCCTGCACATGCGCCGGCTCGTCCGCGAGCTGGCGAAGGAGGCCACGGTGATCGTCTCCACCCACATACTGCAAGAGGTGGAGGCGGTTTGCGAGCGGGTGATCATCCTGCGCTCCGGCAGCAAGGTGGTGGACGCCCGCCTCGAGGAACTGCAACAGGCGCGCGGCCTGCGCCTGGAGGTGGACCGCCCCGAAGAGGAGGTGCGGCCGCTGCTCTCGGCGCTGCCCCGGGTGGAGTCGTTGGAGCCCCTCGGCGGGACGGAGGGCCGCCACGCCTACCGCCTGGAGGCGCCCCCCGACGCCGGGCCGGAAGTGGCGCGGGCGGTGCAGCGGGCGGGCTTCGCGCTCTATGGCCTCTGCCCCGAGCAGCAGGATCTGGAGAAGGTCTTCGCCGAGGTGCAGGCCGGCGGGGAGGTGCGCCATGTGGCGTGAGATCCGGCAGGTGGCGCGCCGGGAGCTGGCCGCTTTCTTCGGCTCGCCGGTGGCCTATCTCTTTCTCGCCCTCTTCCTGGCGGTGACGCTCTTCGTCTTTTTCTGGGTGGAGACCTTCTTCGCGCGCAACATCGCCGACCTGCAACCGCTCTTCCGCTGGATGCCGCTGTTGCTGCTCTTTCTGGTGGCGGCCCTCACCATGCGCGCCTGGGCCGAGGAGCGGCGCGCGGGGACGCTGGAACTGCTGGTGACCGCGCCCGTCTCGCCCTGGTCGCTGGTGCTCGGCAAGTTCCTGGCCGGCTGGCTGCTGGTGGCCCTGGCGCTGCTGCTCACCCTGCCGTTGCCGGTGAGCGTCGCCTTCCTGGGGCCCCTGGACTGGGGACCGGTGGCGGGCGGCTATCTGGCGGCGCTCTTTCTCGCCGCCGCCTATCTCGGCATCGGGCTATGGGCGTCGAGCCGGGCGGAGAGTCAGATCGTCGCCCTGCTTCTCACCGTGGCGGTGGGCGGCGCGCTCTATCTGGCGGGAGCGCCGGCGATCACGGGGCTGGTGAGCTACCGGGCGGGCGAGTGGCTGCGCGCCATCGGTCTGGGAAGCCGCTTCGAGGAGATCGTGCGCGGCGTGCTCGACCTCGGCGATCTCTATTATTACGTTTCCATCGCCGCGCTCTTTCTGCTGCTCAACCGGTTGGAGCTGGCGCGCACCGCCTGGGCCGGCAATCCCGCCCGGCCCGGCCATCGCGCCGCGGCGTGGCTCACCGCGCTGGCGGCGGCCAACCTGCTGGCGGCCAACCTCTGGATCGACCAGCTCGGAGGGTTGCGCCTCGATCTCACCCAGGGACGCCTCTACACCCTTTCGGACGCCACCCGCACCACCCTCGCGCGGTTGCGCGAACCACTGCTGATCCGCGGTTACTTCAGCGCCGCCACCCATCCGCTGCTGGCGCCGCTGGTGCCCCAGTTGCGCGACCTTCTCCAAGAGTACGCGGTGGCCGGAAAAGGCCGGGTGCGGGTGGAGTTCGTCGATCCCCACGACGATCCGGCGGTGGAGGAGGAGGCCGGTTCCCGCTTCGGCATCCGCCCGGTTCCCTTCCGCACCGCCAACAAGTACCAAGCTTCGGTGGTCAACAGCTATTTCCACGTGCTGGTGAGCTACGGCGACCAGTACAAGGTGCTGGGCTACCAGGATCTGGTGGACGTCAAGGTAGGGTCCGAGACCAAGCTCGAGGTGGCGCTGCGCAATCCCGAGTACGAGATCACCGCGGCCATCCGCAAAGTGCTCAACCAGTATCAGGGGGGCGGCGATCTTTTCGCCACCCTGGTGCGGCCGGTCACCTTCACCGGCTACCTCAGCGCCGCTCTGCCCAAGGGCATGGAAGGGGCGCGCAAGGCGTTGCGGAAGGCGCTGGATCGGCTGCAACGGCGCGCCGGCGGACGTTTCAAGGTGCGTTTCGAGGATCCCGGCCGGGACCAGCGGCTGGCCAAGCGTCTGCAACGGCAGGAAGGCTTCCAGCCCATGATCCTCGACCTGCTCGATCCGCACCCTTTCTGGTTCTACATGGTGCTGGACGACGGGCGCCAGAAGTTTCCCGTGCCCTTGCCGCGGTCGCTGGACGAGGAGGGTTTCCGCAAGGCGCTGGAAGCGGGGCTGAAGCGCTTTTCGCCCGGATTTCTGAAGACGCTGGCGGTCTTCGCGCCCAGCGGCGCCACGCCTTCGCCCCTCGGCTTGGGTTCCGGCGGAAGACGCTATTCGCTGCTGAAGAGCCAGCTGGCCGACTCGGTGCGCTGGATCGACACCGATCTCGAGAGCGGCCGGCTGCCGGCCGACGCCGACATGCTGCTGGTGCTGGCGCCGCGATCGCTGGACGAGAAGCAGCGCTTCGCCATCGACCAGTTCCTCATGCGCGGTGGCACCGTGCTGGTGGCCGCCTCGCCCTTCGATGTCAGCCTGGAACCGTCGCTGAGCGCCTCCAAGGCCGACAGCGGTCTGGAAGAGTGGCTGGCGGGATACGGCTTGAAATTGGGTGGGGAGATGGTGCTGGATCCCCGTGCCGGCGCCTTGCCCATCCCGGTGGAGCGCCATCTGGGCGGCGGTTTCACCGTACGCGAGATCCAGTTGGTGGACTACCCCTACATCCTCGACGTGCGCGACGACGGCTTCAACCGGAGCACGCCCGTCACCGCCGGCCTGGATCAGCTCTATGTGCCCTTCGCCAGTCCCATCGAGGTGGAGAAGCGGGCGCGCAATGGCCGCAAGGTGACCTGGCTGTTGCGCTCCTCGGCGAAGAGTTGGACGTCGAGCAGTCTGGATATCGTTCCCGATTTTCGCCGGTTCGGCGATCTCGGCTTCCGCGTCGAGGGGGAACCCAAGGCGCGCACCCTGGCGGTGATGCTGGAGGGGCGCTTCGACTCCGCCTTCAAGGGCAAGCGCTCTCCGCTGCTCTCCGCAAGCGGTGGGAAGCAGAAGGCCGGCAAGGGGAAGCAGGCCCCGTCGAAGAAGGAGGCCGACCGGCGGGCGGAAGGGGTGATCGAGCGCTCGGCCGACGGCGCGCGTCTCATCCTGGTCGCCTCCAACCTGCTCTTCACCGACGAGGCCGAGGCCTTGCTGACGGGAGCGCTCGGCACCGAGTACCTCAAGCCCGCCCTCTTCGCCCAGAACCTGGTGGATTGGTCGCTGCAGGATCAGGCGCTACTGGCCCTGCGGGGGCGTGATCGCAGCCGTTTCGCCCGTACCCTGGAGCCCATGGGCGCCGCCCGGCAGAAGATGGTGGAGTACGGCGACTACCTGCTGGTGCTGGCGCTGCTCGCCGTGGTGTGGGTGATCCACCGCCGGCGCCGGCGGGAGGCGCTGGACGGTTACCGCAGGATCCTTCAGGAGGTGTGAGATGAGAAAGGAGCTGATCGTCGCTTCCGTCCTGCTTCTGGCCCAGTTGGCGCTGGCGGCGGCATTGGCCCAGCGGGACGGAGCCTTGAACGCTTCGCCGCAGCCGAAACCGCTTCTGCAAGGGGGCGCTCCGGCATCCGTCGACCGGTTGGTGGTGACCGGCGAAAAGGGCGACCGGCTGGAGGTGAAGAGAGAGAAGGAGGGGTGGCGCCTGCCGGGCTATTTCGGCGCGCCTGTCGCCGAAGGCAAGGCGAAGTCGGCCATCGAGGCGGTGGCCGGGGCGAAGCTGGATCATCCCGTGGCCACCAGCAAAGGGGCGGCGGAGCGCTTCGAAGTGGCGGAGGGGCGTTTCTCCCGCAAGGTGGAGCTGTTCGCCGGCAAGAAGCGGGTTGCGGCCTTCTTCCTGGGCAAGTCCGCGGGGGTGGACCGCACCTATCTGCGTCCCTTCGGCGAGAAAAATGTCTATGCGGCCAAAGTGCCCGAGTGGCGCTTTCCCGCCAAGCCGGAACGGTGGTTCGATCAAGAGCTTCTGCGGCCCGAGGCCAAGGCGCTGGACGCCGTCGAGGTGGACGGCTTGAAGCTGGTGAAGAAGAAAGAAGGGTGGCGGCTCGAGGGAAATCCGGGAGCCCGGTTGAAAGAAGGCGCCGCGCGGCATCTGCTCTCCGCCCTGGCCGGGGCACGGGCGGACGCCATCGCGGCCGACGAGCCCGATCCCTCCTGGCACCTGGACAAGCCCTTGCGCCGCCTGGCGCTCCACGGCAAGGCCGGCGACGCCACCTGGCTGCTCTACAAGCCCAAGAAGAAGGCCTATCATCTGCTCAAGAGCAGCCGTCATCCCTGGTACCTCAAGCTGGAGAGCTGGAACGCCAAGCCGCTTCTCGACGCCTCCTCGGCCGCAGCACTGGTGGAACGCGGGAAAGGGTCGGACGAGGAGAAGGGGAGCGGATCGGGCGAAACGAAGCCGGCCAAGTCCGCCAAGTGATGGGCGGGTTTTGGGGTCTTCGCCCCCTCCCGCCCACGCCAGGGCTTCCCTCGGGCATTTCTCGATCCGCTTGCAATGCGGGAGCGCAGTCTCTATGTTGGGACGGGGGAGACGGCCGGACGGCCGCTGTCGCATCCGCGATGGAGGAAAGTCCGGGCTCCGCAGGGCAGGCTGCCAGGTAACGCCTGGGGGGCGCGAGCCCACGGAAAGTGCCACAGAAAACAGACCGCCTACCCCGGCCTCGTGGCCGGGCGGCAAGGGTGAAAAGGTGCGGTAAGAGCGCACCGCGCTGCCGGCAACGGCAGTGGCAAGGTAAACCCCAGCCGGAGCAAGACCAAATAGGGAAGCGCGCGCCGCAAGGCGCGGCCTGTGGCCCGCAGGTGCTTCCGGGTAGGTCGCTCGAGGCGTCCGGCGACGGGCGTCCCAGATGAATGGCCGTCGGCGGCGCTTGGGCGCCGCAACAGAACCCGGCTTACAGGCCGTCTCCCCTCTCCCTCCTTCCGTGAGCCGCTTCACAGCCGGCGATCAACCTCGTTTTCTTCACAAAACACTTTAAGTTCCATCTTCATCAGCCTGTTTTCAGGGTTCTTTGCCTTGTCAAAGCTTCTGTGTGTAAGCCATTGACTTCAAAGCTTTTTTCTTCTGATTGCGCCTTGACCGGAGAGAAAATCCCGCCTATGATGGGGTTACGAAGTGGGGATTTGTGGGGAAAAGGGGGGATTTGTGTTCCTCGGCGTCAACACCCTGAGCCTGGATACCAAGGGCCGCCTGGCCATTCCGGTGAAATACCGGAAGGAGCTGGGCGCCGACGGTTCCAGTCTGGTGGTGACGGTCAATCCCCGCGATCGCTGCCTGTGGCTCTATCCCGAGCGGGAGTGGCTGCCGGTGGTGCAGAAGGTTTCCCGCCTCTCCTCCTTCAAACCGGAACACAAGAACCTGCAACGGCTGCTCATCGGCTATGCCGAGGAGGTGCAGCTCGACGGGCAGGGGCGCATCCTCTTGAGCAAGTCCCTGCGCGACTACGCCGGCATGAGCAAGCAGGTGGCGCTGGTGGGGCAGGGGTTCAAGTTCGAGATCTGGGACGCGGACGCCTGGTTCAAGGGCCAGGAGGAGTGGCTGGAGGCGTTCCGCAATCCCGAGAGCGGGCTGTCGGAAGAGCTGGCCAACCTGGCCCTCTGATGGCCGATGCGCACCTCCACAAGCCGGTCCTGTTGAAGGAGGCGGTGGAGGCCCTGGGGGTGCGGCCCGATGGCTGCTATGTGGACGGCACCTTCGGTCGGGGCGGCCACAGCGCGGCCATTCTCGAACGGTTGGGGCCGGAAGGTCGTCTCATCGCTTTCGACCGTGACGAGGCGGCCATCGAATATGGAAGGGAACGTTGGAGCGGGGAAAAGCGTCTCCATCTGATACGGGCCGGTTTTTCGACGCTGGCGAACGAGGCCGAACGGCTTGGAGTGAAAGGAGAAGTGGACGGCGTGTTGCTGGACCTGGGCGTATCGTCGCCGCAGCTGGACGAGGCCGAGCGGGGCTTCAGCTTTCAGCTGGAAGGGCCGCTGGACATGCGCATGGACCGCGGCGCCGGCCCCACCGCCGCCCAGTGGCTGGCCGCCGCGCCGGAGGCGGAGATCGCGCGGGTGCTGCGCGACTATGGAGAAGAGCGTTACGCCCGCCGGATCGCCCGGGCCATCGTGGAGAGGCGCCGGAAGGCTCCTTTGCGGACCACGGCGGAGCTGGCGGAGTTGGTGACCGCGGCGGTGCCCCGGCAGGAGCGGCACAAGCATCCCGCCACCCGCACCTTCCAGGCCATCCGCATCCAGATCAACCGCGAGCTCGAGGAGCTGCGCCGAGGCTTGGAACAGGCGGTGGAAGTGCTCGGGAAGGGCGGCCGTCTGGTGGTGATCAGTTTTCACTCGCTGGAGGACCGCGTCGTGAAGCGCTTTCTACGAAGCCGTTCCCAGGGCGAGCGGCTGCCGAAAGGGGTGCCGGTCACCGCAGCGCAGTTGCGCGCCGGTGAGCTGCGGCTGGTGGGCAAGGCGGTGCGCCCCGGCGACAGCGAGCTGCGAGCCAACCCCCGGGCGCGCAGCGCCGTCATGCGGGTGGCGGAAAAAAGTGCATGAAGCGGGCGCATCTGGGGTGGCTGCTGTTTCTGGCGGTGCTGGTGGTGGTGTCCGCCATCGCCGTGGTGCAGAGCAAGTACCGGTCGCGGGAGCTCTTCGCCCAACTGAAGCGGCTGGACCGGCAGGCGGACCAGCTGGACATCGAGTGGAACGCGCTGCTCATCGAGCACGGCGCCTGGGGAGCGCCGCAGCGCATCGAAGCGGAGGCGCGGAAACGGTTGAAGATGCGTCTGCCCCGGGCGGATGAGATCGTGGTGATCAAGCGTAGAGGCGATTGAGGCGATGGCGGCCAAACGGAAAAAACGGGCCAGAATGCAGAAGAAGGCCGAGGCGATGCCCCGGACCTACGCGGGCCGGCGGCGCTTCGTGCTGGTTCTCTTCCTGGCGGCGGCGGTCGCCCTGGTGGCGCGGGCGGTGGATCGCCAGATCTTCGAGAAAGACTTTCTTCAGTCGGAAGGGGCCGACCGTTACCTCGACGAGGTGGTGGTGGCCGCCCACCGGGGCGCCATCACCGACCGCAACGGCGTGGTGCTGGCCATGAGCGCGCCTGTGGACTCCATTGCCGCCAACCCGCGCCTGCTGCGGCCCGACGACGACGGGCTGCCGGCCCTGGCTCGCGCCCTCGGCATGGGTCTCGACGACCTGCGCCACCGGCTGATTCGCTACGGTCGCCGCCATTTCGTCTATCTGAAGAGGCGGCTTCCGCCCGCCCGCGCCCAGCGGGTTCTCGAGGTGGCGCGCCGGCAGCGGATCCGCGGGCTCCAGGTGCTGCGCGAGTACCGGCGGTACTATCCCGACGGCGAGATCTTCGCCCACGTGGTGGGTTTCACCGACGTGGACGATCACGGCCAGGAGGGGTTGGAGCTGGCCTTCGATCGCGAGCTGGCGGGAGCCCCCGGCCTCAAGCGGGTGTTGCGGGACGGCCGCCGCCAAGTCGTCGCCGACGTGGAGAGCCTGCGCATGCCGCGGCCCGGCAGGAATCTGGTGCTGAGCCTGGACCAGCGGCTCCAGTACATCGCCTATCGCGAGCTCAAGGCGGCCATGAAGAAGCATCGGGCGGGCGCCGGCTCGGTGGTGCTGCTCGACGTTCGCACCGGCGAGGTGCTGGCGATGGTCAACCAGCCCGGCTACAACCCCAACGGCAACCGCAGCAGTCGCGGAGGACGGCTGCTCAACCGCGCGGTCACCCAGGTTTTCGAACCGGGCTCCACCATGAAACCCCTGGTGATCGCGGCGGCCATCGACGCCGGAGCGGTGAAACCCGACCAGCGGGTGGACACCAGTCCCGGTTTCTTCCGCGTGGGTCGCTACCAGGTGAAGGACCACCACGATCTGGGGGTGGTGGATCTGCGCACCATCATTCAGAAGTCGAGCAACGTGGGCGCCGCGCGCATCGCTTTGAAGTTGCCGCGAAAGGTGCTGCACGACTATTTGTGGAAGCTGGGATTCGGGCAGGAGACCGGCAGCGGCTATCCCGGCGAGGTGCGGGGGCGTCTGCGTCCCGCCGGCCGCTGGGCGAAGATCGACCAGGCCACCCTCGCCTACGGTTACGGTCTTTCGGCGACCGTACTTCAGCTGGCCCAGGCCTATGCGGTGCTGGCCGCCGATGGCGTGCGCCGTCCCGTGACCCTGCTGCGGCGGGGAGCGCCGCCCCGCGGCGTTCGCGTGTTCGAAGCCGCCACGGCCCGCGCGATGCGCCGCATGATGGAGTCGGTGGTGAGCGAAGGGGGCACGGCGCCGCTGGCCGCCGTACCCGGCTACCGGGTGGCGGGCAAGACGGGCACCGTGAAGAAGCTGGGAAAGAAGGGCTACGAGGATCACGCCTATCTGGCGCTCTTCGCCGGCATGGCTCCGGCCAGCGACCCGCGCCTGGTGATGGTGGTGATGATCGACGATCCGCGCGCGGGGCGCTACTACGGCGGAGAGGTGGCCGCTCCGCTGTTCGCGCGCATCATGGACGACGCGCTGCGGTTGTTGAACGTGCCGCCCGATGCGCTGCGCGCCCGGCAGGCGGTGCGGTTGGCGCGGCTGGAGCAGGGGCGGTGATGGCGTTGCGCCGCAACGAAGAGGCTTCCTGGCGCGCCGGGGCCCTGCTGGCGGATCTCGAACTGCCGGCGGGGGGATGGGAGAGCCTGCAGCTGTCGGGACTGGCCCTGGACAGCCGCCGGGCGCGGGCCGGCCACCTCTTTCTCGCTTGCCGGGGCGGCCACGGCCACGGCCTGGACCATTTGCAGGAGGCGGTCGCGCGGGGCGCGGTGCTGGCGCTTGCGGAGCCTGCCGAGCGGTGGGGAGAGGGACGCATCCAGGCGCTCTCCCGGCGGCACGGGATTTCCGTCCTTCCCTGCGAAGGATTGCGGCGCAAGGCCAGCGGCATCGCCGCGCGGTTTTACGGGGGGGCGGCCGGGAAGATGCGGATGATCGGCGTCACCGGCACCAACGGCAAGAGCAGCGTCACCCTCTTTCTCGCCCAGGCGCTGCCGGAACGCTGGCGCTGCGCGGTCACCGGCACCCTCGGGAACGGCTTTCCCGGCGCGCTGGAACCTTCCAGCCACACCACGCCCGACGCGGTGGAGGCGCAGCGGGTTCTGGCCTCGTTGCACGATGCCGGCGCCCGGGCGGTGGCCATGGAGGTCTCATCCCACGCTCTCGACCAGCACCGGCTGGCGGCGGTGCCTTTCCACACCGTCCTGTTCACCAACCTCAGCCGGGACCATCTCGATTATCACGGTTCCATGCAGGCTTACGCCGCAGCCAAGGAGAAGTTGTTCCAGCAGGAGAGTCTGGAGCTGGCGGTGCTCAACAGCGACGACGAGCTGGGGGGGCGCCTAGTGCGACGGTTGCGGGGAAGAGTGCGCACCGTGGCCTGTCACCGGGGTGGACGCACCCTGGGGGCGGACGAGTTTTTGCGCCTGGAGTCGCTGGAGCAGGGCGACGCCGGTTTGCGGCTGAAGGTGGCCAGCTCCTGGGGCGGCGGCGTGGTCGAGAGCCCTCTGGTGGGAGAGTTCAACGCCACCAACCTGCTGCTGGTGCTGGGGGTGATGCTGAGCTGGGGCGTGCCCATGGAGGAGGCTGCCGCCGCCCTGGCCCGCCTGCAGCCCGTGCCGGGTCGGATGCAGTGTTTCGGCGGCGGTGCCCAGCCGCTGGTGGCGGTCGATTACGCCCACACGCCCGATGCGCTGCAGCGTGCGCTCACCAGCCTGCGCGGTCACACCCAGGGACGGCTCTGGTGCGTCTTCGGCTGCGGCGGCGACCGCGACCGCGGCAAGCGGCCGCAGATGGGGCGCATCGCCGAAGCCCTGGCTGACCGCGTGATCCTCACCGACGACAATCCTCGCCATGAGCCCTCCGCCAGCATCATCGCCGACATTCTCGAAGGGATGGAGTCGCCGGGCGAGGCCCACGTCATCCCCGATCGCGCCTGGGCCATCGCCACCGCGCTGGCCGAAGCGCAACCGGGCGACAGCGTGCTGGTGGCGGGAAAGGGCCACGAGACGCATCAGCAGATCGGCGATCTGAAACAGCCTTTCAGCGACGTGGAGCAGGTGAGGCGGTGGCTGGAGGAGACGCTGTGATCCGCTTCACCCTCTCGGAACTGGCCCGCGAGCTGCCGGCGACGCTCCATGGCCAAGACGCCGTGGTGTCGGGAGTGGCCAGCGACAGTCGCACCCTGCGGCCGGGCCAGCTCTTCGTGGCGCTGCGGGGGCCCAACTTCGACGGCCACAACTATGTGGAGGCGGCGGCGCGGCGCGGGGCCGCGGGCGCCGTGGTGGAGCGCCCGGCGGGCGATGTGCTGCCCTGGCTGCAGGTGGAACGGAGCCGTCTCGCGCTGGGCCGGTTGGGCGCGCTGTGGCGGCGGCGGTCGCCGGCGCGGCTGGTGGCGGTCACCGGCAGCAACGGCAAGACCACGGTGAAGGAGATGTTGGCGGCCATTCTCCGGCGGGTGGACGACACCCTGGCCACCCAGGGCAACCTCAACAACGACATCGGCCTGCCGCTGACGCTCTGCCGCCTTCAGAACGAGCGCTTTGCCGTGGTGGAACTGGGCGCCAACCATCCTGGAGAGATCGGCTACCTGAGCCGCCTGGCGCAGCCCCAGGTGGCCCTGTTGAACAATGCCGGTCCCGCCCATCTGGCCGGCTTCGGCGATGTGGAGGGGGTGGCCCGCGCCAAGGCGGAGATCCTCGAGGGGTTGGCGCCCGACGGTCTCTTCGTCTTCAACGCCGACGACCCCCATGCGCCGCTGTGGCGCGCCCTCGGGGCCGCCGTGCGACAACTCAGCTTCGGCACCGGCGAGGCGGCGGACGTGCGCAGCCCGGCCGGCTCTCTGGAGCTGTACTGGGACGAGGAGGGTTTTCGCAGCGAGTTCGATGTCTCTCTGGAGGGCGACCGTTTTCGAGTGGCGATGGGGCTCGCCGGCGAGCACAACCGCATGAACGCCCTGGCCGCCATCGCCGCCGCCCATGCGCTCGGCATCTCTCGAGAGGCCATGGTCGAAGGGCTGGCTTCGCTGCGGCCGGTGGCTGGAAGGCTGGCGCCGCGGCGGGGGCCGCGGGGAGTGCGGGTGGTGGACGACAGCTATAACGCCAATCCGGCGTCGGTCCGCATGGCGGTGGAGCTGCTCCGCCGGGCGCCGGGCCGCCGGCTGCTGGTGCTCGGCGATCTCGGAGAGTTGGGAGAGGACGCCGAAAAGCTGCACGGCGAGCTGGGTCTCTACGCGCGCCGGCGGGGGGTGGATCTGCTCTTCACCTGCGGTCCTTTGAGCCGGGCGGCGGCGATTGCATTCGGCGGCGGCGCCCGCCATTTCGACTCCCGCGAAGAGCTCACGGAAGCGCTGGGGGAGCAGTTGCGCAGCGGCGATACGGTGCTGGTGAAAGGCTCGCGCGCCGCCGCCATGGAGAAGGTGGTGGAAGCGCTCTGCCAGGAGGCGCAGCTGTGTTGATCTGGCTCGCCGACTGGCTCAGCCAGTTCGATCCCGCTTTCCGGGTGTTCCATTACATCACTTTGCGCGCCATTCTCGGGGTGCTCACCGCCCTGGTCATCTCCTTCGTGGTGGGGCCGCCCATGATCCGTCGTCTCAGTCGATACAAGATCGGCCAGACGGTGCGCGACGACGGGCCCCAGAGCCACCTCGCCAAGGCGGGCACCCCCACCATGGGAGGCGCCCTCATCCTGGTGGCGGTCACTGTCGCCGTGCTGCTCTGGGCCCGACTGGACAACCGCTACGTCTGGATCGTGCTGCTCACCACCCTCGCCTTCGGCGTGGTGGGCCTGGTGGACGACTACCGCAAGCTGGTGCTGCGCGATCCCAAGGGGCTGCCCGCGCGCTGGAAATATCTTTGGCAATCGGTGATCGGTCTCGCCTCGGCTGCAACCCTCTACGCCACGGCTGCGGTACCGGCCGACACCCAGCTCATCGTGCCCTTCTTCAAGGATGTGGTGGTGGAGCTCGGCCCCGCTTTCGTGCTGCTCGCCTACTTCGTCATCGTCGGTTCTTCCAACGCGGTGAACCTCACCGACGGTCTCGACGGGCTGGCCATTCTGCCCACCGTGATGGTGGCTGGGGCGTTGGGCGTATTCGCCTATGTCTCGGGGCACTTCTATCTCTCCAAATATCTGCTCATCCCCTATCTGCCGGGAGTGGGCGAGCTCACCATCTTCTGCGGCGCCCTGGTGGGCGCCGGTCTGGGCTTTCTCTGGTTCAACGCCTACCCGGCCCAGGTCTTCATGGGCGACGTGGGGGCGCTGGCGCTGGGCGCGGCGCTGGGCACGGTGGCGGTGGCCGTGCGTCAGGAGTTGGTGCTTTTCATCATGGGAGGGCTCTTCGTGGTGGAGACCGTGTCGGTGATTCTCCAGGTGGCTTCCTATCGATTCACCGGGCGGCGCATCTTCCGCATGGCTCCGCTGCACCACCATTTCGAGCTCAAGGGGTGGCCCGAGCCCAGGGTCATCGTGCGGTTCTGGATCGTCACGGTGATCCTGGTGCTCATCGGCTTGGCGACGTTGAAGATTCGGTGAGATGGGAGCGGCGACGGCAATTGATTCGGTGAGCCGCGCGGGGCGCGCCCTGGTGGTGGGGCTGGGCGCCAGCGGTCTCTCCACCGCCCGTTGGCTCGCCGCGAGGGGCTGGACGGTGGCGGTCACCGACAGTCGGCGGGATCCCCCCGGCCTGGAGCCGTTGCGCCGGGAGTTGCCCGACGTGGGACTCTTTCTCGGCGGTTTCGCGGCCGAGGCGTTCGCCCAGGCCGAGCTGGTGGTGGTGAGCCCCGGCGTTCCCCTCTCCACGCCGGAGGTGGAGGCGGCCCAGGCGCGGGGCGTGCCGGTGGTGGGCGACGTGGAGCTCTTCGCGCGCGCGGTGGAGCGGCCGGTGGCGGCCATCACCGGCTCCAACGGCAAGAGCACCGTCACCACTCTTTTGGGGCGCATGGCCGCCGCCGCGGGGTTGAAGGCCGCCGTGGGAGGCAATCTGGGCGAGCCGGTGCTCGATCTGTTGCAGCGGCATGCCGATCTTTTCGTCGTGGAGCTCTCCAGCTTTCAGCTCGAGACCACCGAGAGCCTGAGCGCCGCGGTGGCGGCGGTGCTCAATGTCAGCGCCGACCACATGGACCGCTATCCCTCTCTCGACGCCTATGCCGCCGCCAAGGCGCGCATCTACCGCCAGGCGGAGGTGGGGATCTGCAACCTCGACGACCCCCGCGTGGTGGCCATGGCGCGTGAAGGAGAGACCCTCTCCTTCACGTTGGGGGAACCCTCGTCGGAAACGGTTTTCGGCCTTCGCCGGGCGGGCGGCCGCTCCTGGCTCTGCCGCGGTGACGAGACGCTGCTGGCGGCGGACGAAGTGCGCATGCGGGGCCGGCACAACCTCGCCAACGCCCTGGCCGCGCTGGCCATGGGCAGCGCCCTGGAGCTGCCGCTGGAGGCGATGGCCGCCGCCTTGCGCGAGTTTCCGGGGCTGCCTCACCGCACCGAATATCTCGGTAACGTCGGCGGGGTGGAGTGGTACGACGACTCCAAGGGCACCAATCCGGGCGCCACCGTGGCGGCGCTCGAGGGGCTGGCCGCGGCCAAGGGGCGCACCGTGCTCATCGCCGGAGGGCAAGGCAAGAGGGCCGACTTCACCGAGCTGGCGCCGGCGGTGGAGGCTCACGCCCGGGCGCTGGTGCTGATCGGCGAGGACGCCGACCGCATCGCCGAGGCGCTCGAGGGGACGGTTCCCATGGTGAAGGCCGCCGACATGGCGGAGGCGGTGGCCGAGGCGGCCGCCTTGGCGCAGCCGGGAGACCGGGTGCTGCTCTCTCCCGCTTGCGCCAGTTTCGACATGTTCCGGGGGTTCGAGCATCGCGGGGAGGTGTTCCGCCGCTGCGTGGAGGAGTTGAAGAGGTGAGCGCCGTCGCCTGCCGATCGAAGAGCCTGGGCGGTCTTCCCGCGGGGGTGGACTGGTGGCTGCTGCTGGACGTGCTGGCGCTGGCGGGGCTGGGGGTGGTGATGGTGGGCTCCGCCTCGCTCCATCTCGGCGCCGCCCACGGTCGGCCGTTCGCCTACCTCGACAAGCATCTGGTGGCGCTTGCGCTGGGCGCGGCCGGCGCTCTGGCGGTTTTGCAGATTCCGGTGCGGTGGATCGAGCGCGCCAGTCCCGCGCTCTATTTTCTCGGCATCGCTCTGCTGGTGCTGGTGCTGATTCCCGGTGTGGGCAAGACAGTGAACGGCGCCACCCGCTGGATCGCGGTGGGCGGCTTCAACCTGCAGACCTCGGAGTTCATGAAGCTGTTTCTCATCTTCTACATGGCCGGCTATCTGATGCGGCGCAAGGTGGAGGTGGCCCACACCCTTTGGGGGGTGGTGAAGCCGGTGATGCTTGTGGTGCTGGCCGCCATGCTGCTCATGGCCCAACCCGATTTCGGCACCACCGCCGTGCTGCTGGCCACGGTGATGGGCATGCTCTTTCTGGGCGGTGCGCCCCTGTGGCAGTTCGGCGTGCTCTTCCTGCTGGTGTCGATAGGCGGCGCACTGCTCGTGATCACCTCGCCCTACCGCCTCGCCCGGGTCACCTCCTTTCTCGATCCCTGGTCCGATCCCCTGGGCTCGGGCTACCAGCTCACCCAGGCACTCATCGCCTTCGGTCGGGGAGAGTGGGCCGGCGTGGGGCTGGGGAACGGCATCCAGAAACAGTTCTACCTGCCCGAGGCCCACACCGATTTCATCATGGCGGTGATCGGCGAGGAGTTCGGGCTGGTGGGCACCGTGGCGGTCATCCTGTTGTTTGCCGTGCTGGTGTGGCGCGCCTTCTCCATCGGCGCCGTGGCGGAGGCGGCGGGTCGCGGCTATGCGGCCCACGTGGCATGGGGCATCGGTCTGTGGCTCGGCATGCAGGCCTTCGTCAACATCGGCGTCAACGTGGGCCTGCTGCCCACCAAGGGGTTGACCCTGCCGTTCATCAGCTACGGCAGCAACAGCCTCATCGTGAGCTGTCTTGCGGTGGGCGTGCTGCTGCGCATCCACTGGGAGAACTGTACCGGCGACGATTCGCCGGGGGGGCTGCCATGGCGCGCATCCTGATCATGGCCGGGGGCACCGGCGGCCACGTTTTTCCTGCCCTGGCGGTGGCCGGCGAGCTGCGGGAGCGCGGCTGGGAGGTGGAGTGGATGGGAACCCCCGACAGTTTCGAATCGCGCGCCGTGCCGGCCGCGGGCTTTCCCTTGGAGGTCGTCGTGGCGCGGCGGCTGCGGGGGCAGGGCGCCTTCGCCGCACTGCTGGCGCCGCTCCATCTGCTCCGGGCGGTGTTCCAGGCGTGGCGCATTCTCGGCCGGTTGCGGCCCCAGGTGGTGCTGGGGATGGGCGGGTTCGTCACCGCGCCCGGAGGGGTGGCCAGCTGGTTGCGCGGCATTCCTCTGGTGATTCACGAGCAGAACAGGATCCCCGGTATGGCTAATCGCTGGCTGGCGAGGCTGGCGCGACGGGTGCTGGAGGCTTTTCCGGGCAGCTTTCCGGAGGCGGTGGGCGCCACGGCCACCGGCAATCCGGTACGTCGGGAGCTGCTTCGGGTGCCGCCGCCCGAAGAGCGCCTGCAGGGGCGTTCGGGTCCCGTGAGGATTCTGGTGCTGGGCGGCTCGCTGGGCGCTCAGGCGCTCAACGAACGATTGGCGGGCGAGCTGGCGGCGGCGGGCCGGCCCATGGAGGTGCGCCACCAAGCGGGGCGGGGCAAGGCCGAGGCGGCGCGCGCCGCTTACGCCGAGGCCGGCATGGAGGCGCAGGTTACCGAGTTCATCGACGACATGGCCGAAGCCTACGGTTGGGCCGATCTGGTGATCTGCCGGGCCGGCGCCCTCACCGTCTCGGAACTGGCGGTGGTGGGGGTGGCTTCGGTGCTGGTGCCCTATCCCCATGCGGTGGACGATCATCAGACGCGCAACGCCGAGTTCCTGGTGGAGTGGGGCGCGGCCCGGCTGCTGCCGCAGGGGGAGCTGGAAGCGGGAAAGGGGACGGCCCTCATCGAGGAGCTGCTGGCCGATCCTGCCCTGCTGTTGGAGATGGCGCGGCGGGCCCGGGCCCTGGGACGGCCCGACGCCGCCCGGCGGGTGGCGGACCAGTGCGTGGAGGTGGCGGCATGAGACGGTTGCGGAGAGGCCGGGTGCACGCCGCCGAGGCCATGGGCCGCATGCGCCGGATCCATTTCGTCGGCATCGGCGGTGCCGGCATGAACGGCATCGCCCAGGTGATGCTCAATCTCGGCTACGAGATCAGCGGCTCCGATCTGGCGGAGAACGCCGCCACCCGCCGCCTCGCCGAACAGGGGGCGGCCATCCACATCGGCCATGCGCCGTCCAACGTGGAAGGGGCCGACGCCGTGGTCATTTCCAGCGCGGTCACCGCCGAGAATCCCGAGGTGGCCGCCGCCAAGGCGGCGCGCATTCCGGTGGTTCCCCGCGCCGAGATGCTGGCCGAGCTGATGCGGTTCCGCTACGGCGTGGCGGTGGCCGGCACTCATGGCAAGACCACCACCACCAGCCTGGTGGCCAGCCTTCTCATCGAGGGCGGGTTGGACCCCACTTTCGTCATCGGCGGCCGCCTCAACGCCGCCGGCAGCCACGCGCGGCTCGGTCGGGGGGAGGTGCTGGTCGCCGAGGCGGACGAGAGCGACGCCTCCTTCCTCTATCTGCAGCCCATGATGGCGGTGGTGACCAACGTGGACCGGGATCACATGGGCACCTACGGGGGCGACTTCTCCAGACTGGAGGACGCTTTCGTGGAGTTTCTTCACCACCTGCCTTTCTACGGTCTGGCCATCCTCTGCGCGGACGACCCCGGCGTGCGTCGGTTGCTGCCGCGGGTGAGCCGGCAGTTCCTCACCTACGGAACGGAAGAGGATGCCGATCTGCGCGCCGCCTCCATCCGTCATCGTGGCCAGACCACCTCTTTCACCGTGGAAGGGCTCGGTTTCGACCCCTTCCCGGTCACCCTCAACCTGCCCGGACGCCACAACGTGCTGAACGCCCTGGCCGCCATCGCCGTGGCTCGTGAGCTCGACGTGGAACGCCGGGCGATCCAGCGGGCGCTGGAGAAATTCGAGGGCATCGGCCGCCGCTTCCAGGTGAAGGAGGGCTGCCGCCGGGGGGGCGTCGCCTTTTCCCTGGTGGACGACTACGGTCATCACCCGCGGGAGATCGAAGCCACGCTGGAAGCGGTGCGCCAAGGCTGGCCCGGCCGCCGGCTGATGCTGGTCTTCCAGCCGCACCGTTACACCCGCACCCGCGACGCCTTCGAGGACTTCGTGCGGGTGTTGTCGCAGGCCGACGTGCTGGTGCTGACCGAAGTGTTCGCGGCTGGAGAGAAACCCTTGCCGGACGCTGGGGGACGCGACCTGAGCCGGGCGGTGCGGGCGCGCGGCATGGTGGATCCGGTGTTCGTGGAAGAGCTGGACGAGGTGCCGGAGGTGGTGGGCGCCCTGCTGAGGGAGGGAGACATGGTGCTGCTGATGGGAGCGGGAGACATCGGCGGCCTGGCCAAGCGGCTGTCGGAGGAGTGGTGCGAATGAACAGGCGAAAAGAGGTGATGCGTTTTCTGCACATGGGCTGCGGAGAATCGCTCAGAAGCAGCGGGCTGTCGGCGAGCTGCGGCGTGCGGAAGGAGCGGCCGGCGCGACGGGCGGTCTCCATCGGCTTGCGGAAAGGGAGGAAGAGAGATGAGAAGCAACGCTGAGGCGCGGGAAGCGGGCACCATGCTGCTCTACGACGAACCCATGTCGAAACACACCACCTGGCGGGTGGGCGGACCGGCGAAGCACTATTTCCAGCCGGAGGACCTGGCCGACCTGTCGGATTTTTTGCGCTCGCTACCGGCGGACGAGCCTTTGTTGTGGGTCGGGTTGGGCAGCAACCTGCTGGTGCGCGAGGGGGGCTTTCCGGGAACGGTGATCGCCCTCCAAGGCCGGTTGGATGCCATCGAGCCACTGGAAGGCGCCCGCTTGCGGGTGGGGGCGGGCGCCCCTTGTGCGCTGGTGGCCCGCCGGGCGGCCCGCTCGGGACTCTGCGGCGCCGCCTTCCTCGCCGGCATTCCAGGCACCATGGGCGGAGCGCTGGCGATGAACGCCGGCGCTTTCGGCGGCGAGACCTGGGAGCGGGTGGTGTTGGTGCAGACCGTGGACCGGCAAGGCGTGCTGCGCTGGCGCCTGCCCCATGAATACCGGGTGGGCTACCGCCAGGTGGAGGGGCCGCCGGACGAGTGGTTCGTGGGTTGCGAGCTGCAACTGGAGAGGGGCGACATCGAAGAGGAGCGGCGTCGGATCCAGCAGCTGCTGGAACGGCGCAACCAATCGCAGCCGGTGGGCGAACCAAGCGCCGGCTCCACCTTCCGCAATCCGCCGGGCGATCACGCGGCGCGCCTCATCGAGGCCGCGGGCCTCAAGGGAATGGTGCGGGGGGGCGCTCAGATATCGTCCAAGCACGCCAATTTCATCGTCAACCGGGGGGGCGCCACCGCGGACGACATCGAGGCGCTGATCCGGCACGTCCAAGAGGTGGTGGCCGAACGTTTCGGCGTCGCTCTGAAGCCCGAGGTGCACATCGTGGGAGAACCGGCATGAATCGTCGTCGCAGCCCGGCGGATTTCGGCCGCGTGGCCCTGCTCTACGGGGGGCGCTCGGCGGAACGCGAAGTGTCGCTGAAGGGCGGCGCGGCGGTGGCCGCGGCTCTGCGGACGCGGGGGGTGGAAGTGACCGAGGTGGACGTGGGCGCCGACATCTGCGCAGTGCTGGAGAGCGGAGGCTTCGACCGCGCCTTCATCATGCTGCACGGCCGGGGCGGGGAGGACGGCACCGTTCAGGGGTTGCTGGAGACGCTCGGCATTCCCTACACCGGCAGCGGCGTGCTCGGCTCGGCGGTGGCCATGGACAAGGTGGCGACCAAACGGTTGTGGCGCGGCATGGGGCTGCCCACTCCCGAATTCCTGTTGTTGGAAGATGAGCAGGGGCTGGAGCTCGCCGGCGCCCTCGGCTTTCCTCTGATGGTGAAGCCGGCGCGTGAGGGTTCCAGCATCGGCATGAGCCGGGTGGGCGGGGCCGCCGACCTGCGGTCGGCCTGGGTCGCCGCGCGCCAGTACGACCGCTGCATCATGGCGGAGCGCTACGTGGAGGGAGCGGAATACACGGTGGCCGTTCTCGGCAGCGAACCCCTCCCGCCCATCCGTCTGGAGACGCCGCGTCCCTTCTACGACTACGAAGCCAAGTATCGGGCGGAGGACACCGCCTACCACCTGCCTTGCGGCCTGCCGCCGGCGGAGGAGAGCGCCTTGCGGGAGCTGGCGCTGCGCGCCTTCCAGGCGGTGGGCGCTTCGGGATGGGGCCGGGTGGACCTGATGGTGGACGAGGGGGGACAGGCCTGGCTCATCGAGGTGAACACCGTGCCCGGCATGACCAGCCACAGCCTGGTGCCCATGGCGGCGCGGCATGCCGGCATCGATTTCGAAGAGCTGGTCTGGCGCATTCTGGAGACGACCTTGGAGAGGGAGGCGTGAGCGCGAGAAGAAAGAACGGAGGCGGCTCCCGCGCCGCGCGGGCAGGGGCCCCGGCGCTGGTCGCCCTCCTCTTTTTCGCGGCCCTGGCCGTGGCGGCGGTGTTGGCGGTGCGCCATCTCACGGAACCGGGAACCCTGCCGCTGCGCACCATCCGGGTGGAGGGCCGCTTCCGCCACCTGGAGCGGGCGGCGCTGCGGAGAGCGCTTGCCGGGGCGGTGGACGGCGGCTTCTTTTCCGTGGATTTGGAGAAGGTGCGCCACGCCGCCTTGCGGCTGCCCTGGGTGGCGGCGGTCGCCGTGCGCCGGGTCTGGCCCGATCGTCTCGAAGTGAAGGTGACCGAGCAGGTACCGGTGGCGCGATGGAACGAGCGTGGGTTGGTGAACGAAGCCGGCGAGGTCTTCTATCCGGCTAAGGGGGGATGGCGCGGCCCGCGGCTCCGCTTCCGCGGTCCGGAGGGCAAGGCAGGACGGGTGCTCGATTTCTATCGCCGGGTGCGTGAAGGCTTTCGAGGCAGGGGGCTGGAGATCCGACAAGTGGCTCTCGACCCCCGTGGAGAGTGGCGGCTGCGGCTGGCCGACGGCCTGTTGGTGGTGGTGGGCCGGGAGCAGTGGCGCTACCGGATCGACCGGCTTCTGGACGTCTATCCCTTGCTGGGAAGGGCGGCGCGCAAGCCGCGACGCATCGATCTGAGGTACGAACAGGGCTTCGCCGTGGCCTGGCGATCGCAGGAGAAGGGCTGACCATGCGCAAAGAGACGAACATCATCGTGGGACTGGACATCGGCACCTCCAAGGTGGTGGCCATCGTCGGCGAGGTGAAGGTGGACGGCGAGATCGAGATCATCGGCATCGGCACCCACCCCTCTCACGGGCTCAAGAAGGGCGTGGTGGTCAACATCGAATCCACGGTGCAGTCGATCCAGCGCGCCGTGGAGGAGGCCGAATTGATGTCCGGCGTGGAGATCGAATCGGTCTATGCCGGGATCGCCGGCAGCCACGTCTCCAGTCTCAACTCCCACGGCATCGTGGGCATCAACGACGGCGAGGTGTCGCCCACCGACGTGGAGCGGGTGATCGATGCGGCGCGGGCGGTGCCCATTCCGGCGGATCAGCGCATTCTCCACATCCTGCCCCAGGAGTTCGTCATCGACGGCCAGGAGGGGATCCACGACCCGGTGGGCATGTCCGGCGTGCGTCTCGAGGTGCAGGTGCACATGGTCACCGGCGCGGTGAGCGCGGCGCAGAACATCATCAAGTGCGTGCGTCGTTGCGGCCTCGAGGTACAGGACCTGATTCTCGAACAGATTGCCTCGAGCTACTCGGTGTTGGACGAGGAAGAGAAGGAGCTGGGCGTCTGCCTGGTGGACATCGGCGGCGGCACCACCGACATCGCCGTCTTCGCCGGGGGCTCGGTGCGCCACACCGCGGTGATCCCCATCGCCGGCGATCAGGTGACCAACGACATCGCCGTGGCGCTGCGCACGCCCACCCACCACGCCGAGGAGATCAAGCTCAAGTACGCCTGCGCCCTGAGCAAGCTGCCGGCGGCGGAAGAGACCATCGAAGTGCCGAGCATCGGCGACCGCCCGCCGCGGCGCATGTCGCGCCAGACGCTGGCGGAGGTGGTGGAGCCTCGTTACGAAGAGCTGCTGGGCTTGGTGCAGGACGAACTGCGCCGTTCCGGTTTCGAGAGCGTGGTGGCCGGCGGCATCGTGCTCACCGGCGGCAGCTCCAAGATGGAGGGGCTGGTGGATCTGGCGGAAGAGGTGTTTCACATGCCGGTGCGGCTGGGGGTGCCCCGCTACGTCACCGGCCTGGCGGACGTGGTGCGCAACCCCATTCACGCCACGGGGGTGGGGCTCTTGCTGTTCGGCCAGCAGAACAGCGGCGTCCGCGTGCCGCGCGAACGCAAAGGGATGCTCAGGACGACCTGGGAGCGGATGAAGAGTTGGTTTCAGGGTAATTTTTGAGGTTTTTCATAAACGGGGCGGGCCCGCAGGGACCGCGACGCAGAGTGCAATCAGGAGGTCAAGAAGATGTTTGAATTGGTGGATGTGGACAGCCAGAACGCAGTGATCAAAGTCATCGGCGTGGGAGGCGGCGGCGGCAACGCCGTCAACCACATGCTGCGTGCCAACATCGAGGGGGTGGAATTCATCTGCGCCAACACCGACGCGCAGGCGCTCAGCAGCTCCGAGGTGAAAACCACGCTGCAGATCGGCTCCAACCTCACCAAGGGGCTGGGGGCCGGCGCCAACCCGCAGATCGGTCATCAGGCGGCCATGGAGGACAAGGAGCGCATCGCCGAGGCGCTCCAGGGTTCCGACATGGTCTTCATCACCGCCGGCATGGGAGGCGGCACCGGAACGGGCGCAGCGCCGGTGGTGGCCGAGGTGGCCAAGGAACTCGGGGCGCTCACCGTGGCGGTGGTCACCAAGCCCTTTCCCTTCGAGGGCGACAAGCGGATGAAGGTGGCGGAGGCGGGCATCGAGGAGCTGGGCAAGCACGTCGATTCGCTCATCACCATTCCCAATGAGAAGCTATTGGCGGTGCTGGGCAAGGCCACCTCTCTGCTGGATGCCTTCAAGGCGGCGAACGACGTGCTGCTCAACGCCGTGCAGGGCATCGCCGAGCTCATCACCCGGCCCGGCCTGATCAACGTGGACTTCGCCGACGTGCGCACTGTCATGGCGGAGATGGGTATGGCCATGATGGGCTCGGGCGCCGCCATCGGCGAAGACCGCGCCCGTAAGGCGGCCGAAGCGGCGGTCAACTGCCCGCTGCTGGACGATTTCCACCTGGCCGGCGCCAAGGGAATCCTGGTCAACATCACCGCTGGCCTGGATCTGGCCATCGGCGAATTCGACGAGGTGGGCACCACCATCAAGGAGTTTGCCCGCGAGGACGCCACCGTGGTGGTGGGCACCGTCATCGATCCGGAGATGCACGACGAATTGCGGGTCACCGTGGTGGCCACCGGCCTCGGCGAGGAAGAGGTGGTGAAGGTGAACCGGCCGGAGATGGAAGTGGTTCCGCCGCCGCGCCCCGTGACTGCGGAAGAGAAGGGGGAAGAGGCGCCGGCCGCCGCCAAAAAGGATCCCTATGCCGAGATGGAGATTCCCACCGCCATCCGGCGGCAACAGGAGAAGCGCCGCATGGCCGGCGGAGGGGCGGCCCAGCCGGCGGAGAAGCCGGACCTGGATTATCTGGACATCCCCGCTTTTCTGCGCCGCCAGGCGGATTGATCTCCTTGGGAACGCCGGGGTGGCTGGCATTTTCCGTGAAAATGCCAGCCTTTTCCCGGCAAACGGGTTTGCATTGGGCGACGAAAGGGGGTAGATTAGGGAAATCCCTGAGTCTGACTCATGGGTTCCCGGGGAGCGGCGGCTGGCCCAAGGGCCGATACCACTCCAAGAACAACGAAATCTGGCCTGGAGCCGGGCGGTGGAGAACCAGCGCTGATGATCAAACAACGCACACTGAAGAACGTCATTCGGGCCACGGGGGTGGGGTTGCATACCGGAGAGAAGGTGTTTCTCACCCTGCGTCCGGCGGCACCGGATACCGGTATCGTCTTTCGTCGTGTGGATCTGGCCGAGCCGGTGGACATTCCGGCAACGGCGGCCAACGTGGGGGACACCCGCCTCTCCACCACCCTGGAGAAGGACGGGGTCAGGATCTCCACGGTGGAGCACCTCCTTTCCGCGTTCGCCGGCCTCGGCATCGACAACGCCTACGTGGACGTGAGCGCTCCCGAGGTGCCTATCATGGATGGCAGCGCCGGACCTTTCGTCTTTCTCATCCAGTCGGCGGGGGTGGAAGAGCAGAACCGCCACAAGAAATTCATCCGCATCAAGAGGACCGTGGAGGTGCGCGATGGCGACAAATACGCCCGTTTCGAGCCCTTCAACGGTTTCAAGGTGAGCTTCGGCATCGATTTCGATCACCCCGTGTTCACCGACGAGACTCAGTTCGCCAGCATCGACTTCTCTTCCACCTCCTTCGTGAAGGAGGTGAGCCGCGCGCGCACCTTCGGCTTCCTGCGCGAGATCGAGATGTTGCGGGCGCGCAACCTGGCGCTCGGCGGCAGCATGGACAACGCCATCGTGGTGGACGACTACCGGGTGCTCAACGAGGACGGCCTGCGGTACGAGGACGAGTTCGTCAAGCACAAGATTCTCGATGCCATCGGCGATCTCTATCTGCTCGGCCACAGCTTGATCGGCGCCTTCTACGGCTACAAATCGGGCCATGCGCTCAACAACCGCTTGCTGAACAAGCTGGTGGAGATGCCGCAAGCCTGGGAAGAGGTCACCTTTGACGAGGAGGACGGCCTGGCACCCATCTCCTACATCGCGCCGGTGCACGTCTCCTGAAGCGGTCTCTCAGGCCCTTACCGCTTCAGCAGTCGCCTCAGTTCCTCGTCGGCGAGGGCGTCGAGGGTAATGCGGCGCTGTTCTCTGCGGTTGCAGACAGGTGCGGACGGCCGCCTTGAGGGAACTATCAGCACCCGCACACGGACGCGCTCCAGGTGAGGTACCTCCTTTCGTAGCGCTCGCAGCAGTGCCGGGGCGTGAAAGCGCAGGCGGCTGTGCCAGGCGGGTGAGTCCACGTGCAGTACCAGCTCGCGGCCATGGATCCGGGCGTGCAGGCAGTGATCGGCCAGGGAAGGGGGAAGATGTGATCGGGTTCTCGACAATAGCGCCTGCTGTTGGGCCACCATTCGAGCAAGGTGGCCGAGTCGAGGGCCGCTTTTCAGCAGACGGGAAACTTTGTCGGGTTTTCCGGTCAAAAGAGTTTGGTTCCCAGGAACTTTGGCGCAGTCTAAACCATGATCACCAGCGGCCACAACGAATCGCGACTTTCGTCCCATCTCGGTCGGGGCGTACTGGCACTGCTGCTGGTGGCTTTGGTGGCGGGGGGCGCTTATCAACTGGGACGCCAGCAGGCGTCCGGGGAGCGCGGGGCGCGCCGCGTGGTGGCATTGCAGAAGCAGCTCGCCCAACAGAAAAGCCAACTGCGCGAACTGCGCGCCCGGCTGGAGGCGGAGCTGGATGCGTTGGCCCTGCGGCTCGGCAACCTTCGCGCCCATATGCTGCGACTCGACGCGGTGGGGGAACGGCTGGTGAAGAAGGGCAAGCTCGACGAAAAGGAGTTCGACTTCCGCCATGAACCGCCGCTGGGCGGAGCGGGCGAAGGGGCGGCCAAAGGGGCCACCGCATTGGACATCTCCAACGAGCTGGAGCGGCTGGGGCGGGATCTGCAGGACCGTGAGCACAAGCTGGAGTTGCTCGAAGAGCTGCTGATGCAGCGTGAGCTGAACCAGCAGGTCCGGATTTCGGGGCGTCCGGTGAAACGCGGTTGGATCTCTTCGGTCTATGGATATCGGACGGATCCCTTCACCGGGAAAAAACGGTTTCATCGCGGCATCGATTTCGCCGCCGAGGCGGGCAGCGAAGTGCTGGCGGTGGCGGCCGGCGTGGTGGTCTTTTCAGGGCGAGAGCAAGGCTACGGCAACGTGGTGGAGATCCGCCATGCCGGTGGCTACATCACCCACTACGCCCACAACCGCGAGAACCTGGTGAAGGTGGGCGACCGGGTGGAGAAGGGCGAGACCATCGCCATTCTCGGCTCCACGGGGCGCTCCAGCGGTCCCCATGTCCACTTCGAGGTGCGCCGCGACGGCAAGATTATCAACCCGGCCCGCTTCATCGGGCGCGGCTGACTTCCTCTTCCCGCCTTCTCCAGCCCAGACGACGGAGCCCGGTAGGGGTTGGGCGTCCCGATGCGCCGAACGAAATCTCTCCGGAAAAATCTCGGATTCTGAGGTGGGCGTATTGCGGTATCATTCTCTGATTTTCAGCGGATTCCCCGGCTGAGTGGGATCCGGTTCGATTTCCGTGTTTCGGAAGGTTTCAATTTAGATGTTCAACAAGATCGCGAAAAAGATTTTCGGCAGCCGCAACGACCGGCTGATCAAGGCCATGTCCAGGGAGGTGGCGAAGATCAACGCTCTCGAGCCCGAGATCGAGGCCCTCTCCGACGAGGCTCTGCAGGCCAAGACCTCCGAGTTCAAGGAGCGGCTGGCGCAGGGCGCTACCCTCGACGAGCTGCTGGTGGAGGCTTTTGCGGTGGTGCGTGAGGCGAGCCGCCGGGTGCTGGGAATGCGCCATTTCGACGTGCAGCTCATCGGCGGCATGGTGCTGCACCAAGGGAAGATCGCCGAGATGCGCACCGGCGAGGGCAAGACCCTGGTGGCGACCTTGGCGGTCTACCTCAACGCCCTGGAAGGCAAGGGCGTGCACGTGGTGACGGTGAACGACTACCTGGCGCGCCGCGACGCCGCCTGGATGGGCCGTCTCTACCACTTTCTCGGCATGAGCACGGGGGTGATCAACTCTTCGGGCGGCATGGGGCCCGATGCCAGCTCCTACCGTTTCGACCCCGAGTGGGACGGCGGCGAGAACGGTCACCGCCATCTGCGCAACGTCACCCGCAAAGAAGCCTACGCCGCCGACATCACCTACGGCACCAACAACGAGTTCGGCTTCGACTACCTGCGCGACAACATGGCCTTCGAGGCCGAGCAGCGGGTGCAGCGGCGTCACTTCGCGGTGGTGGACGAGGTGGACTCCATCCTCATCGACGAGGCGCGCACGCCGCTCATCATCTCCGGCCCGGCGGAGGACAGTTCCGAGCTCTACAAGAAGGTCAACGAGATTCCGCCCCGCCTCACCCGCCAGGAGCCCATCACCAACGAAGAGGGCAAGCCCGACTACGGCCCCGGCGACTACGCCGTGGACGAGAAGAACAAGCAGGTCTTCCTCAGCGACGAGGGTCACGAGCACGTGGAGCAGATGCTGGTGGAGATGGGGCTGCTCGATCCCGAGGCCAGCCTTTATGATCCGGCCAACATCATGCTCATGCACCACGTGATGGCCGCCCTGCGCGCCCATGTGCTGTTTCAGAAGAACGTGGACTACATCGTGCGCGACGGCCAGGTGATCATCGTGGACGAGTTCACCGGCCGCACCATGCCGGGGCGGCGCTGGTCCGAGGGGTTGCACCAGGCGGTGGAGGCCAAGGAGGGAGTGCCCATCCAGCAAGAGAACCAGACGCTCGCCTCCATCACCTTCCAGAACTACTTCCGCCTCTACGACAAGCTCGCCGGCATGACCGGCACTGCCGACACCGAGGCCTACGAGTTCCAGCAGATCTACGGCCTGGAGGTGGTGGTGATCCCCACCAACAAGCCGATGATCCGCGACGACCAGACCGATCTGGTCTATCTCACCCAGCGGGAGAAGTTCAAGGCGATCATCGAGGACATCCGCGATTGCGTGCAGCGGGGCCAGCCGGTGCTGGTGGGCACCGCCTCCATCGAGGTCTCGGAGATGCTCTCCGGCCTGCTGAAGAAAGAGGGGATCGAACACCAGGTGCTCAACGCCAAGCACCACGAACGCGAGGCGCGCATCGTGGCCGAGGCGGGCAAGCCGGGCGCCGTGACCATCGCCACCAACATGGCCGGCCGCGGCACCGACATCGTGCTCGGCGGCAGCCTGGAGATGGAGCTGGAGGATCTCGGGCCGGACGCCGACGAGGAACGGAAGGAGGCGTTGCGCAAGGATTGGGAGGAGCGCCACCGCAGGGTGCTGGAGGCGGGCGGTCTGCGGGTCATCGGCACCGAACGCCACGAGTCTCGCCGCATCGACAACCAGTTGCGGGGCCGCTCCGGCCGCCAGGGCGACCCCGGTTCCAGCCGCTTCTATCTCTCGCTGGAAGACAACCTGATGCGCATCTTCGCCTCCGAGCGGGTGGGAGCGCTGATGCAGAAGCTGGGCATGAAGGAGGGGGAGGCCATCGAGCACCCCTGGGTCAACAAGGCCATCGAGAACGCCCAGCGCAAGGTGGAGGGGCGCAACTTCGACATCCGCAAGCAGCTCCTCGAGTACGACGACGTGGCCAACGACCAGCGCAAGGTGGTCTACGAACAGCGCAACGAGCTGATGGACTCCGACGACATCTCCGAAACCATCGCCAACCTGCGCCACGACGTGCTCATGGAGACCATCGACCGCTTCATTCCACCCCAGAGCCTGGAGGAGCAGTGGGACGTGCCGGGGCTGGAGCAGGCGCTGGCCGAGCAATTCGGCCTGGAGCTGCCGGTGCAGCGGTGGCTGGACGAGGACCACGACCTTCACGAGGAGCCCCTGCGCAAGAAGATTCTGGAAGCGCTGGAAGAGCGCTTTGCCGAGAAGGAGGCGCTCATCGGCCCCGAGCAGATGCGCTATCTGGAGAAGGCGGTGATGCTGCAGACGCTGGATCAGCATTGGAAAGAGCACTTGGCGGCCATGGATTATCTGCGCCAGGGGATCCATCTGCGCGGCTTCGCCCAGAAGAACCCCAAGCAGGAGTACAAGCGCGAGGCCTTCGAGATGTTCGCCGCCATGCTGGAGAACATCAAGCGCGAGGTGGTCGAACTTCTGAGCAAGATCGAGCTTCAGGAGGCGCCGCCCATGGAGGCGCCGCCGCCGGTGGAGTTCGAGTTTCACCACGAGGAGTTCGCCGGCCTGGCGGGCGAAACGCCGCCGGAAGAGGAGGAGACCCCCCGCCCGGCCCGACCCTATGTGCGCGAAGGGCGCAAGGTGGGACGCAACGAGCCCTGCCCCTGCGGCTCCGGCAAGAAGTACAAACGCTGTTGCGGACAGCTTCAGTAGGCGGGGCCAGAGCAGGCGAACCTCATGAACCCACCGTTCCATCCGGTTCCCGGCCTCCGCCTCGCCGCCGCCGCCGCCGGCATCCGCTACGCCGGCCGTGACGACCTGGCGCTGATGGAGCTGACCGAAGGGGGAAACGCGGCGGCGGTCTTCACCCGCAACGCCTTCTGCGCCGCGCCGGTCGTGGTGGCCCGCGAGCACCTGGCCCGCGCCGCGCCCCGCTACCTGCTGATCAACTCCGGCAACGCCAACGCCGGCACCGGCGACGGCGGACTCGCCGCGTGCCGCGAGACCTGCCGCCTGCTGGCCGCCGCCGCGGGGGTGGCCATGGACCGGGTGTTGCCCTTCTCCACCGGTGTCATCGGCGAGGATCTGCCCACCACCCCCTTCGCGCGCGCCATTCCCGGTCTGCTCGCCGCGCTGGACGAGGAGGGGTGGGAAGCCGCCGCCCGGGCCATCATGACCACCGACACGGTGCCCAAGCTGGCCAGCCGGCGGCTGGAGATCGAGGGGCGCGCCGTCACCGTCACCGGCATGGCCAAGGGATCGGGCATGATCCGGCCCGACATGGCCACCCTGCTCGCCTTCGTGGCCACCGATGCCGAGGTGCCCAGGGAGGTGCTGCAGAGGATGCTGGAAGAGGCGGTGGCGCCGAGCTTCAACTCCATCACCGTGGACGGCGACACCTCCACCAACGACGCCTGCGTTCTCCTCGCCACCGGCGCTTCGGGCGTGGCGGTGAAGGAAGCCGACTCGCTTCTTGGCGAGGCGGTGGCCGAGGTCTGCCTGGAGCTGGCGCGCGCCATCGTCCGGGACGGCGAAGGGGCCACCAAGCTGGTGGCGGTGGAGGTGATGGAGGCCGCCTCGGTGGCGGAGGCGCGCCAGGTGGCCTACACCGTGGCCCATTCGCCGCTGGTGAAGACGGCGCTGTTCGCCTCCGATCCCAACTGGGGGCGCATTCTCGCCGCAGTGGGGCGGGCGGGGCTGGCCGATCTTCGCATCGAGGGGGTGCGCATCTGGCTCGACGACGTGGGCATCGTTCGCGACGGCGGGCGGGATCCGGACTACACCGAGGCGGCGGGTCTGGCGGTGATGCGCCGGGACGAGCTCTCCATCCGCATCGCGCTGGGGCGGGGAGCGGCCGCGGCCCGGGTGCTCACCTGCGATCTTTCCTACGATTATGTGCGTATCAACGCCGAATACCGCACCTGAACCGCATGAAAAGCGTGCGGGTGGCCGTGGGGGTGTTGCAGGATGAGCGGGGGCGGGTGCTGCTGGCGCGGCGGCCCCAGGCGGCCCACCAGGGCGGGTTGTGGGAGTTCCCCGGCGGCAAGGTGGAGCCCGGAGAAACGGTGGAGCAGGCGCTGCGCCGCGAACTCATGGAGGAGCTGGGGGTGGAGCCCGGCCATTCGCGGCCGCTGATCCGTCTCGCCCACGACTACGGCGACCGCCGCGTGGTGCTGCACGCCTGGCTGGTCCGGCGGTGGCGCGGGCGTCCCCAGGGGCGCGAAGGGCAGCCTCTGCGCTGGGTTGAGCCCGCCGATCTGCGGCGCCATCCCATGCCGGCCGCCGACGCGCCCATCGTCGGCGCCGTCCGGCTGCCCGACCTCTACGCCATCACCCCGCCCCGGGTGGAGGACGAGGCGGCTTTTCTGGCCGCTCTGGAGAGGACCCTCGCCGCGGGCGCGAAGCTGGTGCAGCTGCGCCTGCCGCAGATGGCGCCGGGACGGTGGCGGTCGCTGGCCGCTCGTTTCCTGGAGCGGTGCCGCCTTCGCGGGGGCATCGCGCTGGTGAACGCGGAGCCGGAGGAGGCCCTGCGGCTGGGCGCCGAGGGCGTGCATCTGTCGAGCCGGCGGCTGATGGCGCTGGAATCGCTGCGCGGGTTGGAGGATCTGGTGGTGGGCGCCTCCTGCCACGATCGGCGGGAGCTTGGGAAAGCGGTGGAGCTGGGCGTCGATTTCGCCGTGCTCTCGCCGGTGCTTCCCACGGCCAGCCATCCAGGATCGGCCCCCCTGGGCTGGGAGGGGTTCCGCAGACTGGTGGAAGAACTGCCGTTGCCGGTCTTCGCGCTGGGGGGCATGACGCCCGCCATGCGGCGACGGGCGTGGGCCGCCGGCGGGCAGGGGATCGCGGCCATTCGCGGATTGTGGGGTGGCCATGGATAGCCGCCGGCGAGAGGAGGCGCTGCTCTTCCTGGCCGGGCTCGCCCTCTTTCTCTTCGCCGTTCCGGCGCGGGAGTTCATCGGCTTCGAGCCCCGCTTCGCCCTCTTCGTCCAGGAGATGCTGCGCCACGGCTGGACGCTCTTCCCCCACACCCATCTGGGTCCCTATCCCGACTATCCGGGAAGCAGCACCTGGCTCCTGACGCTGCTGGCGCGGCTGAGCGGCGGCTTCACCCTTCCGCTGGCGGTGGTGCCCAGCGCGCTCGCTTCCGCCTGGACCCTGCTCATGACCTGGCGCATCGCCGCCCTGGCGGATCGCCGCTGGGCCTGGGGAGCGGTGCTGGCGCTGCTGGGAACCCAGGAGTTTCTGCAGCAGGCGCGCACCCTGTCGCTGGACCCCTACGTGATGGCTTTTCTGGCCACCGGCATGTGGTGGCTGCTGAGCGCCCACCAGCAGCGGCGGCCGGTGCCTTTCGGCCGCCTGCTGCTACTGCAGCTGCTGGCGCTCGCCTTTCGCGGCCCCATCGGCCTGGTGATGGTGGCGGGCGTGGAGTTCGTCTGTCTGGGAGCGCTGCAAGGGTGGCGGGCGGCGCTGGGGTTGGGGACGCGCGCATTCGCCGCGCTTCTGGCGGGTACGGCGGCGCTGCTGGGAGCGGCCTGGCTCGAGGGCGGGAGCGCCTTCGTGGACCAGGTGGTGCGCATGGAGGTGGTCGGCCGCTTCGGCGTGCGCGATCCGCTCTCGGTCTACTGGTTCAACAGCTTCGGCAACTATTTCTATGGATACCTGCTGGCGGCGCCGGTGGCCGTGGTGGGGCTGTGGCAACGGCGGTGGATACCCGATCCCTTTCGCCCGCTGCTGCTGGCGGCGCTGCTCTGGATGCTGGTGATCCTGGTGGGCATGAGCGTGCCGGCCACCAAGAAGGCGCGCTACCTCCTGCCCATGGCTCCGGCGTTGGCGCTGGTCGCCTCGGCGCCGCTGCTGGCGGTGCCCGGCGCGGCTTGGAGGCGTCTGCAGCGGGGGATCTCGGGGCTCCTGCGCCTGCTGCCGCTGGTGGGGATGGCGGCGGTGGGGGCGCTGGCGCTCCGACCGCCGGAGCGGCTCCCGGAGCTGGAGCTCAATCTCGGCGTTCTGGGCGGGGCGCTCGCCTTTCTCTCCTGGCGGGCGGTGCGGCCGGGCGGCGGAGAGGGACTGCGGCCCTATCTGCTGGCCACCCTTGCGGTCTACGCCATCAACCTCCTGCTGCTGGAACCCTTCGAGTGGCGGCGCCAGCGCTCCGCGCCCTTCGTGCAGCGCGTCGAGGAAGCGCGGCGGGCGGCTCATGCCGGCTTGGGCTTCTATCGCCTCGGAGCGGACGGCGCGGCCGTGGTCTATCTGGCCAACGCCGACACCGGCGACCGGCCCCGCTTCTTCCGGACGTGGCCCGAGGGGGCCGCGCTTCGGCAGCCGCTGATGCTGGTGGCGAGCCCGAAGGAGGCGCCCCCCGGCGCCGGTCCCGTGGCGGTGCGGGGCGTCCTGGACGGCGAGCCGATGGAAGCGGTGTTGCTGCGGCCCGCCGCCCATGAGTGAGCCTCGCTCCAACGCCGCATTGGAGCCGCCGGAGCGGTTCGCCATGGCGCTCTTCTGGGGGGTGGCCTCGGTGCTGCTCTTCGGCGGGCTGGGCGAGGTGGGGCTGATGCGCTCCGAGTCGCGCTGGGCGGAGATCGTGCGCGAGATGCTGGCCAGCGGCAACTGGCTCGATCCCACTCTCAACGGCCAGACCTATTTCGACAAGCCGCTCCTCAGCTACTGGCTGGCGGCGGGCCTCGCGCGGCTGACCGGCGTCCTCGACGAATGGACCCTGCGCCTGCCCAGCGCCGCGAGCGCGATGGTGGTGCTCTGGGCCACCCTCGACCTGGGCCGGCGGTTGTGGAACCGGCGGGTGGCGCTCACCGCCGCCTGGTTGCTGCTGCTCAGCTACGGCCTGCTCGGCTGGGGGCGGCTGGGCGAGGCGGACATGGAGAACCTGGCCTTCATCACCGCCGCTCTCGGTTGGTATTGGCGGCGGCGCGACGCCACGACCTTCGGCGCCTATCTCCCTTTCTACGCTCTGCTGTTCGTGGGCGCCCACGCCAAGGGGTTGGTGGCGGTGGCGGTACCCCTGTTGATGGTGCTGCCCGATCTGCTGGCGGAGGGGCGTTGGCGGCGCCATCTCAACGGGCGCCACCTGGCGGCGCTGGGAGCGGGATCTTCGCTCTACGCCCTTCCGTATCTGCTGGTGGCTGTGGGGGCCGGCGGCCATCTGGAGGAGGCGCTCCATCTGGTGGTGCGGGAGAACCTGCAGCGTTTCTTCCGGCCGTTCGACCATGTGGAGCCTTTCTACGCCTATCTGGTGCACTGGCCCACTCTGGCGCTGCCTTGGGCGCCCCTGCTCCTCGTCGCGCTCGTCGGTCTGGCGCGCCGCTGGCGCTCGCTGCCGCCGGCCGGCCGCTGGCTGCTCTGGGCCACTCTGCTGGTCTTTCTCTTCTTCAGCGCTTCGGGTTCGCGGCGGCTCTACTACATCCTGCCCATCCTGCCCGGCTCCATGCTGCTCATGGCGATCTGGCTCCACTCTCCGGGCGAAAAGCCCTGGACCCTGCGTCTCCAGACGGCGCTGCTGGTTCTGCTGGCGCTGGTGGAGGCGGTTTCGGGCCTGCTTTGGCCCTGGCTGGAGTCGTGGCGGGGAATCGACCTGCCGGGAGCGCTGCGCTGGCTGGGAACCACCGTGGGGGCAATCGCCCTGGCGGCCTGGTGGGGGGCCTGGAAAGGGCGGGGCTTCTTGGCGCGGGTCACGGGCGTGCCGGCGGGCGCCGCCCACTGGCTGGCGCCGGCGCTGGTGCTGTTGGGGGGCTACTACCTCTACCAGCAGCCCCGTTTGGATCTGTGGCGCACCGCCCGCCCCTTCGGCGAGGCGTTGAGGCCCCTGGTCCAAGGGCTGCCGCCGGAGCGCATCGGCCTGGTGGGGAGCGGCCGTCCCCCCCTCGACGTGATGTTCTACGCCCGGCTTCCCTTTCCCGCGCGCCGCCTGAGCGACGAGAAGCGGATCGAGGCCTTTCTGGCCCGACCGGGCTATCCCCGCCTGCTCATCGTGGAAGGGGAGCGGATCCCCCTTCCCGCGCCGTTGGCCTTGCGCCCACCCACCCTAAGGGAGAAGTGCCATCCCTGGGAGAAAGAAAAACACAAGCTGCGGGCCTGGAGGCTGGAGGAGCCTCTGGAAGGCGGCTCGACGCCTTCGCCCGATCGCCAGCATTCGACGCAAGAGAATCGTTCGGCAGCGGGGCCGCCGGATACACCCTCATGATGGGCATGGCGCGCTCCGCGACGGGCGTCCGCCGGGAACCTTCGTAAGCCGATCACGCTCGAGGCCGTTCCGCCTGCCAGCCGTAGGGGGTGGGGTCCAGGATCGGCTCGCGGCCCAGCAGCAGGTCCGCCGCCAGCCGCGCCGAGGCGGGCGCCAGCACCACGCCGTTGCGGAAATGGCCGGCGTTGACGAAGAGGCGGGAAGATTGCGGATGGGGGCCGATATAGGGGATTCCGCCGGGAGAACCGGGGCGCAGGCCGGCCCAGTGGCGCTCCACCGGGCAGCCGCCCAGAGCGGGAAAACGCGACACCGCGATGCGGTGGAGCTCCCGCCTCGCCGCCTCGGTGGCGACCTTCTCGAACCCCGCCTCCTCCAGAGTGCTGCCGAAGAGCACCCGGCCATCCTTGCGCGGAATGGCGTAGCGGTCCCGCTCCAGCACCATGTGGCGGATAAGGCCGGGACGGGCGCGGAAGAGGAGCATCTGGCCGCGCACCGGGCGGATCGCCGGCGCGGGCGGGCAAGAGGCCAGCAGCCGGCCGCTCCAGGCTCCGGCGCAGACCACCACCTTCTCCGCCGTCCAGCGCTGTCCGCCGGCGTGGACCGCCACGGTTCCCCCTTGGGAGAGTTCGACCCGTTCCACCGGCGCGCCGGTCGTCCGGCTCACGCCGCGGCGCTCCAGATCGGCCGCCAGCGCCTTCACCAGGCGGGGGTTGCGCACCTGGGCGATCTTCGGAAACCAGAGCATGGAGGCGGGCGGATCGCGCCTCGCCGGCTCCATGCGGTGAAGAGCGGCGGCGTCCACCCGCTCCGCCGGCTCCTCCCAGCGGGTGGCCCACTCCAGCGCCTCGGCCTCCTCCTCGGGGCTGTGGATGAAGAGGCCGCTCTCGAGGTGCTGCGGATCGATGCCCGTCTCCTCTTCGAGCTCTTCGCACAGAAGAGGATAGGCGCGGCGGCTCCAGCGGGCCAGGCGGGTGACGGCGGCGGGGTAGCGCCAGGGGTAGAGCGGCGAGAGGATGCCGCCGCCCGCCCAGGAGGACTCCCGGGCCAGGCGCGGATTGCGCTCCAGCAGGGTGACCGAGGCGCCGGCCAGCGCCAGCTCCCGCGCGGTGAGCAGGCCGGCGATGCCGCCGCCGATGATGAGGATGTCGGGCACGAATTAGTTCCAGATCCTGGAGAAGTCCAACTCGATGGAGCAATCGCCAAGGTCGAAGGCGCAGCGCTCCTCCACCGCGTCCGTCACCTTGATGTAGCGCCCCTGGTGGCGCCGATACACCTTGGCCACCTTCTCGTCCGGATCGACGATCACGTAGTGGCGCACCCCTTCGCGCTCATAGAGAGCGAACTTGGTGATCTTGTCCTTGCGGGCGGTGTTCGGCGAGAGCACCTCGAAGATGAGGACGGGCGCCCGGGTGAGATAGGCATGTTGCGGTTCGTGGCGGATCACCAGGTTGTCGGGTTGCACTACGGTGTCTTCGTCGATCTTCCAGTCCACCGGCAGCAGGGCACGGCATCCTTGGCACTCTTCCAGCGCTTCCTGCAAAAGTCGGTCGATGCGGCCGCTGATGGACTGATGGCGCACGCTCGGCGCTGGCGTCATGGCGTAGGGAATCCCGGCGATGAGCTCCCAACGCCCTTCCCACTGGAGATAGTCCTGGTAGCCGTAATGGGGCAGATCTTCGAGTCGTGGCGTTGCCATCCCCTTTCCCCTACATTGGTGGAGCCTGTTTCGATTGTACCCGGAAAGGTGGAGTGGGGGAGCGAGCGATTGGGGGCCGCCGCGTGGTTTCCGTGAATTCGTCGGAATCGTCCTACAGCCGCTTCAGGGAAGGGAGGATTGTTCTCTCTTCTCCTTCGTTGGCATCTTTAGCAGCGCCTTTCGTTCATGGAAGAAGGGAGGAGCGCGATGAGGAGAGCGAACGGATTCACGCTGGTGGAAGCGGTCACGGCGCTGGCCGTGGCGGCCCTGCTGACCACCCTGGCGGTGCCCGCTTTTCTGGGGCAGCGGAAAGCGGCGGGAGCGGCGGCCGAGGTGCAGAAACTGGCTTCGGTGCTGGCGCGCGCCCGCCTGGAGGCGGTCCGGCGCAACCGGGTGGTCACCCTCTGCAAGAGCGGCAACGGCGTCGATTGCGGAGGGAGCTGGAGCCAGGGCTGGTTGCTGTTCGTCGATCGGGACGGCGACGGCGCGCGGGACGCGGGCGAGCCGCGCTTGACGGTGGGGCGGCCGGCCGCGGGCTACCGGTTGCGCCTGTCGGCCTTCGGCTCTTCCAGCCGGATGCGCTTCAGCCCGGTGGGCTTCACTCTGGCGGGCAACGGCACCTTCGGGGTCTGTCCGGCCGACGGCGATCTCCGCTATGCGCGGGCGGTGATCGTCAACAAAAGCGGCCGGGTGCGTTTTTCCGCCGACCGGGATGGCGACGGCATCCACGAAGACGCCAGCGGCCGGCCCCTGAGCTGCCCTTGAAAGAGGGTCGGCCTCAATTGGTCCAGCAGCCGCTGGTGGTAGGCGTCTTCGCGCCGAGCTGGTCGATGCTCAAGGTGCCGCAGCTGTCGCTTGCCTGGGCGCCGGCGGGAGCCGCCTGGATGGTGAAAGTGGTGGCGGTGGGTGTGCCGCTGAAGCTAAAGGTATAAAACCCGTTGAGGTTCTGGGTACAGTCGGTCGTGGGGAGAGAGACAGCGTTACCGGCAGTATCCTGGTCGTACCTCATGTTGGTGGTGTAATAGCGCTCCATGTATTGCGCCAGCTCCATCAGGCAGGATTCCGCCGTTTCCCGCCGGCTCTTCTGCACCTGCTTGGTGTAGCTGGGGTAGGCGATAATGGCCAGGAGGGCCACGATGGCTACCACCACCATCAGCTCGATGAGAGTAAAACCGCGCGTATTCGTCCACTTCATCGTTCTACTCCTGCCTATTCACGGATGATCTCCCGCCACATCAGCCGGCCGGTGGTGGCGGCGCCGCCCAGGTTCACTCTCAGGCTGGCGATCTTGCCCGAAGAGCCGCCCACCACCATCTGGTTGCCCACCAGTACGGGCGCGCCTGGCATGCCGATGTCGAGGTCCACCGAGCCGACGACATCGCTTCCAAGGTTATCCTTCGAATCGAAGGCGTTGTCGTCGTTGAGGTCGAAGACCACGAAATCGGTGCTGGCGCCGGTGAAGGGGTCGATGGCGTTGAGATAGCCCTTGCCGCCCGGCTTGCAAGGATCGTCGATGGGAATGATGCTCGATCCCACCAGCGTGGGCTTGGCAAGCTGATAGAGCGTGGAGCCGGTGACCATCCGCTCGCCGGCGGGGAAGTCGATGTACCACCCTTTCATGCCCGCCATGTCCCCATTGCTGGCGGTTGCGAAGGTGCGAACGTTGTATCCAGACACGGTGCCCGTCGTGTTCAGCGCCCGCTGTTTCAAAACGCTGCGGCCGCCGGTAAGAGGGGTATCCTCGTCGATCAGGCCGTACCAGCTCTGCACCTGCGTGTCGGCAGGATCTCCCGCGAATAGGTAGCTGCCCGTGCCCACGAAGACGAAGAGCTTGCCCGCAGTCTGGCTGCTGCCGTTGGTGTCATAGGCCAGCGAAAGAGGACCAGTGATGGGCTGAGCATTGCCGGAAGGGTCAGTAGCGGTGAACAGCGGTTGGGGGGTTCCGCCACTGTTGAACCGTACATCCCATGCGGCGGGCGTACCGTTGGAGAGGTCGAATTTCCAGACGTTGCCTTTGAGATCGCCGGCATAGACATAATCCACGTCGCCATCATTGTCCGTATCGAGCGCCACTGGAGACGAGAGGCCGTTGTTGCCGGTCACGCCCGTGTGAATCTTTCTGGTGACGGCGCCGGTGGCCAGATCGAAGACATAGAGAACCGCTTCGCCAGAGGCGCTGTTGTAGCCGTTGGCGGCGATGATCGAAAGGTTGCCGTCGTTGGTTCTGGCCAGGATCAGATCGCCCAGCATGTAGCCCAGGTCGGTATCGGTGGTGTCGAAATGCTCCCAGCGGAGATCGCTGCTGCCGAAACTCGAAGGAGTGGTGACATCCAGGCTGAAGAGCCCCCGACCGCCCCGTCCCAGGGCTGCCACCAGATAGTTCTTGTTCGCCGTTACGGAATGGCTGGAGACCACGATGTCTCCATCCACGAAGTAGTCGTGGCTGTAAGCGGGGTCGGAGAGCTGGCCCAGCTTGGCGACCAAGGCGCTGGGAATGTAGGCGAACAGTTCGGCGCCGGTCGACGCGTCGAAGGCGTGCAGCATGCCGTCGTTGGCGCCGATGAAGACGGTGTCGCTGTCTTTGACGTAGAAGGGCGGGGAGTGGACGATGTCGCCCAGTACCGTGGCGCCGCGGTTGCGGAAGCTGCCCCCCTGGAGGAGTTCCTTCGAGCGGTCGCCCCGCAGGTAGTCGAGGATGTCTGAACTGCCGATGGCCGCCTGGTCGGAAGCGGCCAGGTTGGCCCATTGGAACGGCTGGGCGACTCCTCCCGTGGTGACGAAGATGTTGCGGTTGGAAGGGGAAGGGATCTGCTGGGCCGCTTTCCAGAAGGGCGTGGTGGCCACGCCACTGGTGGTGACCTGGTAGGAGAGCAGGTCGCCGGACCAGTCGCCGCTGTTGAAGGTGGCTTGGAACACCAGGGTGTTGGTGGTGATGGAGGTGCTGTTGGCCACCACCGAAGCTCCGGAGCCGGTTCGCGCCACGATGTTGAGCAGACTGTCGCGCAGCGCGTTCGCGAAATCTTTCGGATTGCGCGCGGTGAAGAAGCCACCCCGGCCGTCTACCGCTGCGTGCAGCAGATCGTCCACCCGGGCGGTGGTGTAGTTGTGGATGGGGTCCGGCCAGTTGATCACGGTGCCGTTGTGAATGGCGTCGAAGGCGGTCTGGGGATTGATGGTACCGCTCAATCCTAGGGCCACGCCGAAGGTGACCAGATGCTGCCAGAAGGCCGGGTCCATGTAGTGGGTGGGCACCTCGTTGGCGAGGTCGGTGCGCAGGTCGCGCTTCCAGTAATACATGGCCACGTCGGCCAGCGTGTTGCTCCAGTTGTCGGTGAAGGGCGTCACGGCGCTGTAGGTGTAGCTCTGTCCGCCGGGGCCCGTGATCGTGGGTCCGTTGGTTCCGTCGTTGTTTTGGCGGGCGCCGGAAGTGGAAGCGGAGGAGCTGTTCCAGTAGCCGTCGGTGGTGAGGATCTGGAAGCTCTGTCGGCAGGTGTAATCGGTGCCTCCCGACTGTCCCGGTGTGCTGCTCCACGGCCCCTTGCTATCGGTGCGGCTGAAATAGCGTCCCACGTCGTCGGCGGCGCGGCGCATGGGGGTGCTGGCCGGCGGTACGGCGCGGTTGTAGAGCGTGTCGAAGAACTGCTGCCGGTCGCTGCCCTGGAATTCGCGGACGCCGAGAATCATTGTGCTCGTGCTCACCCCATCCACGTTTGTGCTGCCCTGGTTGATGGTTCCAAAACCGACGCGCACGTTGTTCCCCAGGCTGGAGAAGGCACGGCCGATGCCGGCCCGCGCCATGAGGATGCGGGAGCGGTAGTAGCTGTACCAGTTGGCGAAGTTCTGTATCTCCTCCGCATAGGTGCAACTGCTTCCGGCGCAGTCGGTGCGGCCCGGTGCTTTGGGAAAAGGAGCGTTTGCTGGTTTGATCTCGATTCGAGTGTAGCTGCTGCAGTTCAAGACGTTACCGCCGTTGTATCGAAAATAGGTCGCCGGATAAAACGTTTTGTTTGTCCATGCCCAACCACTGTTTTCACGCCAATGAGCATATTGGGTGTTATTGACGGTCAGATTCCTGGTGCCCGCGCTGGGGTTGGCGGGATTGTGGTAGGCGGCCGTGGGATTGGCATCGGGCCAGAGCGTGCCGTCCTGCTTGCTCCAAGGGTAGTAGCGAAAGCTGGGGTCGTAGTAGATGTTGTTGTTGTGTGCAGAGCGCAGATAACAGGCGTATTTGTTGGAGGTGCTGGTGTCCACCGCATCGGCCGTATAATCCCCCGCGCCATAGATGCTGCTGGCCCGTGGATAGAGATAATAGGGGCGGACCAGGTCATCTGGCATCGACTCCCAGTGCATGGAACCTGAATCGTCCAGCAGCACCACGATGTTGGGCTCGATGGAGGTGGCGGTGATCAGTGGAGCAGGAGGAATGGGCGTGGCAGAGGCGACGCCGGCTGAGGAGGCCAAGCCAGCCGCCAGGCCCCAAAGGAGTATCTTGGTCCAATAGGGGAGGTTCTTCATCTCATTTCCTCCTCTTCAAAGGGGGGGCGACGAGGGTGGGTCTGCTGTCGATGTCATGGGAAAGGATGCGGAGGCGTCCTATATGATCCTTTTTCATCTCTGCGGAGATCGCTTGGCCCGGCTGCAGGCTCTGAGGCAGAACCGGAATGGCCGTGCCTCCTTGCTGCTCCTTGCGGACGAGCGTGGCCGGCTCCAGCTCGAACCAGGTGCCGTCGATCTGGATGCGGTGCGCCGCCTGGTCGATGGCGGTGATCCGGCCCACCACCTCGTCGGCTTGCAGGCCGGCAGCCGCCAGCGCCAGCGCCAGGAAGATCGGCAGGCGCCGGACGGGACCTCTTCTATTGTCGGAAAGCGGCTGTGGCTGGCTCATTGCGTGCCTCCTTTCGATGTTCAAGGCGTGGCGTAGATGGATTGGAGCATCACCTCGGCTCCGATCGGGTTGCCGTTACCGTCCACCCTGCGGCTGCGTGCCGTGATCCGATAGCGCTTGCAATTGAGATTGGTGGTGGTATCGGACGGATTGCAGGGATATCCTGTACCCAGGTATTCGACAAAATATTCGGCCGTTCCGGCGAGGCTGCCAAGCATGAGGGTCTGGGTAGGGGACCAGCTGGTGAAACCGCTGTCCAGCCATCGAACCGTGCAGTTGGGGTCCGGCTGGGAACACAACCCGTTTTGACAAGGGGAGTTACCACACTGCCCTGGAGTGGGGGAATAGATTCCCCCATTGACGAAACCATTGTTGCCGTTTTGAGATTGGGTGAGCGCCACCTGTTCTCCCTCTCGCAGAGCCGCCTCGGCGGCCTGGAAGGCGATGCTCCGGTCGTAGGCGTTGGCGCTCATGCGCTCCTCCAGACCGATGGTGCTCAAGGAGGAGACGCCGAGGATGGTCATCACCATGAGCAGCAACAGTCCCACCACCAGGACCACGCCGCGCTGTTTTCGAGGCGCCTGCATGCAGGAAGGATTCATTGGACCACCTCCCGGTTGCGGATGCTGGTGGTGAAGGAGACGGTGCGCTGGATGTTCCCTTGCGTGGTGCTGACGTTCTCTCCAGTCTGGAGCGTGAGGGTGACGCGTGCCGCCACCACCAGGTTGGTGGCGCCATTGGTCCAGTCGGAGATGCCGCTGGCGCCGACGTAGCTGTTGGCCAGGGTATTGCCGTTGCGGGTCAGATATTGGATCTGCATGTCGGTCACGTTTTCAACGATTTCCTGCGTGGCAATAGAGCTGGGCCCACCATCCATTCCCAAGCGGTAGAGCGATCGTCCGCCCTGGCCGTTGTTTCCTATGTACCAGAAACCAGCCGAAAAACGGGCCAGAATTCCCCCTGTGAAATCTTTTGGAGTGCCGTTGGTAGTGCAGACAGTGGGATAGCCCAGTCCCTTGCTGCAATTTCCCGGTGTGCCAGTGCCAGTTTGATGCACAATGGTGGTGTTGGTACCGGGTTGGGCATTGGTCACTTGGAAGATGGCCGCTGTGGCTGGGTCGCACACCATGAGGATGTCACCCACATTGATCCCATGGTTGACGGTATTCACTTGGAACTGAGCAGCGGGTGGGTTGTGGCTGACGATGCTCACCCCCTCCTTGGTGGTGGCACTGAGGACAAGGAGAGCATCGGTTCCTTGAATTCGGTCGGCGACATTGCCCCCGAACGCCTTGAAAGAAGCGCTTTGGTTGTCGTCATAGCCCACCAAAGAGCCAGCCGCCCAGTTCGACCACCAGTTGCTCGCAGGGTTGTTGAGCACGTTTGCCACGAGCGGTGTGCCGCAAGGATTGCCCCCCGCCGCCCGGATGTCGCGTCCCATCAGCTCGTTGACGATGCGCGCCGTCTCTTGCAGCCGGGCCATGTTTTCGTTGGTGCGATAGACCTGCCGGTTGGCCACGAAAGCGCTGACGATGCCGGCCAGCAGCAGCAGGCCGAGCACCATGGCCACCATGAGCTCCACCAGTGTGAAACCCTTGCTGTGGTCGTCTCTCTTGATGCGAGGAATGTTTCTCATAGGCGGCTCCGTGTGGTGAGCGTCTGGGTGGCGCTGCCGCCGGTGGCGCGCTGCTCGTTCCACTGGATGATGACGGTGCAATCACCGGTGGGCTGGCAGTTGATGGAGCCGCAGGTCCCAGCACCGAGGGACGATTGCAAAGTGCTGATCCAGTAGGCCTGGTCGTTGCTCACCAAAGTGTTGCCGGTGGGAGCGGCGCAGGTCATGGACATGTTGTAGCTGCCGTTGGTGGCTGCAGCACGGTTGACGCGCAACATGTCGAAGGCCGCATAGCTCAAAACCACCGCTTGGGAGCGCTGCAGCGAGCTTTCGTTGTTCTTCAGCGACTGGGACTGGAGCCCTGCCAGCCCCAGAATGCCGATGGCCAAGATCACCAGGGTGACCAGGATCTCGATCAGCCCCACGCCCGATTGCCGGAAGACACTCTTCATGGGCAACTCACCCCCTGGTTCACCCGCAGGCGGCCGCTGGCAAGTAGGTTCAACTGTCGGCCGGTGTTTCCTGTGCGGTCGTCGCACACCTTGACGTTGCCGTTCTGCGAAGGGGTGCCGGCGGGTTGAAAGGTGACGTGGTCGAGCGTGCTGGTCATGGCGATGTTGTTGCCGATGGCTCCGTGCGTCCGCAGGATGGTCTCCCCGTTGTCCACCACCCCCAAGGTGTTGCCGCTGACGTCATTTTCCGCGAACAGAATCCAGCCCTGGTTCCAGTTGCCGTTGGTGGTGCAAGCGGTGCCGTTGGAGCTCATGCAGATCGTCACCGGCCTGTTGCGCCGTACCGCCTCCATGCGCGCGGATTGCAACCCGCCCACCAAGGCGTTGACAGCGGAGGCCATGCGGTTATCCCGCACGAGGTTGCCGAAGCCGGGAATGGCGATGGCGAGAAGGATGGCGGCCACGAAGAGGCCGATCATCAGCTCCACCAGAGTGAACCCCCGGCAGAGGGGGCCGGGAGGAGAATTTTTCATTCCGGGTTTCATGCTGGAAAATCTGTTCGAAAGGGTGAAAAGAATCAAGGTGGAAACGGACGAGCGGTATCCTTTGCCGGACGAACCGCCCTTCCTTCGTCGCAAAGAGTGATCCGGTTCACGCCGGTTCACCGCACGGAACCGCTTCGGCCGCTCTGCTTCTTCAGCTCCCGCGGCAGCGGAAAGGTCACCTCCTCCCGTCTGCCGGCATCCTCCTCTGGCGCGCCGGCGCCCCATTCCCGCAGCCGGCCGATCACCTGGGTCACCAGCTCTTCGGGCGCCGAGGCGCCGGCGGTCACGCCCACCACTCCGGCGCCGGCGAACCACGACCGTTGCAGGTCGTCGGGGCTGTCCACCAGGTGGGCCGGCTTGCCCAGCTTCTCGGCGATCTCCTTGAGGCGGTTGGAGTTGGAGCTGTTGGGCGAGCCCACCACCAGGATCACGTCGCTCTGCCGGGCCAGCCGCTTGACGGCGTCCTGGCGGTTCTGGGTGGCGTAGCAGATGTCGTCCTTCTTCGGCCCCTGGATGGCGGGAAAACGGGCCCGCAGGGCGTCGATGATGGCGGCGGTGTCGTCCATGGAGAGGGTGGTCTGGGTGACGAAGGCGAGGCGGTCGGGACGTTCCACCCGCAGCCCGGCCACGTCGTCCACCGTCTCCACCAAGTGGATGCCCACGCCCTCGGGACAGTGGTATTGGCCCATGGTGCCCTCCACCTCGGGGTGGCCTTTGTGGCCGATGAGGACCACTTCGAAGCCGTTGCGGCAGTGGCGGGCCACCTGCAGGTGCACCTTGGTCACCAACGGGCAGGTGGCGTCGAACACCTGGAGGTCGCGGCGGGCGGCCTCCTGCTTCACCGCCTGGGAGACGCCGTGGGCGCTGAAGATGACGGTGCTGCCGTCGGGCACTTCGTCCAGCTCGTCCACGAAGATCACCCCCTTGCGCTTGAGGTGCTCCACCACGAAGCGGTTGTGCACCACTTCGTGGCGCACATGGATGGGGGCGCCGAAGGCCCACACGGCGTGCTCCACGATCTCGATGGCGCGATCCACGCCGGCGCAAAAGCCGCGGGGGTTGGCGAGGAGGATCTTCATCTTGGCGGTCGTTCCTGAGGGTGAGGGAGCAGTGTAACACCTTGCTCCCGGGCGATGCGGCCCTCTCTTGCCTCGTTCCATTCTTCCACATCCAGAATGCCCCGTTTTTCCATCAATGCCAGCCGTTCACGGGTGATGAGTTCGTTTTTCGGAGATTCGTCTTGCCAGGGGCGGGAAAGCGGGGCCGCCTTTCCCGCCCGAATGTGGCAAAGTAGGGTTGTCGTGTTCGCGCAAAAGGGAGGAGCCAACCATGTCCGCCGTTCGCAGGAAGAAGAGCGCCACCGCCGACGTCCCCGACCTGCGCGACTGGATCTACCGCCCCCCGCTGCGAAGGCTGGATCCGGCGCTGCCCCCGCCGCGGGGGTTGCGGATCCTCGACCAGCACAGCAGCAGCGCCTGCACCGGCTTCGCGCTGGCGGCGGCCATCGACCTGCAGTACGCGCGCGCCGGCCGGGAGGAGCGGGTGAGCCCGCGCATGCTCTACGAGATGGCCAAGCGCCACGACGAGTGGCCGGGGGAGGAGTACGACGGCTCTAGCCTGCGGGGCGCCATCAAGGGATGGGTGAACATGGGAGTGTGCCGCGAAGAGTACTGGCCCTTCCGCATGGGGCGGCCGGGCGACCTCACGGTGCGCCGCGCCAAGGACGCCCGCAACCACACCGTGGGGGCCTACTATCGGCTGCTTCCCGAGGTGAGCCACTACCACGCCGCGCTCGACGAGGCGGGGGCGGTCGTGGTCTCGGCACGGGTGCACAAGGGGTGGGACGAGCCGGTGAACGGCGTGATTCCGCCCCATGGCGAGCCGGACGGCGGCCACGCCTTCGCGCTGGTGGGGTACGACGAGCGGGGCTTCTGGGTGCAGAACTCCTGGGGAAGGCGCTGGGGCGAGGAGGGCCTGGCGCTGTGGAGCTACGAGGACTGGATCGAGAACGTCTGGGACGCCTGGGTCTTCCGCGTGGCCCTGCCGACGCCGCAGATCTTTGGTCTGCGGGCGCGGCAGGCTAAGCGGATGCCGCAGGAGGCGGAGCGGCGCCCCAAGGTGCCCCGCTCCCGCATCGCCGGCCACTTCGTGCATGTGGACGACGGCCGCTACGCCGAACGGGGCCGCTACTGGAGCACCCCCTTCGACGTGGAGCAGACCGCCCGCCTGGTGGCCGCCAGCGACAAGTACGACCATCTGCTGCTCTATGTCCATGGGGGGCTCAACAGCCCGGAAGAGTCGGCCAGGCGCATCGACGCCATGCGCGACGTCTTCAAGGCCAACGGCATCTATCCCTTCCATGTGATGTACGACACCGGGCTGGCGGAAGAGCTGAAGGACGTGATCCGGCGCAAGTGCGTGGAGGCCGAGGGGCGCGTGGGGGGCTTCAGCGACTGGACCGACCGCTTCATCGAAGGGGTGTTGCGGGGGGGCGGCACCCTGTTGTGGGAGGAGATGAAGAAGGACGCCCACCAGGCCTTCGCCGCCTCTGGCGCCGCCACCGACGCCCTGGAGCGGTTTCTGCGCCGGTTGCACGGCGGCGGCAAGCCGATGAAGCTGCATCTGGTGGGCCACAGCACCGGCGGAGTGGCGCTGGGCGCGCTGTTGCGCACGCTGAAGCGGCGGAAGCTGGAGATCGAGACCTGTTCGTTGATGGCGCCGGCCTGCACCCTGGAGTGGTACGAGCGGAACTATCTGCCGGTGCTGCGGAAGCGGCGTGGCCTGTGGCTGAAGGAGATGGCGGTCTACAACCTGGAGGATCGCCTGGAGCGGGACGACAACGTGGTGCGGATCTACCGGAAGTCGCTCCTCTATCTCGTCTCCAACGCTTTCGAGCGGCAGCGGGGGCGCCCCCTGCTGGGAATGGAGAAGTTTTCGCGCCAGGCGCCGGTGGTGGACGGCCGGCCGGCGTTCCACTATTCGGACGGCGTGAGCGGCGACGCCACCCGCGCCACCAGCCACGGCGGCTTCGACAACGATCCCTGGACCATGAACCACATCCTGCGACGGGTGTTGGACGGGCCGCCGCGGCGGCCGTTCACGGCGGCCGATCTCGATTATTGACGCCGGGTCGGCATCAGAGCGTCACAGCCAGCCGCGCTGAAGGCGCTCTTGGGGAATGTTCATATGAACAGAACGCCGCCGCGTTGGCGGTCATCGACCCGGGAGCCAAAGAGCAGGACCGCGGCGTCGTCGCTGGCGATCCGTTCGCCGGCGTTCCCAATGGCCGTCATGGCCGTCCGCTGTCGTTGGGAGAGACGTATCGCGAGATTCCGGGCAGCGTATCCGGAGCCGAATGATTTCAGTCTATGGAGTCTCCCATGCAGGTGCCCACCCGCCGCGCGCTGGTGACCCAGGGGTGGTCGGGCGGCACCAGCTTCTTCTTGCCGGCCACCTCCTCCAACGGCACCGGCACGGCCTCGTCGCCGCGGGCGGCCACCATCACGCCGTAGGTGCCCGCGTCGATGAGATCGGCGCAGGCGGTGCCCAGGCGGGTGGCCAGGAGCCGGTCGGCGGCCGAGGGAGTGCCGCCGCGCTGCAGGTGGCCGAGGATGGTGACCCGCGACTCCAGGCCGGTGAGCTGCTCCAGCTGACTGGAGAGGAGCACCGTGTGGTTGGCGTAGTCCTGGGCCAGCCGCGCCAGCACCTCCTTGGCCTCTTTCTTCTCCTTCTTGCTGGCGGCGTTGGCCTTGCGCTGCTCCGCCTCCTGCACCAGGCTGGCCTTCTCCTTGGGCAGGGCCCCTTCGGCCACCGCCACGATGCTGAAATTCTTGCCGCCGCGGGAGCGCCGCCGGATCGCCTCGGCCACCACTTCGAGATCGTAGGGGATCTCCGGCAGCAGGATCACGTCGGCGCCCCCGGCGATGCCCGAGCCCAGCGCCAGCCAGCCGGCGCGGTGGCCCATGATCTCCACCACGATGATGCGGTGGTGGCTGTGGGCGGTGGAGTGGAGCCGGTCGATGGCGTCGGTGGCGATGCCCAGGGCGGTGTCGAAGCCGAAGGTGACGTCGGTCATGGCGACATCGTTGTCGATGGTCTTGGGCAGGGTGATGATGTTGAGCCCCTTCTCCATGAGCTTGAGGGCGTTCTTCTGAGTGCCGCCGCCGCCGATGCAGACCAGGCAGTCGAGCTGGTTGGCGTGGTAGTTCTCCACGATCACGTCGGTCATGTCCTGCACCTTGCCGCCGAAGAGCATGCGGTGGGGCTTGTCGCGGCTGGTGCCGAGAATGGTGCCGCCACGGGTGAGGATGCCCGAGAGCGCTTCGCCGTCGAGGCGCTGGAAGCGGTTGTCCACCAGCCCCCGGAAGCCGTCCAGGAAGCCGATCATCTGCATGTCGTACCAGTTCTGGGCGGCCTTGCCCACGCCGCGGATGGCGGCGTTGAGGCCGGGGCTGTCTCCGCCGGCGGTGAGGATACCGATGTGCTTGGTCATGGAACGCTGCTCCCTTTGGCAGGGGGTGAATAGAGTCCGTGGAATTTCTCCACATCCCGTTCGGGCGTCGAGCATTCTCGAAGGATTGCCGGCATGCTGTCAATGCGCCCCATCGGCGGCTGGGAAAATCGTGGCTTCTGGTGCAATATCGTCTCATCCGGTTTCGTTCGAGGTTCCGCTCTTTGTCCTGGCTACGCCTCTTTGCTCTGTTGACGCTGCTTTTCAGCGCCTTCACCGCGACTTCCGGAAAGGAGCAGCCGTTGCCCGACGCCTCCCTTCCGGCGGTGGATTTCGACCGGCTGGCGGCGGCCATCGACTCGGCGGAAAAAGCGCAGCAGGGTCCGGAGGCCGACCGCAAGCAGGCGGCGAATCTCTACCAAGAGGCCAGGGGTTGGCTGGAAAAGGCGAAGGAGTACCACCGCAAGGCGAAGGATTTCCTCCGTTCCCGCACCGAAGCACCGCGGGAGACGGCGGCGATCCGCAAGAAGCTGGCCGCCAAGCCGGCCTCGCCGCGCATCGACCGTTCCAGGCTGGCGAGGAAATCGATGGAGGAGCTCGCCCAGTTGGTGGAGACGGAAAAGGCGGACCTGCTGGCGCGGGAAGCGCTCATCACCCAACTGGAGCAGGACCCGGGGCTGATGAAGGAGCGGCCGCAGGCCGCCCGCGACCGCCTGGTACAGGCCCGCCAGGAGCTCGACGCGCTGCAGCAGAAGATCCAGGCGGCGGCTGCGCCCGCCTCGTCCTTGGAAAAGGCGCGGCGGTTGCGCGATCGGGCGCAACTGGAAGCGTTGCGCCAAGAGGTGCGCATGCTGGAGCAGGAGCTGCTCTCGCTGCCGGCCCGCCGGGCGCTGCGCGATGCCCGTCTGCAGCAGGCGAAGAGGCGCCTCGCTCTCAGCGAGTCGCGCGTCGAGCAGCTGGAGCGGCTGCTCAACGAGCGGCGCATGGCCGAGGTGGAGCGGCTCAGCCGCAGCGAGAAGAGGACTCAGAAGGCGGTGGCCGAGCGCAGCCCGTTGCTGAAGAAGCTGGCCGAGGCCAACACCCGCCTGGGAGAGCAGCTGGCCGAGGTGACCGCCCGCCTGGAGCGGATGACCAGCATCGACAACCGCCTGCGCGGCCAGGCCAAGGAGATCCGGGACACCTTCAGTTCCACCCGCGAGAAGGTGGAGATCGCCGGCCTCAAGGGGGCCTTGGGGCAGGTGCTGCTGGAGCAGCGCCAGCGGCTGCCCGATCTGCGCACGCTGCACCGCAGCATGGCGGAGGTGCGGCGGCGCATCACCGAAGCGGGGCTGGAACAGATCCGGCTGCGGGAGAAGCTCGAAGCGCTGCGCGGCGGCGAGGTGGGAATCCAGTGGCCCGCCGGTCTCTCCGAAGAGGCGCGCAAGCGGCTCGAGCCCGAGGTGCGGCGCCTTCGCCAGCGCCAGCTCGAGCTTCGGCGGAAGCTGGCCAAGGCTCAGGAGTCCTACATCAAGGCGCTCACCGAGCAGGATCTCGCGCTCCAGGATCTGGCGCAGGCGGTACAGGAGTTTGACGACTATCTGGCCGAGCATCTTCTGTGGGTGCGCAACACCCGGGCCTTCCACCTCTCCGATCTGAAAGCGCTCGGCGGGGAGCTGCAGAGGCTGTTCGACGCCCGGGCGTGGCTGGCCATGTGGCGCGATCTACTGGAGATGCTGGGCGAGTCGCCGAGGGCTCTGCTGCTGTTGCTGGTGCTGGTGGCAGTCTCGCTTCTGCATCGTTCCTTGCGACGGGCGATTCGCGCCACGGGGGTGGACGCCGGCAAGCCGGGCTACGCCAATTTCACCGGCACCCTCAAGGCGCTCTTTCTGAGCCTTCTGCTGGCGCTCTGGCCGGTGCTCTGGCTGCTCTTCTTCTATTGGCTCTTCAAGCAGCTGGGCGACCGCTCGCTCCAGGCCCATGCCTTGGCCCAGGCGGTGCTCTGGGTGCTGGCGCCGTTCTACTCGCTGCTGGCGGGTCGGGCGCTGGCGATGAAGGGAGGGTTGCTTCAGGCCCATTTCCGCTGGCGCGAGGAGAATCTGCGCAAGCTGCGGCGCGCCCTGACCCACCTCTTCTGGGTCTTCATCCCGGCCTCGGCCTTCACGGTCATCGCCAGCACCGTGCTGCACGAAGGCCTGGCGGCGGTGGTGGTGAAGCTCAATTTCGTGGTGCTGGCGTTGTCGCTCAACTTCTTCATCTACCGCCTGTTCCATCCCGCGCGAGGCATCGTCGCCGGTTATCTGCGGCAGTATCCCCACGGCTACGCGGCGCGGCTGCGCTGGCTGTGGTTCTCGGTGGCCATGGGGATTCCGGTGGCGCTGGTGGGGCTGTCGCTGCTGGGCTATGTCTACACCGGCGCCACCATCCTGCGCTATCTGATGAACTCGCTGTGGCTGGTCTCGGCGCTGGTGGTGGCCCAGCAGCTCGCCGAGTCCTGGCTGCTGCTCACCCGCAGGCGGATCGCCTACCAGGCTGCGCTGGAGCGGCGCAAGGCCCTGCAGCAGCAGGCGCAGGGCGAAGGGGAGGGTGCCCAGGCCGAACGGGAGCCGGAAGAGGAGAAGGTGAACCTGGTGGCGCTGAGCGACGAGAGCCGCCGGCTGCTCAACGCGCTGCTCTTCCTCGCCGGCGCGGTGGGGCTGTGGTTCATCTGGGCGCCGCTCTTTCCCGCGCTCTCGCTGCTCGACAAGATCGCTCTGTGGCACAACGAGGTGGTGGTGAACGGGGAGCCCCAGCAGGTGGCCGTCACCCTCGGCGACCTGCTCTCGGTGTTCGCCATCCTGGTGGCCACGGTGCTGGCGGCGCGCAACCTGCCGTCGCTCATCGAGATCCTACTGCTGCAGTATCTTCGGGTGTCGCCGGGGGGGCGCTACACCATCCGCACCCTCAGCGGCTATCTCATCGCCGGGCTGGGCGCGGTGGCGCTGTTCAAGGCGGTGGGAGGAAGCTGGGCCCAGATCCAGTGGCTGGTGGCGGCCCTCGGCGTGGGCATCGGCTTCGGTTTGCAGGAGATCGTGGCCAACTTCATCAGCGGGCTCATCATTCTCTTCGAGCGGCCCATCCGGGTGGGCGACTTCGTCACCGTGGGCGACACCGACGGCACCGTGACCCGCATCCGCATCCGCGCCACCACCATCCTCACGCGGGACCGCAAGGAGCTGCTGGTGCCCAACAAGGAATTCATCACCGGGCGCCTGCTCAACTGGACCCTCTCCGACCAGACCACCCGTCTCAAGCTGGTGGTGGGCGTCCGCTACGGCGCCGACGTGGCGCTGGCGGAGAAGATCATGCTGGAGGCGGCGCGGGAGCATCCCCGCGTGCTGAAGGAGCCGGCACCCTGGATCAATTTCGACGATTTCGGCGACAACGCCCTGGTGCTGGAGCTGCGCTGCGTCATCGACTCCACCGATCAGCGGGTACGGACCCTGAGCGCCCTGCGCCACCGCATCAATCAGGAGTTCAAGGCCGCCGGCATCGAGATCCCCTTCCCGCAGCGGGACGTGCACCTGAACGCCGACCGTGCGCTGGAGGTGCGGTTGCAGCCGTAGAGACCCTACAAGCCGTTTCGGTTCGAAGGGGGAATGAAGTAGAATTCACCTTTTGATCTTGGGGATCTTTCCGCAGACAGGAAGCCAGAAGAATGAACGATTCGGAACCCGTCGTCGGCGTCATCGGCCTGGGCTACGTGGGCCTGCCGCTGGCCATCGAATTCGGCAAGAAGTACCGCACCATCGGCCTGGACCTGAAAGAGCCGGTGATCGCCTGCTACCGGCAGGGCTACGATCCCACCGGCGAGGTGCCGGATGAGGGCTTTGCCGCCGCCGCTCGGCTGGAGTTCACCACCGACAAGGAGGCGTTGCGCGAGGCCGACTACCTCATCGTCGCCGTGCCCACTCCCATCGATGAGGCCAACCAGCCCGATCTCTCCCCTTTGGAAGGAGCCACCCACACCGCTGGTTCGGTGATGAAGAGGGGGGCCACGGTGGTCTTCGAATCCACCGTCTATCCCGGCCTCACCGAGGAGATCTGCGTGCCCATCCTAGAGCGGGAGTCGGGCATGAAGTGGAAAGAGGACTTCCATGTGGGCTATTCGCCCGAGCGCATCAATCCCGGCGACAAGGTGCACACCCTCACCCGCATCGTCAAGGTGGTCTCGGGGGACGATGACGACTGTCTGGAGCGGGTGGCCGCGCTCTACGAATCGATCATCGAGGCGGGGGTCTTCCGCGCCGCCTCCATCAAGGAGGCGGAAGCGGCCAAGGTGATCGAGAACACCCAGCGCGACCTCAATATCGCCCTCATCAACGAGCTGGCCATCATCTTCGACCGCCTGGGCATCGACACCCTCAACGTGCTGGAGGCCGCGGGCTCCAAATGGAACTTTCTCAACTTCCGGCCGGGGTTGGTGGGCGGCCACTGCATCGGCGTGGATCCCTACTACCTCACCCACAAGGCCGAGGCGGTGGGCTACAACCCCCAAGTGATCCTGGCGGGCCGCCGCATCAACGACAGCATGGGCAAGTTCGTGGCCGAGAAGACCATGAAGCTGATGCTCTCGAGCAACCACGAGGTGGCGCGGGCGCGGGTGGGCATCCTCGGCCTCACCTTCAAGGAAGATTGTCCGGATCTGCGCAACTCCAAGGTGGTGGACATCATCGCCGAACTGGGCGAGTACGGCGTCACCCCCATGGTCTTCGATCCGGTGGCCGACCGGGCGGAGGCGGAGGAGTATGTGGGGATGGAGATGACGCCCCTCGAAGAGTTCCGTGATCTGGACGCCCTCATCCTCGCGGTGCCCCACGAAACCTTCCGCGAGCGACCGGTCTCCGACTACTTGGCCATGCTGGGAAGGGACGGCGTGCTGGTCGATGTGAAGTCGATGCTCGATCGCAGTCAGATACCGGAAGGGACCAACTTCTGGCGGCTGTGACCATGAGCCGCTACGAAGAGGTCCAGGCGCGGTTGCGCGAGCGCCCCGCCACCTGGCTGATCACGGGAGTGGCGGGCTTCATCGGCTCCAACCTGCTGGAGGCCCTGCTGAAGCTGGACCAGCGCGTGGTGGGGCTGGACAACTTCGCCACCGGCCACCGCCGCAACCTCGAAGAGGTGGAGCGCCTGGTGACGCCGGAGCAGTGGGCGCGCTTCGCCTTTCAGGAAGGCGACATCCGTGAACCGTCCCACTGCGTTCGCGCCTGCGCCGGCGTGGATTTCGTGCTGCACCAGGCGGCGCTGGGTTCGGTGCCGCGTTCTCTGGAGGATCCGCTGGCCACCAATGCGGCCAACATCGACGGCTTTCTCAACATGCTGGTGGCCGCCCGCGACGCCGGCGTGAAGCGCTTCGTCTACGCCGCCTCCAGCTCCACCTACGGCGACCATTCCGACCTGCCCAAGGTGGAGGAGAAGATCGGCAATCCGCTCTCGCCTTATGCGGTGACCAAACTGGTGAACGAGCTCTACGCCGGCGTCTTCGCCCGCTGTTACGGCTTCCGCACCATCGGGTTGCGCTATTTCAACATCTTCGGCCGGCGCCAGGACCCCAACGGCGCCTATGCGGCGGTGATTCCCAAGTGGTTCGCGGGACTCATCGAAGGGGAGACCGTCTTCATCAACGGCGACGGCGAGACCAGCCGCGACTTCTGCTACATCGACAACTGCGTGCAGGCCAACCTGCTGGCGGCCACGGTGGAGGAGGAAGAGGCCACCGACCAGGTCTACAACGTGGCCTACGGCGAACGCACCTCCCTCAACGAGCTATTCCGCCTGGTGCGCGAGCAGGTGGCGACGCGGCATCCCTCCGCCGCCGCGGTGGAAGCTGTCCATCGCGATTTCCGCCCTGGGGACGTGCGCCACTCCCTGGCCGACATCGGCAAGGCGCGCCGCTTGCTCGGCTACCGCCCTACCCACTCCCTCGCCGAAGGGTTGAGCGAAGCGGCGCAGTGGTATCTGGACAACCTGCCGGGTCAATAGCCGGTCATTCGCTCTTCAGTTTTTCCAGAAGGGTTTCCGCTTCGGCCTTTTCCGGAAACGGCTTCTCCTTCCGCTGGGAGAGCAGCCGTTCGAGCACGCCGATCGCCTCCTGCTTGCGGCCGTTCGCCGCCAGAATGCGGGCTTGGTGGACCTGGAGCGCCGGCGCTTTGGGCGCGGCCTCCACCGCCCGCTGGATCTGGCGCAGCGCCTTTTCCGGTTCACCGTTGGCCAGCAGCACCATGGCGTAGGTGTCGAGAAGAGGAGCTGCCTTGGGAGCGAGGGTGAGCGCCCTTTCCGCATACTTCAGCGCCTTGGCCGGATCGCTTTCACGCAGATACCAGGCCAGATTGTTCAACGCCACACCGTTGCGCGGATCGATCTCCAGAATGCGCTCATAGACGGCGAGAGCCTCGGGAATGCGGTTCAGTTTGAGATAGGTATCCGCCAGCCCCGCCAGCGCGTTTTCGTCATTGGGATGTTTAGCCAGCCAGTTTTTCCGGACGGAAAGTGCTTCCTCTCGCTCTCCTAGCCCCCATTTCAACTTGGCCAGAATGTCCATGGTAGCGGTGCTGGGTGCGTTGTTCAGCAGGCGCTCGTAAATGCTTGCCGCTTTCCGGGGGTCGCCTTCCATGATCGCCAGTCCCGCTTCCAGCCTCATCACGTCGGGCCGATCTCCCGCTGTCTTTTTGAGTACAGCCAGTTGTTCGTGGACCTTTTCCAGCTTTCTTTCCTGAAGCAGCATCCGGGTATAGACAATGCGTGCTCCCAGGAGATTGGGATTCAAGTCGATGGCTTCCTGCAGTTCCTGTTCCATCTTTTCCTTCTGGTTCAGGCCAGCATAGGCCTGGGCGAGAAGGAAATGGACCTCAGCCGATTTGGGAACGACCGTGGCAAGTTCTTTCAGCGTGTTTTTCGCCTGTTTGAAGGATTTGTTGGCCAGTTCGATCATGCCCCTGATCCGTAATGCTTCCGGTTTGTGACGCTGTGTTTTGTCCAGCTGTTCAAGTTGCAGAGACGCCTGCTCTGGTTGGTTCTTGGTGAGATAGTAGCGCGCCAGTGTAAGCCGTGGTGCGGATGCTTTCGGATTGATTTTGGCGGCCTCCTCGAGCCGCGAAACCATTTTTTCCTCGTTTTTATCCAGCAGGTCGAGCTTGGCAAGCTGCATCAAAGCCGCCAAGTTGCCTTTATGGTGCTGCAACAGGGTTTCAAGGTGTTTCCGCGCCTTGTCATACTCCTTTTCATGAATCTCCAACTGAGCCAGTGCCAGCAGTGCCTCGGGGTTGCCCGGTTCCAGCCGAGTTGCCTGTTCGAAGGACGCCATTGCCTTCTGCCGGTCTCCGGTGAACAGCTGGAGTTTTGCGAGGAGATTGTATGGGGCGGCTTGCTTTGGATGTTTTTGTTGGTATTTCTGCGCGGCTGCAATGGCTTCGTCCAGCTTTTTCTGTTGCAACAAGTTAACGATAAGCAGGATTTCAGCTTGCGGATTGTCGGGTGCCAGCTTGGCGGCGTTCTTCAGGTAGGTGGCAGCTTTTTTCTCTTCACCCTCCAGCATCAGGCCAGCCCCCAAGCGTAGTTGGGCGGTTGCCGACTTGGGTTTGAGTCGGCTCAGCTTCTCTAGTAGGGCGATAGCCTCTCCTGTTTTGCCCTGCTTGATGAGAGCGGTGGCGAGGAGGTTCATGGCCTCCTCGTCTTTTCTTTCTTCCACTATGGGAACCAGCAGCTGTTGAGCGTCTGCAAATCGGTTGAGCCGAAGCTTTATCCGGGCGGCCAGCTTGCGCCCTGCAATGTTTGCCGGTGCCAGTGCCAGAAAGCGGTTTGCATAACTGTCCGCCTGCTCAAGATTGTTTTTTGCCAAGTGAATGGCGGCCAGGAAATAGAGCGCTGCAGGATTTATGTTGTTGCCCGTCGTCGCCTGTTCGAAGGCACTCAACGCTTCGTCCACTTTTTTCTGGTCCAGATAGAGAAGGCCTTGAACGTAGTTGACGCCCGCGTGCTGCGGCGCCACCTGTTTGAGTTGATCCAGATCCTGCTGGGCTTGGTCAAGCTTTTTCAGTTGAACCAAGCTCATGGCCCGCCCAAGGCGGGATGCCAGATCATTCGGGTTTGCCTCCATGGCCTTCGAGAAGGCTCGCACGGCACCCTGGTGGTCATGCTTCAATTGCAAAAGGGAGCCCAGAGCGTTCCAACCATCCGAGAATTTCGGATCTTTCTCCAGTAGGCGGTTGAGGGTCTCGATGGCTTTGTCCGTCTCACTTGTGGCCGCGAACAGTTTGGCTTCGGCAAGTTGTACTTCACTGGCAGCAGGATAGTCCTCCATCGCCTGGTGGATCAGTTTTCCGGCGTCTTTCTTGTTGCCTTTGTAGAGCTTTCCCATGCCTTGGATAGCCAACACACGGGCACGGGAGTCGGTGGGAAGATCCGTCGGGTCGAGTTCAAAGAGCTTGTCGAGAGAATTTTCTTTGAGCAGTGCCTCAGCCAGCAGAGGAAGAACCTTCGGAGCTGGTACGCCCAGCTTGCGGGCTCGTCGCAGCTCCTTTTCCGCGCTGGCCGGATCGCCCATTTCCAAAGAGAGCTTTCCCAAGAGAAACCGGGCCTGCGCATTGTCTTTGTTCTGTTTGAGCGCGTTCTTGAGTTCTATGACCGCGGCATTGGTTTGATGGGTGGCGATGAAACCTTCAGCTTTTTTGAGATGCTCCGCATCCGAGGAGCCTGCATTGCAGGCGGTGAGATAGGTGACAATGACCACGATCGGGAGGATGCGGGCGAGGGTCTTCATTGCGGTTCTCCTTGATACTTGCTTCCAAAAAAGCGCGTGAGCCGGACGGCTTTCCGTTTCAGAAGGTTACCACATCAATGGGGCAGGAATATCAGCGTGCTCCTTTACGGAACAGCACCACCTCCACCGTCTGCATGAGGATCAGCACGTCGAAGAAGAGGGAGGCGTTCTTGACGTAGTAGAGGTCGTACTGGAGCTTTTGCATGGCGTCCTGATCCGACGAGCCGTAGGGATAGGAGAGCTGGGCCCATCCTGTGAGGCCGGGCTTTACGCGGTGTCGTTCGCGGTAGAGGGGGTTGATCTCCATCAGGCGCGAGACGAAATGAGGCCTTTCCGGCCGTGGGCCCACCAGGCTCATATCGCCTCGCAGCACGTTCCACAGCTGGGGAATCTCGTCGATGCGGTACTTGCGGATGAACTTGCCCACTCTCGTGACGCGGGGGTCCTCCTTCTGCGCCCAGCGGGCGCGGCCGTCCGCCTCGGCGTCGGGACGCATGCTGCGGAACTTGAGCACTTCGAAAGGCGCCCCGTTCAAGCCGATTCGTTCCTGCCGGTAGAGGACGCCGCCGCTGCCGCGGTCCTCCAGATAGATGGCCAGTACGGCGAGAAGCGAAATGGGTGACGAGAGCAGCAGCAGGGTGCAGCTCACCAGCAGATCGAAACTGCGTTTGACCAGATCCCGCAGCAGGTCTCGTTTGAACCCGTCGGCGTACATGAGCCAACCCGGCTGCACCAGGTCGAGATGGATCAGCGCCATCTCCCGCTCGAAGAAGTCGATGGCGTCGGTGACCTCGATGCCGCTCATGCGGCAGTCGAGAAGTTCGTCAATGGGGAGCTTCTGGCGACGGTCATCCACTGCAATGACGATTTCGTCCACCTCCTTGGCCAGGGAGAAGTCGCAGAACGTTTTGCCTGTATCGAGAATTCGGCTGCTGTCCACGTGGATGGCTTCGCAGGAAGGAGGCGGCACGAACCCGACCAATTGAAACCCCCTCTTGTCGGACTTGCGCCGCAGCCGGTCGATGTAGCTTGCGCGTTTGCCGGTTCCCAGCACCAGTATGCGTCGCAACAGAACCCGGCCATCAACGAAACGGTAGAAAAGGAGACGCGTGAAAGTCAGCACCACCAATGCGGAGAGAGTGAACAGCGCATGCCGCTTCACGTCCCAGAGATTGTTGGTATAGAGCTGATACCACGCCCAGAGTATCAGCGTGGAGAGGAGAAAGGCGGTGGCCAGACGGAAGACGATGCCGGCGAATTGCTCCCGTTGCCGGGTGTCGTAGAGCCCCACTGCGATCATGGTGGCCATGAGAAAGGCGGATGCCAGTAGCGTCTCTCGCGGAGGCGCCGGCATCAGAACGGGATAGAGAAAAGGTAGTGCGGTTTTCAGCGTCAAATGACTCGCGATGAGCACCGCCAGAAACTCTACTGCCAGCAGCAGTAGGAATTGCGCGTGCACATAGTGGCCGAACAGCCGGAACTTGCCTTTGCAGCAGTGGAATCTCGGCAATTTCCTTGCTCCAACGAGAAGGGAAGCCTCTTTTTCCAGGAGAGGCGCTTCACCAGGGACTAGCTCTTTGTCGGTGAACCTTTTCTTTTCCATGAAAGCCGCCGCTATTCTTCAGCCCCGTTTCTTTTCGATACTGGTTGCAGCTTGGTGATCGGCAGGTCGTTCAAATCCTTGACTCTAGCAAGATACAAGCAAAAACCAAGCCAACAGTCAGGGTGCGCAGCTTGTTTATAGGGGGATGATGGCTACAGCGCTTTGGACACTTATCCGTAAGAAGCTTGCGCGGGTTGGGCAAAGTGCAACGTGCCCAATGACCGCCTCACCGAAATCCGTATTTCTCCAGGAGATTGTAAAGGGTGGGGCGGGTTACGCCCAACACTTTTGCTGCTTCCGTGATGTTGTTGCCGCTGTGGGCGAGGGCCCGGCGAATGGCGTTTCGTTCAGCTTCTTCCCGCACCTGCTTGAGATTCATCGGTAGGCCCTCTTCCCCCGGTTTTTCCACCAAACCGAGATCGGCGGCACCGATCTGGCGACCGTCGGCGAGAATGGCAGCCCGCTTGATGCGACTCTCCAGCTCCCGCACGTTGCCCGGCCAGTCGTGTCGCTCCATCGCCTCAAGCGCTTTCGGTTCAAATCCTTTGATGGAGCGCCCGAGTTCGGCGTTGAAACGATCCAGAAAAGCCCGGGCCAGCACGGCGATGTCTCCCTCCCGCTCTTTCAGCGGTGGAATCTCAATGGTGATCTCGCTGATCCGGTAGAAGAGGTCCTCGCGGAATCGGCCCTCTTCGATGAGACGGGAGAGGTTCTGGTGGGTGGCGCAGATGATGCGCACGTCCACCGGGATCTCTTCGCGGCCTCCCACCCGCTCGATCACCCGCTCTTGCAGAAACCGCAGCAGCTTGGCCTGGAGTTCATGAGGCAGGTCGCCGATCTCGTCGAGAAAGAGGGTGCCGCCGTCGGCGTATTCGATCTTGCCCTTGGTCTGCTTGTGAGCGCCCGTGAAGGCGCCCTTCTCGTAACCGAACAGCTCGCTTTCGAGCAGGTTGGCGGGAATGGCGGCGCAGTTGATGGCCACCATGCGCTTTTTGGCGCGGGGGCTGAGCTCGTGCAGGGCGCGGGCGAAGAGCTCCTTGCCGGTGCCGCTGGCACCCAGGAGCAGAGTGGTGACGTCGGTGGGGGCCACTTTTTCCACCATGCGGCACGCCTGCACCATCTGCGGGCTGGTGGCGATGATGTCGCCCACCAGAGCTTTTCCTCTGCCCCGCTGCAGCTTACGATTTTCCAGCTCCAACTCATGGACGTGCCACGCCCGCTCGACGATGAGGGCGAGGATCTCCGCCTCCACCGGCTTCTGATAGAAATCGTAGGCGCCCATGGCGATGGCTTTCACCGCGTTGGCGCGGTCGTTGTCGCCGGTGACCACGATCACCTTGGTTTCGGGGGCGAGGGAAAGAATCTCGCGAAGGGTGGCCAGCCCTTCGGTGACGCCGCCGGGATCGGGGGGCAGTCCCAGGTCGAGGAGCACCACCCCCGGCTCGAAGCGGCGCAGCAGGGTGATCGCCTCTTCCCGGTTGCCGGCGACCTGCACGTCGAAGCCGTCGAAGCACCAGCGCAGCTGGCTCTGTAACCCCGGATCGTCCTCGACCACCAGGAGCGGTCTGCTGGAATCGCTCACACGCTACTCCTCATTTCGTGGCTCGCCGGTTTCTTCCCCTCCGCAAGGGCGCAAAGGCAGCAGGACGCGAAACAGCGTTCCTTTCCCGGGCATGCTCCTCACCTGAAGTTCGCCGCCGATGGCGCGGAGGTATTCGCGGCTCTCGAAAACGCCGATGCCCATTCCCGTCAGCCCCTTCGTGGAGTCGAAAGGCTTGAACAGGCGCTCCTTGATGAAGGCTGCGTCCATCCCCACGCCCGTGTCTTCCACCTCTATTATTGCCCGCTCCCCCTCCCGAAACAAACGCAGCGTCACCCGGCCGTCGTCGGGCGTGGCCTCCTGGGCGTTCTGCACCAGATGGCCGAAGACCGTGGCCAGCTGCTCCCGGTCGGCTTCCGCGCAGAGCGGCTCGCCGGCCGTTTCCAGCCGGGGAGGAGGGCGGTGGGCGGCGCGCCGCTGCGCCACTTCCTGGAGCAGACGGCCGAGATCCAGCACCGCCGGGCGGCTACCCCGCATGCCGCTGCGCATCTGTTCCATGAGACGGGTCATGCGTTCCACCGAATTGCGCACCGTGTCGATGACGTCGTCCACGAAAGCGGGGTTGTGCTTGTGCTTTTCGGCGTTGGAGACGATCAGCGACTGCTGCGCCAGGATGTTCTTCAGATCGTGGACGATGTAGGCGGAGAGGCGGTTGAAGGCCTCGAACTGGCGGGCCTGCACCAACGCCTGGTCGGCCTCGTGCTGGGCCAGATGAGCGGCAGCCTGTCGGGCCGCCATCTTGAGAAGGTCGCGATCCTCCCAGTTGATCTTGGAACGGGCCAGCGAATGGCGGATGATGAGGAAGCCTTTCAACGCTTCGCCCAGCGCCAAAGGAACAACGAGCCATGCGTGGGGGATGCCTTCGATCCAAGCCGGCAGTCGGAGCTCCTGGTACAGGCTGGGGGTCGCCGAGTATTCGGTCAGGTCCACCACCCACCCGCTCTCTTCCAGAAACCGCACCAGCGGATCCTCCGCCTCGATCACCGGGAGAGGGTCTGGCGCATCCATGCCCCACTGGCCGGCCAGCTCGAAACGCTCCCCCCGCTTCATCCAAACCAATCCGCCCCGGCTGTCCACCAAGGCGGCGACGGCGCGAACGGCCCGCTCGGGCACCGGTTCCTCTCCCTGCGCCAGGGTGCGGGTGAAGCGGGCCCACTCTTGCCGGTAGTCGTATTTGTGGCTGAAGAAGTGCTTGCTCAGCAAGACGCGGATGCGGGCCCGCAGCGTGTCCGAGAAGAGCAGGATCAGCAGCAGCAGAGCGGCGGCCATGAAAAAAGCCGCCTGCAGCACGCCGCCCCAGCTACCTCCGTAGCGACGGATGAAATAGCCGGCCGAGGCCATCACCAGCAGATAGGCGCCGGCGAGGAGCAGAGTGAGGGAGTGGAATACCACCTGCCGCGAAACGTGGATGCCGCGGGTCCAGCTCTCGTTGCGGGCGGCGGAGACGGCGATGAGCGGCACGGCGAGGGCGTCGACGAAACCGCGCGCCTGCCACAGCTCCAGGTCGATCTGTTTGAAGAGAAGGGCCTCCGAGTAGAGGTAGAAGTCGAAGGCGAAAAGGCTGCCCAGCCCCAGGCAAAGATGCTTCAGCGCCCAGCGCTCGTGAGGGTCGGCGTTGCGGTAGAGCTGTTCGATGAGCAGCAGGCCGGCCAGGGAGAAGATCAGCCATCCCACCAGGGGCGCCTCCACCAGCATCCAGGCGGGCAGAGCGTCGGCTGCGAAAGCGGAGGCCAATAACAGAAGCAAGTCGGCGGCCGCCAATGCCAGCAGTTCCCCCTGCCAACGGTCGCAGCGGCGGGTGGGAAGCTCCGAGGCCGTGGCCCGCTGCCGGAGGATGCGCACCAGCACCAGGCACCAGAAAAGATCCCGCCCCAGTTCCGCTAGCTGGGCCAAGACCAGCGGCAGGCTGAGCGGCCGGGTTCCGGCTACCGTCAGGGCCCAGAGGGCGGTGAAGCCGGCGGCGAGGGTGAGCAGCAGAGTGATGCGACGGCGGTGCCAAGAGACGGCCAACAGCAAGGTGAGCAGGCCATAGGCCGCCGCTGCCCCCAGATGGCTCAGGAGCTCGATGCTCATGGCGCCGGCTTCGCGGGAAGAGCGTCAGTCATCGATGCTTCGTCAGGCGCGGATCGCCTGGCCTTCTTCTATGAGGCTCACCGGCAGGAGTTGCTCCACGGCCAGGCTCTCGATGGCGGTGCGGATCTCCTCCTCGCCCAGCTGGTGCAACTCTTCCACCATGCCGTGCAGCAACAGCCGGCTGCAGATGAGGTTGATCAGACGTGGAATGCCCAGGCTGTATTTGTGCACATAGGGGAAGATGCGCTCCTCGAGCCGGGGATCGTCCTCCCATCCCACATGATGCAACCGGTGCAGGACGTAGTCGCGCGTGGTGGCTTCGTCCAGCGGCTTGAGATGGCAGGCCGCCACGATGCGCTGATGAAGCTGCTCCAGCTGCCGCGAGAGGACCAGGTCGCGCAGCTCTTCCTGGCCCACCAGAAAGATCTGCAGCAGCGGTTGGTTGTTGAGCTGGAGATTGGTGAGCAGCCGCAGCTCCTCCAGCGCCGAGGCGGAGAGATCCTGGGCCTCGTCGATGATGAGCAGCGGGCGGCGACCCTCTTGGTGGAGCCGCTGTAGATACTGCCCCAGCTTGTGCAGCAGCATCGCCTTGTTGTCGCCGGCGCTCTTGATGCCGAAGTCCAGCACCACCAGCCGCAACAGGTCGTCGGCCTCCAGCTGGGTGGAGGTGAGGCGGGAGAACTCCACGTTGCTCCGGGTCAGGCCGTTCACCAGATCGCCGATGAGAGTGGTTTTGCCGGTCCCCGGCCGGCCGGTGACCATGACGAACCCTTCGCCCCGGTGCAGAGCGTACTGCATGTAGGCCTTGGCCTTGCGGTAGCTCGAGTGCTCGAAGCAGAGCCGCGAGTCCGGGCTCAAGCGGAAGGGCTCTTCTTTGAATCCGTAGAAATTCTCGTACATGAGGGGTCGTGGCTCCTGAGGTTACCTTTCCCTAATCTATCTGTTCATTGGGCCGTCAACTTTAACGAATTTCCCTTTCATTTCCGGGAACCGGGCCACGCTGCGCGCAACGGCGGGGAAAAATCCATGCTTCCCCTTCTCTTTGGGGGACGCACCACCACCTTTAGCCTCTCACTTTTTTATTATACTTGAGCAAACGCCTCCAAGTTTCGTTCGTTATGGGGTGTGTCCCCGCTGCGTGGCCGCTCGCCGCCGTTTCCGGTAGACTTCCCGCTTCGGAGCCGCCCTTCGGGGCTCACGCCAGGGACATGTACGAAACCTTCTACCGCCTCATCGCCGAGCCTTTCCGGCTGAGTCCGGATCCGGCCTTCTGCTTTCAGCACCGAAGCTACGCCCGCGCCAAGGCCTACATGCAATACGCCTTCAACCGGGCGGAGGGGTTCGTCATGGTCACCGGCCGGCCGGGGACCGGCAAAACCACTCTCATCGGCGATCTGGTGAAATCGCTGCCTCGTACCCAGGTGAGCGTGGGTACCCTGGTCACCCCTCAGCTCGAGGCGGAGGATCTTTTGCAGATGGTGGCCCACGCTTTCGGCATGTCCGTCCCTCCCGGCGGCAAGGCGCACACCCTCCAATATCTGACCACCCTGTTCCGGCGCGAGCGCCAGAAGCGCCGCCGCGCCCTGCTCATCATCGACGAGGCCCAGGATCTCTCCGCTGCCGCGCTGGAGGAGCTGCGGCTGCTCACCAACCTTAACGAGAACGGCCAGCCCTTGTTGCAGATCTTTCTGGTGGGGCAGGAGAATCTGCAAGAGCTGGTGCACGAAAAGAACATGGAACAGGTCTTTCAGCGCATCATCGCTGCCTGTCACCTCAAGCCGCTGAACGAGGAGGAGACGCGCGAGTATGTTCTCTACCGGCTGCAGCAGGCCGGCTGGCGCCACGATCCACTGTTGAGCGAGTCGCTCTTTCCCATCATCCACCGCTTCAGCGAAGGCATCCCCCGCCGCATCAACCTCATCTGCGGCCGCTTGCTGCTGCACGGAGCGGTGGAACGCAAACATCGCTTGGGCGTGGAGGACGCGCGGCTGGTGGTGGCAGAGCTTCACGTGGAGCGGCTCACTGATCTCAACGTCACCGCTGACGCCGTGTTCGACCAGGAGGACAGGTTCGAACAGCCTCCCCGTTTCACGCCACCCGTGGAGCCTCCTGCCGCGCCGGAGCGGGCGCGCCGGGCCGAGAAGAGGGAGCCGACGCCGGAAGCGGCTCCTCCCGATTCGGCGTCGCCGGATTCGACAGTCCCCCATTCTTCGGCGGAGCCGGGGCAGGAGGAGAGGCCGTCCGCCTCAGGGGAGGAGGAGCGACAGAACGCCGAAAAAGAGCCCTTTTTCCCGCTGCCGGAGGAAGAGGTGCCCACTTTTCTGCAAGAGAAGAGGGGCCACAGCTGGCTCTGGTGGCTGGGCCTGCTGATACTCCTGCTGGCGGGGTTGGCCCTCGCTTGGTACAAAGGGTTGCTGGGTTGAGCGAGGGGCGCGGCCCGCGCTTTTGGACGCCACGCCTCCTCTTGATCGAACGAACGAGATGCCTCAATCATTCCATTACGACGAAGCCTTCTCCCGCAACATCGGCTGGGTCACCGAGGCCGAGCAGCGGCGGTTGCGCGCCAAGCGCGTGGCCATCGCCGGCCTGGGAGGCGTGGGGGGCAGCCACCTTCTCACCCTCACGCGGCTGGGCATCGGCCGCTTCCACATCGCCGATCTCGACACCTTCGAGCTGGCCAATTTCAACCGCCAGGCCGGTGCCTCCATGCGCCACCTGGGGCGCCCCAAAGTGGAGGTGCTGGAGGAGCTGGCCCGGGACATCGACCCCGAGCTGGAGATCCGCGCCTTTCCCCGGGGCGTGAACGCCGGCAACCTGGAAGCCTTTCTGGAGGGGGTCGATCTCTACGTGGACGGGCTCGATTTCTTCGCCCTGGAGGCGCGCCGGGCGGTCTTCGCCGCTTGCGCCGAAAAGGGCATTCCCGCGGTCACCGCCGCGCCCTTGGGAATGGGGGTGGCCCTGCTCAACTTTCTGCCCGGAAAGATGACCTTCGAGGAGTATTTTCGCCTCGAGGGGCAGCCTGAAGAGGAGCAGTTGCTGCGCTTTTTGCTGGGCCTTTCCCCCGCCATGTTGCAGGCGGGCTACCTGGTGGACGACTCCCGGGTGAACCTGGACGCTCACAAGGGCCCCTCCACCCCCATGGCCTGCGAGCTGTGCGCCGGCGTGGCGGCCACCCAGGCCCTCAAGATTCTGCTGGGCCGCGGAAAGGTGATCACCGCCCCTCGGGGGCTGCACTTCGACGCCTACCGCAACCGCATGAAGATCACCTGGCGGCCCGGGGGCAACGGCAATCCGCTGCAGAGGGTGGGCGTCGCCGTCGCTCGGCGAAAACTGAGAAAGGCCCGGCGCTAGCTTGCCGGGTCACCGGCGGGCGGTGAGGTCGGTGAACACCGCCTCCAGTGGCAGGCGCCGGGAACGGGGGGCTTCTCGGGTGGGATAACCGATGCGCAGCAGCATGTAGAGGGTTTCGTCCTTTCCAAGCGCGAACGAAGAGCGGGCTTCCTCTACCAGACTTCCGGCAGCCGTTTTCAGGCGCTCTGGAATTTTTTTCTCCGACCAGCGATGCAGTTGGTCGGAGACCACATAGTAAGGATGGACCGCGAGCCCCGCCTCATTGAGCAGAGTCCAAGCCCGAACCAATAGCCGGCCCGCCGCAAGCGACGATTCTCGTCCTTTGGGGCCTTTGATGACCCCTATCGCGGGTCCTTTCGCAACAGGGGCCGCGTCGGCGCGCGCCATCAACGTATAAAGACCAAGGCGGTTCAAGCGCTCCATTCGTTTCCACTCGCCGATCCATCGAAGGAAAAGATCCCCGCCAGGGGGAAGGGCCAAGGTGCGAACATCCAGGCCGTCAGCTTTTTTTACATCTTCGGCGGAAAATCGCAGACAGTCGGCCAGCCACTCGTGAACCTCCCGGGTTTGAAACCGGATCTGGGAAGCCATGCGGACAAGGCCGTGTATCCTTTCAAGCGATTCTTTATCCTGGAAAAGTTCAATTTTCGTTTCCTCTTCACGCAGCGCTTCCACCTTGCGTTTCACGGTGTTCGGCAACGGTTCTTTGCGGTAGGGAAAACGATTGGTGTGGCGCTGGAGCAAAGGGAGCTGTTCGGGTAGTGGCGGGCAGACGGCTTCGGAATGAAAACGAAAAGCTGCGTAGCAAGGGGCTGGAAACCGTTCTTGGGAAGGGAAAAGCTCCAAATCCAGAGGAATTTGGAGTTCTTCCGCTGCCGCTACGATATTCTCGATGGCCGCGCCCATGGCCAGGAGGGTGGCTGGATCGTCCGCGGCAAAGGTGCGGCCGTCCACGCGCTTGTGGTCGTATCCGATTCCCAGCCGTTCTCCGTTCCACCAAAAATGCCAGGGCTGAGAGTTGTCCGCCGAAGGGGCAGCATGTCCTGCCTTGGCCAAAGGAATGGCTGGAGGAAAACTCGTCGTGGGCATCGATCAAGACACGGAAAAGGGGGGTGATTAAGGGTGGGTCAATTGAACAGGTTTACCCAGGTCGTGAATAACTCACTTCGTTTTCAATGTGTTGCGTAGATTTTTCTATGCGTCGCTGGGGGAATGGTCCGGTTCAGGAGCGGAGTTTTCCCTGAGAAGGAGTCCGGTAGTTTGGAGGAGCACGGCGTGATTGGCAAGGCCTAGACGAAAAGGAGCTAGCTACTCTATATAAAATATTTTACTGCACGCCATTGCGAGTTGGCGTAGCTCTGCTTTTCAGGTGTCGGCAATTTTTACATTTCGTGCTCAGGGGGGCTGGGGAATACTTGGGATAAATTTTCAAGTATTTGTTTTTTTTTAAGAATTTTTTTTTGGCATGGTATCTGCAAGTTTCTCCGCGAAGTTCCAAAATCCCAATTTTGACGACGAAGCAGGAGATCAATCATGACAATGAAGAGGAAAGTAGCGGGAGCGATCGCAGGAGTGGCGCTCTGTGGCATGGCGGCCAGCGCATCGGCTGTCACCGTAATGGGGGTGACGTGGGATCCCAACGCGCCGCTCGATTTTTCGAGCCAGCAGTCCGTCTTTGAGAACCTCGTGGCTAACCCCGGCGACACGCTCACCTTCTATGGTATCGTTAACCAGATCAACGGAGCAGGGGGTTTCACGTCCGGTGAACTGACCTTTGTGGGGCAGTATACGGTTCAGGACGTTCTGGATGTCGATAGTGATGCAGTTCCCGATTACGTAATTTTCAGCAACGGAACCCTGGATATCTTCTCCGACTCGACTCCTGATTTTACCGTGGGCAACTTGGCCTCGGCGTCGGATGGCGGGCTCTTTCTCAGCTTGACCGGCCATACCAATAAGGTGAGCCTTACGGGAGATGCCGGAAGCCCGCGGACGGGTGACCTGTTTGGTACCATCACCAACGGAACCCTGGGTAGCAATGCGGGAGGATTTGGTTCCGGGTTGTGGGATGTGGCAGGCGGTGCGGCTCAAATCTATTTCGACACTAACACCATCGCGGATAATCTGGGCGGATTGGCCGATTTCCGGTACACCACCAGCTTCCAGGAGCAGAATGGCATGGCCGTGGGTACGGCTGAAATGTTTGGAGACTCCATTCCCGAGCCGGGCGCACTGGCGCTGCTGGGCGTGGGACTGCTGGGCATGGGTGCCGCGCGCCGTCGTAGCAAGGGCGCTAAGGCTGCCTGATGAAAAACGCATGACCTGAAGTTCTGCGAAACAGGGTCCTGAGAAAAAGCCCCGCCATGTCGGCGGGGCTTTTTGGGTTTTGCAGGCCGAGTAGCGAGTCGGCCAGCGGGCGCAAGGTGTGAGCCTTGACCTGACACAAGATTTCCCCAACGGGTGTCTTGAATAATCCTCTTTCTTGGGTGTCGATGCTTTTTACAATTTGTGCCAAAGTGGAAAGAAATTTTTCGGCAAGATGCGGGTTGGAAGAAAAAATATGCGGAAAATCAATCAAATAAAATAAGTGGCATTGGTTATGCATTGGATTCCACAAGGTTGGCCTCCAGCGTATGAGGTTGACCGGATGAAATTTCCGTTTTTTGGAACTCTCGATCCGTAAGTTTATGAGGAGAGCCGTTATGAGAGGTAGTCTATTGAAGGCAACGCTGGCCGCCTGCGCCTTGACGGTGGCGTCAGGAGCAAGTATGGCCGGCGCCATCGTTACGCAGTGGAGTTATTCGAACGATGCGACCTTTACGGCAGCATCCTTTGGAAATGGCAGCGGGAGCACAAACGGTGTGTCCGGAAGTCCCGATTATGAATTGTCATGGGGAGCGTTTGGAGGCGATTTCCAGAACCCCTCTTCAAATCCTTCGGACAACCGGAGCGCTTTGACGATCGGAAATGGGGCGACGGGAACGCTTACGGGCGGAGGGCCGGCGACCGGCTCTGTCGACACGCACATTGGCGGCGGCACTCCCTCAGGAAGTGAAATCGGCGTCGGTATCAACATCACCCATTGGAACAATCCCATTTCCGGTCTTTTTGCCACACTGCAAGGAGGAACGATCCACGACACGTTGACGCTGACTCCAGTGCTGCCCAACCCTGGGCCTTCGATTGATGCCCCCGCGATCGATTTTGTTTTCAAGTTTCTCGAGACCCCCAATGCCGGTCCTTGTGCGGGAGGAACCGCCACACCCTGTGGCGATCTGTTTGGGTTGGTTTCCGTTCCCACCCTGAATCTGCCATTTACCTATGATGGCAATCAATATCTCGCCAGCATATTGGTTACCGATGGGCAGGGTGGCGCCTCACCCATCGGTCAGCTGTTGGATGCAGAGTGCACCGCCCTGGGCCTGGCCGCTGGTTGTCAGGGGTGGCGGACAGATGAAGAAGCTGCGACGACCGTGCAGTTTGGGTTTTCCATCAGTACCCAACCTGTTTTCGTGCCTGAGCCCGCCGCTCTCGCTTTGATGGCGTTCGGCCTCTTCGGTATCGGCTACAGGTGCCGCAAAACCGCGTAATTTTTCATTCGATTTTGTGTTTCGACGACCCCACTGAGATCTACTCGGTGGGGTCGGCTTTTTTGGCGGAACTTCCGTTTTTTTCCAGAGCCTGCGGAGGCAATGGCTGGTGAACTCCGCTGTGCGGCAAGTTTATTGGACGAATGTCTTTATCCTTGCGCCGAGCGTTGCACTGCGCTTGGCAGCCCAAGGTCTTCTTCGATGGCGTGAAGCAGCTCGAGCAGTTCCGGCCGTAGGTTGTCGAACAGTCCCGCGCGATCGATGTAGAAGGGCGCCCGAGGTCCATGGTACTCCATGACGCTACCCACCTGCCGGAAATGGATGCCGGTGAGCCGCAAGTGGCGCGCCAGGCGTGGCTCCATCATGGCGAAGACCCCATCCAGTCCTTCGGCAAGGCCCACGGCGGCGGCCCCCAGGTAGAGCCCCAGGGCGATATGAGGGAATCGGCGGCGCTGGGAAGGGTGGATCACCAAGTTGCCCGTCTCTGCGCCATTGGGGCTGTTCCGTTCACCCGTGCGGCGCCGGAATTGTGCGCGGATGGCGAGGCGGGATATTTCGCCAAATCGTGTGCGGTCCAGCGAGTCGAAATCCATGAGACTGCGATCCAGGGAAGGCCCGCAGTGTTCTTGCAAAGGGATGGCGGGGTGCTGCGGATCTTGCACGGCGCGAACCAGCCGCACGCAACCGGCAAACTGGTTGCTGGGCTTGTGCACCAGCAGGCAATGGTGGGAAACGGGATCGTACCGATCCCGTTCCAGCCCCCCCGGATTCTCTTCGGGAGATTCCCACCCCAATTCCATGCAATAGACATCGTAGCGGATACGGTAGACTTCGCGTTTCAACGCTTCCGTATCCGCAGGAATCAGGCGGAAATAGTCGTGATAGGCGGTGACCAGGTCGATTTTGCTCATCTCGGGCCGTTGAAACGGAGGTTTCTCAAGGGGCGAATCGGATCATAGCTTCCACAAAAGAGTGGATCAGTGAAGGAGGCCGCAAAAGCGGCCTCTTTTTTGGGTTATGGTCAATTTCGTGGAGCACTACCCTCTTATTTTCTAGGGACAGGAACTTCACTTAAGGCGAAGCGGTCAAATTTATTTGGCCGTGCGCAGGTAGTATCGCGTTCCGATTCGGCAAGCTGTTGGAAGGGAAAAAGGTCCGCCGGCCTCCCTCCCTCGGAGGGAGGGGCTCGCAATGGAGTACCTTTCGCGGTCGGCAAGCCGGCGCCCAATCGTGACGGCTCCCAGAGAGCGGGAAAAACAGATGGCCATTCGATTGAAGATTGCGCGCACCGCCGAGGAATTGGATGCCGTTTTTCGGCTTCGTTACGAAGTCTATGTGGAGGAACGGGGCAAGTTCGCTGCCAATCCTGACAATCCCCGTATCGTCGACCATTTTGACGCGGTACCGGATACGGCCAGCGTGGTTGCCTACGACGACGATCTGGCCGTGGCCACCATGCGGATCAATCGCGACGGCCCTCTCGGACTACCAGCCGAGGCCCACTTCGATTTCAGTGATTTGCGCCGCCGTCTGCAAGAGGAGCAGGTTGCCCAGCAGAAGCCCTTCAATCTGGTTTGCGGAAGCATGTTGGCGATTCGCAAAGGATACCGGAATCGGCGCAACGTGATTCTTGCCTTGTTCAAGGAGGCAGCAGGGCTGATGTACGGTTGGGGGGTCTCCCACGTGATCGGCGCTGTGCGGCCGGATACCTATTCCATCTATGAGCGGCTGGGTTTCGTGCCCGTGGCCGAGCCGGTGTACCACGATAAGATCGGGGACTATCTTCTGCCCATAGTGGCGCAGTTCGAAAAAGGTTTTGCCTGGCGCTTCTTCAACAGCGTCCGCAGCCGGGAGGGGAGGCTTTGGCTGGATGAATTCGCGCCGGAGCTGGAGCGGGTATTGCTGAAGCCGGGAGAAGTTTTGTTCCGCCAGGGAGAAGTGGCCAGCCACGCTTATGTGGTGGACGACGGATGGATCTCCATCAGCCGTACCGACCCTGAAGGAAACGAGATGGTGCTGGCCAATCTTGCTCCCGGTGCTTTTTTCGGCGAAGTGGCGATTTTCGACAGCGAGCGCCGCTCCGCCACGGCCACCGCGCTCACCGCGACGGAACTCATTTCCATCGAGCGTGAACGGCTTTTGCAAGTGGTGCGCGAGCAGCCGGAGAAGATGGATCAGTTGTTGGCCCATTTCGCACAGCGGATCCGTCAGACCGACGAGTTGGCCATGGCTCTGGCCTTTGCGCCGCAAGGACGCCGGGTGGAGAAGGTGCTGGAGGAGTTGTGGCGCTCATCGGTGCCCGACCGAAAAAATTCCAGGGTGCGTGTAGCTCGGGTGGGGCCGGCGCAGATCGCTAAGAAGGCCCAGGTGCGCGAGGATGAGGTGCGGGGGGTGTTGGAGATTCGCAAGGCTCATGGTTGTCTCGATTACGGCGACAAGGTCATCCGCTTCTACCGCGAGCCCCAGTTCGAAGTGAAGGAGGGGTGATTGAAAGAGGCAGCTCCCGACCCGAAGGCCGGTGGCTTATGCCGATTCGAAAGCCGGGGGGGGTAAATCCCCGCTTTCGCGGGAATGATGGGGTTGGAGAGGGGGATGACGAAAGGTGGATCGGAAAGCGGGAGAATCGCGGCTCTCGTGGGGCTGGTGGGGTGAGGTGGTGGTGGATTCCCGCCTTCGCGGGAATGACGAGGTTGGGGGATGGTGAAGAGAGAATTTCCCTTTTTCACCATTCCGGACAGAGTGCAGCAGAGGCTCGGCTGTCGTCATTTCCGGCGGATCGCAGCGGAGGCCCGACTGTCGTCATTCCCGTCGGCTTCGCAGCGGAGGCCCGACTGTCGTCATTTCCGGCGGCCTCGTAGCGGGGGCCCGGCTGTCGTCATTCCCGTCGGCTTCGCAGCGGAGGCCCGGCTGTCGTCATTTCCGTCGGCTTCGCAGCGGAGGCCCGGCTGTCGTCATTCCCGTCGGCTTCGCAGCGGAGGCCCGGCTGTCGTCATTTCCGGTGGCCTCGTAGCGGAGGCTCGGCTGTCGTCATTCCGGACGGAGCGTAGCGGAGGTCCGGAATCCAGCTCTTTGAATTCCCGTTTCCTGACCGTCACAGCACGCAGATTTTGAGAGAAAAGGGCACGTCCTGCTCGGTGGCCACCGCGTGCTCGCCGTCGGGGTTTTCCAGGAAGCGGATGTAGAGGCGGTGCTTGCTGCCGCTGATCTCCGGGTGGACCTTCAGCGCGGGATCCACGGCCACCTGGATCATCTCCACCGGCCGCTGAGGGTCGAGCCCCTTCTGGAAGGTGCCCCGCGGCGCCACCTGCTGACGCGGCAGGCTGCTGTGGCGGAGCAGCCCCAGCAGCAGCTCCACCGAGTCCTGCACCACGGCGATCTCCCGCTGCCATTTCTCCAGCTGCTGGACGCGTTCGGGTGGCGGCAGATTGAGCCAGTAGTGGAACTGCGGCAGGTCGAATTCGAAGCTTCCGCCGGGAATGGTCAGCCGCTGGGCGATGCTGTTGAGAAACTCGTTCTTGCGCAAGCCGGCGCCCAGCTGGCCGTTCACCCCGTGCAGCCGGTTGCCCGTGCGTTCGAGGTCGGCCAGTACCCGCTGCAGCCGCGCCTGGTCCACCTCGGGATTGAGCGCCACCTTTTGCAGCGATTTGGCGTGTTGGTCCAGTTGTTTGATCAGCTCGCTCTTGATGTCGGCTCGGGAAAGGATGGCAAGAATGTCGACCAGCGCCTGCACCGCCACGCGGTGGCTCCAGGCGCTCTTCTCGGGAATATGGCGCTGGAACTGGTCGAACAGGCGCGCCAGCCGCAGGAGCGTCCGCGTCCGTTCGTTTAGCGGATGTTCGAAGAGGAGAGTATCGTGCAAAAGGGGAACCCGACCGCGCCGTGTCGGGCCATTTTCCTCCAGTTCGCCCGGGTTGTCACCTCGAAAGGGCCGCTCAGCGGTTCGCCAGCTCCAGGTATCGGCGGTGCAGTGCGTCCACCGCCTGGCGCAGCGCCTGGCGGGAGCCGCTGTTGTCGAGGAGATCGTCGGCGGCGGCCAGGCGCTGGGCCCGGCCGGCCTGGCTGGCGAGGATGCGGCGGGCCTGTTCGGGGTCGGTGCCGTCGCGGGCGCGGAGCCGCTCGATCTGGTCGGCTTCTGGCAGGTCCACCACCGCCACCCGGTCCACACGCTCCTGCAGCCCTTTTTCCACCAGGAGCGGGATCACCAGCACCACATAGGGCGCCCGGCTGGCGGCGGCGCGGCGTTCCATCTCTTTCAGGATGGCGGGGTGCAGAATGGCCTCGAGGCGCGCCCGCTCCTCGGGGTGGGCGAAGATGTGTTCACGCAGCCGGCGGCGGTCGAGGCGTCCTTCGGCGTCGAAAAAGGTTTCGCCGAAACTCCGGCGGATCCGTTCCAGAAGGGGCGTGCCCGGTTCCACCAGCTCGCGGGCGATGCGGTCGGCGTCGATCACCTCGGCGCCCAGTTCGGCGAAGCGTTCGGCCGCCGTGCTCTTGCCGCTGGCGATGCCGCCGGTGAGGCCCACCCGGAACGGCATCAGAGGCCGGCGAACTTGAGGTAGCCGCGGTTGATCTCCTCGCCCCAGAGGAGCGCGATCCAGCCCGCGGCCGCCAGATAGGGTCCGAAAGGGATGGGAAGGTTCCGGTCCCGCCCCCGAACGAGGATCAGGGCGAGTCCGGTGACGGCGCCCACCGCGGCGGAGACCAGCAGGATCTGGGGCAGGTAGTGCCAGCCGAGCCAGGCGCCGAAGAGGGCGAAGAGCTTGAAGTCGCCATAGCCCATTCCCTCCTTGCCGGTGATGAGCAGGAAGAGGTGGAAGACGAACCAGAGCGACAGGTAGCCGCCCACCGCGCCCCACACCGCGGAGTGGATGTCGGTGAAGAGGCCGTCGAGGTTGAGCAGCAGCCCCAGCCAGATCAGTGGCAGGATGAGCACGTCGGGCAGCAGCTGCACGCGGATGTCGATGACGCTCATGGCGATCAGCGCCCAGGTGAGCAGCAGCGCCGCGCCGGCCTGCGGGGTGAAGCCGAAACGCCACGCCACCACCAGAGAGAGCAGGCCGCTGAGCAGCTCCACCGCCGGATACTGGATGGAGATGGCGCCGCCGCAAGCGCTGCAGCGCCCCTTCTGCCGCAACCAGCTCAACAGGGGCACGTTCTCCAGGGGGCGGATGCGATGGCCGCAATGGGGGCAGCTCGAGGGCGGCACCATGAGATATTTGAGGCCGAACCAAGCGTTGGCCGGCTGTCCGGACGGCTCGCCGGCCCGCTCGCGGCAGGCGGCTTCCAGCTCTGCCTCCATGCGGCGCGGCAGGCGGTAGGCCACCACGTTGAGAAAGCTGCCCACCACCAGCCCCAGCAGGAAGGCGCTGGGCAACAGCAGGGCCGGGTGGCCCAAAGCGTCGAGCATCAAACCACCGAACCCAGCTTGAAGATGGGCAGGTACATGGCCACCACCAAGCCGCCCACCAGGACGCCGAGGATGGCCATGATGAGGGGCTCCAGCAGGCTGCTGAGCGAATCCACCGCGTTGTCCACCTCTTCCTCGTAGAAGTCGGCCACCTTGCCCAGCATTTCGTCCAGGGCGCCCGACTCCTCGCCGATGGCCACCATCTGCTTCACCATGTGGGGAAAGAGACGCTGCTGCTCCATGGCCAGCCGCAGCGACTGGCCGGTGGCGATGTCGTCGCGCATCTCTTTCACCGCGTTGCCGTAGACGATGCTGCCGGTGGCACCGGCCACCGAATCCAGTGCCTCCACCATGGGAACGCCGGCGGCGAACATGGTGGAGGTGGTGCGGGCGAAGCGGGCCAACGCCGATTTGTTGAGGATGGGCCCGAAGACGGGCGCCTTGAGCATGGCGCGGTCGATGATTTCGCGAAACTTGGGCGAACGCTTCCAGAGGTTGGAGAGGATGATCACCGTGGCCGCCAGTCCCAGCAAGATGGCCCACCAGTAGTCGCGGATAAAGCGGGAGAGGTCGATCACCAGTTGGGTGAAGGCCGGCAGCTCCGCGCCGAAGCCTTTGAACAGTTCTTCGAAGGTGGGCACCACGAAGATGAGCAGGATGGCGGTGACGATGATGCCCACCACGATCACCGCGGTGGGGTAGAAGAGCGCTTTCTTGATCTTCTTCTTGATGGACTCGGTCTTCTCCTTGTAGGTGGCGATGCGGTCGAGCAGGGTCTCCAGCACCCCGGCGTGCTCGCCGGCCTCCACCAGGTTGCAGAAGAGGTCGTCGAAATAGAGCGGATGCTTGCGCAGCGCGTTGGTGAGCGAGGTGCCGCCTTCGATGTCGGCCTTGATGGTAAGGATCATCTCCTGCATGGCGGCGTTGGCGTGACCCTTGCCGACGATGTCCAGCGCCTGCACCAGCGGCACGCCGGCCTTCATCATGGTGGCCAACTGGCGGGAGAAGACGGCGATGTCGCCGGGGGTGATCTTCTGCTTGCCGAAGGAGAGCCGGAACTGCTTTTGCACCTTGATGGGGGTGACCCCCTGGCGGCGCAGGTCGGCACGCACCAACGCGTCGTTGGCGGCGCGCATCACCCCCTTGATCTTCTTGCCGCGCCGGTCGGTGCCGGTCCAGGCGAATTCGTAGGTCTTCTCCGGTTTTTTCTTCAGTGCCGCGGCTTTGGTGGCCATTCCGTGTTAGTCCTTGGTGATCCGGTTGATCTCTTCCAGGCTGGTGATTCCGGCTTTCACCTTCATCAGCCCGGCGGTACGCAGATCGTAATAATAGCCCTCCTTCAAGGCCAATTCTTTGAGCTGGATAGCATTTCCTTCTTCCATGATGAGCTGGCCGATGGCGTCGGTGACCGGAAGGATTTCGAATACGCCCACCCGCCCCTTGTAGCCGTTGGTGCACTTGTCGCACCCCACCGGCTTGTAGATGGTGAGCCCCTGATCCACCTCTTTCTCGGTGAAGCCCTCTTCCAGCAGCGCGGCACGCGGCAGCTCCTCGGGCGTCTTGCACCTTTCGCACAAACGCCGGGCCAGCCGCTGGGCCATGATCAGGTTCACCGAAGAGGCGATGTTGTAGGGCGGGATGCCCATGTTGGCCAGGCGGGTGAGGGTCTGGGGGGCGTCGTTGGTGTGCAGGGTGGAGAGCACCAAGTGGCCGGTCTGGGCCGCTTTCACCGCGATCTCGCCGGTCTCCAGGTCGCGGATCTCGCCCACCATGATGATGTCGGGGTCCTGGCGCAGGAAGGCGCGCAGCGCCTCGGCGAAGGTGAGGCCGGTGGCGGTATTGATGTTCACCTGGTTGATCCCTTCCACCTGGATCTCCACCGGGTCTTCCGCCGTGGAGATGTTCACCTCGGGCTTGTTGAGGATGTTGAGGGCGGTGTAGAGGGAGACCGTCTTACCCGAACCGGTGGGGCCGGTGACCAGGATCATGCCGTAGGGGCGGTGGATGGCCTTGAGGAACAGCTCCTTCTGGTCCTCCTCGAATCCGAGGGCGTCGATCCCCACCTTGGCGGCGCTGGAGTCGAGGATCCGCAGCACCACCTTCTCGCCATAGACCGTGGGGCAGGTGTTGACCCGGAAGTCGATGGCCTGCCTTTTCGACACTTTCAATTTGATGCGGCCGTCCTGTGGAACCCGCCGCTCGGCGATGTTCATCCGCGCCATCACCTTCAGGCGAGAAGAGATGCGGTGGGCGATGTTCACCGGCGGGCTGGCCTTCTCGTAGAGCATGCCGTCCTGACGGAAGCGGATGCGGAAACTCTTTTCGTAGGGCTCGAAATGGATGTCGGAAGTGCCGCTCTTGATGGCGTCGATGAGGATCTTGTTGACGTAGCGCACCACCGGCGCCTCGTCCACCTCCTGGTTGCTGTCTTCCTTGGCCTCCTCTTCTTCTCCTACGTCGAAATCGAGCTTGTCCAGGTCTTCGTCCAAGTCCATGTCCAGGGCGTTGTCCTGGGCTTCGGAGATCTCTTCGAAGAGGCGCGCGAGTTTGTCCTCTTCCACCAGGATAGTTTCGATGGAGAGGCCGGTGTGGAACTGGAACTCCTTGATGCCGTCCTGGTTGGTGGGGTCGGAGGTGGCCAGAAAGAGACGCTGGCCGCGCCTGAAGATGGGCACCAGGCGGTGCTTTTCGATGAGCTCCTGGTCCACCAGGTTCAAGGGAAGGTTTTCGCGGTTGAGGGCGTCCAGATCGAGCAGGGGCAGGCCGAACTCCTGTTGGGCGAGGACCGCCACCTCCCGCGCGTTCAGCGTTCCGTCGTTTACCAGGTGGCTCAGGAGCGGCAGGCCGGCTTTTTGGGCCGCTTCCATGGCCTGGGCCGCAACTTCGGCGGTCAGCAGACCGCTGTTGACGAGAAAACGCCCCAGCCCTTTCAGGGTATTGGTCTGGACAGCATCCAACGGCAAAGCTTCCTCCCCCAGATTTCAGACGGTTGGGGCCATTTTGTGCGGAATGGAAAAAAAAGTCCAACCCCCATCCCAGCCGAGCGCCAGGAAAGCGGCCCGTGTCCGGATAGTGGCGGCGATTCTGTCACCAATTGACAAAAAGCGTCAGATATTCCCGCCGCTCCCCGATCTGGAACCGGGTAAGGAAAGCTCGTTAAAACAGCTGGTTACGACCATAAAAAAATAGTGGCACGGTAGTTGCTTGGTGGTGTGGCAGCGTCTAAATGCAGTCGATCCGGCGTGCAGGAAGCCGCTTTTCACTACTTTTAGATAGAACTTCGTTTAATCGAGATAAGGAGACTACCCATGAAACAACAGTCCGGTTTCACTCTCATCGAACTGATGATCGTGGTGGCGATCATCGGCATCCTGGCGGCCATCGCCATTCCGGCGTATCAGGATTACACCATCCGCTCGCAAGTGTCGGAAGGTTTGAGTCTGGCCGCAGGCGCCAAAACCTCCATGGCCGAGTATTACAACAATACCGGCAGCTGGCCTTCGACCAACGCTTCGGCCGGTCTCGCCACTAACACCAGCATCAAAGGCAAGTATGTGAGCCAGGTGGACGTTGGAGCAACCGCAGGCCAGATTCAGATTACCTACGGCAATCAGGCCAACTCCAATCTCAGCGGGAGCGTCCTCATCCTCTCCGCGATTCCTAACAATGGCAGCGTGGAGTGGACCTGTAAGTCCACCACCATTGCCGACAAGTACTTGCCCACGAACTGCCGCTGAGGCGACAACCAAGGGGGCCTGCGGGCCCCCTATTCGATTTGGGCTCGAGTTTCAGCAAAAGGATTTTTTTCAGAACCTTACATGGTGCCAGCGATGGGAAACGGCCGACCAAGCGGGGGGTTCACGCTCATCGAGCTCATGATCGTGGTGGCCATCATCGGCATCCTGGCCGCCGTGGCCATTCCCGCCTACCAGGCGTACGTGGTTCGGAGCCAGGTGGTGGAAGGGCTCGATCTGACGCTTCGGGCGAAGACCGCGGTCTCCGAGTTCTTCAGCAATCGTGGCCGCTTTCCTGCCACCAATGCTTCCGCCGGTCTGGCAAGCGCTGCTTCCATCATTGGGAAGTATACTTCCAAGGTTGATGTCGGCACCTCGCCCGGCGTGATCGAGATCACCTACGGCCGGCAGGCCAATCCCAACTTCCTCAGCGGCAAGACGCTGCTGTTGTCCGCCATCTCCACCAGCGGCAGCGTGGAGTGGGCCTGCAAATCCACCACCATCGACAATCGCTACCTGCCGGACGTTTGCCGTCGCTAGGGGCGGTCTGAACGGATGGTGAAAGGGCGCTTCCAGCCGATGGCCGTCCAATGACCAAGCCCTCTTTGTCCACGCCTTTATGGAAGTGGGCGATTCTCCTCTTCCTCGCTCTTCTTCTCTCTGCCCTGGTCTATCTGCCCGGCCTCGGTGGAGGTTTTTTGTTCGACGACTACCCCAACATCGTCGATCACCAGCCTTTTCGCGATCTGTATCACGGCAAGGGAGACTGGTGGGAGGTGCTCGCCGGGATGGATTCCGGACCCACCAAGCGCCCCGTCTCGATGCTCAGTTTCGGTATTCAGATTGCCCTGACCGGCTTCGACCCATGGGCCATGAAGGCGGTCAATCTGGCCATTCATCTGTTGAACGGAATTTTGCTGTTCCTGCTGGTGCAGCGCCTCGCCTTCAGCGTGCGGGCAACGGCGGGCACGCAGTGGCAGGGAGGTTCCCACGGTCTTGCGGCGCTCGTCTCGCTGGCTTGGCTGCTGGCCCCGGTGAACCTGAGCGGGGTTCTCTATGTGGTGCAGCGCATGGAGAGCCTGGCTGCTCTTTTCACCTTGGCGGGGTTGCTTCTCTATGTGGCGGGCCGGCAGCGAATATTGCAGGGCAAGGAAGGAGGGGTGCAGCTCTGCTGGGCGGGATTGCTCATTGGGATCCTGGTCGGCGGCTTCGCCAAGGAGAGCGCGTTCCTGACCCCCCTCTACGCCTTTCTCCTGGAGGTGTTCGTCTTTCGTTTTCGCAATGGCAGGGGGCAATTGGATCGAAGTCTGGTTCCGCTGTTCATGGCGCTGCTGGTTCTCCCGGGCCTTCTGGGAGGAACCTGGATCCTTGGAAAGGTCCTCTTTGGCGATTCCGGAAGAGGGATCGGCATCGGCGAGCGGGTGCTGACCGAAGGAAGAGTGCTATGGAACTACATTGGCTGGATCTTGGTGCCCAGGCTGGAGCCTCTGGGGTTCTATCACGACGATTATCCGGTCTCGCACGGTTGGATCGAACCCTGGACCACCCTGCCCTCCGTCCTGGGCATCCTGGTCGTTCTGGTCGCCGCGTACCGTTTACGTCGGCACAGTCCGCTCGCCGCCCTGGGCGTATGGTTCTTCTTTTCGGCCCACGTGCTCACCTCCACCGTCATACCGTTGGAACTGGTCTTCGAGCACCGGAACTATGTGGCCTCCATCGGTCTTTTTCTGTTTCTTTTCGGATTGCTTCAAGACATCCGGTTGCCGATGAAGACGGTCCGTCTGGTTTTTGCCGTGGCGTTCATCGCTTTGTCCGCATTTCTGACGGCGGTGCGGGCGGCCACTTGGGGCGACCCCTTGTTACTCGCCATGACCACTGCCAGCCAGCACCCTGCATCGCCACGCGCCAATTACGAGCTGGGGTACACCCTGCTCCTGTTTTCGCGAGGGGTGCAGGACCCAAGGTACCAGCTGGGTATGCAGGCGCTGGAGCATGCCGACCGATTGGACGGTTCCGGGCTCTTGCCAGCCCAGGCTGCGGTCTATTTTTCCTCGACGAATGGGATTCCGGTGAAGGATCATTGGTGGCAGGCGCTGGAAGAGAAAGTCCAGGGCGAGCTGTCTCAACAGGATTACAATTCTCTCTATGCGCTGATCAGTTGCCGGATCAAGGAAGCGTGCCGCTACGACGCTGCGAGATTGGGGCGGGTCGTGAAAAGGGCCTATGAACACCATCCGCGAGACCCCTACCTGGCGACTTTCTATGCCAACTACGCAGTGAACCTTGCGGGAGATCGCCCGTTGGGACTTCGGCTCATGCAGAAAGCGGTGAGTTTGGCTCCCCGCAATCCCGACTACTGGTCCAATCTGGCGGAGCTTCTGATTTTTTTGAGGCATGAAAAAGAAGCCGCCTATGCCATCGAACGGTTGTCGGAGCTTGGGCGGTTCCACCCTCCGTTCCAATCCTTTACACGGCTGCGCCGTTTCTATGCGGAAGTGTTCGGCCGCCCTTGGCGGAACCCCTACAGGAAGGTCCGGTGAGCAATTCCCGTCTGGTCTCCAAGGTGATTTGGGGCATGCTTCTGGTCGCTGCCTGGCTGATCTATCGGCCGGGACTGGATGGCGCTTTTCTGTTCGACGACTGGAAAAACCTGGAAGCCATCAGCCGTTTCGGCGATATCCACGATTTTCCGGGCCTGCTCACCTATCTCTTGTCGGGTTTTTCTTCCGCCACCGGTCGGCCGGTGGCCATGGCCAGTTTTTTGTTGGATTCCCAGACGTGGCCGGCCGATCCCCTGCTGTTCAAACGCACCAATGTCGTCCTCCACCTGGTCAATGCCACCTTGTTGTGGGAGGTCTCCTTCCGTTTGTTACGTGCCGCTGGGTGGAGGCCTGATCGGGCGCGCAGTGTTGCGCTGATTGGAGCAGGGATCTGGCTGTTGCACCCTCTGTGGGTCTCCACCACCCTCTATGTGGTGCAACGCATGACCATGTTGGCGACAACCTTCGTGTTGGCGGGACTTCTCTGCTATGTGCATGGCCGGCAAGCGCTGGCCGAAGAGCGGCGACGAGTGGGGCTCGCGTGGCTTTGGTTGGGTGTGGGCGGCGCTTTGGTGCTCGGTGGCCTTTCCAAGGAGAATGCGCTGTTGCTGGCGCTGTTCATCTTTTGGCTCGATCAGACGCTGTTGCGTTCCCTGCCATCGCCCGCCGGGATCGGATACCGGGTGTGGCGGGCGATGGTGGTCTGGTTGCCGGCGCTATTGGTGGTCGGCGTGTTGGTCTCTTATCTGCCCGATCTGTTCACGGGCGTTGGTGGCCGCCCACAATTCACCCTGGCGCAGCGGTTGTGGACGGAGGGGCGGGTGCTTTGGGATTACCTCCTCGAGTTGTGGCTGCCCCGGCCGTACACCGCTGGGCTGTTCATGGGAGACGCGGTGCAGCCTTCCTCCGGATTTTTGCGGCCATTTACGGGGGGATTGGGGGTGGCGGCCCTGTTGGGGCTGGCATGGCTGGCATGGCGATGGCGGGCCTCGAGGCCCCTGATCGCCTGGAGCCTGGGCTTTTTTCTGCTCGGACATCTGTTGGAATCGAGCTGGATTCCTCTGGAGCTGGCCTTCGAACACCGCAATTACCTGCCTGCGGTCTTTCTATTCTTCCCGGTGGCGGATTGGCTCGGCGGCCCGCCTGCCAGTGGTGGGCGCTACAAGTGGGTGGCGGCAATCCTAGTGATTCTGGCGGTGGAGACTTTGCTGCGAGCCGGCTTGTGGGGGCGTCCATTTCTGCAAGCGCAGAGCTGGGCGCAACAGGCGCCGCAATCTGCCCGCGCGCAGACCTTGCTGGCGCAAAGGTGGTTGGAAACGGGCAACGTCGAGGCGGCGCGTCGCCTTTCCAAAAAGGCGGTGGAGATCAAGCCTCGTGACATTGGCGCGTGGGTCAATTTGTTTCTCTTGGAATGTGAAGCCGGTAGTCTGGAGCCTGCTGTGTGGAAACGGATGCGGGCTATGGTGCTGCATCCTCCCGATTTTGGAACGGTTACCCGCTATCAGTTGGAGCAGGCTTTGGAGCGGGCCGTATCCGGCGGTTGTTCGTCGCTTTCGTCCTCTGTAGTGGAAGGATGGTTGAAGTCGGCGCTCGCCGGTGCTTCCAATCCGGCATGGCGGCAAATTTTGCAGACGCGGCTGGCTGAAGTGGCCTTGCGTGGCAAGAACTACGAGCAAGCCTTACGACATTACCGAGAGGCCGTGCGGCTGCATCCCACCGAGGAGACGGTGTTGACTTTGAGCGCCCGCTTGGCCACCGCGGGTGCACTGCGACAGGCGCTGGACCTGTTGGAGTGGTTTCCCAAGGCGCTGCCGCCGGCGTGGTGGCCCTTGTCGGAGCTGCGACGAAAATGGCTGCGCCACATTGGATATTATCAGCACGAGTATCGCCATTTGCGCCATGCCATTCTTGAAGATCTGCAGAAGGGGAATGGTGGTGGCGATGAATGATAAACAGGTTCACAAGGGTATTTCCAAAAGATCGCGGTGCCTTCTTATTCGCAAAAAAATCAGCGAGGAGTGAGGATCTTGTATGACGGCCTCAACTGGGTTCGAGCTTACAAGTGAATCAACCAAGATAAACTTTTTCGCGGTAAGGAACCTTTGATCGAGTCAGGAATTCGCCTTCTGCGTCTGGAATGTACGAGTTTTGCGTCACAAATCCTTGCAAGAACCGGTTATCGGGAATGGATCGCGCCTTGAACCCAAACATTTCGAATTGCGGCCTGTCTTGTCCAGTCTTGGGAAGATGACGACGATTGCCGTGGGAAAAATGGCTCGCAGTACCATGGCAATGACGGCAGCCATGGCTCTACGGTCTTTGGGGCAAGTAATCGTCTTCGTTATCGTGGCGCGAGTGCTTGGCGTGAATGAGTACGGGGCCTATTCTGCAGTGCTTGCGTTGGCCGTCATGTTCGGCAGCCTGTCGGCCATGGGAGGTTCCACATTGGTTTTGCGGGATACAGCAAGAGAGGGAGAGGCGTTTCATCTTGCCTGGGAGGGTTTTTTAGGGGCGCTGGCCGCGACAACGCCTTTTCTTTTGATCGCCTATTCGGCCTCTGTTTTTCTGGTGCTAGGTGAAGAAGCGGACTGGCTTGTGATCGGATCCATCGGAGTGGCGGAAATCTGTTTCTCGCCCATACTGCTTTCCATCATCCATGCTTATCAGGCCCACGACGATCATCGGAATTCTGCGCGTGTCGTGGGTTATCCCATGGTTCCTAGACTGGTAGGGGCCTTGTTTCTTCTTTTTTTGGGATGGAAAGGCATCTCGGGCAGTGAGGCGCTCAGGATCTGGACAGTTTTTTATCTGTTGGCGACTTTTTCATCGGCGGGATTTTTTCTTTGGAAATTACACAAAGACACGGGCGCGCGGCTGAGAGCGAACTGGGAACGGGTGGGCACGACCTTGCAGGAGGGGTGGGCGTTTGCATTCAATGGTGCTGCCGGCAAAGTGTATATGGATATCGACAAGGCCATGTTGGCAAGAATGACCGACCTGGGGTCGACGGGGGCCTATTCGGCGGCTTACCGGGTGACTGATCTCATCTTATTGCCGCTGAATGCGCTGCTTTCAGTGATGGGCCCCGATTTCTTTCGAGTCGGACAAAGGGGATTGAAGGAAACCTTTGCTCTTGTGCGCAGAGTGTTACCCCTCCCTTCACTGTATGGGGCGGTGGCTGGGGTGGCATTGTGGACAATCGCCCCTATGGTAACCATGGTGCTCGGACCACAATATGAAGGAGCTGTGGCGGTGATCCGATGGTTGGCGTGGCTGCCATTGGTACGGTTGTTCAGACTGTTTCTTCAGCGGGCCCATGCGGCATCCAACCGCCAGAGGCGTGTCGCCGGGGTGGTCGGCATGGGGGCGGTGGCCAATGTGGCATTGAATGCCTGGATGATCGCTCTCTGGAGTTGGCAAGGTGCGGTCCTGGCGACTTATGCAGCAGAGCTGCTCATGATTGGCATTTTCATGACGGTAAGGAGATGACAGTTCCTGGTTTCAAAGTCAATCTGTTTCTGGTGGGGGCTCCAAAGGCTGGAACGACCGCCATGTCACACTACTTGGCGGATCATCCAGAAATTTGTCTGGCAAGCCTAAAGGAACCGGGCTATTTCAATGCCGATTTTGCCAACAGGGCAGTTACCCGTCTGGAGGACTATTTAAGTCTGTTTGCGGGGGGGAAAAAGAAAGCCGAGTATCGGTTGGATGCTTCCACCCGTTATCTGCAGTCGAATTGTGCCATCGACAATATCCTCTCCTATAACCCAAACGCGAAATTTATCGTAATGCTGCGAAACCCGCTGGAAATGGCACCTGCCCTCCATGCACAGAATGTCCACGATGGATATGAAGATGAGATGCAATTCAAGCGGGCCTGGGCTCTCGAAACCCTCAGGCGAAACGGCGAGCAGATACCATTGATCTGCATTGAGCCAAAAATGCTGTTTTATAGGGAAGCCTGTATGTTGGGAGAGCATTTCGAGCGTTTGCTGGATAGGGTCTCAACGGAGAATCTGCATGTTATCATTTTCGACGATTTCAAAAAGGATACTGCCAGATCCTACCGAGACGTTCTCTCTTTTCTCGGCCTGCCGGACGATGGCAAGTGTTCTTTTGAAAGAATAAACAGGAGGCGAAAATATAAATATCCTCGACTGCAAGCGGTGGTGCTGAAATTGGGAAATCTCAAGAGACGCCTCGGAATCCATCGAGGTTTGGGGATTCATCAGTTCATGAATCGGCACAATGTGGTGAATAACGCCTCTCCAGATGCTGTTCCAGATGAGCTGATAAAAGAGATGGCCAGATTTTTCAGGAGCGATGTGGAAAAACTGTCTAGTCTGCTTGGACGGGATCTGACGTGCTGGTTGGATTGCGAAGATGCTTCATAATTTAAAGTTTGTCGAGTTTGTCGGTCGAAGCAATGTCTGATAATGCATGTGCTGAAAAGCCGCTGATATCTGTGGTAATCCCTGTCTACAACGGGCGGGAATATTTGCGGGAAGCGTTGCAGAGCATCCAGCGCCAGACCTGGAGAAGACTCGAAATTCTGGTGCTGGACGACGGTTCTTCGGATGATTCATGGCGCCTTATCGAAGAAGCTGCAGAGCGAGATCGGCGCATCATTCCTATCAGGAACGGGAAAAACCGTGGTTTGATATGGACGCTCAATAGGGGGCTTGAGATGGCTACGGGTGATTTTATTGCCAGAATGGATGCAGACGATATTTCATTACCGGAGCGATTCGAAAGGCAAATCGCATACATGGAAAGGGAAAGGTTGGATTTTTGCGGCACCTGGATCGAATTGCTCGGTCCTTCCCGTAAACGCCTAATTCGGTATCCGACGAACGATTTTCTTTTTAGGGTAGGCTTATTGTTTCAGACTCCTTTCTCCCACCCAACCCTGATGATGAAGCGGCATGTGTTGGATGGGGGAGTACGGTACCGGGAGGTAGCCCGCCATGCGGAAGAATATGATCTTGCTCTGCGTCTTGCACGGAATTTCAGGATGGGTAATCTTCCAGAAGTTCAGCTGAAGTATCGAGTCCATTCCAGTCAGGTATCGAAAGTTTATCGGAAGGAGCAACTTGAGACAGCAGCAGCCATTCGACGCAAGGCATTGGATTTGTTCGACATCGTGGCAGACGACAGGGAAAGGGAACTGCATGGCTTAGTGCGCTATCCGCTTCCTGTCGAGAGTCTTGAAAGATTGAGGGACTTTCGTAACTGGCTTGAACGGCTCGCCGCCCATTTCGATGGAAACGATGAAGCCCAGAAGCTGGTGACAGAGCAATGGTTCAGGCTGTGCGTCCGGGCATCGGGTTTGGGGCCACGAGTCTTTGGTGAATATCGGAAGTTTAGGTACCAGGATAAATATCCTCGCAATATGCGCCAACAGCTCGATCTGTTCGTTTCTACTCTGCTGCATCTTCGTTATGGGGGACGCTTTTACGGTTTTCTGGAAAGATTCTCCTTCACTTCTTCTTTGTGATCACCTCGTAAATCAGCTGTATTTCCCGAAGCCGACGCGGAAGTCGCGTTGCAAAATTCCGCGGTAGAGAGTCAGGTAGCTATCGATCATTCGTTCGATGTTGAAACGGTTTTTTGCCGTGAGATATGCGGACTGTCCCATGTTCCGCCAAAGCTGAAGGTTTCCTGCAAGGTTGCGGATGGCGCTGACGAAATCATCCACCTGGTCCTTCCTGCACAAAAAGCCATTGTTTCCATGTTCGATCACTTCTCCAAGTGAGGAACAATCCGCCGCCACCACCGGCAGTCCATGGGCCATGGCTTCCAGCACTGTCAGTGGTAATCCTTCCAGTCTGGATGGGAAGAGCAGCACGTCGGCTTGGCGGTAGACTTTCTCCATCTCCTGTTTGTTAGCGAGGCGGCCCAGGTTTGTGCTATTGGAAGGAATGGTGAAAGTCTTTTCCCGGCCTTTCCTGTCCGCAGTGAACTGTAATTCATAATCAGGGCCGAGTCGTTCCAGAATGGGGGAGAGAAGATCCACCCCTTTTCGTAACGACCAGTTTCCCACATATAGAACTCGAAAAGGGGTATGGGGGTTACGAAGCTCTTTGGAGAGAGGGGGTTCTGGTATTTCGGTTCCATTGAGGACGGCCTGGATACCGGTGCAATGGAAAATTTCTGCTGTTTTGCACGCTGTGTAATGGCTGACGGAAGTGATGAGATCTGCCGCTTCGATTGCTTCACGTTCTACATGCCGAATCCAAGTCAGATGATACAGGTGCTGGAAGGTGTTTTTGTATGGAGCGAGAGAGGCGTCATGGACGCAGGCGTGAATCGTGGCTACCACAGGAATTTTGGAGGGGATAAATTTTTTTGGCAGCCAACTGTTGATGTGAGCGACATTGGCCCATCTTGGTGGCACGGGTCGTTGCCGTAGCCAAGGAAGGTATTCACTGTGGTGCGGCAGCCAAGTGATTTCACAACGTATGCCCCGTTCCTGTAGACCTTTCACCAGCCGTTCTGTGAATACATCGGTACCAGTGCCGCAGCGGACTGCGGGAAACCAAACGGCGGGATTCACGCTCATCCTTGGCTTCGAACAGTTTCGGCCACCGTTTGCGCGACGGCAGCCAACTCTTGCATGCCACGGCGAACTTCCCAGAGCACTTCCGCAAGGACCGTTGGATCGTCAATGCATTCATGCAGCATGCGATTACGCTGCTCGTGCTGCCTGTCTGGCAGGTGTTCGCGGCGGCTGATGAAGGAATCCGCCCGCTTGGCGGGTTCTTGTTTTTCTATCTGCTGGCGGACGCGCTCGGTGGTACGTGGCCTGGCTGAATCGGTGCTCCGCCAGATAGAAATGCTGGAGTTCTGTTTTCGGTTCAGGCACATGGGAAAGCCCGCTTCCCGTTGAGAGGGGAGATGGCATTCACGAAAGCGATGCTCCACATTCTAGCACCGTGGATGGAGGCCGGCGGGCGGAAAACGTTGTGAAAATCAGGAAAAGAGGGCATTGCGGATGCGTGCTCCAAACGCCTCCCAGGCGAAGCCGCCGGCGAACTTCTCGATGGGCTCGCGGGGCAAAGGGTTCCGTAGCAGTTCCAGCACGGCTTGCGCGAAAGCCGCGGACTCGCCCGGCGGGATCAATCGGCCGGACACGCCGTCGGACACCGCGTCCACCACGCCGCCGCTGGCGTAGGCCACGGTGGCAAGACCGTGGGCGGCCGCTTCGATGGCCACCATCCCGAATCCCTCGGGGTCGCCCACGATTCGGCGAATGGGAAAGACGTGCAGGTCGGCGGCCCGGTAGGCGGCTTGGAGTTGCGCGTCGCTGCATCGGCCCAGGAAGTGGACGCGGTCGGCAAGGCCGTGGCGTGCGGCCGCTTCCCGGATCCGTTCCGGCGTCTGGGCGTCGGCGGCGAGGGCGTCGCTCGGCGTGTCGCCGATGACGGCCAGTTGAACGTTTGGCTGCTGCCGGGCCACCAGCGGCAGCACCTCCTTCACGAATTCCAGCAGCCCTTTGCGCGTGGTGAGGCGGCCCACCGAGAGGAGCAGCGGCCCGTCGTCCAGGCCGAAGCGGCGGTGGAAACGCTGGCGGATGCGGCGGCGCTCTTCCTCTTCGACGGGCGGTGGCAGGGCCACGCCGGGATGGACCACGGCAATGCGCGACTCGGTGATGCCGGTCTTCTCGGCCAGCCCGGCGGTGGGTCGGCTGTTGACGACCACCCGGTCCAGGCGGCGCAGGAAGGGGCGCCACAGAAAGCGATAGAGTCGGCTGGGCGGTTGAATGTCCAAGCCGTGTAGATAGGCGGCGCACCGGGCATCAGTGAACTTTGCCGCTGTCCAGGCTAGGGGGGCGGTGAGTCCGCTGCCGGCCAGCACCAGGGCGGTCGGATGGCGTCGCGCCAGGGCCACGCTCTTCCATGCGGCGGCGAGGAGAAAGCGCCACAAGGGCCTCAGAGGCACTTCATGCACGCGGGTCCCGGCGGGCGCGTGGGCCGCGGCCCCTTCGGGCGCGACCACATGCACCGGGCGTTCTTGGGCCAGGGCCTCGGCCAAGTGGAGGTTGAGCCGTTCCATGCCACCCAGAAGAGGGGGGAAGTTGCGGGTGACGAGGAGGGTCGCTCTTGGTCGCGTGGCGTTCAATGGCGATCTTCGTCGAGTGGGGTGGTCATCTTTTGTCGGTGCGAATCACGGCGGGGCCGGCGGTCGGTGTCGTTCATTCGGACTCCGCCATGGAGGAGTCTTCGGGCGGGCGGCACTGGCTGCGCGAGAAGCCGTAGTGCAGGGCGGTGATCTGCTCCGACACCAGGCCGATGAGAAAGATCAGCACCGCGCTGATGAGCAGCACTCCGGCCATGTTGGAGAAGTTGCCGGTTTCCAGATAGAACCAGAGATAGCGCGTCACTCCCGCCAGAAAGAAGAAGAGGCTCACCGGAAAGAAGACCCGCATGGGCGAGAAGAGGGTGGTGATGCGCATGATGATCACCAGGAAGCGGATACCGTCGCGCAGCAGGCGGATCTTGCTCTTGCCCTGGCGCCGCCTGGCCTCGATGGGGATGAACCCCACCGAGTAGCCCGACCGCAGGAAGGCCATGGTGGATGTGGTGGGGTAGGAGAAGCCGTTGGGCAGCAGATAGAGAAACTGGCGGAAGATCTCCGCCCGCGCCGCGCGGAAGCCGGAGGTGAGATCGAGGATCCGCTGGCCGGTGAGGAGGGAGGCCAGCTTGTTGAGCAGGAAGTTGCCCAGCAGGCGCCGCTTGCCCGCTTGTCCCTTGGCGTTGCGGGCGCCGATCACCATGTCGTACCCCTCGTCGAGCTTCTCCAGCAGTCGTTGGACGTCGGCGGCCCGGTGCTGGCCGTCGGCGTCCATGAATACCAGGATCTCGCCCTTGGCATGGCGCACGCCCGTCTTGATGGCGGCGCCGTTGCCCATGTTGTATTTGTGCGAGACCACGCGCGCGCCGGCCTCGGCGGCCCGGGCGGCGGTGTCGTCGGTGGAACAGTCGTCCACCACCAGCAGCTCGGCATGGGGAAAATCGGCCGCCAGCTTTGCGACCACCGCGCCGATGACCCCTCCCTCGTTGTAGGCGGGAAGGATGATGGTGAGAGAGGGGTTGTTGTCCGCGGCGGCCTTCATGAGCGTAATGATGCCACAACTGCCGCCGCCGCATCTGCGCGAAACCGCCGCCGTGGAAGAGCGCCGGTCGGCGTCGGAAAATTCCTACAGCCCCTTCGGCTTCGGCTGCTGGGAGGGGTTCCGGCAGAGAGGTAGGATGACAGGGCCGTCGGGGCGGGCCGCCAGGGAGGGCGGTCGGGCAGGGAGGTCCGGATGAAGCGAGGCATCGGCCGTGGCGGCATCAAAATCCCCGGTCGCACGGAGCGCGGCCGGGGTTCCCTCTTTCACATGCCGAATCCGAACTCGTCGCTCCACACCACGCCGCTCTCGCGCACCGGGCCAAGCGCCTCGGCATAGGCGCGCAGCACCTTCAGCGACCAGAGGATTCGGCGGCGGAAGTAGCCGTCGGCGTCCGGGTCGTTGTCGGCGGGATCGGGGTTGAGCACCTTTTCCACGTGGCGCACGATCACCTGCTCGGGAATGTAGAGGATGCGGTTGTTCTTGTAGCTGCTCATGCGCAGCTCGGCCACCGGATAGGCGCCGCCGTCGGCGGAAGAGACGGTGACGATGAGCGCCGGCTTGTGTCCCACCTCCTGCTTGCCGACGAGGAGGAAGAGGTTCTTCAGCCCCGACGGCACCTGGCCGTGCCATTCCGGGGAGACGATCACGAAGCCGTCGCTCTCGCGCAGCAGGGCGCGCAGGGGGGCGAGGCGCTCCTCCCAGCCGGGATCGGCGTTCCAGACGCCTTCGTCCCAGAAGGGGAGGGGGTTGCCCTCCAGGCTGAAGGTCTCCGCCTGGTCGGCCAGTTGCTCTTCCAGCAGGGTGCGGCGGATGTGGTCCGCCACCTTGCGGCTTTGGGAATGGAGGCGGTGGCTGCCGCTGATGATGGTGATCTTCATGGTGGTCAGTCGTACTCCCGGTCTTTCCAGAGGCGCAGCGCCCGAAACACCTCGCGGTGGCCGTCGAGCGGCTTGCCGGCCCAGCGTCGCGCGGCGGCGACCACGGCCGGTTCGGCGGTGCGCAAGAAAGGGTTGGTGTCCAGCTCCAGCGAGAGCGTGGAGGGCAGGGTGGGCCGGCCCTCCGCACGCTTTTTCCGCTCTTCCGCTTCGCGTCGCAGCAGGGCGGGATTGTCGGGCTCCACCCACTTGGCGAAGCCGATGTTGTCGAGGGTGTATTCGTGGGCGCAATAGATGGCGGTCTGCGGCGGCAGGGCGGCGATCCGGCGCAGGGAGTCGCTCAACTGCTCGAAGGTTCCGCTGAAAACCCGGCCGCAGCCGCAGGCGAAGAGGGTGTCGCCGCAGAAGAGAAGGCCGTGTCCGTGATAGGCGATGTGCCCCTCGGTGTGGCCCGGAACCTCCATCACCTGGAAGCGCAGCTCCAGGTTGGCGAGCTCCAGCCGGTCTCCCTCGCCGAGCCGGCGGTCGAGATGCCTCACCGCTTCGTGCGCCGGGCCGAACACCCGGGCGCCGGGCCAGCGCGCCTTGAGGCCGGCGATGCCGCCCACGTGGTCGCCGTGCTTGTGGGTGACCAGCACCGCCTCCAGCTTCAGCCCGTGCTGCTCGAGATGGCGGATCACCGGCTCTTCGTCGCCGGGGTCCACCACCGCGCACCCTTCGCCGTCGGCTTGCCGCAACAGCCAGATGTAGTTGTCCTCGAAGGCGGGTATGGGGTCGATCCGGAGCATGGCGCTCATTTGCCGTAGAGGGTTTCCGGGTCGATGAGAACCTCGTCGGCGACCACCAGGCGGTCGCCCTCCACCCGGTTGAAGAAGCAGCTCCGTCGGCCGCTGTGGCAGGCCGGTCCGGTCTGGTCCACTTTCAGCAGGATGGTGTCGCCGTCGCAGTCGAAGCGCATCTCCACCAGCCGCTGGATCTGTCCCGAGCTCTCCCCCTTGCGCCACAAGCGGCGGCGCGAGCGCGAATAGTAGCAGACCCGGCCGGCTTTCAACGTCTCTTCCAGGGCCTCGCGGTTCATCCAGGCCAGCATCAGCACTTCGCCGGTGTCGTGCTGCTGGGCGATGGCCGGCAGCAGGCCGTCGGCGTTCCAGGGCAGGGCCGCCAGCGCTTCCGACAACGGCACTCCTTCTCCGGGCTCGAGCCTTTCCAGTCTCTTCCAAAGGTTCATGCCGGCATTATCGCAGATCCGCCGCGACGGTGGATGGGTATAATCCGGGCCATCGGTCATCTTTTCGTAATTTGCGATGCGTATCTTCCGCGTCACTTTCTTCAATCAGGGCAAGGTCTACCAGCTGCATGCGGAAGAGGTGGCCCAGGCCGATCTCTACGGCTTCGTCGAGGTGCGGGGGCTGCTGTTCGGCGAACACACTTCGGTGGTCATCGATCCTTCGGAGGAGCGCCTCAAGGACGAGTTCGCCGATACGCGACGCATCCTGGTGCCCATGCACGCGGTGATCCGCATCGACGAAGTGGAGAAGCGGGGACAGAACATGATCTTCGATACGGGCGACCAGGGAAACGTGACCCCCTTCCCGGGGTTCGGCCCCGGCCCGGCCAAAGGGAGCTGATCCGTGCCGGAGTCGCTGCTGCGACAGCGCATCCTGCGCCAGAGGACGCTCCTCTACAACATGCTGCTCGACCCCATGCGGCGGGCGGCGGCGCGCTGCGCGCGCGTCTGGGACGACAAGGCGGCGCTCGACCAGGCCCTGCTCAAGAGCATCCGCCAGATTCCCTACTGCACCTTTCTCTACGCCACCGATCCGGGAGGGCTGCAGGTGAGCGCCAACGCGGCCCAGACCGGGCTCATCGAGGAGGATTTCGGCCGCGACCGTTCCCAGCGACCCTATTTCCTGGAGCTGGAGCCGGACAAGGAGATGTTTCTCTCCGGCGCCTACATCAGCCAGCGGGCCCGTCGCCCCTCGGTGACGGCGCTGCAGAAGGTGTACGTGGACGGGGAGCAGGTGGGCTATCTGGGGGGAGATTTCGACCTGCGCGATCTGCCCATCACCAAGGATCTCTACACCGAGCCTGGTCGCTGGCGGCAGATCAAGGGCGATCCCGCCATCCGCGCCCAGGTGTTCCAGCAGTGCCGCATCCAGAGCCGCATGGACGAGCGGATCGACCTGGTGCTGCCGGTGCTGGAGGAGCTGGTCACCGAACACGGCGTCTATCAGCTCGAGATCCACTTCTCGTCGAGCCGCGCCACCGTCTGGTTCCTGGACGACCCCTACCGCTACCAGCTCATCGAGATCGACGAGCTCACCGATCCCGACATCTGCCTGGCCTACGCCCACCACCCCTATCCGGCCGACGCGCTCATTCCTCGCGGCAGGATCCGTCCCATCCTGGACACTTTTCGGGAGCTGCGCTTCGCCGACGATACCATCTATCTGCGCGCCGGTTCCATCAATCTGTTCAACGGCATCGTGGGGCTCAACTTCTCCTGCGACGGTTCCCATTACATTCCCCACGAAGAGTTCCTGGCCCGGGATTCGGCCTTCTGGGGCGCCCGCTGAAGCTTTTCAAACCCGACGATCTGTCCGTTGATTCCCCGCCGCGGCTGCTCCATAGTCTTGTCATGGACCGAAAAGCGATCATCGAACAGAAGCTGAGCGCCGCTTTCGCCCCGAGCCATCTGGAGGTGGTGGACGAGAGCCACATGCACCGCGTCCCCGAGGGTGCCCAGTCCCATTTCAAGGTGACCCTGGTGAGCGAAGGGTTCGCGGGCGTGCCCCTGGTCCGCCGCCACCGCCAGGTGAACGAAGTGCTGGCGGAAGAGCTGGCCGGCGGCATCCACGCCCTGGCGCTCCATACCCTGACGCCGCAGGAGTGGTTCGCCAAGGGCGGCAAGGCGCCCGATTCTCCGCCGTGCTTGGGGGGCGGCAAGCAGGCGTGAGGGAGGCGGACGCCGGGAGTCCACGCGCTTCCTGAAAGAGGCGAGGGCCTCGTGGGCACTCCGCGTCCTCCATGTTAGAATCCATCGCCGTTGTCAGATTTGGGCGATCCACTCCATGACCACACCCCATCGACTGCTGGCCCGCGCGGAAGGCCAGGTGCACCAGAACCTCTTCACCATGGCCGATCGGGCGCGCAAGGCGTTGGAGCAGGCCATGGACGCGCTCAAGACCCAGGATGCGGTGTTGGCCCAGCGGGTGGTGGAGTCCGACCTGCAGCAGAACCACCTGTTGCGCATCATCGAGCAGGAGTGCCTGGAGATCCTGGCCACCCTGGAGCCCAAGGCGGGCGACCTGCGGGAAGTGGTGGCCAGCCTGCAGATCGCCAGCGAGCTCGAGCGCATCGCCGACCACGCCAAGGACATCGCCAAGATCGTGCTGGCGATGGACGCCACCGACTTCTCCGGCCCCATGGACCGCATCGCCGCCATGGGAGATCTCTGCCAGACCATGCTCACCCAGGTGATGGAGGCCTACGAGAATCTGGACGCCGAGCTGGCGCGCAACGTGGCCGAGCACGACTGCGAGGTGGACGAGCTGGACGAAGCCGCCTGCTCCAGCCTCATGATGACCCTGATGACCGCTGCCGACGTCCACATGCACGCCACCCACCTGCTCTGGATCGCCCACCACCTCGAGCGCGTGGGTGACCGCATCACCAACATCGCCGAGCGGGTGGTCTTCATGGTCACGGCGGAGACGCCCGAGCTCGGCGCATGATCGACCCCCAGAGCCTCGGCGCTCTCGCCGGGCTGCACGAGCTTCTCGACCAGCTGGTTCAGGATCTCCCCGCCGCCGAGGTCAACCGGCGCTACCGTTCCGATCTTCCTTCCATGGGCTGGCTGTTGGGGCGCGGCGTCTATCTCGAACTCCACTGGCTGCGCGAGAAGATCGCCGGCGACGACGATCTGGCGCGGCGGGTGCGCCACATCTTCGCGGAGACCGAGCTGCCCTCGCCGCAGCAGGAAGCGCTGCTACCGCCCCGCGACCATCTGCTCAACTGGGCGATGGAGGTGCAGGACGCCCACCTCAGCCTGCTGGCCAATCCCGGCCGCCTGCCGGAGCATCCCTGGCTGCGCGACGGCTGGATCGTGGACTACCTGGTGCAGGTTCACGGACGCCTCTACGAGCGGATGCTCTCGGTGCGCCACGCCCGCGCCGTGGCGCGGGGCGGCGAGTATCGGGCGGAGCAGCCTCTGCGGGCCGCGCTGCCCGCCGCCGACGCGCTTGAGATTCCCCAGGGCCACTACCGCATCGGCGCTCGTGACGGCGTGGTGTTCGACAACGAACAGCCCATGCAGTTGGTGGAGCTGCGCAATTTCCGCATCCAGCGCCGTCCGGTGGACAACGCCGCCTGGCTCGCCTTCATCGAGGCGGGCGGCTACCGGGAGAAGCGCCACTGGAGCGAGGCGGGTTGGCGCTGGAAGGGCGAACGCCTCCACCCCTGGCACTGGCGCCGCGACGATCAGGGTCGCTGGTACGCCATCGGCCTCAACGGACCCATGCCGCTGTTCGGCGACCAGCCGGTGAGCGGCGTCTCCTGGTATGAAGCGGAAGCCTTCGCCCACTGGCTGGGAAGCGCCGACCCGGCCTTCCGCGGCGCCGTGCTGCCGCACGAGTACCACTGGGAGGCGGCCGCCCGCCTCGGCGGCCTGGAGGAGGTGGGGCGGGTGTGGGAGTGGTGCGCCAACGCTCCCGAGCCCTACGCCGACTACGAAAGGCCGGTGAACGGGGAGATGGCCAGCCCGTTCGACGCGGAGAGCCGGGCGCTGCGCGGCGGCTGTCTGCACACCCAGCCGAGGCTGCGCCGCCCCAGCCTGCGCCACTGGGGAGCCCCCGGGGCGGGCCATCTCTTTTCAGGGGTGCGGCTCATGCTGCCGCCGGCGCTGGAGGAGACGGCGCTCTACAAGGAGCAGTGGCGCCATTTCTTGAATTGAGCGGCACCCCTCACCCCTGCAGGGCGAGGAGACCCGCGCGGCCTGGGAGGGGGCCCATGACGATGGGGTGAACCGGCAGGGAGTCCGGTTCCAGCGTCTCCCAGAGCGCTTCGAGGGTGCCCAGCGTCGCCCCTTCGGCCTTCCAGGCCTCCAGCAGCCGCTCCATCACGGGCAGCAGCTTCATTCCTTCCAGCTCGGCGTGGAGCGTGTAGAGATGGCCGTGGGGCAGTGGCCGCCGGCACTCGGCCAGCACCGCCTGGTGCAGATTGTCGGGGGTGCGCCCTTCGCGGCCGAGCAGTTCGTCCAGCGTGGGCAGGGTGGTGGGAAGCTGGGGACAGACGGGGCGCTCTCCGTCCGACTTCGGCAGGAAAGGGTGGGAGCCGCGGGTGTCGCTGGCGTACCGGAAGCCGAGCTCGGCCTCCAGCAGGGGCACCTGGTCGTTGAGCTGCCAGCCGGCGGCGCCGTGCACCCGGGGGTCCTCGCCGAACGCTTCGCGGAAGGCGTCGATGGCGCGCTCCAGCTCCCGCCGGGTCCAGTCGTGGTCGCGGCGCGCCACGAAGTCCTGCCAGCGGACGTGGTCGTAGCAGTGCACGCCCACTTCGTGGCCCCGTTCGCGGGCCTCCCGCAGAATGCGGCCGGCCTTGCGGCCGATGTGGGGCCCCGGTAGCAGCACTCCGTAGAGCAGCGTCTTGTAGCCGTAGTGCTCGGTGACCGAGGTGCGCTGCACCTTGCTCAGAAAGCCGGGGCGGAAGATACGGCGGATGGCCCTGCCGGTGTGGTCGGGGCCGAGACTGAAGAGGAAGGTGGCGCGGACGTCCCAGCGCTCGAACAGATCGAGCAGAGCGGGCACCCCCTCCAGGGTGCCCCGGTAGGTGTCCACGTCCACCTTAAGAGTGACGCGCACGGCGGGCCGGCCGTCAGTCGAGCAGGGCGCCGGCGTCGGCGATCTCGGTGCGGTAGGCGTCGAAGATCTTGCGCAGGATCTCGCGGATGTCCACCTCGGGCTTCCACTCCAGCTCTTCCATGGTGTTGCCGATGTAGGGGACGCGGTTCTGCACGTCCTGATACCCCTTGCCGTAGTACTCCTCGGCGCTCACTTCCACCAGCTCTACCTTTTCCAAGCCCGCTTGGTACTCGGGGAACTCGCGGGCGATCTCCAGCATCAGCTCCGCCAGTTCGCGGATGGAGAGGTCGTTGCCCGGATTGCCGATGTTGTAGATCTTGCCGGTGGCGATGCCGTCGCGGTTCTCGATGATCTTCATCAGCGCGGAGATGCCGTCGCTCACGTCGGTGAAGCTGCGCCGCTGCCGGCCGCCGTCCACCAGCTTGATCTTTTCGCCGCGGGCGATGTGGCCGAGAAACTGGGTGACCACCCGCGAGCTGCCCTCCTTGGGCGTGTGGATGCTGTCGAGGCCGGCGCCGATCCAGTTGAACGGGCGGAACAGGGTGTAGTCGAAGCCGTGTTGCTGGCCGTAGGCGGCGATCACCCGGTCCATGAGCTGCTTGGAGCAGGAGTAGATCCAGCGGGGCTTGCTGATGGGACCCAGCACCAGGTTGGACTCGTAGGGGTGGAACTCCTTGTCGGGGCTCATGCCGTACACCTCCGAGGTGGAGGGGAAGAGCACCCGCTTGCCGTACTTCACGCAGGCGCGGATGATGGGCAGGTTGGCCTCGAAGTCCAGTTCGAAGACCGCCAGCGGATGGGTGACATAGGTGGCCGGGGTGGCGATGGCCACCAGCGGCAGCACCACGTCGCACTTCTTCACGTGGTACTCGATCCATTCGTGGTTGATGGTGATGTCGCCTTCGAAGAAGTGGAACCGCTCGTGGTCGAGGATGCCCTCCAGCCGGTTGGACTGCATGTCCATGCCATAGACGTTCCAGTCGGTGGTGTCGAGAATGCGACGGGAGAGATGGTGGCCGATGAAGCCGTTCACGCCCAGAATCAATACGTTCACTTTTTCGGTTCCTGTAGCTTGGTTCAAATGGAAATGGTCAGTGATTCGCCGAAGCGCTCCTGGAAAGCGGTCTGGTCCAGAGGGGTACCGTCCAGGAGCAGGCCGGTGACCTCGAAGCGCTCGCCGTCGATGCAGTCGGCGAAGCAGGCGCCCTCTTCCCAGTAGAGGCGCGGCGCCGGGCCGGCGGCGGCCTCCCCCCGGTAGTAGCTGCCGGTGAGATGGATCCGGCGACCGTCGAGATCGAAGAAGGCGGCGGGATAGGGCGGGGCCACCGCCCGCACCAAGTTGTGGATGGACCAGGCGCCGGCCGACCAGTCGATGCGGCTGTCCTCGGGCCTGCGGCCGCCGAAATAGCTCCCTTTCTCCAGCTCCTGCGGCGTCTCCTTCCAGTCGCCCGCCAGGAGACGGGGCAGGGTCCGCTCCAGCACCATCTCGGCGGCGCAGACCACCTTGTGGAACACCTCGATGGCGGTGTCGTTGGGAAGGATGGGAACCGCCTGCTGATCGACGATGGCGCCGGCGTCCGGCTTTTCCACCATGCGGTGCAGAGTGGCGCCGGTGCGCCGCTCGCCGTGCAGCACGGCCCAGTTCACCGGCACCCGGCCGCGATAGTGGGGCAGCAAAGAGCCGTGCAGGTTGAGAGCCGCCTTCTCCGGAAGCTCCAGGAGTTCCCGGCCGAGTAGGTTGCGGTAGTAGAAGGAGAAGAGCCAGTGGGGACGGAGGCGGCGAATCCGCTCCAGCGTCTCCGCCTCGTTGGGGTTCGCCGGCGTGATCACCGGAATGCGGTTGCGCCGGGCGAGCTCGGCGACGCTGCCGAACCAGACGTTTTCCGAGGGGTCGTCCTCGTGGGTAACCACCAGGGCCACCTCCATGCCGCCCGCCAGCAGGGCTTCGAGGCCCCGCACCCCCATTTCGTTGTAGGCGAAGAGCACCGCGCGGTCGTTCACGGCTCCTTCCGCTCCTCGGGCCGTTGTTCCAGCACCGTGGCCACCAGGAAACGGGGGCGGTGGCGCACCTGCACGTAGATGCGGCCGACGTATTCGCCGAGGATGCCCACGGCGAGGAGCAGGATCCCCATGACGAAGAAGCTGATGGCGAAGAGGGTGAACACCCCTTCCGCTTCTGGACCGACGATCAGCCGCCGGACCACCAGGAAGACCACGAAGGCGAGGGAGACCAGCGACACCCCGATGCCCACCAGGGAGAAGAGCTGCAGGGGCACGATGGAGAAGCTGGTCATCAGGTCGAAATTGAGATGAATGAGCTTGAAGAGAGAGTATTTGGACTCCCCCGCCGCCCGCTTCTCGTGTTCCACCACCACCTCGGTGGGGTTGCCGGCGTAAAGGTAGCCGAGAGCCGGCAGAAAGGTGTGGTTCTCCTGGGAGTCGAGGATGGCCCGAACGATGTCGCGGTGGTAGCCGCGCAGCATGCAGCCCTGGTCGGTCATGACGATGTTGGTGATGCGGCGGCGCAGGCGGTTCATGGCGCGCGAGGCGTAGTGGCGCCACTTCTGGTCGTGGCGCTTGCGGCGGATGCTGCCCACGTAGTCGTGGCCGGCGTCCATCTGCGCGATCAGCTTGGGAATCTCTTCCGGCGGATTCTGCAGGTCGGCGTCGAGAGTGATCACATAGGTGCCGCGGGCGTACTCGAAACCGGCGAGGATGGCGGCGTGCTGGCCGGCGTTGGCGCGCAGCAGCACCACCCGGGTCACATCGGGGCGCTGCTGGTACATCTGCCGCAGCAGGGCGGGCGAACGGTCGCGGCTGCCGTCGTCCACGAAGATCACTTCGTAGCTCCGGTCCAGGCCGTCCATCACCGGGTAGAGGCGCTCGAACAGCTTCTGGAGCACCGCCTCCTCGTTGTAGACGGGAATGACGATGGAGATCTCGGGGGCGGTCGCCGGCTGGTCGTTCGCCGTGGTCATGCGCCGTTCTCCAGCAGTTCGTGGAAAGCGTCGCACACCTGTTGGTGCTCGGCGTCGGTGAGCGCCGGAAAGAGGGGCAGGGTGAGGGTCTGGCGGCCGATGCGCTCGGCGTTGGGGAAGTCGCCTTCGCCGTAGCCGAAGCGGCGGTAGAGCGGAAAGAGGTGCATGGCCGGATAGTGGACGCCCAGGCCGATCTCCCGCCGGCGGAACCAGTCGATCACCTGTGGGCGCTCCATGCCCAGCGCCCCGGCGTCCAGGCAGACGCAGAACATGTGCCAGCTGTGGCCCTCCGCCTCTTCCGGAAGCAGCAGGGCCGGATGGTCGGGCAGCCGTTGCAGATAGCGCTGCGCCAGCTCGCGCCGCCGCTCGTTGAAGTCTTCCAGCCGCGTAAGCTGGACCAGCCCCAGGGCGGCGCCCACGTCGGGAAGGTTCATCTTGCCGCCCCACTCGGGCACCGTGATCAGCCCTTCGGCGTCGCGCTCGATGCCGTGGAAGCGGATGCGTTCCACCCGCTTCACCACATGGGGATCGGCGCAGGCCAGGGCGCCCCCTTCCACGGTGGTGATGTTCTTGTTGGGATGGAAGCTGAAACAGACGGGGTTGCCGCTGGCGCCCACAGGGCGTCCTCCCTGGCGGCTGCCGATGGCCTGGGCGGCGTCTTCCAGAATGAGCAGGTTTCGTTCCCTTCCCAGCCGATAGATCGGATCCATCTCCACCGGCCGGCCGGCGAAATGGACCGGAATGACGGCGCGGGTTCGCGGCGTGAGAGCCGCGGCCACCCGTTCCGCGTCCAGGTTGCGGCTCACCAGGTCCACATCCACGAAGACCGGCCTGGCGCCCACCCGCAGCACCACGTTGGCGGTGGCCACGAAGCTCATGGCGGGCACGATCACCTCGTCGCCGGGGCCCACCTCGTGGGCCAGCAGCGCCGCTTCCAGGGCGCTGGTGCCGGAGTTGAACAGCCGCACCTGGACGCCGCCGCCGAGATGGTCGGCCAGGGTTGCCTCCAGCTCCTGCACGCGTGGGCCGGTGGTGATCCAGCCCGAACGCAGCACCTCGGTGACCGCCTCGATCTCCGCCTCGCCGATGGATGGCCGGGTGAAGGGGATCATGCCTCAGGACCTGGAGAGGATGAAGACGCCGGCCACGATGATGCCGATGCCCAGCATCCGCTGGGCGGTCAGCGCCTCGCCCAGGAGCGGGCCGGCCGCCAGGGCGTTGACGATGTAGCCGATGGAAAGCATGGGGTAGGCGATGGTGACGTCCACTCGGGAGAGCGCCAGGATCCAGACCACCACGCTGATGCCGTAGCAGAAGAGCCCCACCCACAGCCAGGGCTCCGCCGCCAGGCGGGTGAAGAGCGGGATGGCGGTGTCCAGCGTCAGGCTCAGCTCGCCCATGCCGTTGACGCTCGCCTTGAGCGCCAGCTGGGCGATGGCGTTGAGCAGTACGCCGGCGAGGATGAGCAGAAAGGCGGGAAGACTCATGGCGAAAGAGCGACCGCCCGCTCCTTTGTCGAGGGCTGGAAGATGAAGATTTTATCCGTTCTGTTCACGTTCGCTGGCGTGGTCGGTCTGCGTGGCAAGGGTGGCGGGATTTCCGTCGTGGCACGACCTATCGTGCGAAAAAACGGCGAAAGAGCCTTTTTTCCGGCCTTGTCTCCGTAACGTTGAAATGGTCGGAGTGAGAGGATTCGAACCTCCGGCCCCCGCCTCCCGAAGGCGGTGCTCTACCAGGCTGAGCTACACTCCGAATTCGTCGGGAAGAGCGCGAATGGCCGGACCTTCGCTCGAAGAGATCCGAGCGGCGGTGGGGTCCGGCTTTCGAGGCGCCGGGATCGCCGGTCAGATGGGGCGGTCCACGGCAAAATCGGCCAGCGCCTCCAAGGCGTTCTTGAAGGCGGAAGGCGGAAGCGGTTCCAGCGCTTCGATCGCCCGATCGGCCTCTTCCCGCGCGCGGCGGGCAGTGTAAGCGATTGCGTCGGTGGATTCAATGGCTTCCATCACCTCTTCCATGCGCTCCGCCCCTCCTTTCTCGATGGCTTCGCGCAACAGAGCGCGCTGCTGGGGCGTGCCTTGCTGCATGGCGCGAATCAGGGGGAGCGTCGGTTTGCCTTCGGCCAGGTCGTCCCCCAGGTTCTTGCCAATGTCGGCGTCCGAGGCGCCGTAGTCCAAAGCGTCGTCGATCATCTGGAAGGCCAGACCCAGGTGCAGGCCGTAGTCGGCCAGCGCCTGTTCCTCGCACTCCGCGGCTTCGTTGATCACCGCCGCCAGACGGGCGCCCGCCTCGAAGAGAGTGGCGGTCTTGCGCAGGATCACTTCGCGGTAGGCGGCCTCGTCGGTGTCGGGATCGTTGCAGTTGAGCAGCTGCAGCACCTCGCCCTCGGCGATGCGGTTGGTGGCGTGGGAGAGGATCTCCATCACCCGCATGCGGTCGATCGCCACCATCATCTCGAAAGAGCGGGAGTAGAGAAAGTCGCCCACCAGCACGCTGGCGGCGTTGCCCCAGAGCGCGTTGGCCGTTTCGTTGCTGCGCCGCATCTCGGAACCGTCCACCACGTCGTCGTGCAGCAGGGTGGCGGTGTGGATGAACTCGATGATGGCGGCCAGCTCGATGTGCCGTTCCCCCTGGTAGCCCAGGGCGCGGGCGGCCAGCAGCACGATCATGGGACGCAGTCGTTTGCCGCCGCTGTTGACAATGTAGTGGCCGATCTGGTTGATGAGCACCACGTCCGACTGGAGGCGGTCGAGGATGAGCAGGTCGGTGGCGCGCAGGTCGTCTGCGATGAGCGCCCGGATCGCGGTGAGGTCCATTGAGGTCGCGGGATTCTCGTACAGCTCGGTGCCGACTAGGGTACCGCAGCGGGGATCCCGGGAAAAGGAGAGAGGTGCGCGCGCTTCGGCCGTCCCGGGCTTTCTGGCTCGGGGCAATCGCATGAATCGGATCTTGAGTCGCCGGGGCGCCCGGTTCAAGGGGCGGGAAAAGGGTGTCGGGGATGCCGTGAACACATCCTTGTGGGCTCGGCCTCGGCATCCTTGCCTCGGACGCCCCGCACCCTTTTCCCGCCCCTCGAACCGGGAGGGGCCTGTTCAGGCGGTCGTCCGGCTTCCTGGTTTGACGTGCTCTTTTCGAACGAGTAGAATCTCGCCTCTTTCCGCCAGGGGCGTCGATCTCCTGGCGAATGGGCAGAAACATTCCGGAGACATGCAGACGATGTATGCCGTTATACAGACCGGGGGCAAGCAGTATCGCGTGAGCGAGGGCATGACCCTGAAAGTCGAGAAGATCGATGCCGAAGAGGGCGCTTCCATCGAGCTGGACAAGGTGCTCCTGGTGGCGGATGGCGACGAGGTGAAGGTGGGCGCGCCCTATCTGGAGGGCTCGGTGGCGGCCACCGTCAAGCGCCACGGCAAGGGCAGGAAGGTGAACATCATCAAGTTCAAGCGGCGCAAGCATCATCTCAAGCGCCGCGGTCACCGCCAGCAGTACACCGAGATCGAGATCACCGGCATCAACGCGGGTTGAAGGAGTAAATAGAGATGGCACACAAGAAGGCAGGCGGTTCCAGCCGCAACGGTCGCGATTCGGAATCCAAGCGCCTCGGCGTCAAGCGTTTCGGCGGCGAGCGGGTGAAGGCGGGCAACATCATCGTGCGGCAGCGCGGCACCCGGATGCATGCCGGCGTCGGCGTGGGGTGCGGGCGCGACCACACGCTCTACGCGCTCACTGACGGGGTGGTGAAATTCGAAAAGAAAGGGCCGCGCAACCGCAAGTACGTGAGCGTGGTGCCCGCCTGATCCGGATCACCGGACCGGCGCAAGAAAGCCCCGCCAAGCCGCGGGGCTTTTTCGTATCGACCCGCCGCCGATGGAGGCGTTTCCGCTTTGTCAATCCGACCCCGCGCCAATCCGACGGAGTAGAGGTAAGATTTCGTCATGAAATTCGTCGACGAAGCCATCATCAAGGTGGAGGCCGGAGACGGCGGCAACGGCTGCGTCAGCTTCCGGCGCGAAAAGTACATTCCCAAGGGCGGCCCCGACGGCGGAGACGGTGGGGATGGGGGCAGCGTCTGGCTGGTGGGGGACGAAGGGCTCAACACCCTGGTCGATTTCCGCCACCAGCGTCTGCATCGCGCCGAACGGGGCCAGAACGGCATGGGACGGCAGATGACCGGCCGCAAGGGGGCCGATCTGGAGGTGCGGGTGCCGGTGGGAACGCGGGTGAAGGATCTGGACACCGGAGAGGTGGTGGGAGAGATCCTCGAACAGGGGCAGCGGCTGCTGGTGGCGCGGGGCGGCAGACACGGCCTGGGCAACATCCATTTCAAGAGCAGCACCAACCGGGCGCCGCGCCAGGCCACCGAGGGCACACCGGGCGAGCGGCGCACGCTGGCGCTGGAGCTCATCCTGTTGGCCGACGTGGGCCTGCTGGGCATGCCCAATGCCGGCAAGTCGAGCCTCGTCGCGCGGGTCTCCCACGCCCGTCCCAAGATCGCCGACTATCCTTTCACCACCCTCCATCCCAATCTCGGCGTGGTGAAGCTGGGAGCGGGACGCAGTTTCGTCATCGCCGACATTCCCGGCGTCATCGAAGGGGCCGCCGAAGGGGCCGGTTTGGGGCTGCGGTTCCTCAAGCACCTCTCGCGCACCCGGTTGCTGTTGCATCTGGTGGATATCGCCCCGCTCGACGCGACGGTGGATCCGGCCGAACAGGTGCGCCGCATCGAGGTCGAGTTGAAGAAATACGGGGGGGAGCTGTTCAGGCGGGAGCGGTGGCTGGTGTTGACCAAAAAGGATCTGTTCGACGAGAGGGAGTTTCGCGCGCGCCGGGAGCGACTGGTGGAGCGACTCGGTTGGGAGGGTCCGGTCTTTGGCGTCTCTTCGGTGACCGGGGAGGGGGTGGACGACCTGGTGCGGGCGTTGGCGCGGCGCCTGGAGTCGGAGCGGCGCGAGCAGTCGCAAAAGAGCGACGAAAGGGCCTACGATCCGATCCACGCCTCATGATTCGGCGCGACCACATTCCCCAGACCCGCCGCTGGGTGGTGAAGATCGGCAGCGCGCTGCTCACGGACGAAGGACAGGGGCTGGACCGCCAGGCGCTGCGCGGTTGGGTGGATCAGATGGCCGACTGGCTGGAGGCGGCGCCCCACGAGCTGGTGCTGGTCTCCTCCGGCGCGGTGGCCGAAGGCATGTGCCGCATGGGCTGGTCGCGGCGGCCCGAGGCGCTGCACGAGCTGCAGGCCGCCGCCGCCATCGGCCAGATGGGGTTGGTGCGGGCCTGGGAGAGCTGCTTCGAGCGCCGCGGTCGCCGCACCGCGCAGGTGCTGGTGACCCACGACGACCTCTCCGACCGGCGCCGCTACCTCAACGCCCGCAGCACCCTCCGAACCCTCCTCGACCTCGGGGTGGTGCCGGTGGTCAACGAGAACGACGTGGTGGCCAACGAAGAGCTCCGTTTCGGCGACAACGACACCCTGGCGGCGCTGGTGGCCAATCTGGTGGAAGCCGATCTGCTGATTCTGCTCACCGATCAGCCGGGCCTGTTCGACGCCGATCCCCGTACCAATCCGCAGGCCCGCCTGGTGGAGCACGCCTTCGTGGACGACAGCCGCCTGGACGGTTATGCCGGCTCCAGCCGTGGCCGGCTGGGGCGGGGGGGCATGGCGACCAAGCTGCGCGCGGCGCGGGTGGCGGCGCGATCGGGCACGGCCACCGTCATCGCCTCGGGCCGCGAAGCGAAGGTGCTGGAGCGCGTCGCCCGCGGAGAGCGGGTGGGCACGCTGCTGGTGCCGAGCCAGGAGCCCCACGCCGCGCGCAAACGTTGGCTGGCCGGGCAGATGCAGGTGCGTGGCCGGCTGGTGCTCGACCGGGGCGCCGTGCGGGCCTTGCGCGAAGGCGGCAAGAGCCTGCTGGCGGTGGGGGTTCGCGCAGTGGAAGGGCGCTTCTCGCGGGGGGAGGTGGTGGCCTGCGTGGACGAGGCCGGCGGCGAGGTGGCGCGCGGCCTGGTCAACTACTCGTCGGAGGAGACGCGCCGCATCCTCGGCCAGCCGAGCAGCCGGTTCGAGGCGATCCTGGGCTACCGGGACGAGGAGGAGCTCATCCACCGGGACAACCTGGTGCTCCTGTGATGGGGATCTCGCTGGCGGGTTACGCCGCGACCGGCGTGCTGGCCGGTCTGCTTGCCGGGCTCATGGGAGTGGGCGGCGGCCTGGTGATGGTGCCCGCCCTCTTGGTGCTTTTCGGGTACCAGGGGTTCGATTCCGCCCATTTGGCCCAGACCGCGGTGGGAAGCTCACTGGCCGCCATCGTTCCCATCTCCATCGCCTCGCTCTGGTCCCACCACCGCCGTGGAGCGGTGGAGTGGCCGCTGGTGGGGTGGTTGGCGCCGGGGTTGATGCTCGGCGCCTGGAGCGGCGCCTGGCTGGCCGCGCAGATGAGCACCTCCTGGCTGAAAGGGGTGTTCGGCCTTTTTCTGCTGGCGGTGTCGGCGCAGATGGCCGGCGGTTTTCGTCCGGCGGAAGGGCGGGGGGGCGCGGCTTGGTGGAGCCTGCTGCCGGTGGGGTGGCTCATCGGCCTGGTCTCCGGCCTGGTGGGGATCGGCGGCGGCACCATGACCGTGCCCTATCTCCACTGGCGCGGCCGGCCGCTGCCCCGAGCGGTGGCCACCTCGGCCGCCTGCGGACTGCCCATCGCCTTGGCGGGCGCGGCGGGTTTCGTCCATTTCGGAGCCGACGTCCACGGCTATGTGCACTGGCCCGCCGTGGCGGTGATGGCCCCTTTCGCCGTGCTCTGCGCTCCTCTGGGCGCCCGTCTGACCCACGCTCTGCCGGTGGCGCGGTTGCGCCGTTTCTTCGCTCTGGTGCTCCTGGCGGTGGGGCTGCGCCTGATCGTCAGCGCCGCTGGTTGAAATGGAGCCGCTTGAACAGGGCGAGGCGGCCCTCTTTGTCGCGCAGCACCATGCGGTCGCCCTGCAGCGCCACTTCGAACTCCTGGCTCTGGCCGGTCTTGCGGTCGGTGAGGCGCAGCCGCGGCGGCAGCACCTCGATGTCGAAATCGCGGTATTTGTCCTTGGCCCAGTAGATGCGCCCCAGGCCGTTGCGGATGGCGAAGAGCAGCTTGGTGTTGCTGACCCAGGCGCCGTCGAGCTGACGGATGCCTTGGGGCGAAAAGGGTGGTAAGGTTGAACCATCGGGGGAGGGGATCCAGGCCGACGGAGGCGGCGCAGAGGGGACCCGGTTCCGCCAGGAGGAGAACTCTTGGTAGAGCTGCATCATCTCGTAAAGATTCAACATGGAGCGCATCATGTCCAGGAAGGCGTCGGCGCGCGCGGGATCGGCAGCCCGGCCCAGGAGGGGAAGGCCGAGTAGCAGCATCAGGCAGAGTCTATTGCACAATGTCGGCATCGCCTTGCGATTATAGGCCAACACGACCGCGGGGGAGCGCTCCAACAGCGACGTGGCGCAGCTTTCTTGTTCGCCCCGGCGGGTGCGGAACCCCCTCGGCCCCGTTCGAAAGGTCCTTAGTGTGAGGCGTGACAGGTGAACGAAATCACTGCACCGGAAGCACGGCTCGACGCGGTTGTGAAAGAGCTTCTTCAGGAGCGGGGGCAGCTGCTGTCGGCTTTCTGCACCCTGGCGGGTATGGACGAGAAGACGGCCATTGAAGCGCGCCGCAGGCTGCTGCAGCGCTTTTGTCAGCTGCTCATGGACTATGCTTCTCTATGGCAGTTCGAGCTGCAACCCCTGATCCTGGAATCGGGCCAGCGGAACGCCGCCGCCCGCGAAGCGCTGCGACAGCTCCAGCCCCGCATCCTGGGAGCGGACGAGGTGGCGCTGGAGTTCAACGACCGATACGAGGCTTCCGATCCGGCCCAAGGGCTCGCTCGTCTCGAACAGCACCTCTCCGCTTTGGGAGAACGGCTGGCCGAACGGTTCGACGCCGAGGATCGAATCCTCGCCCAAGTCTGAGGAGGAAGCTTTGTCACTCCTGGAGATCACCAACTGGCGGCCTTCTCCCCGGTTTCTCCTGGAGCATCTCAAGGTGCCCCGGCGCAAGCCCATCAAGCTGGAGGGGTTTCCACGGGGATTGGACGGAGCGCGTGTCGACATCTGGCTGGGGGAAGCGCTCGAGGACGCCATCGTCGATCTTGTCGGAGTGAGCCTGGCCAAGCGGATGCGGACGCTACAGATCGGCGGCGCGAACGTCTTGGATTCGGGGGAGGCGGCGAGCCGGTTTCAACAGGCCTACGGAACGGCTGCCATGGCGACGGCTCAACGCGCGCGCCGCCTTGTGCGTCGGGATCTATTCCAACTCTTCCACTTGGCCGTGGTCAAAAGAATCCTTCTGGAACTGGATCGGCAGATTACGGCATGGAGCGAAGGCGAAGAGGACCCCTTCTCCACTGTGGTGGGTATAGACGCGCTTTCGCGTGCCGAGCGGATGCACCAGTTTCGCCGTTGCCGTTCGCGCCTCCGGTACTTGGCTGCCCGCGACGTACTCGCCATTCTTCACAGCCTGGACAGAGTGGCTCGGAAGCGCCGCAAGAGCATTCTGGCACTCTCCTGGCCGGTGGCGGAAGAGCTCTTGTTCAATCCTCTGCTGCAGCTCGGTGAACTGGGTTGCGAAGAGAATTTTTTGGAGCTTTACCCCCTGGTCCTGCTCGACGCCGATCGCCTACGGGAGATGGAAAGAGCAGTATTGGAGCCGTTGCGGGAATGGCTGCCGTCGCACTGCGTGGATCTGCCGCCGCCGTTGGACGCCACTGCGCTCAAATCTCTGCCGCTTCGGCGGGACATGGGGGAACTGGCGGGATACGCTCAGGTGGAGGCGTGTCTGCGGCGTGTTCTGCTGGAAGAGGAGTTTCGCGGCGGACGTCTCTGTTGGCTGGACAAGCCCGTGAATCTGGTACGGTTGCTGGGGGGCGATCGCAAGGGCAAAGGAGTCGGCCCCTGGCGGCATTCTCGCTGGCCGGCCTTCCAGCAGGCGCTGTTCGAAGAGGTGGAGCGCAATCTCGATCAGGAGGCATTACTTGAGCCGTTGCTGGCCAGCATTCGCCTGCGCAAGATCTATCCCAATCTGGGGCGGCGGGGAAGTCCTTCCTTGATCCTCGATTATCTCCTGGGACGGCGCAGCCGGCAGGAACTGGCAGTGGCCTTGGAAAAGCTGGAGGAGATTCCCAACTTGGCAGCGTATCAGGCCCTCCTTTCGGATGCCCGCAAAGAGCTTCGCCAAGCGTCGCCCTCCCGGCGCAGGCGATGGTTGCTCCAAGCGCTGGAGGGCTATGCAGAACTGCGGCGGGATCTGAAGCTGGCGTGGGAGGCCTATCACGCCATGAACGACTTCCGGTTGCTCGAAGCGGAAGAAGAGATACGGCTGTCCCGCACCAACGGCTTGCTCCAGGACTTCACGCCGGGGGCGGTTGCAGAGGGGAGGAGTGGGGCGCATGTGATCGTCAAGGCTGATCTGCGCGGTTCCACTCGGCTGATCGCCGACATGGAGCGGGTGGGCATCAACCCTGCCACCTATTTCACTCAGAATCTTTTCGAACCTTTGAATACCTTGATCAAGGTATTCAGTGCGGAAAAGGTGTTTCTCGAGGGCGACGCGGCCATTCTCATGATCGCCGACAAGGATGATGGTGACGGCTTGCTGGTGGCGCGCGCCTGTGGCCTGGCCCAGGAGCTCATTACATTGGTGGCCGGTCGCAATCGGGAGAACCGCGTTCAGGGCCTGCCGGAGCTGGAACTGGGGGTGGGCGTAGCCTTTGAGGAGAAGGCGCCCACCTATCTCTTCGACGAGGGCCGCCGCATCACCATTTCGCCTGCCATCCACCGGGCGGATCGGCTCTCCTCCTCGGATTTGCCCCCAGCTTGCGTGAAGCTGCTGCCTGGCGGAGAATCCGTCGAATGGGGCGTCGCAGAGGTTCTGGTGCGGGAAACTGCTAACCCTGTCTCAGAGAGGGCGCAACTGCGCCGCTACAATGTAAACGGAATTGAACTGGACGAAGCCGCTTTCACCCGCCTCCGGCAGGAGATGGCGCTGAAGGTTGTGGAGGGCGGATCTGCCTTCGGCATCGAAGGCGAACGCTACCATTTGGGACGTTTCCCCGATGATTTGGGTAAGAGCCGGTGGCTGGTGGTACGAGAGGCGCCGGTCTGGAGTTGGGATGGCAGGGAGCCGATGGCCACGGATTGGGGTAAGGGAGCACGCTTCTACGAAGTGGTGGCTTCCCCGGAGCTGGCCAGGAAAATTCGCCATCTTCTGGCCGGCAAGAGATGATTTCTCTTTTTCGAGGTGATCCGCCATGAAATCACTCCGCAACAGCCGTAGAATCCGCATGGAGACCGCTTTGTGGGGAGAGGTCCAGCGCGTGGGCGAAGAGAACGCCCGTGTCCTGGTGGAGGAGCTCTCTGAAGATGGTCTCCGTTTCCGCTGCGGGCAGGAGATCAGCATGCGCCTTATGCCCTCTGGACGGCGTGCGCCCGGCGCTCTTCACGGGGTCCGCGTGTGGATGAAGTTTCCCCTTCCCGGCCTGCAGAAGCCAGTGGAGATTCTCTGCCGCTTGGTGTTCTGCCGCCGTTTCGCCCAGGACAGCTTTCGTTTCGATTGCGAATTCGATCCGCAGGAGAGTCTGAAGCAGCAGCGCATCGAGGCGTTTCTCCGGCGCCGCATGGAAAGCGGTGAGTTGCCCGAACCAGAGGTGGGTGTGGCCTGAGAACCGCCTGGGGATTGGGTCCCCTCGAAATCACCCGGACCCAGTCAGTTTGGGGCAAGCTGGATATCGTGCCGGACTGCTTTAATTTTCACCGTTTAGCTCCCACTTTCAATGGCGTGCTGTCATGCATCCTTGGCCGTGCCGTGTACGGCCATGTGAACCGCTTTTTCCCGGATTCTGTTGCAATCGGGCTACAGCGTCGCCTGACGGTTGTGTTGCTGCTGGGCAGTGCGCTGGGGGCTGGAACCGGCAATTGGCCGCAGCCGTTGGGAAAGTCGAGTGATCTCTTTATTGCGCCGGCGGTCGTAGATCACCGCGTAGGTGAAGACCCGCTTCACATAGTTGCGGGTTTCGGCGAAAGGGATGAGCTCGATCCACAAATCGGCATCGAGCGAATGGTCCGGCAGCCAACGTGAGACATGGTGGGGGCCGGCGTTGTAAGCAGCGGTCGCCAACACCGGATTTTGTTCCAACTGGCCCAGCACGTCCGAGAGATAGGTGGTTCCCAGACGGATGTTCACTTTCGGCTGAACGAGGTCATGGCGGCTGGGCGAACGGTGCAGGCCGAGCAGCTTTCTCGCTACGTAGCGGGCGGTGGCCGGCATCAACTGCATCAGCCCGATGGCGCCGGCGCGGGAGCGGACGGTGGCGTTGAAAGCGCTCTCCTGGCGGATCACGCCGAACACCCAGGAGACGTCGAGGTCCCGTTCTTGCGCCTGCCGCTCCACCGTTTCCCGGTGAACCAAGGGGAAACGTAACTCCAGATCGTCCCAGTAGCCGGTGCGCGCCAGAGTGAAGATCGCCTGGTCGTTCCATCCCCACGACTGGGCAAGCTTGGCGGCGGCCATGATTTCCGCTTTCGACATCCGGGCGGTGGCGAAGCGCCACTCCCGGCGGGCGTCGCTCCAGCGTTCCAATGCGATCAGTTCGCGGGCACGAACGATGGCGGGCTTGCGGGCCACTTTTTGCATGAGCGTTTCGCCCACCGGCGCGGGCGCGTGGGCCAGATTGTAGGGAACTCCCACGTGGTCCGCGGCGAGAAAGCCGTAGAAGCTGCGCTCGGCGGCCAGGCGGCGGTAGATCGTTTCCGCTTCCTTGCGCTTGCCCAACTGCTCCAGGCTGCGCGCTCTCCAGTAGCGCCATCGCTCGGTGTTCCGTTCGGCTTGGGGGAGTTGGGTGATCCAGGCGCACGCCTCTTCCCAACGACCTCGATAGAGCGCCGCGAGGATCCTCGTCTCTTGAAGGCCGGCGTCGCCGTTGTGGAGCTGCTCGAAAAAGCGCCAAGCGGCGGGATCCTCTTCACGCAGGAGCCTCCGCACGAGCGCGCGCACGACCCGCCGCGTGGCTGTTTCGTCGAAGGTGTAACGCTTTTTCAGCCGCTCCCACAAGGCCAGCGCCTCCAGCGGATCGCGCCTAGCTTGGCGGATCACCGCATAGGCGAGCAGGCGGTCGCGGAAAGGGTGCGCCTGCTTCAATCGTTCAGATGCAAGGGCCAGCTGTGGCTGGTGGCGAATCTGCAGCCACAGGTCGATCCAGCCGTGATCCTTTTTCGGCAGCAGTTTTTTCAGATAGCGGACCAGGCGCGTTTCACCCAAGCGCATGGCGCGGTCGATCCGCTCCCACACCAGCGCGACGCTGATCCCGCCCGATTTGCGCCAGGCGCGGAATACCGCATCGCAAGCTTTGGGCCTGGAACGGCCGTGCAGCCAAAGCCGTTTCGCTCCAGAGAACGCCTGCTTTTTTCGGCCCGTCTGCAGGAGGGCGTGAAGATAGTGGCACTGCCGGGTGATGCTGCCGTCGTTTTTTTCGTAGAAACGGAGATATTGGGTCCAGGAACCGCGCTTGGCGAGGAGGTCGAGCCAGCGGGAGCGTAAGCGCTGGGCCAGGGGCGTGTCGGCGTGGCGGTGGAGGAACTCCTGCACCTCTTCGGAAGAGGCCCTCTCCAGCCGCCGGATCAGGGCTTCATACTCGAGGTAGGGAAAGAGGGGGTAGTCCCGCAGCGAATCGGCCAGTTTTCGGAAACGTTGCCACTGTTGCTTGGACAGCGCCTTCTCCGCTTGCAGGAAACGCTTTTGCTCCGGCGTGCGGTCGGGGCCGGCGGCGGATACCTGCGTCAGGAGAAGAAGCAGGACGAGCGCCAGCACCTTTTTGCCAAGTCCCTTTGTTTCCAGGATTTTCATGACTTTCAGCCTAGGGTCTGCGCGCCGTGGGTGCAATTGGGGTTTTCCCTGGCGCCTGCCCGTGAATGGTTCCTCGTGGCCTGGGCTACAATGCGTTCAGTTTGAACCATAGAGAACCGTGGAGTTGTGACCATGTCCGAAGATCGGGACGCTCAGGATCGTGAAATGGCGCTCGGCAGCGGCATCGCCGCCTTCGAGGCCAAACATTTCGTGCAGGCGGCCGAATTGCTGGAACCGCTTGCCGAGGCGGGGGAGGCCGAAGCGCAGTACCGGGTGGCGATCATGGCCCAGAACGGGCTGGGGATGGTGGAGAACCCGCTCATGGCTTACAAGTACATGAAGGCGGCCGCCGAAGCGGGGCATGCGCTGGCCCAGCATGGGTTGGGCTTCATGTATCTCGAAGGAGAGTGCACCGACAAGAATCCGCGCAAGGCGGTGGAGTGGTTCGAGAAGGCGGCGGAACAGGGATTGCAGGGTTCCATGACCACCCTCGCCATGATGTATCAGCAGGGCAACGGCGTGGAGGCCGACGCCGACAAGGCGAAAGAGTGGTTCCGCAAGGCGGGTTTCGACGAGATGTGACCGCGCGCCGCCGGGCGTGGCGGGTTGCTATTGATCGCGCCGCTCCCGAACCGCTTCCGCCAGCTGCTCCAGCAAGGGCACGCTGTCTTCCCAGGCCAGGCAGGCGTCGGTGATGCTCTGTCCATAGACGAGAGGCTTGCCGGGCACCAGGTCCTGGCGGCCGCCCACCAGGTGGCTTTCGATCATGGCGCCGATGATGCGCAGGTCGCCGCGGGCGATCTGACCCGCCACGTCGCGCCCCACTTCCAACTGTTTTTCGTGCTGTTTGCGGCTGTTGGCGTGGCTGAAGTCGATCATCAGGCGTGGCGTGAGTCCGGCTTGTTCCATCTCTTCCGCGGCGATGTTCACCGACTCGGCGTCGTAGTTGGGGCGTTGACCGCCCCGCAGGATGATGTGGGTGTCGCTATTGCCGGTGGTGGCGAAGATGGCGGAGCGCCCCTCCTTGGTCATCGACATGAATACGTGGGGCCGCTCGGCGGCGCGCATGGCGTCCACCGCCACCCGCATGGTGCCGTCGGTGCCGTTCTTGAAGCCCACCGGACAGGAGAGTCCCGAGGCCAGCTCGCGGTGGCCCTGGCTCTCGGTGGTGCGCGCGCCGATGGCGCCCCAGCTGATCAGATCGGCGATGTATTGGGGGGAAATGAGATCCAGGAATTCGGTGCCCGTGGGCAACCCCATGCCGTTGATCTCCAGCAACAGCTTGCGTGCCAGCTCCAGTCCCTTGTTGATCTCGAAGGACTCGTCCAGGTTGGGGTCGTTGATCAGCCCCTTCCACCCCACCGTGGTGCGCGGCTTCTCGAAATAGACGCGCATGACGATGAGCAGGTCCTCCGCCAGCCGCTCTTTCTGCTCCAGCAGGCGTCGCGCATACTCCAGGGCGGCGTCGGGGTCGTGGATGGAACAGGGACCGATCACCACCAGCAGACGGTCGTCTTCGCCATGGAGGATGCGGTGAATCTGCTGGCGCGCTTCGAACACGGTGCGCGCCGCCGTCTCGGTGATGGGGTGGCGTTCGTGCAGGGTACGCGCCGGCACCACCTCTTTGATGGCGCGGATTCGCAGGTCGTCGGTGGGATACTGTTGCATGCTCTGGTCGGACTGACTCTCGGGTAAGCGGCGCATTATAAACTTTTTTCGCGCTTTCTCGCGCGCCGGGCCAGCCATACGTCGAGGCCCTGGGCATTGAGGTCGATGTCGATTCCCAGAATGGCGTCGAGCGATGCTTCATCGAGCAGCAGCCCCCGCTGGCGTGCCGTTTTCAGAAAGTGATCGCGCAGAGCGCTCTGCAGCCGGGCCTCTCTTCCCGGCCTGGGATCGGCTTCTTCGGCTAGCGCGATGGCCACGTGCGCCTCCAGACTCTCGACCAGGAGGGGCGCCCAACGGGCCGGCCGTTCCAATGGACCGAAATGGGTGAGACAGGCGCGGTGCGGGTTCAAGGCCATCATCTTCTCCAAAGAGCGTTTCCAGGCATCCGGTTCGAATGCCACCGGCGTGGTGGTCGCCAGGAGAAAAGGTTTTCCGGCGGCGTCCAACTCGGGGTAACGCAGGCCGAAGGCATCGCCGGTGAAGAGGTTGGCGCCCCGCGGATCGAAGAAGCAGCCGTGATGGTTGGCATGGCCGGGCGTGTCGAGGAACTGCAACGCGGTGTCGCCCAGGGGGAGGGTGTCGCCCTCCTCCAGGGACCGGCAGCGGGACTCGGGAGCCGGCGCCAAGTCGCCGAAGAGGCGCTGGAAGGCGGCTTCGCCGTAGACCGCCATGGCGCCCGCCTGCAGCCTGCCGGGATCCACCAGATGGGGCAGCCCTTTGTGATGGGTGGCGAGGGTGGCGTCGGGGCAGTGGCTCAGCAGGCGGCCGGCGCCTCCGGCATGGTCCAGATGGACATGCGTGGGGAGAACGTATCGCACCTGTTCCGGCCTCAGCTCCAGCTCCTCCAGCGCATGGAGCAGGCGGGGCACCGAGGTGGAGGCGCCGCAATCGATGAACGCCAGTTCTCCATTTGCTTCCACGAGGTAGCAGGCGGTGTGGCCCGGTCGGTTGAGCCCGGTGTCGACGAGCCAGGTGTGCTCGTCCACCTTTTGGGGCTGGATTTTTTCCATTGCGGTCGAGGCCCGTTTGCCGGCTTGTGAAGAATGGCTCTACTTTGTCACATTTGCGCGGGGGAAAGAACAGGAACCCAGAGTAAGAAACGCCCACGACGCACCCCTCGCCCCACTTCTGACGGGAGAAAGAGGGCGGGACGAGGGGTGCGTCGAAAGATCTTCGGGACGAATTGTCGCTCAGGCGGCGCGCAGATTGTCGCCGCGCACCTGGCGGAGGAGCGGATAGAGGTGCTCCACCTCGTCCTGGATGCGGTCGAGCACCAGTTTGAACATTTCCTCCGTGGTCTGCGAAAACTCTTCGAAGTTGGCCACCTTCAGCGCATGGTTCCTCGGGTCGCACCACTTTTTCAAGAAGGCGTTGAAGATGCGCTTGATCTCCTTGGAGCCGCCCATGAAGCGGTTGG
>JALSRN010000047.1 GCA_026984735.1 Sedimenticola sp. | reverse complement strand
CCCGAAGCCCCACTGCGTCCGACCGGCCACCGCCGCCCTGAGGGGCTGGCGCCTCCAGCTCGCGAGTGAGGGCCGGTCCGATTGAACGGAGGCCCAGCTTTGCCGTGCTCGCTGGCCGGGACCTGGTGACCGGAATCGGGTATTGCGTCGCCTGTCCCCGAAAAGAGGAATCGGGTATTGCGTTGCCTGTTTCAATGCATAGGGAGGGAGGTCCTCCTGGTGGTGAACAATCGGAAAGACAGCCAGAGGAAGGCTGGCTGGAAGACCAACCAGGAGGAACCAGGAATGGTTGATATCGACTATATCGGATTTGACCTGCACAAGGAAAGGATCGTTTACTGTGCCAAGGCGGTGGACGGGACGGTGCGGGAAGAGGCCAGCGTGGTGGCCGAGCGAGGCCGGTTGCAACGATGGGCGGCCGGCCGGCCGCGGCCGTGGGTGGGGGCGATGGAGGCGACGCTGTTCACCGGCTGGGTCTACGACACGTTGAAGCCGTATGCGCTGGAGCTGGAGGTAGCCCATCCGGCGCTATTGCGAGCGATCGTGGCGGCCAAGAAGAAGAACGACGCGCTGGACGCCGCCATGCTGAGCGATCTGCTGCGCTGCAACCTGCTGCCGCGGTGCTACATAGCGCCGCCACAGATCCGGGAGATGCGGCGGGTGTTGCGGTACCGGAATCTGCTGGTGCGGCTGGCGGTGCAGATGAAGAACAAGATCGCCGGGCTGTTGCTGGAGACGGGGGTTCGGTATGAGCGCCGGCGGCTGCACCGGAAGAGGTATTTCCAGGAGCTGCTCACCGAGCTGAAGGAGGTGCCGGAGTCGGTGAGGGATCTGCTGCGGCTGTCGCGGTCGCAGTTCGAGGCCTTTCAGATGGCGCAGGCGCGGCTGCTGCGGGGCCTGGAGTGGGATCCGCGGTTGCGGGAGCGGGTGGAGCGGTTGCAGACGATCCCGGCGGTGGGCTCGGTGCTGTCGCTGACCTGGGCGCTGGAGGTGGGCGAGGTGAGCCGTTTCCGGAGCCTGCGGCAGGCGATCAGCTACTGCGGCTTGTGCAGCGGGCAGCGCAGCTCGGCGGGCAAGGAGAAGCGGGGGCCGATCTCCAAGCAGCGGAACGCGCATCTGCAGACGGTGTTGGTGGAGGTGGCGAAGATGGCGCCGGCGTGGGATCCGGTGCTGGCCGAGGTGCATGCCCGGGAGCTGGAGCGAGGCCATCGGAACCGGGCCACGCTGGCGGTGGCGCGGAAGCTGGTGGCCTACTTGTTGGCGGTGGATCGGCGCCAGACGGGATTTGTGCGGAGTTCGCCGAGCGGGTCCTGATTCTTGTGTCTTCATGCCTTTCCCGGGCAGCTGGGGGAAGCGATGAGCATGGACGAAGAAGGAATGGACAAACTGCTGGAGGGCGGCTGGAAGCCAGGCCGGGCTCGCGGCGAGGAAGGGCTGCGGAAGCGGTTCCGCAAGGCGATCCGGGAGCGGGCGATGGAGGCGCAGCCCAAGCGCCATCCCGGCGGCGCGAAGGGGGATCGAGGCGGCGGCGGAGTGAGATCGCTCATGCCCTTCGCCTTGCCGATTCTGGATACGAGCGGCGGCGGCCGCCGTCAAGGCTCTTCGACGAGCGCGCTGGCGCGCGGCCTTGACCGCGGCCTCGCCGCTCCGTGCGATCCCATGAACAAGGCGAAGGGCGCCCCTAAGGGCCTGGTGGTCTCCGCCGCGCCGCAACACCGCCAGGGACGAAGCGACGTAACCCCGGAGCCTTCCCTGCTGGCTGTTGACCGGCGGCAGAAACGATTCCGGAAGCGTCCGCCCCCTCAAAGATTCTCTGCTCGGGGACTCGCCAGGGAGAAAGCTCTGAGGCCACGCTGAGGCCCACGTCGCCGGGGACCGCCACAGACCCCAGCGACCAAACGGCTCCGGCGGAAAGGCCCTCGGGGCCGACCCGGAGCCACCCGGCGCGAACGTCGGTCGGCTACCGGCCGGGCCTCACCGATTCGGGGACTGCGCGACGGTGGCTGGGCCACCCGAGGCGCCACCATTAGTCTGTTTTGAGGCCGGCCGGTGGACCCAAACTCGATCTTTTGCGACGGCGTCCTTACCCGATGCCCGAGGCAACAAATGGATGTCTGGTCACCCCTCGGGGTGGACCCAATGCCCAGATCAATAAAGCCGCCGCGTTCGACGTGGAATTGAAGCCGAGCCGTCCACCCCAGGGTGGACCAGGGGGACCTCCGTCTCCCCTTGACAATTACCTATCATGGATGTCCCCGATTTGAATTACTTGCGGGCGATGGCGCCGGAGGGCTCGATGACGATGTTGTGGATCTCCAGGGTCCGGCCGAGAGCCTGCTCGGCCCGGGCGACGGCCTTATTGAAGTCCAGCCGCGCCACCACCGCCCGGCGGCGGGAGTCGGAAAGCTCGTTCTGGCGGGTCAGGACGAGGAAGTTCGTCGATTCGCCGGTCTGGAAGAGCCGGATCTCGCTGGCGAGCTTCTCCTCGGCGGCGCGCACGCTGGCCTCGGCGGCGGCCAGGCGCTGGCGCGCCGTCTGGATGGCCTGCAGAGCGTTGCGCACCTGGGCGGCGATGGCCTGCTCGAGCTTGCGGCGCTCGAGCTTCAGCCGCCGTTCCTCGATCGCCGCCTTGGCAAGCTCGGCCTTGGCCCGGCGGTTGCGGGCGGAGAAGTCGAACTGGACGCCGACGGCGGCGGTGGGGAAGTTGGCGCGGAACAGGTGCTGCCAGGCCAGCCCGAAGCCGCCCACCAGGTTGGTGGGGGCGCGGGCGCCGAAATCCGGCGGCTCGAGCGGGGGCAGCCCAGCCAGCCTCGAAAGCTCGTTGACCCGCTGGAACTGCGCGGCGAAGCT
>JALSRN010000046.1 GCA_026984735.1 Sedimenticola sp. | reverse complement strand
GCGCGTCGCCATGAGTTCGTTTGCGGCCACCGAGGTTGCGATCCGTTCCGGTTCACGGAAAACGACGGCGGAGGATGAGAGTTTGGAGTGGAATTGCTATGCTCGGGTTCCAGCGATTGTAAAGGAAGATTGTCCGCAGATGATTCCCGTGATCCTCTCCGGCGGCTCGGGCACCCGCTTGTGGCCCGTTTCCCGCAAGACCCATCCCAAGCAGTTCTGGCCGTTGATCTCCGAAATCTCCATGCTGCAGGAGACCTGCGCCCGGATGCGCTCACTGGCCCAATGCGACCCCATGGTGGTGTGCAACAGCGAACACCGCTTCTTCGTGGCCCAACAGCTCCAGGAAGCCGGCTATGAGGGAGCCCCCATCCTGCTGGAGCCGGTGGGGCGGAACACCGCCCCGGCCGCGGCGGTGGCCGCGCTTCACGCCTTGCGGGACGACGAGGACCCGGTGCTGATGATCCTCCCCGCAGACCACGTCATTCGCGACCTCGACGCCTTCCGGGATGCCGTCACCGAAGGGGAGGCGTTGGCCGAACAGGGGCATCTGGTCGCCTTCGGCATCGTTCCCGAGTACCCGGAGACCGGCTACGGCTACATTCAGGGCGGCGCCCCTCTGTCGGAAGACGGCGGCGCCCGCCGCATCGACCGTTTCGTGGAGAAACCCGATCTCGCCACCGCCCGTCTCTATCTCGACGCCGGCGACTACTACTGGAACAGCGGCATGTTTCTCTTTCGCGCTTCGGTCTACCTGGAAGAGCTGGAGAAACAGCGACCCGAGATGGTGGAGGCCTGCCGCGCGGCCTGCGCAGGGGCGAAGCGCGACCTCGACTTCATCCGTCTGGAAGCCGAAGCCTTCGAGCGCTGTCCCTCCGACTCCATCGACTATGCGGTGATGGAACACACCGACCGCGGCGTGGTGCTGCCGTTGGAAGCGGGCTGGAGCGACGTGGGCTCGTGGTCGGCGCTCTGGGAGATCGGCGACAAGGATGACGAAGGGAACCTCCTTCAGGGAGACGTGGTCGCGGTGGACTGCAAGGACAGCCTGTTGCGCTCCGACGGCCGCCTGCTGGCGGCGCTGGGGGTGAAAGACCTCGTCGTGGTGGACACGCCGGACGTGGTACTGGTGGCGCACCGCAGTCAGGCCCAGCGGGTGAAGGAGCTGGTGGAGCGGCTCGACGGCGAACAGCGGGAAGAGATCGAGATCCACGCCCAGGTGCACCGTCCCTGGGGCTGCTACCAGGGCATCGACCGCGCCGAGCGCTACCAGGTGAAACGCATCTCGGTCAAACCCGGCGCCAGCCTTTCTTTGCAGAAACACCACCATCGCGCCGAACACTGGATCGTGGTCAAGGGCAGCGCTCTGGTGACCCGGGGAGAAGAGAGCTTCCTGCTCACCGAAAACCAGTCCACCTACATTCCCGTGGGCGAGCTGCACCGATTGGAGAACCCTGGCAAGATTCCGCTGGAACTCATCGAAGTGCAGTCGGGCAGCTACCTCGGCGAGGACGACATCGTCCGCTTCGACGACGAGTACGGCCGGGAAAAGCGCTGACCAGAAAACGTCGCGCCGACCAACACACTAGAAGAAGCTGGATCCCGGATCTTCGCTCCGCTCCGTCCGGGATGACGAAGGGCACGTCATTCCCGTGCGAAAGGAAAGTCGCTCTGCCAACGTGCTCCATGCCCCCTCCAGCCCCAGGATACCAAGAGGGGACACTGCCAGAAGATTCAACGGTTCCACCGAGACCAACAGGCCCGTTGGATCCCGGACATCCGCTCCGTCTGGAATGACGAAGGGCAAAAGTTCGTCGTTCCCCCATAGGTGGGAATCCAGGTCGCCAGCGGGTACGGTTACAGCGCTCAGCCCCGTCATTCTCGCGCAGGCGGGAATCCAGGTCGCCAGCGGGTACGGTTACAGCGCTCAGCCCCGTCATTCCCGCACAGGAGGGAATCCAGGCTTTCGATCGCTCCGACGGGTGCCCTTCAATCGTCGAAAGGATGGCGCAACACCAAGGTCTCGTCGCGGTCCGGGCCGGTGGAGACGATGTGGATGGGGGTCTCGCACAGCTCTTCGATCTTGCGCAGATAGTCCTTCGCCGCCTCGGGCAGCTCGTCGAAACTGGCGGCCTCTCGGGTGGTATCGCTCCAGCCGGGCAGCTCGATGTAGACCGGCCTGCATTTCTCGAAGTTGTCGGCGCCGGCCGGCGGATAGTCGATGCGCTCACCCTCGAACTCGTAGGCGACGCAGATCTTCAACGTCTCCAATCCATCGAGCACATCCAGCTTGGTGATGCAGATGCCCGACACGCTGTTGATGGCGAGGGAGCGGCGCAGGGCGACCGCGTCCAGCCAGCCGCAGCGGCGCTTGCGGCCGGTGGTGGCGCCGAACTCATGCCCTTTCACCCCCATGTGGTTGCCCGGGCCGTTCTCGTCGAAGAGTTCCGTGGGGAAAGGGCCGGCACCCACGCGGGTGGTGTAGGCCTTGACGATCCCCAACACATAGTCGAGATCGCGCGGCCCGGTGCCGGTGCCGGTGGCCGCGCCCCCGGCAGTGGTGTTGGAGGAGGTGACATAGGGGTAGGTGCCGTGATCGATGTCGAGCAGCGCGCCTTGAGCCCCTTCGTAGAGAACGCTCTTCCCTTCGCGCCGCAGGCGGATGAGCTCGCCGGTGACATCCCCCACCATGGGACGGAGACGCTCGGCCTGGGCCAGCGCCTCCTCCAGAACCTCCTGGTAGTCCACCTTGGGCTGCTTGAAATAGTGCTCCAGAGCAAAATTGTGGTACTCCATCACTTCGCGCAGCCGCTCGGCGAAGTGATCGGCGTCGAGCATCTCGCCCAGACGGATTCCGCGGCGGGAGACCTTGTCCTCGTAGGCCGGGCCGATGCCCCGGCCGGTGGTGCCGATGGCCTTCTTTCCGCGAGCCAGCTCGCGCGCCTGGTCGAGGGCGACATGGTAGGGGAGGATCAGGGTGCAGGACTCGCTCAGTCCCAAGCGCGAGCGGGCGTCCACGCCGGCCTTCTCCAGGCCGTCCAGCTCCTCCAAAAGAGCGGCGGGCGAGAGCACCACGCCGTTGCCCACCAGACAGCGCACCCCCTCGCGCAGGATTCCCGAAGGGATCAGGTGGAGGATGGTCTGATGCCCGTCGATGACCAGGGTGTGGCCCGCGTTGTGCCCGCCCTGGAAGCGCGCCACGGCGTCGGCCTTGTCGGTGAGCAGGTCCACGACCTTGCCCTTGCCTTCGTCACCCCACTGGGTGCCGATGACCACTACGTTCTTTCCCATTGGTTTCAGTTCTCTAGGATTGAAAGTTGAAATTGAATCGATCAGGTGTTCTTCAAAGGTTCCCGGCGCCAGCCCTTCTCGCCCCGGACCAGCCGATGGGTGCAGCCCATGGTGCGCGCATCGCCCCGCTGTCCGGGGAGCTCGCGCACCACGGCAATCCCTTGCCGGCGCAGCTCCGCGATGGCCGAGTCCAGCTCGGGATCCTCCTTCCAGGGAGCGAACACCCGTTCCCTGGGAGCTTCCGCCGCTTGCGCTCCAAAGCGCATGAGGGTCTTGAGGTCGGCGCTGAAGCCGGTGGCCGGCCGCGCCCGGCCGAATTTCCCGCCGATGCGGTCGTAACGGCCTCCGCGCGCGATCTCCTTCCCCGAACCGGGCACGAAAGCGGCGAACACCAAGCCGTTCTGGTACTGGTAACCGCGCAGCTCGGCCAAATCGTAGTGCACCGGCAGCTCCGGCAGGCAGGCATGGAGGCGCTTTCCCGCCTCCCGAAGACGGTCCAGGGCCCCCCGCACCTCGGCCGAGGCGCCGGCCAGCGCCGTTTCCGCTTTCTGCAGCACCCCGGCGCCGCCATTGAGTCCGGCGAGCGCCAGAAACCACCCCGCCTTCTCCTCGTCGAGGCCGAAGTTCTCCACCAGCGTTTCGATCTCCGGCACCGCCTTGCGCTGGAGCGCATCGAACAGCGCCCGTTCCCGGGAAACATCCAGGTCCGCCTGCCGCGCAAGGCCGCGAAAGATGCCCACATGGCCCAGATCGAGAAAGAGATTCCCCACGCCCGCCGTCTCCAGGGTGGCCATCATCAGGCAGAGCACCTCCAAATCGCTCTCCACGCCGTCATGGCCGTAGAGTTCCACGCCGATCTGCAAGGGGCTGCGGGTGGTGGAGAAACCGTCGCTGAAGGCGCGCAGGACGCTGCCCAGATAACAGAGCCGCACCGGCTCTTCTCGCTGCAATTGGTGGGCGTCGATGCGGGCCACCTGCGGCGTGATGTCCGCCCGGATGCCGAGCAAGCGGCCGCCGAGGGGATCGGTGAGTTTGAAGGTCTGGTGCTCCAGATCGCGCCCGACGCCGGTGAGCAGAGAATCCAGATACTCCACGAAAGGGGTGATCACCAGTTCGTAGCCCCAACTGGCGTAGAGATCCAGCAGCCGACGGCGCAGGCGCTCCAACCGCCCCGCCTCCTCCGGCAGCAGTTCGTCCACCCCGTCGGGCAGCAGCCAATGTCTCTGTTGCGTCTTCATCTCACCAGGTAGAGCAGCCCCAGTCCCAACAACATGCTGATCAAGCCGACGCGGCGCACGGTGGCGTCGTCCATCCGATCGAGCACCCGGATCAACTCGCGATAACGCCGGGGATTGAGGAAAGGAAGGATCCCTTCGATCACCAGCACCAGCGCCAGAGCCGCCCAAAGATCCTGCCAGGCCATCTCCTTTCTCCTCACCCGAAAAGGCCGGGGACATCCCCGGCCCGTGCAACGCCTTGCCGAGCCGCCCGCCTACCGCTCACCCTGCTGGTTGCGGAAATAGCGGAAGAACTCGGAATCGGGATCGAGCACCATGAGGCTCTTGCCTTCTTGGAACACCTTGCGATAGGCCTTCAGGCTCCGCCAGAAGTTGTAGAACTCCACGTCCTTGGAGAAGGCGTCGGCGTAGATGGCCGCCGCCTCGGCGTCGCCCCGGCCACGAATCTCTTCCGCCTTGCGATAGGCCTCCGCCAGAATCTCGGTCTTCTGGCGGTCGGCGTCTGCGCGGATCCGCTCCGCCGCCTCGGCTCCCTGGGCGCGAAGCTCACGCGCCACCCGCTCGCGCTCGGTGCGCATGCGTTCATAGACGCGGTTGCTGATCTCGGGCGGAAAGTCGATGCGCTTGATGCGCACATCTACGATCTCCACCCCGAGGTCGGAGGCGTTCTCGTCCGCCTTGCGGGTAAGCCGCTCCATGATCTCGGTGCGTTCTCCCGATACCACTTCGCTGATGGTGCGCTTGCCGAACTCGTCCCGCAGAGCGGCGTTGATCCGCTCTCCCAGCAGCCGCGCCGTGGTGGCCATGTTGCCGCGGGTGGAGCGGTAGTACTGGGCGGTGTCGTCGATGCGCCACTTGATGTAGGAGTCCACCACCACGAACTTCTTCTCGCTGGTGAGGAAGTGTTCCGGCTTGGCGTCCAGGGTCTGCAGGCGGGCGTCGAACTTCTCCACGCTCTGGATCACCGGCAGTTTGAAATGGAGCCCCGGCTTGAAGTCGGAAGCGACGATCTTGCCCAGCCGCAGCAGCAGGGCGGTCTCGTACTCCTGCACCACGAAGAGGGAGGAGGAACCCACCAGCAGCGCCACGATGGCGAGCGCCGCCAGCAACATTGCCTTGGGTGAATTCATCGACGGTTCCTCCTGGCGCGTTCGACGTTACGCCTGCGCTCCCGCTCGCGGGCGGTGGACTCTTTCACCTTGCGCGCCGTCGATTCGGCCTCCAGGCTCTCGTACCCCGGCAACACCTGGGGTCGCCGCACCAGGGCGCTGTTGGAGCCCAACAGCCGGTCGAGCGGCAACAGAGTGAGGTTTCCGCTGCCCTGCTTGACGTCCAGGATCACTTTCCCGGTCCGCGAAAGCACCTCCTGCATGGTGTCCAGATAGAGACGCTGACGGGTCACTTCCGGCGCCTTGCGGTACGCTTTGTAGAGCTCGAGGAAACGCTTCGACTCCCCTTTGGCTTCGGAGACCACCCTGGCCATGTAAGCCTTGGCGTCCTCCACGCGCCGGGCCGCCGCTCCCCGTGCGCGGGGCACGATGTCGTTGGCGTAGGCCTGAGCCTCGTTCTGCACCCGTTCCTTGTCGGCCATGGCGCGGGTGGCGTCGTCGAAGGCATCTTTCACCTCTTCGGGCGGCTTGGCGTCCTGGATGTTGACGTTGGTCACCATCAATCCGGTCTGGTAGAAGTCGAGCAGCCGCTGGGTCTCCTGCTTCACCATGGCGGCCACCGCGCTTCGGTTCTGAGTGATGATCGCGTCGAGCGTGCTCTTGCCGCTCACTTCGCGCAGCGCCGATTCCACGGCGTTGTAGATGGTCTTCACCGGATCGGAATCGCGGAAGAGAAAAGCGGCCGCGTCCTGGATGCGGTACTGCACCGTGAGCGTGATGTCCACGATGTTCTCGTCCTTGGTGAGCATCTGCGCCCGGTGCCCGAACTTGTTGACCTGATCGACGTTGACCACGGTCACCTTGTCGATGAAGGGGATCAGGAGATGGGGCCCGGGAGGGGTCACCGAGTGGAACGCCCCCAACCGCTGCACCACGCCCCGCTCGGCGGGCTGCACGATGTAGAACCCTTTGATCAGCAGCAGGGCCACGATCACGACGCCGACCAGCAACGGCACCAGCCGCCGCCCGCCCGCCGGAATGCGGCCACCGCCCGAACCGCCGCCGCCACCGCGGCGCCCGCCGAACAGGCCGCTCATCTTCTCTTGCAGCTTTCGCACCACCTCGTCGAGGTCGGGCGGCTGGTTCCTGCCGCCGCCTCCCCAAGGGTCGCGGTCATCGCCGCCTGGTTCGTTCCAGGCCATGAAATCGGTCCTCTGTCCAGACTGGGTGTGCCGCGCACCCGCAGGGCGCGTCGGCTTGCAAAGGGGGGATTTTACCAAGTTGCTGGAAAAGTGCTATGCAAACCGCAACGCCGGTGGCCGGCAACCGCGGGACGAATGCACGAACGGACCCCGCCGAAACGGGCTCCTTTGACGGATCCAAGAGCCGATTCATGCGATCACCCCGGCGGCGGCCGGGACGGTTTCGCCTGCGACGCCCCCATTACCCGGGCTTGGGGAGAGACTCCTCGATTCGCAATCGCCGCGCCAACTCGGGCTCCTTTTTTTGCAGACGCGCGAGCGCCGCCTGGGTGAAGGCCACCTCGATTTCGCAGCCGCCGTCCTTCAGGTCACGGCATTGGAGAACCTGCCCTTTCTCGTGCAACAGCGCCTTGAGACGTCCCTCCTCCGCTTCGAGCCGCACGCATCGGCGCACATGGGGCTGGTGAAAACGCTCCTGCAACGCTCCCAGCAATAGATCGAGCCCCCGGCCGGCGACCGCCGAGCAGCGGACTCTCACCACCCTTTCCTTCTCGTCCCGCTCGATCGCCGGTTCGGCTTCGCCGCCTTCGAGCAGGTCGATCTTGTTGTAGACGTCGATGCGCGGCACTCCTCCGGCACCGATCTGGCTCAGTACCGCCTCCACCTCGGCCTTCTGCTCCGCGTGCCTTGGATTGGCGGCGTCGATGACGTGCAGCAACAGCGCGGCCTCCACCGTCTCTTGAAGGGTGGAACGGAAGGCGGCCACCAGTTCGTGGGGCAACCGGGAAATGAAGCCCACGGTGTCCGCCAGCACCAGCTCCTCGCCCTCGGGCAGGCGCAGCCGGCGCAAAGTGGGATCGAGGGTGGCGAAGAGCTGGTCGCGGGCGTAGACATGGGCGTGGGTGAGCCGGTTGAAGAGCGTGGACTTTCCGGCATTGGTGTAGCCCACCAGGGAGACGGTGGCCACTTCGGCCCGGCGGCGGGCGCGCCGGCCCTGTTCGCGCTGACTGTCCACCTTGGCCAGCCGGTGGCGAATCTGGTCGATGCGCCGCGCCAGCAGGCGGCGGTCGGTCTCCAGCTGGGTCTCGCCCGGCCCTCTGAGGCCGATCCCCCCTTTCTGCCGTTCCAGGTGGGTCCAACCCCTCACCAGGCGGGTGGAAAGGTGGCGAAGCTGCGCCAGTTCCACCTGCAGTTTGCCTTCGAAGGAGCGGGCCCGTTGGGCGAAGATGTCGAGAATCAAGCCGTTGCGGTCCAAGACCCGGCACTGAAGAAGCCTTTCCAGGTTGCGCTCCTGGCTGGGCGTGAGGCTGTGATCGAAGATGACCAGCTCGGCCTCCTCGGCTTCCACCCGCTCGCGGATCTCCTCGGCCTTGCCACGGCCCACATAATAACGGGGGTCCGGCGCCATCCGCACCGCGGTGACGAGGCCGCGGATGCGGGCTCCGGCGGAGGCCGCCAGCTCCCGGAACTCTTCGATCTCCTCGGCTTCCGGACGCCCGCGCGGAGTGACATGGACCAGCAGCGCCCGCTCTCCGGCGCGGGGGCGCTCAAACATGGGCGAGCGTGGCCGGCGGGGAAAGGAGACGGGATCGAAAACGCCTCTTTTCCACAGCGGAAAAGAGGCGTCCCGAGAGCGCCGTGAAACGCGCGAGAGGCTCAGAAGTTGCCCGGTTCAATGTTCTCCTGCTGCTTTTCGTGGGGCGGATTGAGGCGCACGTTGCGCGACGGAACCACGGTGGAGATGGCGTGTTTGTAGACCATCTGACTCACCTGGTTCTTGAGCAGCACCACAAACTGGTCGAAAGAGTCGATGGTGCCTTGCAGCTTGATGCCGTTGACGAGAAAGATGGATACAGGAATACGCTCCTTGCGCAGCGCGTTGAGAAAAGGATCCTGCAGGGTCTGCCCTTTAGACATGATGGAACTCCTACTTGAGATCAGGATGTTGTTATGATGATCGCGGCGGAAGGAAGCGGCTCTGTTTTTTCCTTGACCGATTTCCGCTTGGGGTGAATTTCCACCGCTCGTCCCGGCGTCCGCCGGTTCCCCCCACCGCACGGGTCGAAGTGCCGGGCTGATGATTATACTCGGATCAGCCGAAATTGGGCCACCTCGGCACCGCCCGTTTTGGCGGAACCACGCCTTTCGGCTTTCCAACTCTTTGATTCGCAGCGGCAAGGCGCCTTGCCCGAGCCGCTCGGATTGCGCTCATCCAGGCGGCAGCCCGCTCACGCCCCCCCTTTGCGAATGAACTCCGCCGCCAGGCGGAGCGCCCGCTCGGTCGTCTTTTCTCCGTCCGCCAGCCAGAGCGCTTGCCGCTCCCGCCGCAGCCAGGTGAACTGCCGCTTGGCCAGTTGGCGGGTGGCGATGACGGCCCGCTCCGCCATCTCCGCGCGGTTGCATTCCCCCGAGAGGTAGGCCGCCATCTGCCGGTAGCCCACCGCCCGCATGGAGGGCAGGCCGGGATGGACGCCGGGGCGCGCCAGCAACCCCGCCACCTCCGCTTCGAAGCCGCGTTCGAGCATCCGCCGAAAACGGTGGGCGATGCGCTCGTGCAGTACCCGCCGCTCCTGGGGCGCCCGCACCAGCTTGAGAAGACGCCACCGCAGCCGTTCGCCCCGCCGCGCCGCCTGGAGTTCGGAAAGGGGCCGGCCGCTGATCTCGATCACCTCCAGCGCCCGCAGCAGCCGCTGGGGATCGTTGGGATGGATGCGGGACGCCGCCTCGGGGTCGAGGCGGGCCAGTTCCCGGTGGAGGCGCTCACCCCCCTCCATCGCCAGTCGTTCCTGGAGCCGCGCCCGCACCCGGAGATCGGCTCCGGGAAGATCGGAAAGGCCGTGCTGCAGGGCGTGGAAATAGAGCATGGTTCCCCCCACCAGCAGGGGAATTCTGCCGGCGGCGCGGCTCGCTTCCATGCACGCCAGGGCATCCGCCCGGAACCGGGCCGCCGAGTAACTTTGGGTGGGGTCGAGAATGTCCACCAGGGCATGGGGCACCTCCTCCAGGAGCTCCGGCTCCGGCTTGGCGGTGCCGATGTCCATGCCGCGGTAAACCAGGGCCGAGTCCACGCTGATCACGTCCACCGGCAGTTCGCGCGCCAACGCCACGGCGAGGTCGGTCTTGCCGGACGCCGTGGGCCCCATGACGAAGATGGCGCGGGGGAGGCTCTTCATCGCCCGCGCAGGAACAGCCGGTCGAGCTCGTCCATGCGCAGCTGGACCCAGGTGGGCCGCCCGTGGTTGCACTGACCGCTGCGCTCGGTGGCCTCGATGTCGCGCAGCAGGGCGTTCATCTCCTCGAGAGTGAGGCGGCGGTTGGCGCGCACCGAGCCATGGCACGCCATGGTGGCCAGCACCGAATGGATGGCGGCGCGAATGCGGTCGCTGGTGCCGAACTCGCCCAGCTCGGCCAACAGATCGCGCAGGAGCTGCGCCGCGTCGGCTCCTTCCAGCAACGCCGGAATGGCCCGCACCACCAGGCTTTCGCGGCCGATCCGGTCCACCTCCAGCCCCAGATCCGCCAGCACCGCCCGCTGCTGGTCGGCCAGCTCCGCCTCCGCCGGCGCCACCTCCACCGTCAGGGGCACCAGCAGCGGCTGCCTGCGGATCCCCTCCTTCTCCAGCGCGCGCTTCAACCGTTCGTAGGTGATGCGCTCGTGGGCGGCGTGCATGTCCACCAGCACCAGCCCCTCGCGGTTCTGCGCCAGTACGTAGACGCCATGGAGCTGCGCCAACGCAAAACCCAGGGGCGGCGCCTCACCGTTTTCATCCTCCCCCAACCCTTCTTGCCGGGGGCCGGGCCGCTGCCACTCGTAGGACGCCTTGTAGGCGGCGGGCGCTTCGCGCACCGGCAGCGCGAGCGAGGACTGGCGAGGCGGCGCCCATCCCCCCGGCAAGGCGGCCGCAGGCGTCAGGGCCTCGCCGGAGGAAGCGGAAGGGGAAGGCGCCTCCCCGCCGGGGCGAACCTCGGCAAGCGCTTTGTGCAGGGTGCGGAAGAGGAAATCGTGCACCAGCCGGCCGTCGCGAAAACGCACTTCATGCTTGGTGGGATGCACGTTCACGTCCACCAGCCGGGGATCGATCTCGAGATAGAGGACGAAAGCCGGGTGACGGCCGTGATAGAGCACGTCCTGGTAGGCTTGGCGCACCGCATGCGTCACCAGCTTGTCCCGCACCAGCCGGCCGTTGACGTAGAAATACTGGAGATCGGCCTGGCTGCGCGAGAAGGTGGGCAGCCCCATCCAGCCCCACAAGGTCAGCCCCGCGGCGGAATGCCGCAGATGGAGGCTCTGTTCCACGAAGCTTCTCCCCAACAGGGCGGCGAGGCGCCGCTCCTGGCCCGGCCGGTCGGAGACGGCCCGCAGATCGAAACGCTCCCTTCCTTCGTGGCGCAGGCTGAATCCCACCTCGAAGCGCGCCAGCGCCAGTCGCCGCACCAATTGTTCGATGTGGCGGAATTCGGTCTTCTCGCTCTTGAGGAAGCGGCGCCGCGCCGGCACATTGTAGAAGAGATCGCGCACCTCCACGCTGGTGCCGGGGGGGTGGGCCGCCGGCTCCGGCGCATCGTCACCGGGAGCCACACGCCAAGCGTGTTCCGAGTCGGCCGTCCGGGAGGTCAACACCAGTCTCGACACCGAAGCGATGCTCGGCAACGCCTCGCCGCGAAACCCCAAAGTGACGATGCCGTCGAGATCCTCCAGGGAGGCGATCTTGCTGGTGGCGTGGCGGGAGAGCGCCAGCGGAAGGTCGTCGGGCGCCATGCCGATGCCGTCGTCGCGCACCCGCATGGAGCGGATGCCGCCCCCCTCCACCTCGATCTCGATGCGCCGGGCGGCGGCGTCGAGGCTGTTCTCCACCAGCTCCTTGATCACCGAGGCGGGGCGCTCCACCACCTCGCCGGCGGCGATCTGGTTGACCAGGTCCGAGGGAAGGGGGTGGATGCGGCGGGACATGGGGTCACAACGAAAAGACGCTGCCGAAGCAGCGTCTTTTTCCTCAACTTCTCGGGTTACTGCGATTACTGCTGGCTCACATAGTACTCGATGAGCGCCTTGATGTGCTTCTCTTTCAGCTTCTTGAACTTCTTGCGCATCTTCTTGGGAACCTCGCGCTTGTGCTCGGCGATGAGCTTGAACTGGTGCTCCAGATAGGCGCGCCACTGGCCGGCGAGGATGGCGGCGTCGTCCTCGGGATTGGAGCCGCCGTCGGAATGGCACTTCTCGCACTTGTGCTTGTGAATCTTGGCGCCCTTTTTGGCCAGCTTGGCGTCGAAGGACTGCTTGTGGGGAATGAACTTCTGCGCGGCGTAGTGCTTGGCCACCTCTTTGATTTGGTCGTCGGAGAGCTTCTTGCTGATCTCCACCATGTCGGTCTCATCGCCGTCCTTGGGCTTGTATTTCACCGCGGGGCGGTCGCCGTCCTGGTATTCGTGCAGGATGTCTTCCAGGGTCGCCGCCGAGAAGCCGGCGATGGTGGGCACCTTCTCATCCTCGCTGTTGCCGTTCTTGCCGTGGCACTTGTCGCACTTGTCCGTCAACTCGCTGGCGACCGCCGACAGGGGCAGGGAGATGGCCAGCAAGGCCGCCGCGGCGAGCGCCGCCCAGTGTACTCTTCTGATTTTCATTGGGGATCCTCCACCTCTCTAGTTATGTATCTTGCACGAAGCGGATTCTACGAGATGGAGAAAGACAAGGCAATTTTTCGGCCGACAGCCTTCAGGTGCGGGGAATGCGCAACACCTGCCCCACGCGGATGCGATCGCTTTTGAGCCGGTTTTCGTCGCGCAGCGAAGCCACGCTCACGCGGTGGCGCGCGGCGATGGCCGACAAGGTGTCGCCCGGTTGGATGACGTAGCGGCGCGCCTCCCGCTCGAGCCGCTCCTGCTTCTCTTTCGCCAGCCGGGTGCCTGGAGGCGGCTCCAGCCGGAAATAGTTGCGAATGCCCCGGAAAATGGCCTTGGCGATCTTCTCCTGATGGCTCGAACTGGCCAGAAGACGCTCCTCGGTGGGGTTGGAGATGAAACCGGTCTCCACCAGCATGGAAGGAATGTCCGGCGATTTGAGCACCACGAACCCCGCATTCTGGATGTGGTCGCCGTGCAGCCTGCCCACCCGGCCCATCTCATGGTGCACCAGGGTGGCAGCGCGCATGCTGGCGGCCAGGGTGCCGGTCTGGGCCAGATCGAGCAGCACCGATGCGAGGACGTCGTCTTTGTCGTCGAGGCTCACGCCTCCCACCAGGTCTGCCGCGTTCTCCTTGGCGGCCAGCC
>JALSRN010000045.1 GCA_026984735.1 Sedimenticola sp. | reverse complement strand
TCCAAGTCCGTATTCTCTTCTTCAAAGGGAATATGACGTTGCGATTCGTATTGCTCCTTGTTCTTCGGGTTGAAGACGCGGGCGTAGATCCACACCATGGCCAGGAAGGCCCCGACGGTGACGATCATTCCGATCCAATCGTGCAGGGTCATCGCCGACCAGTCGGTGTGGAAATAGTCCAGGAGCTTATTCACGATAGTCCACGTCGTCTTTCAGGTTGGCCATGGTGCCCAGCACCTGCAGGTAGGCGATCAGCGCGTCCACCTCGCGCACGTCGTTTACCTGTTTGGCGGCGGCGATGTCGGCGTCGGTGTAGGGCACGCCCACCATGCGCAGCCCCTCCATGTGCTTCTTGAGGGTCTCGCCGTCCACGGTCTGCTCGGCCAGCCACGGATAGTTGGGCATCACCGACTCGGGAACCACGGAACGCGGCGCCATCAGGTGCTGGAAGTGCCACTCATTGGAGTACTTGCCGCCCACCCGGGCCAGGTCGGGGCCGGTCCGTTTGGAGCCCCACTGGAAGGGGTGGTCGTACATGGACTCGGAGGCCAGGGAGTAGTGGCCGTAACGCTCCTTCTCGTCGCGGAAGGGGCGGATCATCTGCGAATGGCAGAGATAGCAGCCCTCCCGCTGGAAGATGTCGCGCCCGGCCAGCTCCAGGGCGGTGTAGGGGCGGATTCCGTCGCCCGGTTTCCAGGTGATGCTGTCGCCCACCTTGAAGTTGGCCACGCTGATGGGACGCCCCTTGCTCTGCCAGACGATCTCCGGATGCTTGTTGTGCTCCATGGTGTCCGGAAGATAGAAGAGCGGGACGATCTCCACCAGTCCGCCCACCGAGAGCAGGATCATCAGCAGCACGAACATCACGAAGACGTTGCGTTCCGCCGTGTCTTGCAGTTTGGTCGAATAGATCTTGTCAGCCATGTCGTATCTCTCCTCTGGTTGCGTCAGGCGGCGGCAGCGGCAGCGGCGCTGCGCTGGGCGGAAGCCTGGCGAACGGTCATGATCACGTTGAAGAGCATGATGGCACCGCCCAGCCAGTAGATGGCGCCGCCCACGGCGCGCATCACATAGTAGGGGTGCATGGCGGCGACGGATTCGGCGAAGGTATAGGTGAGAGTGCCGAACTCGTCGTAGTCACGCCACATCAGGCCCTGCATGATCCCAGAGACCCACATGGCGGTGATGTAGACCACGGTGCCGATGGTGGCCATCCAGAAATGGGTGTTCACCAGCTTGGCCGAGTACATGCGGGTGTTCCACAGCTTCTCGGTGAGGTGGTAGAGCGCGCCGGAAGCCACCATGGCGACCCAGCCCAATGCGCCGGAGTGCACGTGGCCGATGGTCCAGTCGGTGTAGTGGGAGAGCGCGTTCACCGTCTTGGAGGACATCACCGGTCCCTCGAAGGTGGACATGGCGTAGAAGGCCAGGGACATGATGAGGAAGCGCAAGATGTAGTCGGTGCGCAGTTTGTCCCAGGCGCCGGAGAGGGTCATCATGCCGTTGATGGCGCCACCCCAGGAGGGGATGATCATCGCCAAGGAGACGGCGGCGCCCAGGGAGCCGGTCCAGTCGGGCAGGGCGGTGTACTGCAGATGGTGGGCGCCCAGCCAGACGTAACCGAACATCAGCGCCCAGAAGTGCAGCACCGACAGCCGGTAGGAAAAGACCGGGCGGTTGGCTTGCTTGGGCACGAAGTAGTACATGATGCCGAGGAAGCCGGCGGTGAGATAGAAGCCCACGGCGTTGTGGCCCCACCACCACTGGATCATGGCGTCCTGCACTCCGGAGAAGATGGAGTAGGACTTGAACAGCCCTACGGGGATGGCCAGGCTGTTCACCACGTGCAGATAGGTGATCATCACGAACATGCCCATGAAGAACCAGTTGGACACGTAGATGTGGCTGGTCTTGCGCTTGGCGATGGTCATGATGAAGTTCAGCCCCCAGGAGAGCCACACCACGGCGATGGCCAGGTCGATGGGCCACTCAAGCTCTGCATACTCCTTGGACTGGGTGATGCCCAGGGGCAGGGTGATGACCGCTGCCACGATGATCAGGTTCCAGCCCCAGAAAGTGAACCAGGCCATTTTCGGGCTCCACAACGAGGTGCTGCCAGTGCGCTGTACGGAGTAGAAGGAGGTTGCGAACAGCGCACAGCCGCCGAAGGCGAAGATCACCGCGTTGGTGTGCAGCGGACGTAGCCGGCCGAAGGTGATCTCGGGAATGTCGAAATTGAGGAACGGCCAGGCCAGTTCCGAGGCGATGTAGACGCCCACCAGGGTGCCCACGACCAGATAGACGACCGCCATGATGGTAAACCATCGGACGACGTCGAAATCATATTTTGTTTCTTCCACGGAAACCTCCCAAGTTTCGAAAAAACAACCCAAAAATTCAGAAGCACGGGGCCCTGCCGAGCCGAAAGGCGGCCGCCTCGACCACTTTCCGGCTGAATAGTTCCCGGCTAGAGGATTATACAGAGAACGGCAGGCCCGGATATGAGAAATGTCAGTTTTTTGCCGCAGACTTGATTTTTGTCAGATTCGGCGGCGTGCGGGTCAATAGCGCCTGCAGGGCGTCGGGGTCGAGGATCTCCACCTGGCGGGTGCGCACCCGCACCCACTTTTTCGCCGCCAGCTTCTTCAACATGCGGATCACCGTCTCGGGCGCCAGGCCCAGGTAGCTGGCCATCTCTTCGCGGGACATGGGCAGGCGGTACTGGAGGGCGGGGAAGCCGTGGGACTGGAAACGCTGCCCCAGGTTGTAGAGGAAAGCGCCGATGCGCTGTTCGGCGTTGGGCAGGCCGGTGATGAGCCGCTCTTTCTGCAGTTGGCGGGCGTGGGCGGCCGCGGTGGCGAGGAGATAGCGCTGCACCTTGATCAGCTCCTCGGCCTCCAGCGCCTCTTCGAGGCGGGAGACGTCCAACTGGCAGAGGGAGCCGTCCTCCAGGGCGCAGGCGGTGTGGTTGTAGCGCTCCTCGTCCATCTCCTCGATGCCTACGATCTCGCCCGGCAGGTGAAAACCGCGCACTTGGCGCGGCTCGGCGCCGTCGTAGCTGATGCAGGAGCCTGAATGCACCAGATAGAGATGGCGCACCGGATCGCCGGCGTAGAAGAGCGGTTGTCCCTTTTCGATGGGGTGATTGCGGATCACCACCTCGTGGAGCGCCTCCTGCGCGGGGGACTCCAGTCCGAGCACCAGAGCGGTCTTGTAGAGCGCGCAGTTACGGCAAAGAACGATGGGGATGTGGCGGGGCATCTGCGGTCAGGGAGCGCGCAGTCTTTCCAGGCAGACCGTCTGTTGGGAGAGCAGGCCGTAGAGCTTTTCCAAGTCGAGGATCTCCACATATTTCCGGTTCACGCGAAGAATGCCCTCTTCCTGGAAATGGGTGAAGAGCCGGCTCACCGTCTCCAGCGCCAAGCCCAGGTAGGAGCCGATCTCCTGCCGCGACATGCTTAGATTGAACTCGGTGGCCGAGAAACCGCGGCTGTGCAGCCGGATGGAGAGGCTGAGCAGAAAGGCGGCCAGCCGTTCCTCGGCGGTGCTCTTGCTCAGCAGCGCCATGAGGCTGGTGTCGTTGCTGATCTCGCGGCTGAGCAGCCGGAACATCTGGTGCTGGAGGTTGGGGATGGAGGCGGTCAACTTCTCCAGCTGGTCAAAGGGGATCTCGCAGATGGCCGAGGTCTCCAACGCTTTGGCCGAGCAGATGTATTTCCCCAGCTCGATGCCGTCGAGGCCGATCACCTCGCCCGGCAGGTGGAAACCGATGACGCGCTCGCTGCCGTCCGGGCACTGGGTGTAGGTCTTCACCGTGCCGGTCTTCACCACGAAGACCTTGCGGAACTTTTCGCCCGTCTGAAAAAGGTGGGCGCCGCGCCGCAGCGGCCGGTTGCGCTGTACGATGGCGTCCAGCCGTTCGATGTCGTCGCTTTCCAGGCCCAGGGGCAGGCAGATGTTGGAGAGGCCGCAGCTCTGGCAGGCGATCTGGATCTTGTTCAGGGTGATGACCTTGTGGGGTGCCAAAAGACGCTCCCGATGCCGGCTGGCCCGATTTTGCTGATGAAGCTATTTTCCCTTGATTTCTGATTTTGATCAACGATCTTCGCTTTTGGAAGAAAGAGGGGGCTTTGAAGGTATTTTTCTTGCATGCAAAAACAAAACCGCCGGCAGGATTGCCGGCGGTGGCGTCGTTGCCTGTATCTAACTAGAACCCCAGGTTACCGGCGGGGCGGCCGTTCAGCCGGTCCACGGCTACCCATGCCCATGGTTCCGGGTCGGCCGCGACCCATGGGGCCGTTGCCTCGGGGCGCGGGCCCCCGTCCCATGCCGGGTCCACGGCCGCCCATGCCCATGGTTCCGGGTCGGCCGCGACCCATGGGGCCGTTGCCTCGGGGCGCGGGGCCCCGTCCCATGCCGGGTCCACGGCCGCCCATGCCCATGGTTCCGGGTCGGCCGCGACCCATGGGGCCGCTGCCTCGGGGCACGGGCCCCCGTCCCATGCCGGGTCCACGGCCGCCCATGCCCATGGTTCCGGGTCGGCCGCGACCCATGGGGCCGCTGCCTCGGGGCACGGGTCCCCTCATTCCCGGCCCTGCCTGTCGCGAAAGAGGAGCGATGCGCCGACCGGGCCCCTGCGTGGCCGGCCCTTGCGGTGGCCGGGGGGCGAAAGCCGGACCGGTTCCAGAAGGACCGTAGGCCCAAGGCGGTGGATAGTAGCCGCGATAGCGGTCGTACCTGTTGTAGCCATAGCCGCGGGCCCGGCTGTCTCCTCGACCCCGCATGTTCATGTCGAAGTCGGTGTCGCCGGTTCCATTGCCCATCCAGTCGGACATATCGTTCCAGGCGTTGGAGCCCCGGTTGCCCCAGGGGCCGCTCCACCAGGCATTGGCGGTGGAGATGGAGAGCGCGGCCAGGCCGGTGGCGGCCAGTGCGCCGAGAGTTTTGAAGGTGATTCGCATACAGCTCCTCCTCGTGGTTATTCGTTGTCGGTGCTTCTTCCGAAAGCCGGGGCGGCTTCCCGACGTTTGGCACCGCTTCGGTTTCGTTGCCTGCACGACCGTGTCAGGAAGCGAGCCCCGACTATAGGCCAGATCCTGCCCGATGGCTACCGGAATCGCCCTTTTCGTTGAGTGAACAGGCGCCATCTGGTACTGTTGCATCCCGTCCGTTTTCCCCCATCCCCCTTCCAGGGCGACATGACGAAATACATCTTCATCACGGGCGGCGTGGTCTCCTCCCTCGGCAAGGGCATCGCCTCCGCCTCTCTCGGCGCACTCCTGGAGGCGCGCGGTCTGCGGGTCACCCTGCTCAAGCTCGATCCCTACATCAATGTGGACCCGGGCACCATGAGCCCTTTCCAGCACGGCGAGGTGTTCGTCACCGAGGACGGTGCCGAGACCGACCTGGACCTGGGCCACTACGAGCGCTTCGTCAACACCACCATGGGGAAGCACAACAACTTCACCAGCGGTCAGGTGTACGAGAGCGTCATCCGCAAGGAGCGGCGGGGCGACTACCTGGGGGGCACCGTGCAGGTGATTCCTCACATCACCGACGAGATCAAGCGCAAGATCCGCCTGGGCGCCGACGACTACGACGTGGCCATGGTGGAGATCGGTGGCACCGTGGGCGACATCGAGTCGCTCCCCTTTCTGGAGGCGATCCGGCAGATGGGGGTGGAACTGGGGCGCGAGAACGCCCTCTTCATGCATCTGACCCTGGTGCCTTACATAAAGACGTCCGGCGAGATCAAGACCAAGCCCACCCAGCACTCGGTGAAGGAGCTGCGTTCCATCGGCATTCAGCCCGACGTGCTGCTGTGCCGCGCCGATCGTCCCATTCCGGAAGGGGAGCGGCGCAAGATCGCTCTCTTCACCAACGTGCCGGAACGGGCGGTGATCTCGGCGGTGGACGCCGACACCATCTACCGCATTCCCCTGTTGCTGCACGAGCAGGAGCTGGACCAGATCGTGGTGGAACAGCTCGGCCTGCACGTGCCCCCCGCGGACCTGTCCGACTGGCAACGGGTGGTGGACGGCCTCACCCACGCCAGCCGGGAAGTGGACATCGCCATGGTGGGCAAGTACGTGGACCTCACCGAATCCTACAAGTCGCTCAACGAGGCCCTCGGTCACGCCGGCATCCAGACCGACTGCCGGGTCAACATCCACTATTTCGATTCCGAGGAGTTCGAGCGGGGCGGAGTGGAAGAGCTCGCCGGGATGGATGCCATTCTGGTGCCTGGCGGCTTCGGCGAGCGCGGCGTGGAGGGCAAGATCGCCGCAGTGCAATACGCCCGCGAGCAGGGCATTCCCTACCTGGGCATCTGTCTCGGCATGCAGGTTGCGGTGATCGAGTTCGCGCGCAACGTGGCCGGCCTCAAGGAGGCCCACAGCACCGAGTTCGATCCGGAGACGCCGGCGCCGGTGATCGCCCTCATCACCGAGTGGCTGGAGAAGGACGGCTCGGTGGTGACGCGCGACGAGAACGCGGACCTGGGCGGCACCATGCGCCTGGGCGGCCAGGAGTGCGTGCTGGCCGAGGGCTCGCTGGCGCGCCGGCTTTATGGCAAGGAGCGCATCGTCGAGCGCCACCGCCACCGCTATGAATTCAACAACCAGTACGGCGAAGTGCTCCAGGAGAAGGGACTTCGCATCAGCGGCACCTCGGTGGACGGCACCCTGGTGGAGATCGTGGAGCTGCCGGAGCACCCCTGGTTCCTGGCCTGCCAGTTCCATCCCGAGTTCACCTCCAAGCCGCGCTACGGCCATCCGCTGTTCACCGGCTTCGTGGAGGCGGCCCTGGCACAACGCGGCAAGCGGGAAGGCTGATGGAGCTGTGCGGCTTCGAAGCGGGCCCGGACAGTCCGCTCTTCCTCATCGCCGGCACCTGCGTGGTGGAGAGCCGCCAGTCGGCGCTGGAGACCGCGGGCCGGCTCAAGGAGATCACCGCGCGCCTCGGCATCCCCTTCATCTACAAGTCCTCCTTCGACAAGGCCAACCGCTCGTCGCACGAGAGCTTTCGCGGCCCCGGCCTGGAAGAGGGGCTGAAGATCCTCGAAGCGGTAAGACGGGAGATCGGCGTGCCGGTGCTCACCGACGTGCACGAGGACACCCCTCTGAGCGAGGTGGCCGCGGTGGTGGACGTGTTGCAGACGCCCGCCTTTCTCTGCCGCCAGACCAACTTCATCCAGCGGGTGGCGGCTCAGGGGCTGCCGGTGAACATCAAGAAAGGGCAGTTCCTCGCCCCCTGGGAGATGGCCAACGTGGTGGAGAAGGCGCGCGCCGCCGGCAACGACCGCATCCTGGTGTGCGAGCGGGGCGTGAGCTTCGGCTACAACACTCTGGTCTCGGACATGCGCGGGCTGGCCGTCATGAGGGCCACAGGTTGTCCGGTGGTCTTCGACGCCACCCATTCGGTGCAACAGCCCGGCGGGCTGGGCAAGGCTTCGGGCGGCCAGCGCGAGTTCGTGCCGGTGCTGGCGCGGGCGGCGGTGGCGGCGGGTGTGGCCGGTCTCTTCATGGAGACCCACGAAGACCCCGAGCGGGCGCTCAGCGACGGCCCCAACTCCTGGCCCCTCGGCGACATGCGGGCGCTGCTCGAAATCCTGCTGGAGATCGACCATGTGGTGAAGGCGCGGCCCTTCATCGAAGAGGCCCTGTTGTGACGGCGGCCGGAGCGGCGCCGCGGCCTCGATTCTGAATCATTCATGTAGAAAACTGGAGAAGCAATGTCGGAGATCATCGATGTGAGAGCGCGGGAGGTTCTCGATTCCCGCGGCAACCCCACCGTGGAAGCGGACGTTTACACCGCCGAGGGCGCCATCGGGCGCGCCATCGTTCCCTCGGGCGCCTCCACCGGATCGCGCGAGGCGCTGGAGCTGCGCGACGGCGATCCCGCCCGTTATGGGGGCAAGGGGGTGCTCAAGGCGGTGGAGAACGTCAACACCACCCTTCGCGAAGCGGTGAAGGGGCGCGAGGTGGCCGACCAGAAGGGGCTGGACGCCTGCATGATCGAGCTGGACGGCACCGACAACAAGTCGAAGCTGGGCGCCAACGCCATTCTCGCGGTGTCGCTGGCCGCCGCCCATGCGGCCGCCCAGGAGCGCGCCGAGCCCCTGTACGAGTACCTGGGCCAGGAGGCTCCGCTGCTGCCGGTGCCCATGATGAACATCATCAATGGCGGCGTTCACGCCGACAACAATGTGGACATCCAGGAGTTCATGATCGTGCCCGCGGGGGCGCCCACCCTGCGCGAAGCGGTGCGCTACGGCGCCGAGGTGTTCCACGCGCTCAAGTCGGTGCTGCGCGGCAAGGGGCTGGCCACCACCGTGGGAGACGAGGGCGGCTTCGCCCCCGATCTCTCTTCCAACGTGGAAGCGATCGAAGTGATCCTGGAGGCCATCGAGAAGGCGGGCTTCAAGGCGGGCGAGCAAGTCTGGCTGGCGCTGGACGCGGCCAGCACCGAGTTCTATCGCGACGGCAAATACCACCTCGCCTCGGAAAACCGTTCCTTCACCTCGGAAGAGTTCACCGACTACCTGGAGAACTGGATCGACGCTTATCCCATCCTCTCCCTGGAGGACGGAATGGCGGAGGACGACTGGGACGGGTGGAAGCTGCACACCGAGCGGTTGGCCGACAAGGTGCAGCTGGTGGGCGACGACCTCTTCGTCACCAACACCCGCATCTTTCAGGAGGGCATCGACAAGGGGATCAGCAACGCCATTCTCATCAAGCTGAATCAGATCGGCACCCTCACCGAGACCCTCCAGGCCATCGACATGGCCAAAGGAGCGGGCTACGGCGCGGTGATCTCCCACCGTTCCGGCGAGACCGAGGACACAACCATCGCCGATCTCGCCGTGGCCGCCGCCACGGGACAGATCAAGACCGGCTCTCTTTCGCGCTCCGACCGGGTGGCCAAATACAACCAACTGATGCGCATCGAAGAGCAGCTGGGCAGCGAGGCCGTCTACGCCGGGCGCGGAGCCTTCCCCGGCCTGGAGTGAGGGCGTGCCCTGGCCCCTGCGCCTCCTGGCGCTGCTGTTGGCGGCGATGCTGCTGGTGCTGCAGTACCGCCTCTGGGTGGGGCGGGGCAGTCTGGCGGAGGTGGCCAGCCTGGAGCGGCGCATCGAGCAGCAGCGGGCGCGCATCGCCGAGATGAGAGAGCGCAACGCCCTGCTGCAGGCCGAGGTGGAGAGTCTCAAGCACGGCCTGGACGCCATCGAGGCCCGCGCCCGCCGTGACCTGGGCATGATCAAGGAGGGAGAGACCTTCTACCAGGTGGCGCCGGCGGAGGAGACGCAATGAACTACTGGGCGGTGGTGCCCGCCGCCGGCGTGGGGCGACGCATGGGCACGGAGATCCCCAAGCAGTACTTGGCGCTCGAAGGCCGCCCGGTGATCGACTGGACCCTGGAAGTGTTGCTCGCCAGCCCCCGCATCCAGGGCGTGGTGGTGGCCGTAGGCGCGGAAGACCCTTTCTGGGGCGATACCGAGCACGCCGGACATCCCAGAGTGGCCGTCGTTCCGGGCGGAAAGGAGCGGGCGGATTCGGTGCTCAACGCCCTGCGCCACCTGGAGACCCGGGCGGGCGGCGACGATTTCGTTCTGGTCCACGATGCCGCCCGGCCCTGCCTGCGTAGCGACGACCTGGAACGGCTCATGGACGAAGCGAGTGACGAACAGGGCGGCCTGCTGGCCATGCCGGTGCGGGACACCATGAAGCAGGCCGACGACCAGGGCCGCAGCGAGCGCACCCTGGACCGCGGCCGCATGTGGCACGCCTATACCCCCCAACTCTTCCCCCTGGGAAGCCTGCGCCGAGCCCTCGAAGGCGCCTTGGCCGCCGGCGTGGTCGTCACCGACGAGGCCAGCGCCATGGAGTGGACCGGCCACCGCCCCAAACTGGTGGAAGGCCATCCCGACAACCTCAAGATCACCCGCCCCGGCGACCTGGAACTGGCCGCTTTCCACCTGATAAATAGAAGGGCAGAGGAAGGTTCTTCTCTCTGATTCCCACCCCTACCGATTCGTCATTCCCATGGAAGTGGGAATCCAAAACCCTCTTCCCCTTTCCTCTTGCTCGAGGCTCTTGGGGCAATAGCGTGTCGTCAATGGCAGGGAGAATGGATCCTCTCCTTGGTTTGCATGTCCATTCCATTCTCTTTCCTTTCGCCGATGGCTTTTCCGGCCTCGATTCCTTCAACCGGCTGCATGCCTGGAAGAAATCTCTTGCATGAGGACCACGAACCAGCCCTCCTATTCGCGGCGCATGAGACGATCCGCAATATGCCTGGCCATTCTCAATCCCAACGCCGCAATGGTCAGGGACGGCGACTCGCCGCCGCCGGAACTGGGAAAGACGCTGGCATCCGAGATATACAAGTTGGTCCAGCGGTGGCTTCGCCCGTCTGCGTTGACGACCGATGTTTCTGGATCCAAACCCATGCGCGCCGTGCCAAAAACGTGCGTGGAGCTGAAGAAGTCGTAACTACCGTATTCTTCGCGCAGCTCTTCCGCCCCCACCTCCTGTAGGATCTCCCGGCTCTTACGTGCCATGAATCGCAGACGCTCGATGGCCATCTTGTCGAGGTGACTGTGGATACGGGCCAGCGGCCGGCCAAACGCGTCTTTTCTTTTGGGATCGAGGGTGATGCGGCTGTCCGGGTGGGGAAGGGACTCGCCGATGGCTCCAATCGAAAGCAGGTGTCCAAACTCCTTTTGGAGCTGACGCCTGTGCCTGGCACCCCATCCCGCGAGGGCGCGGGTGGCATGGGCGATGGGGCCATTGAATCCACCCTCCGCGGTGGAATGGGTGAAACGGCATCCTCCAATCACATTCGGGATGGCGTCCGGTGCGTTGAAATCCCAGCAGACGAGATCCGCCGGCAAACCCCGATGGCTGCCCAGGGAATGGGGATGAAGCCCGGTGCTTTTCCAGAAGATCGTCTCCATGAAATTACGTCCCACTTGCCCGGATTCGTTGGCCAGGCCACGGGGTGCATGGTTGTTGGCAGAGAGCAATAGAAGCCTCGGCGTCTCCACTGCGCCGCAGGCGATCACATAAAAGCGGCCTTGGATTCTCTTGTATTTATTTTTCCCGGTGGAAGCGATCAAAGCCGCCACCCGGTCTGAAGGGCCGGCAACAAGGGAAACCGCCTCGGTCTGCGGCATTAGCGTCAGCCGACCTGAGGCAAGGGCCTGACGGATGAAGGTCACGTCCGTGCTGCCCTTGTCGGTACGGGGGCACCCCCGGTTGCAGGCAGAACAATAGTTGCATGCTGGCCGGCCCTGAAAGGGGCGGGACAACACTGCCAACGAGTTGGGATGCCAATTGAGGCTGCTGGCGTTCCTGAGGCGCTGCGCTGCATATCCGGGCGCGTGGGCGGGCATGGGGAAAGGTGAACTGCGGGGGCGGCTCGGCTCTTCTTCACCGGCGACTCCGATCAGGGCTTCGGCCTTGGCGTACCAGGGTTCCAACGCCTGATAGTCGATGGGCCAGTCGGCCCCTATTCCATGCTCGGTGCGAATGCGAAAGGCGCGGGGATGCAGCCGGTGGGCTTCGCCGATGAAATGGAGCGTGCTGCCACCCACTCCCCGAACATGATGATAGCGCCAACCGCTGCGGTATCCGCTTCGGTTGAGCGGCCCTTGACCGGCATTCCAGCTTCCCAGTTCTTTGCGAAGGGAGCCATCGAGGGCTTGCAGGGGGGCAAAAGTGTAACGCCCCCTGCTCCCCTTGGGATGAGGAAACTCATGTCGTTCCCAGTCGGACGCCGTTTGCGGGTAATCCCGGGAAGGGACGAAGGCAGGGCCGGCTTCCAACAGCAACACGCGTACACCCATGGTGCAGAGGCCCCAGGCGAGGGAACCGCCTCCCGGCCCCGAGCCTACGATGATGACATCGGCCTCCAGTTCATCCCTTTTAGACATGGGCTGGCGGCTGCTGGTAGTCGGGATATCCCAGAGGTTGGGGTGGATGATAATCCGGCAGCGAGCTCCAGACAGTGGGGTGCGAATAATAAATCTGGAAGGCCAACGCCCGCAGTCCCACAAAAGACATGGCCAGATCGCCTTTCTCCTCGAGAAGAGTCTCGATCAGCCGTTCGCGCTCTTCCAACGAATGATGAGCGAATCCAAGATTCGTCATTTGGCGGCTGTGGCGATCCAAGACTTCAAGCAGCCGAGCGACCTTTTTTGCCTGATGGGGGCGATGAGCGAAGGAGCGCTCCAACTCCTTTTCCATGTCCAGCGCGGAGGCGGCAGGCCATTCGCCGTCGGCGGGGAACAGTGTGTCCAAAAAGGCTGTGAGCAGAACCGCGTCGGGCGTATTGGGCTGCCAAAGGAGATCCTTCAACCGCCAAAAGCCGGCAGCGATGGCCGCAGACGCGGGGGCAAGAAGTAAAAGGGTGCGCCGTTTCATTGAAACAACAGTTTAGGATGCCGTTGATCCAACAGCAAGTACGGCAGCAGACTGTCAATAAATTTTACATTTTTATTGGCCGAATACGGAGTTTATTTTTATATATTTTCTCTAAAAAATTGTATTTTCAGTATATTTTTTACATAGGTATAAAATTTGCATATGTAACAAAGGGGGATTTATAGTTATAGCCGTTTTCCCCTACAGGCAAACCACAAACCGAGGAGGATATCGCCATGCGTATCTGGATCACCATGTTGGGGCTTTCTCTTGCCAGCGCCGTTGCCATGGCTGGTTCACAGACCGGAGCACCGCCCAATGTGCCCGAACCTTCCCTCTGGGCACTCCTTGCCGTGGGGGGAGTGGGCTTCCTGCTTTCCCGGAAGCGCAAGTGATCGAAAGAGGGCCGGCTGATGGAAACTCCATTTCCCATCAGCCGGCTCACTCAAAGGAAGCGGCATCATTTCTCCGAAGGGATTATGCAGGACTTCGGCTCTTTCGTCCTGGGGACGTGGTTGGAATGGTGAATAACAACGAGCGGCAGCCCGGCTCAACCGGCCAAGGATTCTTGTAGTAGCAGTTTCCGGACCGCTTTGGTCGTCTCCCGGGCGATCTCTTGGGGGGCACGTTCACGCAGCTCAGCGAGCTTTTCGAGCACCTCCGGCAGATACTCGGGGCTGTTTCTCTCGCCCCTGTGGTTTGCTCCGGCCATGGAGGGGGCGTCGGTCTCCAGCACCAGATGCTCCAGGGGCAGTTCCCGCGCCAGGCGGTGCAGCCGGTGCGCCTTGGAGTAGGT
>JALSRN010000044.1 GCA_026984735.1 Sedimenticola sp. | reverse complement strand
TATTCCCATACAACTTCCATCCACGACAGGAACGTAACACGGCTTTTTTCTTGCCAGCAAGGGGGGATTTGTCTTTATCGCCTTTCACCACTGGCCGCTTTGCCGCTCTCGGCGCCATGGCGATTCGCTTCTACTTCCAAGGCGTTTCTTGGAGCGCGGCTTTTGGCATGGTCGTCGCGGGCAGGGCCTTGACTTTCGCCTGGGTCGGCGAGTGTATGCGCTCTCTTTCAACCGTCCAGCCCGGCGGAGCGACGCTCCTCGGTTTCACAGATCCGCTGCAGTTTCCGGCGCAACAGCTTCCCCATGGCGTTGCGCGGCAACCGATCCAGGCGCCGGAATTCTTTGGGCTTGTAGGGGCCGGCGAGTTCGGTGGCAGCCCATTGCGCCACGGCGGGCTCTTCCCAGGGGCCTCGGTAGCAGGCCAGAAGGCGGGTGCCCCAGCGAGGGTCCGGCACGCCCGTCACCGCCACTTCCTCGATTCCCGGACAGCGCCGCAGTTCCCCCTCCAGCGAGGCGGGATGGATCTTCTCGCCGCCGGAGATGAGCAGATCGTCCTCCCGCCCCAGCACCACCAGCCTTCCTTCGCCGTCCAGCCGTCCCAGGTCGCGGGTGTGCAACCACCCCTCGGCGTCGGTGAGCGGATGGCGCCCCCGGGCATCCAGCCAGTGGCGCGCCACGCTGGGGCCGCGGATCAGAATGCGCCCCTCGTCGTCGGTCCTCACCTGTAGATGATCCAGTGGCCGGCCCGCCAGCCCGACGGTCCAGCGCCCCGGAGGCGGATGACAGGTGGCCACCTGAGAGGCCGCCTCGGTGAGTCCGTAACTGGGACAGACCGGCCAGCCCCGCGCCAGCGCCTCTTCCACCAGATCGGGCGCCGCCGGCGCGCCGCCGAGCAGCACCACCCGCAGCGAGGCCGGTGGACGAAAACCGGGATCGCGCGCCAGCAGCCGCTCCAGCATGGTGGGCACCAGGGAGAGATGGGTGATCGAGCGCTGGTAGAGCGCCTCCAGCACCGCCCCGGCCCGGAAGCGGCGGTGGAGCACCAGCCCGGCGCCCGCCAGCAGGCAGCGGAAGAGGATGGCCACCCCGCCCACGTGATGGGTGGGCAGGCAGGCGAGCCAGCGGTCGCCGCGGCGCAAACCCAGCAGGCGGTTGGCCGCCCCGGCTCCGGCCAGCAGGTTGGCGCCGCTCAGCTCCACCAGACGGGGCTCTCCGGTGGAGCCGCTGGTGGCCAGCAGAAGGCGCATCCCCTTGAGCTCGTCGGCCCCCGGCCAACTCTCCGATCGACCGGCGGCCGCCGGTGACAACGGCTCGCGGATCAGATGCCGTGCCCCCGCCGCTTCCAAGAGCGCCCGCCGCCACGCCTCGGGAAGCGCCGGATCCAGAATCGCCAGCCGCATCTTCAGGGAAGCGCAGAGCAGGACCAGCAGCAAGTCTTGCAGGCGGTCGCCCGCCAAGGCGGCCAGCGTGGTTCCAGGCGCCACGCCAGCCTTCTCCAACCGCTTCCGGAGCGCGCCGAGCGACCTTTGCCCGTCCAGCCTCTTCCCTTCGCACTCCAGAAAAAAGCCGGGCATCCGCTTCAGGACTCTTCCAGGGAATCGAGAATGGGACAGGCCTCTCCCTCCTCGGCACAGCCACATAGATTGAGCAGCAGGCGCATCTCGTCCCGCAGGGCCTGCAGCTCCGAGATCCGCCGCTCCACCCGGCCCAGCTTGGCGCGAACCCGCTCGCGCACCTCCTCCCGCACCGCGGCTGGATTCCGGCGAAAGCGCAGCAGCTGGCCGATCTCTTCCAGGGTAAAGCCCATCCCCTGGGCGCGGCGGATGAAGCGCAGGGCGGAGAGATGCCTCTCGCCGTAGACCCGGCGCCCGCCCGCGTCCCGGCCCACTTCGTCGAGCAGGCCGATCTTTTCGTAATATCGGAGGGTGTCCCGCGACAGACCGCTCTCCGCCGCCAGCTCGCCGATGGTGAAGATGCTCATGTGATGGCGCCCAGATTCACCCACAAGAAGTAGCTGTTGAGAAGATACAGCCCGGTGAGCACCAGCACCACCCTGCCCAGCACCTCGAAGACTCTGTGGTGGCGCGCCAGACCGCCCACCGACTCCAGCCAGCCCAGGCTCCAGGCGCCGAGCAGAATGGGCACGCCGCGGCCTGCGGCGAAGGCGAGCAGCAGGGCGCCGCCCCACAACGGCGAGCCGATGGCGGCGCTGGCGGTGAGCGCCACCAGCAGGGCGGGCGCGCAGAAGGGACAGACCGCCACCGAGAAGGGAACCGCCAGCAGGAAGGCGCCTCCCGCCCCCTCCACCGGGCGGCCGCGCATGGCGAACCAGGGCAGCCGCGGCCGTATGATCCCCGCCCACAACAGCCCAAGGAAGATGAGCACGGGCCCCAGAACCGCGCCCCAATAGCGCCCCAGCAGTCGCTGCACCCAATCGCCGCCCAGGGCGCTGGCGACCCCCAGCAACAGATGGGTCGCCAGCAATCCCGCCACGAAAGCGAGACCGAGGCGGAAGGCCCGCTCCCGCTCGGTGGCGCGGGTGACATAGGCCAACACCACCGGAATGGCCGCGAAGGAGACGGGGTTGAAGCTGAACAGCAGGCCGGCGGCGAACCCCAGGGCCAGGGCCGTCCAACCGGTATTCCGCAGTCCTTCGCCGAAGAGGGCCGTGGCCGATTCGATGGAGGGCCACGACAGAGCGACGCCCGCTCCGAAGAGCAGAAGAGCGGTGAGATAGGGGGCCGCCTTCGTCACCCGTCCCAGCAGGCGCCCGCCGTTTCCGCGCAATCCCCGAAGGGTCACCAGCAGCATCGGCAGGCTGAAGAAGGTGCCGAAGAGCGCTCCCGCCATCACCGCCACGGCGGCATCGTGAACTTCGGTCACCAGCGCCAGCAACACCAGATAGAGCGGCAAGGTGCAAGCCGGCAGCGTGAGCCCCAGCTGGACGCTCCGCGGCAGCCAGGCGCCGCCGGGCAGCAGCCGGTACAGCTCCAGATGGGGCACCGGCAGATAGTGCTGGCGGGTGAAGAGATAGAGGCCGGCCATCGCCGCCAGCCCCACCCCGCTCCAGAGCGGCGGCCAGGAGAAGGGGGGAAGCAGCTCCACCGCCAGCACCAGCGGCAGGCTGACGAAAAGGATGCGCACCAGCCAGACCGACCCCACCGCCCGACGGCCCGCCGCGGGCCCCGCCCGGTTGCCCCGTTCCATGAAGAGCGCATGAACCGCCACGGTGCAGGGTTCGAAAAAGGCCAGGCCGCCCAGCAGCACGGCGGTGGGAAAGAGAACGCCAACCGTCATGACCCCGCCTCCCCGAGGCGCCGCAGCAGCGTCTCGCGCAGCTTGGACGGCCTGGGCATGCCGGTGAACACCAGCTCTCCGTCGATGGCGATGGCGGGAGCGGCCAACACGCCGAGAGCGACCGCGTGGTCCAGCTCCTCGAGGATATCGACCTCGCGCCAACGAACGCGTCCGCCGCCCAGGCGCTCCGTCAGCTCTTTCAGCACCTTGCGGGCGTGCGCGCACTTGGCGCAACCCGGCGAGGTGAACACTTCCACTTCCAGCATCCGATCACTCCAACGGCCGCGAGCGGCCTCGAAAAAGAGAGGGTGATGAAAAGGGTAGATGCTGGAGCCGACTCCAGGTCAACCCCGCCCCATCCACCGGAGAATCCAGCGAGCCACCTCGGCAGGATCGTTCAAGTCCAAGCGGGGCAGGTCGGGAGCCTCCACGGGTGGCGCATCGCACGCCAGGGCGACGACATTGGGATCCGCGGCACACAACAGGGGCCGCCCCAAGGCGGGGCGGTGGATCTCGATCTTGGGAATGGGCTCCTGGCGGAACCCCTCCACCAGCACCAGATCGAGAGAAGAGAGGTCCAGGCGGGAGAGGAGCTCCTGCAGGCGGGGTTCGGTCTCGCCATCCCCCTCGCGGATCCAGGCGGTGCGCCAGGGCGAGGCCAGCAGCACCTGGCCGGCACCGGCCCGCCGCAGCCGGTCGCTGTCCTTGCCCGGCTTGTCCATCTCGAAATCGTGGTGGGAGTGCTTCACCAGCGCCGGCCGCACGCCGGCCTCCACCAGCCGCGGTATCACCCGCTCCAGCAGGGTGGTCTTGCCGCTGCCGGAGAAGGCGGCGAAACCGAGGACGGGAAGGGGAAAATCGATCGTTCCACTCATGGCAAACGGATATTGCCCCAGGCGGCGGCGATTTTCAGCTCCCCTGTCCCCTCGCGCTCTCCGTCCGAATCCATCCTCGATTCAACCGGTGAAGATCCGCCGCAGCTGGTCCCATTTCTCTTTCGTGCTGGTGGTGCGGATCGTCTCCCACAATTCATCGAAACGAAAGGGATGATGCCGCTCATAGGCCACGCCCAGCTGCGGCATGTCGGCCAGCCCCACCTCCCGGGCATGCTCCACGAAGCCTTTGTTGCGCCAGAAGAAGGCGCCGGGCATGGTGGTAGGGATCACCAGCACGTAGAAGAGCGCCCGACCGATGATCGCGGACGCCAGCGCCACGACGCCCAACGGCACGAAGAGCCAGGAGGGCGCGCCGTGGAAAGCCAGCCAGCCCGAAAGCAGCAGGGCCGAGAGCAGCAGGCCGTTGCGCAACAAGTACGGCCAGCCGAAAGTAGTGACCTGCTCGTACCAGGAAGCGGCGCCTTCGCTGCGGGCCGGGCGCATGGCGAGCGCGTGGGCCACCAGCCCCGCCGCTTCCAGCACCAGCCCCAGCGAAGCGACGCCGGCCAGCATCCTCGCCAAAGCCGGGGCGAGCGCGCCATAAGCCAACGCTGTCAGCCCCACCAGCAGGCTGCCGAGCGTCAGGCCGGTGCCGAGAAAGGCGGCGCCGGTGTGCCAGTGATCCCAGAAAGGGCGGGCGGGTATGCGGTACAGCCGATACATGTAGTAGCCGCCGAAAGCCATGCCGGCCAGCGCCACCCCCGCGAAAAGATTTCGAGCCAGCTGCGCCCAGGCGCCGTCGAAAAGGTTGAAAAGGGCGAAGCCCGCCAGGCCTGCGAAGAAGAGCGAGACGCCGGCGATCTCCCGGCTCACTGGCGAGAGCCTGAGGTTGTAGAAGCCGCGATAGAAACGGTGCGGCTTGCCCAGGTGCATGTTGAGCTTGAACAAACCGAAGACCATGAGCGCCAGCAGCAGTCCCAGCAACGGCAGCCAGGCCTCGGAGCCCTGGAGCGCCGCCACCGGCGCCACGCCGAGCCACCCTCCCAGCACCACAAGTGCGAAGGCTCCCATCACCGCCTGCACGCTCAGGGTGAAGGCGATGTGAGCGTTCTCGTGAGAACCCAGCAGCTTTTTCCAGTTCCACTGGCGCCGAAAACCTTTTTTGGGGTCCAGCTCGGGTTCGTAGCGCTTTTCGTCCTCGGCGCGGTGATACTTCACCGGCGTCTGGTCCACCCGCACCATCTCTCTCTGAATCGATTTCATCTGCTGAAAACGGACGTTGGGATGGGTGATGTCGGTGCGGGGAAAGCCGGGAATCTCGGTTTCGCACTGGACCCGCCCTTCCGGCACGTTCTCGATGACGCCGAAATCGAGCGCCTTGCCCAGGCAGGCGGCCACGCAAGCGGGCTTGAGGCCCACCTCGAGCCGGTCCACGCACATGTTGCATTTGGTCACCTGGCCTTTCACCGGATCGAGCTGGGGCGCGTTGTAGGGACAGACCCAGGTGCAATAACCGCAGCCGAAGCAGATGTCGGGATCCTGCAACACCGCGCCGTATTCGGCGAACTTGGTATAGGCGCGGGTGGGACACCCCTTCAAGCAGACGGGGTTGTCGCAATGGTTGCAGGCCATGGAGATGTTGATGCGCCGGTAGTCGGGATAGCTCCCCCCTTCCACGAAGCCCACCGAGCGGAAGGCCAGGTGGGGCGGCACGTCGTTCTTCTCGGAACAGGCCGCCTCGCAGGCGTGACAAGCGATGCAGTTGTCGGCGTTGAAATAGAAGCCGTGCTGCTTGTAGCGGTTGGGGTTCTGCTGCGGCAGCTCCTCGCCGTTGATGACGAAGGGCTGCTTCCGTCTAGGATCGTCCTCGGGCACCGTTTCGATGGGCGTGCCGTAACGGTTGACCTTCCGGCTCACCGGGTCGTTCAGAAGGGCGTATTCGGGTTCGTTCTCACGTCGGGGAAACATCGTCTTCCATCGTAATGTGTTGATCGTTATCGGGCCGTGGAATTTTTTTCGTCACAAAGCGAAAATTGGCTTCTCGTCCGCCCCGGATCCGCATGCACGAGCCGGAGCCGAAAGGGCGAAGACTCTTTAGTGCTCCGCTGCGCAACATCGATCGAGAGAGCCCTGGCCTGCCCGCGAGCCGAGGAGTAAAGGCCAGGCTTGCCTTCAGCTTCCATACCCAGGTGGCCCGCGGGCAGGCCAGGGCTCTCTCGACGATTCAGAACTTGCGCATCTCCTTGCTCAACCGGGCCGCATGGAGCTGATCCTCGATCCGCTCGATACGCACCGCCGACTGTTTGTACGCAGGCTGCCGCGAGTGGGGATCGAGCAGCCCCAGAGTGAGCCGGTTGGCGCAGTCGTGAAAGTGGAAAGGCAGAAACACCATGTTGTAGGGGACCCGATGGGTCGGCTGCGCCATGGCGATGGCATCTCCCCGCCGCGACACCAACCGCACGTATTCGCCGCGGCGAATGCCCAGATCGGCCGCCGCGTCCGGGTTGATCTCAATGAAGGGAATGGGGCTGAACTTGTTGTTGTTGCCGATCTTTCCCGTCTTGGTGCGGCCATGCCAATGCTCGATGAGCCGGCCGGTGTTGAGCCAGAAAGGGTACTCCTCGTCCGGCTGCTCGTTGTTGTCCACGAAGGGCAAGGGGATCAACTTGGCCCGGCCGCCGGGATAGCTGAAGCTGGCCGGCTCGGTGTAGATGCGCTTGCCCCCCTTCGGCGGCGGCTCGCCGCGCTCGCGCTGCTGGCGGGTATACGGCCACTGGATGCCGCGGTTCTGTTCGATGAAGTCGTGGTCCATGCCGGAGATGTCGCACAACCGCCCTTCGGAGAGCGCCGCCATCTCCAGGAAGATCTCCGACGCCTTCTCCGGGAATTTCACCCTCCCTTCCTTGTTGAAGCGTTCGGCCACCCGGTTGAAGATCCACAGGTCCGGCTTGGCCTGCCCCGGCGGCGTCGCCACCGGCTTCACCCGGTTGACCCGCCGCTCGGTGTTGGTCATGACGCCGTCCTTCTCCGCCCAGGTGCCGGCGGGCAGGTAGAGATGGGCGTACTGGTTGGATTCGGTGTCCACATAGCAGTCCTGGACGCAGCAGAATTCGAGCTGCTCCATGGCGCGGCGGATGCGGGCCGTGTTGGGCAGCGAGCTCATGGGATTGGTGGCGATGAGCCACAGCCCCTTGATCCTTCCCGCCTCCATGGCCTGGTAGATGTCGGTCTGATACATGCCGCGCTTTTTCGGCAGAAACTCCACGTCGATGTTCCAGGCCTTGGCGATCTCCTCGCGGTGCTCCGGAATCTCCAGGTAACGGTAGTTGGGCAGGCCGGAGCAGGAGGACCATTCGCGGGTGCCCATGGCGTTGCACTGACCGGTGATGGAGAGCGAGGTGCCTCCGGGCTTGCCGATGTTGCCGGTGATGAGCGCCAGGTTGTTGATGCCCACCACGCCGTCGGAGCCGTGGGTGGACTGGTTGATGCCCATGGTCCAGATCTGCATGGCCGCCGGCGCCTGGGCGAAGGTGCGAGCCACCACGCGGATGGTGTCCTCGTCGATGCCGCACACTTTCGACGCGGTGCGCGGATCCCACTTCTCCACCTCGGCGCGCAGCTCGTCGATGCCGGTGGTGTTGGCGGCGATGTATTCGTCGTCCTGAAGGTTCTCGGCGAAGATGACGTGCATCAGCGCGTTCTGCAGCGCCACGTCGGTCCCCGGTCGGATGGGCAGGTGGATGTTGGCGTTCTGCGCCAGCATGGTCACTCGCGGGTCCACGACGATGAGGGGAAAGCCCCGTTTCTCCTGCGCCTCTTTGAGCCGCCAGTAGATGATGGGGTGCTGCTCCGGCAGGTTCGACCCCCAGGCGATGAGGCAGTCGGTGTGCTCGAAATCTTCGTAGCAGCCCGGCGGGCCGTCGGAACCGAAGCTGCGCTTGTAGCCCGACACCGCCGAGCTCATGCAGAGGGTGGTGTTGCCGTCGTAGTTGTTGGTGCCGATGAGCCCGCGGGTGAGCTTGCCCAAGGTGTAGAACTCCTCGGTGAGCATCTGTCCGGTGGAGATGATGGCGAAGCTGTCGCGGCCGTGTTTCGCTTGAATGCGACGGATCTCGTCGTGCAAGCGGTCCAGGGCGCTGTCCCAATCGATGGGCTTCCACTGGTCGCGGTAGTGGTCACGAGCAAGAGGCTCGGTGCCGCGGCCGGCGGTGCTGAACAGCTCGTGCTCGAAGATGCCTTTGAGGCAGAGCTTTCCCCGGTTGACGTCGGCGTCGGCCACGCCCCGCGCCGACACCGCCTGCCCTTCGGCGTTGAAGCCCACTTCGATGGAGCAGCCGGTGGAGCAGTAGCCGCAAGCGGCGTACTTCCACTCCACCACCCCTTTGTCCGGCAGCTTGATGGGGTTCTTCTTCGTCCTTCCGAACAGCATCGGTTCTCACTCTCTCGTTATTCAGATTCCGCCGGCCCCGGCCTCAACCTTCCGTCAAGCTCTTGTGGAAGATCGCCTTGTGGATGTCGCCGAGGCTGAGCATGCCCACCAGGCGGTCGCCCTCGGCCACCGGAATGCGCCGGAAACGATTGTTCGCCATGATGATGGCGGCCTTGAGGATGGGCATCTCGGGGCTCACCGTGCGCACCCCCCGGGTCATCAGATCCCCCACCTTGCGGCTGAGGATGTCGCTGTACTCTTTCACCTTCTCCTTGAGGTCGATGGTGGTCATCCCTTCCATGGCGTCCTCGACGCTGGGAAAGAGCTGGGCCAGCACGTCTTTTTCGGCGATGAAACCCACCAGCTTGTCCTCGCCCTCCACCACCGGCAAGCCGCTGAAGCGGTAGAGGCACATCAGCGAAGCCACCTCGCGGATGGGGGTCTCTTCGGTCACGGTCCGCGCGCCGCGGGTCATGATGTCTTTCACCAACATGATTCACTCCTGCTAGATCGAATGGGAATTGTCAATCATAGCTGCAAAAAGACCACGCCGGCTTCGACTTTCACCGGATAGACGTTGGTGCACCCTTCGTCCGGCGCCAGCGCCTCGCCCGATTCGAGGTCGATCTTCCAGTTGTGCAGCGGGCAGGTGACCGTGTGGCCGGCCACGATGCCCTGGGAGAGCGGCCCGCTCTTGTGCGGACAGGCGTCGCGCAGGGCGAACACCTGGTCGTCACTGGTGCGAAAGAGGGCGATGCTGCCGTCTTCCACCTCCACCACCCGGGAACCGAGAGGTGGGATCTCCTCCAGATTGGCTACTTCTTTCCACTCGTTCATGTCGCTCTTTTTCCTGCTGTGATGGGATTCGACGGCAGCGCCCCTCAGGCGCTCAACTTCAAGGGCCGGAACTCATGGGCGTACTTGCCCTCGCTGCGCTCTTTCCAAGGATCGATCTGGGCATACCGCTGGCTCAACTTGAACCGCTCGTAGAGCGCCTTCCGCCCCTCCTCGTCCTCGAGAATGCGCGACTTGATGTAGCTGAGCCCCACGCGCTCCACCCAGGGAGCGGTGCGCTCCAGGTAGTGGGCCTCCTCGCGGTAGAGCTGGATGAAGGCCCCGCAATACTCCAACACCTCCTCTTCCGTCTCCACCTTGGTGAGCAGGTCGGTGACCCGGACCTTGATGCCGCCGTTGCCGCCGATGTGCAGTTCGTAGCCCGAATCGACGCAGACCACGCCGAAGTCCTTGATGGTGGCCTCGGCGCAGTTGCGCGGGCAGCCGGAGACCGCCAGCTTGAATTTGTGCGGCATCCAGGAGCCCCAGGTGAGCTCCTCGATCTTCACCCCCAGGCCGGTGGAGTCCTGGGTGCCGAAGCGGCACCACTTCTTGCCCGCGCAGGTCTTCACCGTCCGCAGCGCCTTGCCGTAGGCGTGGCCGGAAACGAAGCCGGCTTCGGTGAGATCCTTCCACATGGCCGGGAGGTCCTCCTTCTTGACCCCGAACAGGTCGATGCGCTGACCGCCGGTGACCTTCATCTCCGGTACCTGATACTTGTCCGCCACGTCGGCGATGGCGCGCAACTGATCCGGGGTGCAGATGCCGCCGAACATGCGCGGCACCACCGAATAGGTGCCGTCCTTCTGGATGTTGCCGTGGGCCCGTTCGTTGATGAAGCGGGACTGGGGATCGTCGTGATATTCCTCCGGCCAGTTGGCCAGCAGGTAGTAGTTGAGGGCCGGCCGGCAGGCGGCGCAGCCGTCGGGGGTCTTCCACTCGAGGAAGTCGAAGACCGCGCGCATGCTCTTCAGCTCATGCTCCTTGATCGCCTGGATCACCTCGTCGTGACTGTGCTCGGTGCAGCCGCAGAGCGGCTTCTTGCTGGGCTGGGCCTCGTACCCCTCGCCCACGGTGCTGGCCAGGATCGCCTCCACCAGGCCGGTGCAGGAGCCGCAGCTGGCCGAGGCCTTGGTGTGGGCGCGCACCTCGTCCAGGGTGAAGAGCCCCTGGGTCTGGATGGCCTCCACGATCTGCCCCTTGGTGACGCCGTTGCAGCCGCAGATCTCGGCGTCGTCGGAGAGCGCCGCCACCCGCGTCTCGTCGCCGTGGCCGGCGTCCCCCAGATCGTGCTGGCCGAAGAGGATGGTGCTGCGGAAGTCGGAGATGTCGGTGCCCTCGCGCAGCAGTTGGAAGTACCAGGTGCCGTCGATGGTGTCGCCGTACATCACTGCGCCCTTGATGCGGTCGTCGCGCACCACCAGCTTCTTGTAGACGTTGCGTGCCGGATCCTGGAGCACAAGGGTCTCGTCGCCCTCGCTCTCGTTGAACTCGCCGGCGGAGAAAAGGTCGATGCCGGTCACCTTGAGCTTGGTGGAGGTCACCGACCCTTCGTAACGGGCGATGCCGATCCGGGCCAGATGGTTGGCCGCCACCTTCGCCTGTTCGAAGAGGGGCGCCACCAGGCCGTAGGTCTGGCCGCGATGCTGCACGCACTCCCCCACGGCGTAGACGCGGGGATCGTAGGTCTGCATGGTGTCGTTCACCACCACGCCGCGTTCGCAGTAGAGACCCGCCTTCTGCGCCAGCTCGATGTTGGGACGGATGCCCACCGCCATCACCACCAGGTCGGCTTCCAGCTCGGATCCGTCGGCGAACTTCAGGCCGGTGGCGTGATCCTCGCCCAACACCTCGGCGGTCTGGGTCTCCATGAGGAACTTCATGCCCCGTTCTTCCAGGGACTTCTTCAGCATCTGCGCCGCCGTGCGGTCGAGTTGGCGCTCCATGAGGATGTCCATCAGGTGCACCACGGTGACATCCATGCCGTTCTGCATGAGACCGTTGGCCGCTTCCAGCCCCAACAGGCCGCCACCAATGACGGCGGCCTTCTTGTACTTCTTCGCCGCCTCGAGCATGGTCTCCACGTCGGCGATGTCGCGGAAGCCGATCACTCCGGGCAGGTCGGAGCCGGGAACGGGGATGATGAACGGGTTGGAGCCGGTAGCCAGCAACAGGCGATCGTAGGGCACCTCCACTCCGGACTCGGAGATCACCCGGCGGTTCACCCGGTCGATCTCCACCACGGGATCGCCGGTGTGCAGGACGATGCCGTTCTCTTCGTACCAGGCGCGATCGTTGAGAATGATGTCGTCGATGGTCTTCTCGCCCGCGAGCACCGGCGAGAGCATGATGCGGTTGTAGTTGGGATAGGGCTCGGCACCGAAAACGGTGATCTCATAGGCATCCGGGTCGAGCTTGAGCAGCTCTTCCAGGGTGCGCACCCCGGCCATGCCGTTTCCAACGAGTACCAGGCGTTCTTTCATGGAGTTCCTCATCCGGTTGTCAGTGGCCCCTACAGGGACCTGGCCATAACGATGCCCATATTGAATGCAACATGCTTGCCAACTTCTTAGGATCGAATTTCCTGCTTTGAATTCATGCGCTTGGAATAACCTTTCAAGTGGTAGGAAAGGCAAGCGCTCCAGATTCCGGGTGAATGCGCACCAAATTGGTGCCGAAATCCCGGTCGATCCGGGAGGACAATCCGCGAACGGTGCACTTCCTCTCCCCGAGAGAGCGGATTCAACGCGCCGAAACAGGATAAAGCGATGGTGCTCCTGCGGAAAATCCATATAAATCGCCGGGACTTGATCCACCGACAGACCCGCTCAGATCATTCTGGCATGTGTTGTGCATAGACCACATTGCAGATTTCAATCCCGAGGAGCACGCAACATGTCCGAGGCAAAACTCAATCTCTTTTCGTTCAGCGGCAAGATCCGCATCCTCCACCTGACCTGGTTCGCCTTCTTCCTCACCTTCATGGTGTGGTTCAACCACGCCCCCCTGATGGCGGCCATTCAGGAAACTTTCAAACTCAGCAAACAGGAAGTGAAAGCGCTGCTCATTGTCAACGTGGCATTGACCATTCCGGCGCGCATCGTCATCGGCATGCTGGTGGACAAATACGGGCCCCGGCTGATCTTTTCCGGCCTGCTGTTCATTTCCAGCATCATCTGTTTCTTCTTCGCCATGGCGGACTCCTACCAGATGCTCCTGGCCACCCGTTTCGCTCTGGGTTTCGTGGGCGCTGGTTTCGTCATCGGCATTCGCATGATCGGCGAATGGTTCCCGGCCAAGCAGGTGGGCGTGGCGGAAGGCATCTATGGCGGCTGGGGCAATTTCGGCTCCGCCGCATCCGCCATGCTGCTGCCTACCCTGGCGCAGATGTATGGCGGTGAAAACGGCTGGCGCTATGCCATCGCCGCCACCGGCGCCATCGCCCTGCTGTATTCCTTCATCTATTTCAAGCTGGCGCGCAATACCCCCAAGGGTTCAACCTATTTCAAGCCCAGGAAAACGGGCGCCATGGAAGTGACCAGCAAAGGCGATTTCTTTTTTTACCTGCTGATGAACATTCCCATGTATGCGGCGCTGGCAGTGCTGGCCTGGAAGCTGGGCCCGGCCAACCTGAACATCATCAGCGCCGGCGCCACCGACAGCATCTATATCGGCCTGTTCCTGCTCTACCTGTATCAGGTCTCCCAGGTGTGGCGCATCAACAAGCATGTGTTCACGGAAGAAGTACCCGAGATCCATCGTTACAAGTTCAAGCAGGTGGCGATCCTAGATCTGGCCTATTTCGTAACCTTCGGTTCGGAACTGGCGGTCGTTTCCATGCTCCCAATGTTCTTCAAGAACACCTTTGACCTGAGCATGGTGCAGGCCGGCCTGCTGGCTTCCGGTTTTGCTTTCATGAACCTGGCTGCCCGCCCCTTTGGCGGCCTGTTCAGCGACAAGTTCGGACGCAAGA
>JALSRN010000043.1 GCA_026984735.1 Sedimenticola sp. | reverse complement strand
CCTGGCGCAGAGTTCGACCCCGCCGCGTTGCGCCGCATTCTCGCCCTCTCCCGACAGCTCCGCCGACGCCTGGAAGGCTGTCAGGGCCGGGAAGAGCTCTCCCCCGCCGCCCTCCTCTCCCTGGCGTGGCCCGACCGTATCGCTCTGAACCGCGGGGGGCGGGGACGTTTTCTCCTCGCCTCGGGCCGGGGCGCGCGACTTCCCGAGGAGGACCCTCTCGCCACCTCCGATCTGCTGGCGGTGGCCGCTCTCGACGCCGGCCGCCGCGATGGGCGCATCTGGCTGGCCATGGAGCTATCCCTGGAGGAGCTGGAGAAGAGCCATGGAGAACGCATCCGAGAAAGAGAGATCCTCGAATGGGACGGGGCCAAGGAGCGGGTGAAGGCGCGCGCCCTTCGCCTGCTGGACGCTCTGGAGCTCGACTCCCGCGAACTGCCCCGACCGGCGGGAGCGGATGTAACCCCCCTGCTGCTAAACGCCATCCGCGAAGGGGGGCTGGAGTCTCTGCGCTGGTCGAAAGAGATCGAACAGCTGCGGGCGCGGATCCGGCTGGCGCGGCACCATCTTCCGGAAGAGCGGTGGCCCCAAGTGGACGAGGCGCGTCTGCTCGAGACCCTGGACCAGTGGCTGGCCCCTTGGCTGGAGGGGCTCCACAGCCTGGAACAGGTGCGGCGATTGCCATGGCCGGCGCTGTTCCACAACCTGCTCGGCTGGGAGCGACGCGAACGACTCGACGCCCTGCTGCCGCCGCGTTGGCGGTTCGCCGACGGCGGCGAGGCTCCCATCGACTATCTTCAGGCTCCACCCCGCCTGGCGGTGCCGGTGCAGCGGCTCTACGGAACCACGCAGACACCCACGGTATTGCGGGGCCGGCTGCCGTTGATGCTCGTTCTCCTCTCGCCCGCCGGACGTCCGCTGCAGCAGACCCAAGACCTCCACCATTTTTGGCGGCACGGTTGGAAAGAGGTGCAAAAGGAGATGCGCGGCCGCTATCCCAAGCACCACTGGCCGGACGACCCCGCCACGGCCCCGCCCGTGCAACTGAAAAAGGGTCTGCAGCCGTGCTATTAACCCCGCACCAATCCATGCCATCCTCAGGGCGTTGGACAGAAGTCGGAACGCGGCGCGCTTCGAGGGCAATGGCGATTCCATTGGCAAGAAGCGCAACAAAGTGCCGGCTTCTGTCTGATGCCCCGACCTTTTTGCATTTCAGCCGGCTCGGCCACCACGAGCGCGCTCTTGGCGGCCGAGGGCGACATGGATCGATACTGGGTTAATAGCATGCCGCCATCGAACGACAACCACAAAACGATGCTTGGACGGCCGGCTATGGCCCGTTTACTTCTTCTCTCCCTGATTCTGCTCGCAGGCTGTGAGCAGCCTCCTCTTCTGGAGCGGTTGCGAACGAAGGGCGTGCTCCACATCGCCACCGTCGCCGGCCCCCTCACCTGCCAGCTGGGCGAGCACGGGCCCGAGGGCGCGGAATACGAACTGGCGCGTGCTTTCGCCCGGCGCTTGAACCTGAAGCCACGCTTCCACGTCTATCCCACCCGCTCCGCCGCCCTGGAGGCACTGGAGCGGGAGGAGGTGGAGATGGTGGCCGCCGCCCGTCAGCCCACCACCAGCGATCGGCGTCGCTTTCTGTTGTCCCGGCCCTGGCACCTGGAACCGCTGGTCTTCGTCGGTACCATGGGGGCGCGGAGCATCAAAACCCTGAAGACGCCTCCCGACGAGGCCGTGGCGGTGCCCCCCCATTCGGTTCAGGAAGAGGTTCTCTCCTCTTTGACCCCCCCTTTTCCGTTCCGCGCTTCCGCCGGCCAATCCGAGGAGGCGCTCCTGGAACGGGTGGACCGCGGCGCCGAGCGCTATACGCTGGCGAACCGGCTCCTGCTCCAGATCTGGCAAAAAGTGCGGCCGCGGCTGGTGGCAGGCGCCCTGGTGCCGCCGGCACGGGGGTTCCGCTGGTATTTCTCCCGTCTCCACGACCCCAGCCTGCGGGACGCCGCCGACCGCTTTCTCGGTTCCGAAGAGGGTCGGAAACTGGCGCTGGCGCTCCTCGCCAAACAGCGCGACGACCTCCCCGTTCGGGATTTCGTCACTTTGCGCGACTTCTGGAAACAGGTGCAGGACCGGCTGCCCGCCTACGAGCCGCTGTTCCGCAAGGCGGCCGAAGAGACCGGCATCGACTGGCGCCTGCTGGCCGCCATCGGCTACCAGGAGTCCCACTGGCGGGCCCGGGCGGTGTCGCCCACGGGCGTGAAGGGCATCATGATGCTCACCCTCCCCGCCGCCCGCCGCGAAGGGGTGACCAACCGGTTCGACCCCGCCCAGTCCATCCGTGGCGGCGCACGCCACCTGATCTGGATGGAGAAACGCATTCCCGAGCGTATCCAGGGGCTCGACCGCCTCTGGCTCACGCTGGCCAGCTACAACATCGGCTATGGCCATCTCGAAGACGCGCGCATCCTCACCCAGCGGGGCGGCGGCGACCCCGATCGCTGGCGGGACGTGAAACGCTTTCTGCCGCTGCTCTCCCGAAAGGCCTACTACCGCACCGTGAAACACGGCAAGGCACGGGGCGGGGAACCGGTGGCCTATGTGGAGAACATCCGCTACTTCTTCCACCTGCTGGTGTGGTGGGACAACCGTCGCCGCGGGCTCGACTGCACCAGCGAAGACTATCCCCGCCTGGCTCTGAAGAACTGGCGCAGAAGATCGCCGCAGCTCTCCGCCAGCACACCACCCTCCACCACCGTCCGATGATTGAAGCGCTGGTCCGATGGCAGCAGATCGAAGACGCTGCCGGCGGCGCCGCCGCGCGGATCCAGGGCACCGAAGACCACTTTCTCCACCCGCGCGTGGACGATGGCGCCGGCGCACATGGGGCAGGGCTCCAGGGTCACGTAGAGCGTGGTTCCCGGCAGCCGGTAGTTGCCCAGACGGCGGGCCGCGTCGCGCAGCGCCATGATCTCGGCATGAGCGGTGGGGTCCTGGGCGCCGATGGGCCGGTTCCATCCCTCCCCCAGAATCCGCCCCTGCCGTACCAGCACCGCCCCCACCGGCACCTCCCCCTCGTCCTCGGCGCGACGGGCCAGCTCCAAGGCGTGTTGCATGAACGAATGGTGCGTCTCCTTCACGATGAAAAACCAAAGAAACCTTGACAATGAAGAGAAAGAAAGTGAAACTCTCGCGCCACCGAAAGGGCGATTAGCTCAGTGGGAGAGCACTGTCTTCACACGGCAGGGGTCGCTGGTTCGAACCCAGCATCGCCCACCAACCCGACAAGCCGCCATCCGGCGGCTTTTTTCATGCTTGCAAGCGTCTTCCGTTTCGAGCCCGGAGATTGCACCGGAACCCGGAATTTTCCCGGAGAGATGTTGCTCAGTGCTTCCCCGCGCCTCACCCCTTCGGGGCTGGCGCAATAACCGGACTCAACCTTCGTTTGCAGAACGGCTCGGCAAGCCTACCCCCGCCGAGGAGCCGCCCTATTCCCACTCGATGGTCGCCGGCGGTTTGCTGGAGATGTCGTAGGCCACCCGGGAGACTCCTTTGACCTCGTTGATGATGCGGCTGGAGACCTTCTCGAGGAACTCCCACGGCAGGTGGCCGATGCGGGCGGTCATGAAATCCACCGTCTTCACCGCGCGCAGGCTGATGACGTACTCATAGCGGCGGGCGTCGCCGGTGACTCCCACCGACTTCACCGGCAGGAAGACGGCGAAGGCCTGGCTCACCTCGTCGTAAAGGCCCGCCTCGCGCAGCTCCTCGATGAAGATGTGGTCGGCCAGCCGCAGGATGTCGGCGTACTCTTTCTTCACCTCGCCGAGGATGCGCACGCCCAACCCCGGCCCAGGGAAGGGGTGCCGATAGACCATCTCCGCCGGCAGGCCCAGCTCGATGCCGATCTTGCGCACCTCGTCCTTGAACAGCTCGCGCAGCGGCTCCACCAGTTTCAGCTTCATCTGCTCGGGCAGCCCGCCCACGTTGTGGTGGGACTTGATCACGTGGGCCTTGCCCGAGGCGGCGCCCGCCGATTCGATGACATCGGGATAGATGGTGCCCTGGGCGAGAAAGTCCACCTCTTCGATCTTGCGGGCCTCCTCCTCGAAGATCTCGATGAAGAGATTGCCGATGATCTTGCGCTTGGCCTCGGGATCGGTCACCCCTTTCAAGGCCGCCAGGAAGCGCGGCTCGGCGTCCACCCGGATCACCTTCACCCCCATGTGGCGGGCGAAGGTGGCCATCACCTGGTCGCCCTCCTGGTGGCGCAACAGGCCGTTGTCCACGAAGATGCAGGTGAGGCGGTCGCCGATGGCCTTGTGCAGCAGAGCCGCCACCACCGAGGAGTCCACCCCGCCGGAGAGCCCCAGCAGCACCTTGCCGCCGCCCACCTGGGCGCGGATGGCGGCCACCGTCTCGTCGATGATGTTCTCCGGCGTCCACAGCGCCTCGCAGCCGCAGATCTCGTGCACGAAGCGCTCGATGATCCGCTTTCCCTGGGGAGTGTGGGTCACCTCGGGATGGAACTGCAGGCCGTAGAATCCACGACGCTCGTCGGCGATGCCGGCCAACGGCGCGTTGTCGGTCTCGGCGATGACCGAAAAGCCCGGCGGCAGCTTCTCCACCCGGTCGCCGTGGCTCATCCAGACGTCGAGCAGGCCGTAGCCCTCGGGGCTGACATGATCCTCGATGTCGCGCAGCAGCTTCGAATGGCCCCGGGCGCGCACCTGGGCATAGCCGTATTCGTGCTTTTCGGCGCCGGCCACCTCGCCGCCAAGCTGGGCCGCCATGGTCTGCATGCCGTAACAGATGCCCAGCACCGGCACGCCCAGTTCGAAGACGAGCCGCGGCGCCCGAGGCGGATTGTCGCCGGTGACTGTCTCGGGCCCTCCGGAAAGGATGATGCCCCTCGGCCGCTGCTCGCGGATGGCGCTCTCGCAGTTGTCCCATGGCCAGATCTCGCAGTAGACCCCGGCCTCGCGCACTCGGCGGGCGATGAGCTGAGTGTACTGGGAGCCGAAATCGACGATGAGTATGCGATGGTCGTGGATGTTGGTCATGAGCCGTTCAATCGCGCCGGTAGTTGGGCGCCTCCTTGGTGATCTGCACGTCGTGCACGTGGGACTCGCGCATGCCGGCGCCGGTGACCTTCACGAACTGCGGCTTGGTGCGCATCTCGTCGATGGTGGCGCAGCCGGTGTAGCCCATGCTGGAGCGGAGGCCGCCCATGAGCTGGGTGATGACGTTCACCAGGGGTCCTTTGTAGGGAACGCGTCCCTCGATCCCTTCGGGCACCAGCTTCTCGGCCTCCTTGGTCTCCTCCTGGAAATAGCGGTCGGAAGAGCCGTATTGCGACGACATGGCGCCCAGCGATCCCATCCCTCGATAGGACTTGTAGCTGCGTCCCTGGTAGATCTCCACTTCGCCGGGAGACTCGTCGGTGCCCGCCAACAGGCCGCCCACCATCACCGTGTGGGCGCCGGCGGCGATCACCTTGGCGATGTCGCCGGAATAGCGCAGGCCGCCGTCGGCGATCACCGGCACGTCGGTTCCCTCGAGCGCCGCCACCACGTTGGCGACGGCGGTCACCTGGGGCATGCCCACGCCGGCGACGATGCGGGTGGTGCAGATGGAGCCGGGACCGATGCCCACCTTCACCGCGTCGGCGCCCGCCGCCACCAGGTCACGGGCCGCCTCTCCGGTGGCGATGTTGCCGCCGATCACCTGCACCTGAGGAAAGTGGCTCTTGACCCAGGCCACCCGGTCGAGCACGCCGCGGGAGTGGCCGTGGGCGGTGTCCACCACGATGACGTCCACCTCCGCCTCCACCAGGGCCTGCACCCGCTCGTCGGTGCCCGCCCCCACCCCCACGGCGGCGCCCACCCGCAGCCGCTCCTGGGAGTCGCGCGCCGCGTCCGGATAGTCCTTGGCCTTCTGGATGTCCTTCACCGTGATCATGCCCCGCAGTTCGAAGGCGTCGTTCACCACCAGGATCTTCTCGATGCGGTGCTCGGCCAGCTTGGCGATCACCTCCTCGCGGGGCGCGCCCTCCTTCACGGTCACCAGCCGCTCTTTCGGCGTCATGATGGTGGAGACCGGCTCGTCGCGGCGGGTCTCGAACCGCAGATCGCGGGCGGTGACGATGCCCACCAGATTCTTGCCCTCCACCACCGGCACGCCGGAGATGCCGTTGGCGTGGGTCAGCTCCATCACCTCGCCGATGGAGGCGGTGGGCGGCACCGTGATGGGGTCTTTGATCACCCCGCTCTCGTAACGCTTCACCTTGCGCACCTGCGCCGCCTGCTCCTCCACGGTCATGTTCTTGTGGATGACGCCGATGCCGCCGTGGAGCGCCATGGCGATGGCCAGCCGCGCCTCGGTGACCGTGTCCATGGCGGCGGAGACCATGGGGATGTTGAGCGCGATGCCGCGCGTCAACCGGGTGGCCAGAGAGACGTCTTTGGGCAGCACCTCGGAGCGGGCCGGCACCAGCAGCACATCGTCGAAGGTGAGGGCTTCTTCGGTCTGGAAAAATCGCATGGCTTGTCCGTTCGGCAGGGCAGGAAGGGAATCGGCGGATTATATGAAATTTGCGCCGCTCGCGCTAAACTCCGGCCATGCAGTCCACCCCTCCCTCCCGCGATGTCTACAGCGTATCCCGGCTCAACGCGGAAATTCGCGCGGTGCTCGAAGGGAGCTTCCCCCTGGTCTGGGTGGAGGGCGAAATCTCCAACCTCGCCCAACCCCGTTCCGGCCACAGCTATTTCAGCCTGAAGGACGCCCACGCCCAGGTGCGCTGTGCCCTGTTCCGCAACCGGCGTCGACTGCTGCGCTTTCAGCCACGCGAGGGGGACAGGGTGGTGGTGTGGGCGCGGGTGAGCCTCTACGAAGCGCGGGGCGACTTTCAGCTCATCGTCGAGCAGATGGAGCCGGCCGGCGAAGGCGAGTTGCTGCGCGCCTTCCAGGAGCTGAAGGCGAAGCTGGAGAAGGAAGGGTTGTTCGACAGCGGGCGCAAAAAGCCGATCCCTCCCTTCCCCCGCTGCGTGGGGGTGGTGACCTCGCCCACCGGCGCCGCCATCCGCGACATTCTCCAGGTGATGAGAAGGCGCTGGCCCGGGCTGCCGGTGATCCTCTACCCCACCCGGGTGCAGGGCGAGGAAGCGCCCCGCGAGATCGTCGAAGCGCTCCGTCTGGCCGACGCCCGCGGCGAATGCGACCTCATCATCCTGGCCCGCGGCGGCGGCTCGCTGGAGGACCTGTCCGCCTTCAACGACGAGCGGCTGGCGCGGACCATCGCCCAGCTCGAAACCCCTCTCATCAGCGCCATCGGCCACGAAACCGATTTCACCATCGCCGACTTCGTGGCCGACCGGCGCGCGCCCACCCCCTCCGCCGCCGCCGAGCTGGCCACTCCCGATCGCGACGAAGTCCGCGATCGACTTGGCCGCCAGGCCCGGCGGTTGGCGCGCGCCATCGGACAGCAGCTGCAAAAGGAGCGCTCGCGCCTGGAGCACACCGCCCACAAGCTGCATCTGCTGCACCCTCGACGCCGCATGGAGCAGCAGCAACAAAAAGTGGACGAGCTCTCCCAGCGGCTGGAGCGGGAGATCCGCCAACTGCTGCAGAGGCGGCGCCAGCGGCTGCAACTGGCGCAGGAACGGCTGCGCGCCCACGGGCCGACGGCCAAGATGGCGTTGCTTACTCGCGATCTGGAGAGCGGCCGTCGGCGGCTGCGCGACGCCATCGGCAACCGGCTCGCCCGGGAACGGGAGCGTCTCGCCCTGCTCTCACGCACGCTGAACGGCGTGAGCCCGCTGCAGACCCTGGCGCGTGGCTACTCCATCACCAGCGATGCCCGCAGCGGCGAGATCCTCACCCGGGCCGATCAGGTGAAGCCCGGCACGCCCATCCACACCCGCCTGGCCAAGGGGACGCTGCTCTCTGTGGTGGAAGAGATCCAGCCCGACGACGGCGACTGATCCGGTCAGTGGACGCGGTACGCCGAATGGCACGCCACGCAGGCGGCCATCACTTCGGAGAGCGCGCCGAAGGCCCGCGACAGCCCGCCCTCCACCTCGGCGTTGCGGGCGGCGACGGCGAAACGGCTCGCGGCCCGGTGCATGGCGGTGCCGGCGGCCCGCATCCCCTTGGGCATGTAGGGCGCCATGTGGGCAGCGCCGTGGCGCGACATGGAACTCATGCCCAGGCGCTGTTCGGCCGTGTCCGCGGCGGCGTCGTATTCACCGTCCGCCAACTGGCGGGTGATGGTCTGCAGCGCCGACAGATGGTCGCGCATGTTGTGCATCATGTGCTCCTTCATTCGTTCCGGCAGCCGCGCCAGGCGTCGCCCGTCCCCGGCCTGGGCGGAAACACCGAGCAGGAACAGAATCGCAAGAAAAGCGAAAGAGATCTTCATCGACGGTTACCTCGTTGTGATGGACGCCGCCAGCGCTCGGTGGCCACGTAGAGCACCGGCAGCAGGTTGAGCGTGAGCAGGGTGCCGGCGGTGAGACCGCCGAACAGCATGATCCCCAGCGGCTGCAGCAGTTGTGGCCCCCGGCCGATGCCCAGCGCCGCCGGGATCAAGGCCAGCAGGGTGGTGAGATGGGAGAGCAGCATCGGCCGCGTGCGCAGCCGCACCGCTTCGCGCACGGCGGCCACGGCATCGAGCCCCTGGTCACGAAAGGCGCGGGTGAAGGTCAGCAGCATGATGCCGTTGTTGGTGGCCACGCCGACGAGGGTGATGAAACCGATGGCCACGGTCAGGTCCAACTGCTGCCGGGTGAAGAAGAGCGCCAGGGCCGCGCCCATGAAATCGAGCGGCAGCTTGCCCAGGACCACCGCCGGATCGAGCAGGCTGCTGAGCTGGATGGCGATGATGCCGTAGACCAGCAGCGCCGAAGCCAACAACACCCACAGCAGTTGCCCGCCGGTGCGCAGCAACTGGCCGTATTCGCCCGTATAGCCCCATTGAATCTGAGCCGGCAGGTCCAGTCGGGAGAGGGCCTGGTCCAGGCGCCGGATCACGGTGAGCGGATTGCCTTCGATCTCGGCGGTGAGGGTGAGGGTGCGGATGCCCCGTTGGTGTTCGATGAGCGGGTAGCTGGAGCGGGGCTCGATCTTCACCAGCTCCTCGAGGGGAATCAGGCGTCCCTGGCGGTTAGGGATCCTCACCTGGCGCAGGTCGTCGAGGCTGGCCCGCCGAGGCCGGGCATAACGGAGATAGAGATCGATGGGCTGCTGATCGACCACCACCCGGCTGATGGACTCCCCCTGCATGGCGGCGCGCACCGCCCGGGCCAGGGCGGCGGCGTCCACGTCGAAGCGGGCCAACGCCGATCGGTCCACCGCAAGCCGCAGCTGATCCACCGGCACCCGGGTGTTGTTGACCACGTTGGTCACCCCTGGAACCGCACGCGCCGCCTTCTCCACTTTCGCCGCCGCGGCGTAAAGCTGCCGCAGATTGGTGCCATAGAGGGTGATGCCGAACAGGGCGGGCAGGCCGGAGAAGGACTCTTCCAGCTTCTCGGTGGTGGGTTCGTTGACCCGGCCGACCACGCCTGGCGTTTCCGCCAGCAGCCGCTCGATGGCTGACCGTACCGCCGGCAGATCGCGGGAGCGGTTCCGCTCCAACCGCACCACCAGCTCCCCCTCCTCCGGCCGTTCGATGTAGAAAGAGGACTGCGGGGAACCGGTGCGGCGAAAGACGGCGGCCACGCCGGGCAGCTTCAGCAGCCGTCGCTCCAGCTCGTCGCCCACGCGGTCGCTCTCGGCGAGCGAGCTGCCCGGCGCCAGGCCGTAACTCAACAGCAGGCTCTCTTCGTCCAGCAGCGGCAGCATGCGCGTCGGATTGAAGACCAGCAGCGCCAGGCTTCCCAGCAACAGCAACAGCGTGAGCAGGAGAGTCGCCGCCCGATGGCGCAACAGGTGGTCCAGAAGGCGCAGGTTCCACTTCCCCAACCACTGGATCCACCGCCCTCCCCAAGTGGGCGCGGCGGCGGTTTCCGGCCGGCGCGGAGCCCAATGGATGGCCGCCAGCGGAATCAAGATCAGAGAGAGCAGCAGGGAAAAGAGCAGGATCAACCCAAAGGTGAGCCCGAAAGGCTGAAACAACCGTCCCGCCAGGCCGCTCACCAGCACCAGGGGCACGAAGGCCGCCAGTACCGTCAGCGTGCCGGCGATGTCCGGCGCCATGACTTCGCGGGTGCCGTCCAGGGCGGCCCGCAACGGCGGCTTGCCGAGAAGTCGATGGCGGTCGATGTTTTCGAGCACCACGATGGCGTCGTCGTCGATGAGCCCGATGGCCACCGTCAGCGCGCCCAGGGTCATGAGGTTCAGTCCCAGATCGAATACGCCCATGGCGGCGAAGGTGGAGAGCACCACCAGGGGAAAACCGGCGGCGATCACCAGGCTGGAGCGGTGGCGGCCGAGCACCCAGAAGAGGGCCACGATGGCCAACAGGGCGCCGAGAAAGAGGTTGTCGCGCATGTTGCGGTAGGCCAGGCCGATGATTTCGGCCTGGTCGTAGAATTTCTTCAGGGAGGCGCCCGGGGGCAGCGGGATGCGGCCCAGCGCCGCGTCCACTGCGCGGGAGACTTCCAGCGTGCTGGCCGCCGGCTGCTTCTGGATGGTCAGTGCCACCGCGGGCAGACGGTCGCTGGTGAGCACGTATCGGCGCGGCAGGGTTCCGCGATAGACCCGCGCCACCTCCGCGAGGCGTACGGGCCATCCCTGAGGTCCATGGGCCACGACCACGGCCTTCAGGTCGTCCAGCTTCCGCAGGCGCCCATCGGTGCGGATCAGCAGATCGCGTCCAAACCGCTCCAGATAGCCGCCGGTGGAGAGCACGTTGGCGGCCCGCACCGAGTCGGCGATGCGCGCGGCGGTAAGATGGTGGCGTTGCAGCGCCAGGGGGTCGAGGTCGATCCGCCAAGCCGCCTCGCCACCCCCCATCACGTGCACCCGCGCCACGCCTGGCAAGGCCGCCAGCCGTGGCGCCAGGCGGTACTGCGCCCAGGCCCGCAGGGCCACTGGATCTCCTCCGCTCAGGGTATAGGTGGAGAGCATGGCCAGCGAAGTGCCGATGTTCTCCAGCTGCGGCCGGGCACCCGCCGGCAGATCGAGGCCGGCCAGGCGGCTGCTCACCAGTTGCCGCGCCTGCAGGACGTCCACCCCCCAAGTGAACTCCACGGTCACTTGCGAAAAGCCGGGCGCGGAAGTGGAGCGCACCCGGCGCAGGTGAGTCAGCCCCAACATGGCGTTCTCGATGGGACGGGTGACCAACAGCTCCATGTCCTCTGCCGTGCCGGCCGGGTAGTGGGTGACCACATTGATGAGCGGATAGTCCAGGGGCGGAAAGAGGTCCACCGGCATCTGGTGCAAAGAGGCCAGGCCACCCACGCCCAGGAGCAACACCCCGAAGACCACGGCGAGAGGGTGTTGGAGGAGCCGTGCGAACACCGCTTTCAGTCCACGAACCGGATCAGTTCTTTCAGATCCCGGTAGAGCAACTCGTAAGCGCCTTGGGTGACCACCTCCGTGCCCGCGGCGATCCCCGACAGCACCGGCAGGCGATCTCCTTGCGCCCGCCCCACCCGCACCTCCACGGGTTGGAAACGACCCGCCTTGCGTACGATGCACCAACTCTTGCCGTTGCGCGCCACCACCGCGGAGGCCGGAACCCAGACCACGGCCCGGGCCGCCCCCAGATGTTCCACCTCGATCCAGGCCCCTTCGCGCAGCACCAGCCCCGGATTGTCACTTTGAAAGCGCAGCCTCCAGAGCCCGGTGGCTGCGTCGTAGAGCGGCACCCCATCCAGGGGACGCAGCGGAATCCGCTCCTCTCCCGCTCGCCCCCAGCTCTCCCCTTTCCGCCAACGCGGCAGCGAAGCGGCGGCAACCTCCACATCCACATAGACCGAATCCAGCGCCTCCAGCTCCAGCACCGCCTCGCCCGCGGCAAGCTGCTCTCCCAGCGCCGCCTGGCGCTTGGTCACCACGCCGGCGAAAGGGGCCTGGAGCCGACCCAGCGCACGGGCGACGGCGGCCGCCCCCTCCTTGTCGAGGCGTTGCGCGAGGGGCTCCGCCGCGGCCTTCAAATGCAGATTGTCCAGGTCCGCCGCCACAGCCTCCCAGGCGAGCCGGCTCTTTCCCTGGGCTTCGACCAGCGCCTGCTCGCCCTGCACCAGATCGCGCAAGGGCAGGATGTGGCTCTTCTCTCCTTTCTGAAGCAGATGCAGGCGTTCCCGCGCCACCGCTTCGGCATGCCGGGCCTGCTGCCAATCCGCCAGATAGCGCCTGAGCAGGGGGGCATCGAAGCGCGCCAACTCCTCCCCTGCTTTCACCCTCATGCCCGGCTCCACCTTCAGCGCGGTGATGCGGGCCGCGAACGGCAGGCGAAGAACGGCCTGCCAGGGCGCGCTGACGCGGCCGAAGGCCTCTTCCGCCGGCCGCCAGCTTCCCGCCGTGGCAGGCGCCGAAGCGGGAGGAGCGGCCGGGACGGCGGCTACCCACAGCCCCATCACCAGCATCGACACCATCCGTTTCATCACGACGGCTCCAAAGGTTTTCGGCGGAGGAAGTCCTTCCGTGCTACCGCCAATTCCATGCTGCGTAACAATTGGCGGACACCTTCGAGGCAACTTGGACGGAGCGGTATCGCCCCCGCTCTGCCCCGGGTGCCGTTGGACGATCCAGCTTGCATTGGCGCGCCCCGAAAACCTCACCGAGCCAGCAGGCCCAGCACCAGCGCCGCAGCGGCGGCAACGCCGCCCACCAGGGTGGTCTTTATGACCAGCCCCTCGAGCGCTTCCAGACTGATCACATCCAACCCCCAGAGCACCGCGCTCCCGGCGATGACCAGCACCACCACAGCCAGAATAATCTTCACAGTGGCCGCCACTCCTCGCCCGGGTCGTTGGGAATCGTTCATACTCTCTCTCCAATGGAAGGCGGCGGGGGCACCGGCAATCCCCTGCGCTCGTAGAACGCCTCCCGGAACCCGGCGAGGTCGCCCCCGGATATGGCCGCCCGCAGGTCGGCCATGAGCCGCTGGTAATAGTAAAGGTTGTGGATGGTGTTGAGCCGGGCGCCGAGTATCTCGTTGCAACGCTTGAGATGGCGCAGGTAGGCGCGGCTGTAATTTCGGCAGGTGTAACAGTCGCAATGGGGATCGAGGGGGCCGGTATCGCGCTCGTATCGGGCGTTGCGGATTCGCACCACCCCTTCGCTGGTGAACAGGTGGCCGTTGCGGGCGTTGCGGGTGGGCAGCACGCAGTCGAACAGGTCGATGCCCCGGGCCACCGCCTCGACGATGTCCTCCGGCGTGCCCACCCCCATCAGATAGCGGGGCTTGTCCGCCGGCAACCGTTCCGCCAGGAAATCGAGCACCCGCCAGCGGTCTTCGGGGGGTTCACCCACCGAAAGCCCGCCCACGGCGTAGCCGTCGAAGCCGATCTCCATGAGCCCTTCCAGGGAACGCTGGCGCAATTCCGTGAACACCCCTCCCTGAACGATGCCGAAAAGCGCGGCGGGGTTGTCGCCATGGGCTTCCTTGCTGCGCCGGGCCCAGCGCAGGGAGAGCTCCATGGAGATTCGGGCCTCCTCCTCGGTGGCGGGATAGGGGGTGCACTCGTCGAAGATCATGACGATGTCGGAACCCAGCTCCCTTTGGATGCGCATCGACTCTTCCGGGCCCATGAAGACCCGCGAGCCATCCACGGGGGAACGGAAATGGACCCCCTCTTCGGTGATCTTGCGCATCTGCCCCAGGCTGTAGACCTGGAAACCGCCGGAATCGGTGAGGATGGGCCGCCGCCAATGGATGAAATCGTGCAGATCGCCGTGCAGCCGGATGACCTCGGTGCCGGGCCTCAGCCAGAGATGGAAGGTGTTGCCCAGAATGATCTGGGCGCCGAGCCCTTCCAGCTCTTCCGGCGTCATCGCCTTGACCGTGCCGTAGGTGCCCACGGGCATGAAGGCCGGCGTGTCGATCACCCCCCGCGGAAGGCTCAGACGCCCCCGGCGCCCGCCTTCCGATTTGTGATGAACTGCAAATTCCAAAAGAAATGCACCTTCTAATATCTTTTGTGAAAACAACCGGTTAAATAACCACTGTCAATAATTCAATGAATTCTTTGACGATTGTCAATGTGCGTTTTCGGACAATATCAGAGAATTGCCACGTGCTGAAATTCAGTACACTCCTCCATCCTCCTTTGGTGGAACTTTTGGCGCGGCATCCCCTGCCGCGCCTTTTTTCGTTCCGCCTTCCAAGAACATGGCGTCGCCGTAGCTGAAAAAACGGTACCCTTTCTCCACGGCGTGGCGGTAGGCGGCCATCACCTCCTGATAACCGCCGAAAGCGCAAACCAGCATCAGCAGCGTGGATTCAGGCAGGTGGAAATTGGTCACCAGGGCATCCACCACCTTGAACTCGTAGCCGGGGGTGATGAAGAGGTCGGTTTCGCCGCGAAAGGGACGCAGTTCCCCCCCGGCCGCCGCCGTCTCCAGGCTGCGCACGCTGGTGGTGCCCACGGCCACCACGCGTCCGCCGCGCCGACGGGTCTGGGCCACCGCTTCACAGGTGGCTTCGTCCACCTCCAGCCATTCGCTGTGCATGCGATGGCGCTCCAGCTCTTCGGTGCGCACCGGCTGAAAGGTGCCCGCCCCCACATGCAAGGTGACCCGGGCCTGATGGACGCCCCGCTCTCGCAGCCGCTGCAGCAGGGGCTCGTCGAAATGGAGGCCGGCGGTGGGCGCCGCCACCGATCCCTCGCGGCGGCCGTACACCGTCTGGTAGCGGGATTCGTCGAAAGTCTCGTCGTCGCGGCGGATGTAAGGAGGCAGGGGCATGTGGCCATGCTCCTCCATCAACGACTGGAACCCCCCTTCTTCCAGCCTCAGGCGGAAGAGATCCTCCTGTCGGCCCTCCACCCGCAAACGGCGGCCGCCGATCACGATCCGGCTGCCGGCCTTTGGCGCCTTGCTGGCTCGAACATGCGCCACGGCCCGATCCGCCGCCAGCAGCCGTTCGACGAGCACTTCCACCTTTCCTCCGCTCTCTTTGCGCCCGAACAGCCGGGCGCGCATCACCCGGGTGTCGTTGAACACCAGCAGGTCCCCAGGACGCAGCAACCTGGTCAGGTCACGGAAACGGCGATCCTGCACCCTGCCACGCGCCCCCAACACCAGCAGGCGGCTGGCGCTTCGGTCGGACACGGGGTACTGGGCGATGAGCGACTCGGGCAGGAAGTAGCGGAAGTCGGATCTGCGCATGGCACCGCATTCTACTGCATGGAGCGCGCGAGCCTGTATCTCCGCAGGCGCTTCTTCCGGTGACGGAGCGCCGAAACTTTGGTTTGGATAAGACTGACCGCGAATGCACGAGGGCGACACTTGCGGGGCAAACGCATGAATCGGGGCGCGATTCGCCGGGAACCCGGTTCGAGGGACCGAAAGGGTCTGTCGGGAACGCCGTGAACGCCTCCCTGTGGGTTCGGCCTCGGCGCCCCTGCCTCGGAAACCCTGTCATCCCCCTTCCGGACCCTCCAACCAGCCGGAGGCCTGTGCATGCGATTGCCCCGGCGATACTTGCCAGGAGAGCGGCAGCCGGTATACTCTCCCCTTCCCTGCCGAGGTGGCGGAATTGGTAGACGCAGTGGACTCAAAATCCACCGGCCTCGCGGCCTTGCGGGTTCAAGTCCCGCCCTCGGTACCACTTTGTCATCTCCGGGTCTCTTCCCGGGTTCGCGGATGCAGCTTGCAAGCCCCCTTTCCAGACTGTTCTTCGCCCTGGCGGCGGTCGCCGTCTTCACATTCAGCTACTACCTGGGCAACCGCTATGCGCACCCGCGCCGTGGACAGATTCAGGCCTTCGCTTTCCCGGACCCTGTGAAAGTGGCTCCTTTCCGGCTGGTGGACAAGGAGGGGAACCCTTTCACCGAGGCGGACCTCCTGGGCCACTGGAATTTCGTGGTCACCGGCGACCTTGACCGCGGCCAGTGCCGGACGTTGCTCTTCCGCTATGTGCTGGCCTGGAACGACTTGGCGGCTCGCCCCAAACTGCAGCGAAAAACCCGGGTGGTCTTTCTGGCCTTGGGGAGAAAGAGCCGCTCCCCCGCGGAGTTGAAAAAGTTCATCGACTTTTTCAACCTCGCCTTCACCGCCATCGACGGTGCACCCGCCCAGAAAGAGGCGCTGGCCCGCCAGCTCGGCGTTCCGGAGAGCGCTCTTCGGGACGGCGTTCGATGCGATTCACAAAACGGAGTGGTGGCGCTCATCGATCCGAAAGGCTTTCTGCTAGCATTGTTCACCGGCGTCACCGACCCCGCCGTCATCGCTCACGACCTCCGCTATTTCCAGTAGACCATGACCGCTCCCGGGTTCAAGGACAGACTCTTCACCAACCTGCTGAAGGTGCTGCCCCAGCACGCCCTCTCCGGTCTCATGTACCGCGCCACGCGGATCACCTGGAAGCCTTTCAAGAATGTTCTCATCAAGGAGGTGGTGAGCCGCTACGCGGTGGACATGTTCGAGGCGGAGAACCCCCGCCCCGCCAGCTACTCCTGTTTCAACGACTTCTTCACCCGCGCTCTCAAAGCCGACGCCCGCCCCATCGCGCCCGAGGCGGACGCGGTGGCCAGTCCGGCGGACGGCAAGATCAATCAGGCGGGATACATCCGCGACGGCCATCTGCTGCAAGCCAAAGGGCGGACGTTTTCCCTGCTCCAACTGTTGGCCGGGCGCTACGATCTGACGGCGGAATTCGCCGAAGGGAGCTACGCCACCGTCTATCTCTCTCCCCGAGACTACCACCGCGTCCACATGCCGCTCTCCGGACGGCTGCGCGAGATGATCTTCGTGCCCGGCACCCTCTTCAGCGTGAGCGAGGCGACCACCCAGCTGGTGCCCGGACTGTTCGCCCGCAATGAGCGGCTGATCTGTCTGTTCGACACCGTCGCCGGCCCCATGGCGCTGATCCTGGTGGGCGCCATCTTCGTGGGCAGCATGGAAACGGTCTGGGCCGGCGAGGTGCGCGGCCCCTCGGACGAGCCCACCACCTGGCTCTATGGCGACGCTCCCTCCATCACCCTGAAGAAGGGGCAGGAGATGGGACGCTTCAACATGGGCTCCACCGTGATCGCCCTCTTCGCCAAGGGGCGGGTCACCTGGGATCCGGCCCTGGTGCCCGGCGTGCGGGTGCGCATGGGTCAGCGCATCGGCAAGGTCAAGCCACCGCGTAAGGAAAGGTGAGCACCTCCGCGAGGGCTCCGGCTTCCAGCTTGAGCATGAGCAGCCGGTCCAGCCCCAAGGCGACGCCGGAGCAGTCGGGCAAGCCCCGTTCGAGCGCCTCGATGAGCCGCCGGTCCACCGGCAACGGTTGCTGGCCCCGCTGTCGGCGTTTGCGGTTGTCGGCCTCGAAGCGGGCCAACTGCTCGGCGGCGTCGGTCAGCTCATGGAAACCGTTGGCCAGTTCCACCCCCTCCAAGTAGAGCTCGAAGCGGGAGGCCAGGCGAAAATCCTGGGGATGGAGCCTGGCCAACGAAGCCTGGCTCGCCGGATAGTCGTGCACGAAGGTGAGCGCTCCCCGCCCCAGCTCCCGTTGCACCACGGCTCCCATCAATAGATCGAGCCACTGGTCGCGGTCCAGCGAACCGCCCATGGCGATCCCCTCTTTCGCCGCCGTTCGGGCCATCTCGGCGGCGGCGGTCTCGAGCGGATCCCAGCCGAACCGCCGCTGGAACAGAGAGCGGTAGGTGATCTTCTCCACCGGCAGCTTGCGATCCAGCAGACGGTTCACCAGCTCGGCCACCTCGACCATGAGCCGGTGATGGTCGTAACCGATGCGGTACCACTCCAGCAAGATGAACTCGGGGTTGTGGCGCCGCCCCAGCTCTCCTTGCCGGAAGGCGTGGGCGATCTGGAAGATGTCGCCGCTGCCCTCGGCGAGCAGCCGCTTCATGTGGAACTCCGGCGAGGTCTGGAGATAACGGGCGCGGTCTCCTTCGGCGCCGCAATGGCGGGTGACGAAGGGCTCCAGCGCCGGATCGGTGCCCGCCGCGGCGGAGAGCAGAGGCGTGTCCACTTCCAACACGCCGCGCGCCCGAAAGAAACGCCGGACCTCGTCGAAGAGGTCGGCGCGGGCCTGCAGAAGTTCCCGGATGGGGGCGCTTCTCTTCAATCTTTCACGCGGCTGACGTACTCTCCGCTGCGCGTGTCCACCTTGATCTTTTCACCGATCTGCACGAAGAGCGGCACCCGGACCACGGCGCCGGTCTCCAACGTCGCCGGCTTGCCGCCGCCGCCGGAGGTGTCGCCCTTGAGGCCGGGGTCGGTGTCGGTGATCTCCAGCACCACGAAATTGGGCGCTTCCACGGCGATGGGCTGTCCGTTCCAGAGGGTGACGTTGCAGACGTCCTGGTCCTTGATCCACTTCACCGCCTCGCCCATGGCGTTGGCGTCGGCCTGGTACTGTTCGAACGTTTCCGGATCCATGAAGTACCAGTACTCCCCGTCGGTGTAGAGGTACTGCAGGTCCCGTTCCACCACGTCCGCCGCCTCCACGCTCTCGCCGGATTTGAAGGTCTTTTCCAGTACCCGCCCCGTCTTCAGATTGCGCAGCTTCACGCGGTTGAACGCCTGGCCCTTGCCCGGCTTGACGAATTCGTTCTCGATGATGACGCAGGGGTCGCCGTCGAGCAGCAACTTCAGCCCGCCCCGGAATTCGTTGGTACTATAGGTCGCCATGGTCTCCTCGGCCTGAATGGGAACAACCTGTTAATGATACCGTTTTCCCGCCTCCCGACGAACACCGAATGCTGGCAGGCGCAACTTGCCGAAAGCTTCCGCTCCCCCCGCTCCCTGCTTCGCCATCTGGATCTGGAGCGGCTCTGGAGCCCGGATATGGAGCGGGCCGCAACCGACTTCCCCCTGCGGGTGACCCGCTATTTCGCCGGCTTGATGAAAAAAGGCGATGCCGACGATCCTCTGTTGCGCCAGGTTTTGCCCACTCGGCGGGAACTGGATCCGACCGCCGGCTACGGCCCGGACCCCACCGGAGACCTGGCCGCGGCGGCGGGCCCCGGCCTTTTGCACAAATACCACGGCAGGGCGCTGGTGGTGACCACAGGGAGCTGCGCCATCCACTGCCGTTACTGCTTCCGACGCCACTTTCCCTATGCGGCCCACCGCGCCCACGACCGGCAATGGCGGGACTTGGCCGAATCCTTGGCGGAAAAAAAAGAGGTCTCCGAGGTGATTCTCAGTGGTGGCGATCCTCTGACCCTGGCCAACTCACGGCTGCGCTTCCTGATCGAAAGGCTGCAGGAGGTACCTCACCTCGATCGGCTGCGCATCCACACGCGCCTGCCGGTGGTGCTGCCCGCGCGTCTCGACAGGGAGCTGCTTTCGATTCTGACCGAAAGCCGTTTCCGCTGCGTGATGGTGCTGCACGTCAACCACCCGGCGGAGATCACCACCTGGCTCGCCACAGCACTCGCCCCTTTGCGCCCGGCGGGCGTTACCTTGCTCAACCAGGCCGTGCTGCTCAAAGGCATCAACGACGCCCTTGATACGCAGCTGCTTCTTTGTGAAAAATTGTTCGATATCGGGGTATTGCCGTACTATCTTCATCAATTGGATCGGGTTGCCGGAGCGGCTCATTTCGAGGTGTCCAGAGCGCGCGCAAAGGCACTGCACGAGCAAATGCGGTGCCGCTTGCCCGGCTATCTGCTCCCTGCGCTGGTGGAAGAACGGCCGGGATCTGCCCATAAACATCCGCTGTGACTTGAGAGAAAAACCAACAACGCACGAATCGCCATAAGGACAATTTGCATACTCCATCAACATTTAGCCACATTTGCTTAGCTGCAATCTGAGCGGTATGTTAACTTTTGCCTAATAAAGCCGACCTCGATGGATGGGCCCCCCGTCCTGCCCGAGGCCGGCGGCCCGGTTTGCGTCGCCCGATCCAGAGCCAATTGCCGGCGGGAAACGGAAACCGCGGACGATTCCAGCCACTTGAAACAGGACGACCACGAATCATGGCTGACCAGGAAACCGATGAACTCCGAAAGCGCTCTTCGGAAGTGCTCACCATTCCGGCGCAATCCGCGCCGCCACCAGACTCTTTCCTCCTCAATCCCAAGGAGGTACGGCGCTGGGCGGAAGAGTTGCCGGTGGCCAACATCGGCGAAACCGCGCGTCAGGTCTACAACACCCTGGTCACCTTCAACCGCATCCGCATTCCCACTCTGGTGCGAACCGAGATCATCGAAACCTTTCGAGAACCCGTCCGCTACGTTAATCACAACATCTCACGCCACTATTTCAACGTGGGCTTTCCACTCTCCTCCAGGGCGCAAAAAGCTGCCCAGCTCACCGGTGCTCTGTGTGACGAGGTGGCCAACGCCTACAAAATCTTGTTCCTCGACCAAATTCTTGGTGACGAGCGCAGTTTCAACCAGAAACTGGTCATCGTTGCAGCACAACGAGCCATCCTCTACCTGGGGGAAAAGATGTTTCACAACCTCCTGGTCTATCGGGACTATCCTGCAAATGCATGGCGCGAAGCCAACTATCTCTATGCTTGGGCTGCGCAGAATCAGGTGGAGGAGGTCGCAGTGAAAGAGAATCGCGGCTTCCTGCGTTCCAAGAAGAATGCACGGAGCATCGGCAATGTATACAAAAGTATGTTGCTGCTCGCCACCACCAATCCCTATCGCCTGCGCCAGTCCCAGATTCGCCAGCTGCGTGAAAAGGCGCTTCATTGGGCTGATCTGGCCCGTTTACAACCGGCTCACGAAACCAAGGGAAATACTGGCCTCTTTTTCGTGAATCTTTGGGAGGACGCACCTCCCCGGCCGACACTGAGCGAGGAGGAGCGGCGAGATGCGCGCTTCTTCGCCTTGGATGTCAATCCGGTGATCGACGAGGCACGGGCGGAATTCGAGATCTCGGAATGGGAGTCCCCTGCCCACCTCAGCCAAGATCACACTCACCTTTCCAAGACCCTTTTGAGGCCGCTCATCCGCCAATGGACCAAGTCCCTCGAGCGCAAGTTTCCGCGGGACAACACCCGCAACGAGATCGAAGCCATCGTCGGCTTGAGTCATTTGTTAAGACTACTGGAAGAGCGCCGCAAAGCCGAAGCGGAACAGCACGCTCCGCCCCCGGAGCCGGTGGAGAAGACGATTTCTCCCGCGAGCCGCTTGACCTGGAACGACAGCGTCTTCAGCAGCCTCGCCATCAACTCGCCGGCGCACAGCCTCAGCGGCGACTCGCTCTTCGCTGACAGCAAGACGGTCATCAGTACCCTGCTGGGCACATCAGAAGCCGAGCGTTTCTCCCCCAAGCGAAATGCATCCCATCAGGAAAGCCCATTTGCCGCCTTGAGTTACAATGAAAGCGTAGAGGGATATTGTCTTTCCTGGAGAAAGAGTTACCCCATGCGGGTGCGAGTCGGAGACATACTTGGCGTACGCTCTCCGGACAAGTCAGACGATTTCGGAGTGGCCGTGGTACGCTGGTTGCGTCAGCACTCCGACAGAGAACTCTACTTGGGAATTCAGATACTTGCTCCAAGTTGTGCCACTGTTACAGTAATGCCATCTCGAAAGCCAGGCTCAAATCAGGAAGGGTACCGCTGCCTGCTCCTCTCCAACAATGATGAGGAAGAATACGAACAGAGCCTCCTCACCAATACTCATGTGTTCAAAGCCGGAAGCCAAGTCACTCTCATCACCGAATTTGGACGGCACCAAATCGAGCTGACCCACTGGATCGAGTCCACCAACAACTTCGTCCACTACAGATTCAAATACATCGACTCTGATCGAAAAGATGGAAAGAATGGCGCAGGAAAACCGGAATTCGATGATATCTGGAACGAACTCTGAAGGAAGCGGGGGATAGGGAGACATAAATCATGAACACCACGGCAGAAAGAATCATCCAGATCGTTACACCACTCACCGATGTGATCGAGCTTTTAGTGCTGGGCTGTCCCGCGGAAGATGCCAATCAATACGCCCAGACTCTGAGAAACTCCGGCATGGCGATCCATCTCACCACCGCAGACACTCAGGATGAACTGGAACGGTTCCTCGAGTCGAGCCATGCCGACGTGGTGCTGGTGAACTGCGATGCCGAAGAGATCGACTTCACCACGGCGATTCGCCAGATCCGGAAGCAGTCCCCTCTCGCCTCTTTCATTCTCCTTTCCGACAACCCCGGTGAAGAACTTTTCTTCGCAGCGGAAACGGGTGCGCAGGATATCATCCAACGCCACGACCATGCCCACCTGATCTACGTGGTGAACCGCGAGCAGCAGAACATGGTAACGAAGCGCCAGCTTCAGGAAGCCGAAGCCCACGCCGAGGAGATCGAGGAGCGTTGGCGTTCCCTGTCGGATGCAGTGGAGGATGCCGTGGCTTATATCCACGAAGGGATGCACATCCATGTCAACCCAGCCTACCTTTCGCTGTTCGGCCATGAGGACGCCGACGCAATGGAAGGACTCCCCTTCATGGATCTCATCGCCAGCGAAGACCGTCTGAAATTCAAACCGGTGTTGCGCATGCTGGAAAAGGAGCATACTGCAGAAAACATCCACATTGACTGTGTAACCCGGCAGGGAAAGATCATTCCGGTAGAGATGCGTTTCGCTCCTGCAAGAGTGGATGGAGAAGCCTGCACCCAGGTGATCGTGGCTGACCGCTCGGCCCACTCCCGGGTGCAGTTGGAAGACCTGGCCCACTATGACGTGGAAACCGCCCTTTTCAACCGCAAATATTTTCTCGAAGAGTTGGAACAGCGGCTCGAGAAAACTCGTACCGATGGCGGCAGGCTGAGCTTGTTGATCTTCGACTTGGTCAATTTCAAAGAACTGGCCACGGAAGCAGGAGAAGAACCAGCCAGCCGTCTCCTCCAGGAAAGCGCTCGCCTGCTGAACGAGTCCACCTATGAATCAGACTTGGTGGCGCGTCTGGGTGAACATCAGTTTGGCCTTCTGTGCACTCTCGCCACCGACGCGAAAGCGGTGGGCAACCGACTTCTCGCAAAGTTGGCCGAACATCATGAAGGGAATCCCGAGGCGCCCCGCTTCGTGGCTGGCCTTGCGTATTCCACTGATCCACCTGCGCACAGCGCCAACGACCTGGTGCACAACGCAATGCAAGCGTGCAAACACGCGCAGAAAAAAGACGACGGGCTGGTCATCTTCGATGAGAGTTTGCGCCATGCCACGCCCATGGATCGGGAATTCGATGAGCGAATCGTACAGCTCATCGATCGAGCCATCGAACAGGACGAACTGTTCATTCCCTACTATCAGCCGGTGGTCAGTCTGCATGGCAACAGTAGAGAACACTACGTGATCTATTTGCGGTTGCGGAATGAGGAGGGTGAAGTACTGCAGCCTGGCGAGTTCCTGCCAGAGGCCGAAAAGGCGGAACGGCAGGCCGACATCGACCGGTGGGTAATCCGCAAGGCGATCAGCGAGCTGGCCCAACACCGTGCCAATGGTCAACGGCTCAATTTCTTCATCAATCTTTCGGCTGCGGCCATCACCGACGACTCGCTGCTTCTTTGGGTCTGCGACTGCCTTCGCGAGTTCAAAGCCAAGGGCGCCTGGCTCACTTTCATCGTGTCGCAGCATGATGTGATGCGCAACCTTGAGGCCGTGGAACAGCTCACCGAGGGGCTGAAGAAGATCAACTGTCAGATTGCCCTAAGCCACTTCTCTTTCGAACAGGAGACAGTCAACCTGGTGAAGCACCTCGGCGCCGACATGGTCTATTTCGAAACCGATACCGCCAGCAACATCTCCAAGGACAAGGAACACCGAGATCTGCTCCACAGCTATAACGATCAATTGCAGAAGATGGGAGTGAAGACCGTCGTCACCCATATCGAGGAAGCAGCTCAACTAGCGCTACTGTGGAACATCGGCGTGAACTATATTCAGGGGAACTTCATCCAGGAACCAGTGGACAGCATCGTCTACGAGGCAGAGCTCTAAAACACGGGCAGAAGCGCCACTCGTCGGGCGGGCCCTCCCCCTCAACCCTGATTCGCCACTCCGCTGGGAACGTGTCCCGCAGGCACGAATTTGGCGGCTAGGTCGACATGATGGCTCTGATCGTCGAAAAAGATGTCGGCCTGGAAGGCCTTTAGAAAGGCCCCTTTGTCCATTCCCCCGAGAAACAGCGCTTCATCGATGCGAATGTTCCAAGCCCGCAAAGTGCGGATCACCCGTTCATGAGCCGGTGCCCCGCGGGCGGTGACCAGGGCGGTCCGAATGGGTGAGGTGCCCGTGTCCGCCAGGGTCTGCATGCGGTGCAGCACCTCCAGGAAACGTCGGAAAGGTCCTGCTTCCAGCGGCTTGCGGGCAGCCGCCTTTTCACTTTCCTCGAACGCCTTTAGCCCCTGGCTGCGGTAGATGCGTTCCGCTTCGTCGGAGAAGAGCACGGCATCTCCGTCGAAAGCGATGCGTAGCTGCTCTTCGCCGTTCTCATTCTCCCTCTCTTTCCGCTCTTGTGAACGGCTGGGAACAGGCGTGATGGTGGCCGCCGCCACTCCGGCATTCAAGGCCCGCGCCACGTCTTCCGGCTCGGCTGAAAGGAAGAGATGTGCACCCAACACGGAAGCATACTCGAAAGGGCTCCGTCCGCTGGTGAAGGCAGCCCGGGTGATGTCCAAACTGTGATGTTCGATGGAGTTGAACACCCGCAACCCGGTATCGGCGCTGTTGCGCGACAACAGAACCACTTCCACTTTGACCTTTCCGTGGAACAGCTCGTTCAGGCGGAGCAGCTTGCGAACCAGAGGGAAAGCCACCCCGGGCTCCAGAATGTCTTCCTCGTGCTCGATCTGGTATTGGTGGTAGGCGTCCACTCCATGCTCTTCGAAGACACGGTGAGACTCGTCCAGGTCGAACAAAGCTCTGGAAGAGGTCGCCACCACCAGGGTGGGACGGGAGCTTTCCGTGGAAAGGATGCTCACCAGGGCAGGAAGGTGTTCATGAAGGACATGGGAGGGCCGATGCGTCTGTTGAGGCGGGACATATCGTACTGCATCCCCCGCGTGGTCAGGCTCATGTCCTGCGTGCTGAGGTTCATCATCTGGATGGAGCGATCCATGGACTCCATGCTGGCCAGGATGGGCTTGAGCGTCGACACCCGCTGCTCGATGGAATCGAGGCTCACCGTCATGGTACGAATGTTGGTGGTGATCCGTCCCATGTTCTCCGACATGTTCTGCATGTTGCTGGAAAGAGCCGACATGTGGGAGTCCACGCTGATGGCCAGATAGTGCACGTCGCCCGCGAGCCGGTAGATGAGAAAGAAGCCATAAGCCGCCAAGACGACGAAGGCGAACATGGAGGGATAGATGATCAGTTCCCATCGCCTTGCGCTGCTTTCGAAGGCATCGGAGAGGCGGTCGATCCCCGCAGGATCCACCGTTACCCCTTTCTTCGACTGTTGCTTGTCGTCAATCTGGCTCATGTGCCCTGTCGCCTTGGGGGAAGCAGGCGGAAACGTTCGCCCCGCTCCTCAGGAAACATGATACCCAACAACCCGCTTGTGGAAAACCGGCAGGCACCGACATCCAGCGGATTGGACCAGTGGAGCATCCGCCCTCAGCGGAGGACCTCGGGATAGAGGACGGCGGCCAGCGCATTCCACTCCTGAGCCGCTTTGCTTCGCGGCTCCATCTCGAAAACCGCCAAGCCTTCGCTGAAAGAGCGCCGAAAGGCCGTACGCTGGGCCAACCGCTGTTTGATGAACTCCACGCCGGGCAGCGAAACCAGCGCCGCCGCCGCCTCATCGCTTTCCCGCACCGCATGGTGGGTGTCTCCACGATTGATGAAAGCCACCACCCGAGGAGGATCGTTTCGATTTTGCGACACCACATCGATGAGCCGGAGAAACCGCTGGGTCGACCAGATGTCGGCCTGGCTGGGGGGAACGGGGATCACGATTCGATCCGCCACCCGGATGGCCTGCTTCAATGATTCGAGATCGGCGGTACCGACGTCCACCAGCACCTCGTCGTATCCTGACAACCGTTCCGGGTACCACAGCTGCTCCTTGTGAGCCAAACGCACGGGCGGTTCGAAGCCTTCCTCCTCCCGCACCTCCACCACGTCGGTGAGCGTGGCCTGGGGATCTGCATCGATCGCCAGGACGTTGCGGCGGGCATAGGCCAGCCAGATTGCAAGATTGAAAGCGATGGTACTCTTTCCCGAGCCGCCCTTGAGGCTGCCGATCACGGTAATCATTCTCTGGAAGCCCTCCCCTGAATAACCACTGGGTTCAGCCGCGCGGCGGCACGCGGATCAAGCGGATTCTACCCGCAGAAAAGGAGGTCAGACCACACCTGTCCTTCAAGCACGGTTCCTCCCACCGGTTGCCGATGACTCAGGAGAGTCCGTCGTCGGTATCGAGACTTTTAAGCCGAATGCCGCGACGGCCACCCTTTTTGCCTCCCGCCATGGCCACACGTTTGACATTCGCGGAGACGCTGTCGTCCTTCTCTTTCTTGCCGGTCGCGGCCGCTCTCTTTCGGGAGACGGCGGCTTTCTTTGCGGCCGTCTTCTTCTTGACAGAAGATTTTTTCTTGGCAGCCTTATCGCTCGACGTCTTTCCCGCTTCGGTTCCACCCGCGACCGCCCCTTTCTCCGGTTTGCTTTTCTTTCCACTCTTCTTCGCCGAAGATTTCTTCAAGGGGCGGGAGATGAGTTCCAGATCATCGGCAGCCGCCGCCGACTCGACGGGAAATTCCACCTTGTCGGTGGTGGCCTTGCGAAAAGCCTTGCCCGTGGGAACTTTCTCCTCCAGGGACGCCAACACCGCTTCGATCCCCGCACCTTCCTGCTGCCCTCCTTCGGAAGAAGGTTCCGGTCTGAGATCCTTCCCCCCCTCGAATTCGGTCGCAACTTCTTCCATGGGAGGAGCCGCTTTCGGCGCCACCGGCTCAGTTTCGGACTGCGGAGCCCTCCCTTTAGGAGTAGGCGTAGGAGTAGGCGAGGCCGTTTCCCCGCGCGCGACCGGCGGCTTGGGCTGGCCACGCCGAGAGCGCACCAGACGAACCGCCGAGCCGACGAGGTTGAACAAGGCGATGAGCAAGGTGGCGGCAAGCTGCCATGCGCGTTTGCCCAATGACATGGCCTTGGCGCCGCCCGATTCCGAACTCCCTCCCCCGCCACGGGCCTTCTCGCACTTGCGGCCCGCCACTTCGCAAAGGGCTTCCGAAGCCTGCACGCAACCCAGGGGGATCACAACCAGGGTGAGCAATGTGGAGACCAGCACCCCCGAAGCCAGAGAGATGGCCATCCCCTGGAAGATGGGATCGAAAAAGATGACGGTGGAAGCGAACACCAGCGCAAAAGCGGTGATGAGGATGGGACGGGTCCGCGTCTTACACGCCCGGATCACCGCTTCGGCCACCGGCACCCCTTTCGCCACCTCATGGATGGAGAAGTCCACCAAGAGGATGGAGTTGCGCACGATGATGCCGGCCAGAGCGATCCAGCCGATCATTGAGGTGGCGGTGAACTCTCCGCCCCAACCATTGGCGAAGAAAAGGGCGTGAGTGGGCAGAATGCCGAGAAGGGTGAGAGGAATGGGCGCCATGATCAGAGCGGGAATACGGAAGTTTCCGAACTCCCACACCACCAGAATGTAGATGAGCACCAGAGCGGCGGCGAAGGCGATGCCCATGTCGCGGAAGGTCTCGTAGGTGACCGTCCACTCACCCGACCATTCGAAAGCGGAATGGGCATCGTCCGGCGGCGGCCCAGTCCAATAGGTCTCGTCCACCAACTTGATTCCATCCGGCGTCACGTAGGGTTTGCCGTCCTTCCACTCCTGCAAAAGATCCTGCACCTCGAACATGCCGTAGACGGGTGCCGCGTACTTGCCGCCCACATCGGCCACCACATACTCCACCGGCCGCAGGTCCTTGTGGTAGATGATGGGATCCTCCGGCACTTTGACGAAATGGCCCAGCTCCCGCAACGGCACGGTCACGCCTGAAGGCGACTGCACAAGGATGTCGCCCAGACGGCTCACTTGCGACCGCACCGCCAGGGGCACCTGGATGACGATGTTCACCGGCTCGTGGCCGGCGCGCTGCTTCACGTCGCCCAGCACCTTGCCGCCCAGCGCCATGGCCAGGTTCCTGTTGATCGTCTCCACCGAGATGCCACGCTCGTCGGCTTTTTCGCGATCGACGATGAAACGCCAGTAGTCGTGGGGCTCACGCATGTAATTGTCCACGTCCACCAAGTTGGGCGTGGCTTCGAAGATTTTGGTGAGATCGGCCGCCACCGTCCGCCGGGTATTGCCGTCCGGGCCGTGCACTTCGGCCACCACCGATTCCAGCACCGGAGGCCCCGGCGGCATCTCCACCACCGCGAAATGGAGAGGCACACCCTTGAAGAGCTTGCGCAATTTTTTCCGTGTCTCCACGGCAATCTCGTGACTGGTGCGATCACGCTCGTGCTTGTCCAGCAGTTGCACCTGGACCTCCGCCTGCCAGGGATATTTGCGCAAGTAGTAGTGACGCACCATACCGTTGAAATCGAACGGTTTGGCGGTGCCCACATAGATCTGCACCGCCTTCACTTCAGGAATCTTGCGCACCAGGTTGGCGATCTGATTGGCGCGGTTGGCGGTCTCGGCCAAGGCCGTCCCCTCCGGCATGTCGAGCACCACCGAATATTCCGGCTTGTTGTCCAGGGGCAGCATCTTCACCACCACCCACTTGAAATAGAACATGGAACAGGCCAACAGCAGGAGCGCCCAGAGGGAAAGGCGGAAGAGACGCAGCCTGCGACGATCCTCGATCATCGGCGTGAGGATACGCCGGAAAAGCCCCTCTAGCTTCTCGGCCTCCTGGTGCTCCCGGTGGGAAGCGCTGCTCAGATACCCCATGGAAGGCTTGAAGAATTTGCTGTGCGCCAGCCAGGGAGTGAAGACAAAGGCGGCGAACAGCGAGATGAACATGGCCACCGACCCCAGCGCGGGAATGGGCATCATGTAGGGCCCCATCATACCGGTGACGAACCCCATGGGCATGAGCGCCGCGATCACGGTGAAAGTGGCCAAAATGGTGGGGTTGCCCACTTCGCGCACCGCATCCACCGCCGTCTCGGAATCGGTCCGTCCCTCCTCCAGCCAGCGGCGATAGATGTTCTCCACCACCACGATGGCGTCGTCCACCAGGATGCCGATGGCGAAGATCAGCGCGAACAGAGAGACCCGGTCGATGGTAAAACCGAGGATCCAGGCGCCGAAGACGGTGAAAAGGATCACTACCGGCACCACCATCAACACCACCACCGCCGGCTTCAGGGCGCGGAAAGCCAGCCAAACCAGGAGGAAGACGCAGAAGGTGGCGACGAACAGCTTGAGAATCAGCTCGCTGACCTTCTCGTTCGCCGTCTTTCCATAGTTGCGCGTCACGCTCACATGAACGCTGGGCGGGATGAGACGCCCCTTGAGGCTTTTCACCCGGTCCAGGATCTTCTTGGCCACCACCACGCCATTGGTGCCCTTCTTCTTGGCGATGGCGATGGTCACCGCCGGCACGGCCCGGGCGAGATCGGGGTTTTCGGCGGCCGCGCCGGTGTAGTAGGCCACCAGCTGCTTGGCATCCTCCGGCCCCTGGCGGACATGGGCGACGTCGCGCACATAGACCGGCACGCCATTATGACTGCCCACTTTGAGCCCGGCGATATCGTCGGCGGTCTGCAGGAATTTGCCGGTGACCACCGTGAAATGGGATCCGGAACTCTCCAGGCTCCCCACCTGCTGCTCGGAGTTGGCCGCCTGGATGGCACGCGCCACCTGCCCCAGGCTGATGCCGTAGCCGGCAAGCCGTTCGGGCAGCACTTCGATGGTCACCTGCTCAGCGCGACCACCCACCACGAACCCCTTGCCGGTCTCCGGAATCTCCTTGAGCGCCTGCAGCACGGAGAGCGCCAGCCGCCGCAGCTGGCTGTCGTCCACGTCGGGAATGCCGTCGCCGTTGTAGTCCTGGTTGGACCAGAGCGTGAGCGTGACGATGGGAACGTCGTCGATCCCTTTCGCCTGCACCAGCGGCATGGAGACTCCCGGCGGGATCTTGTCCATGTTGGCCGCAAGCTGCTCGTTCACCTTCACCAGGGAGGGCTCCATCTGCTGCCCCACCTTGAACTGCACCGTCACCATCCCCTTGCCGCGGTCCGCCGCGGAATAGACGTGCTTCACGCCGTGGATCTCCCACATCATCCGCTCCAGCGGCTGAATGGCGAGCGAAGCCACTTCGTCGGCGGGGGTACCGGGATACTGGATGAAGAGGTCGATGAGCGGCACCGAGATCTGCGGGTCCTCCTGGCGGGGCGTCATGATCAACCCGGCCAGGCCCAGCAGAAACATGGTGGCGTAGAAGAGCGGCGACAGCGGCGAATTAATGAAGAATCTGGCGGTCCTGCCGGCGATGCCGAGGCTCTGCTCTTGCCGCCCCTCCACCGAAGATTCGGTCGAATTGTTGTCGTCGAAGTCGCTCATCCCTTTGGTTTGGTCGTCGCTCGCTGGTTGTTAAAAAAACGGAGGCGGCTCCACCACGTGCCTGCGCACGGCCCGAATAGCTGCAAAGGAAGGGGTCCCCGCAGCCGCCGAGACTTCGTCAGGAGCCACCGATCAGTCCTGGAGGGGGATTGGCATAGACCCGATCGCCGGGCGCCAGCCCCGACAGAACGGTGACCATGCCGTTGGGAAGCCGCCGACCCTCCCGAATCAGCCGCAGCTCCGGCTTGCCCTCTTCGTTCTGGACATAGACCACGGGCAGGCTGCCACGATAGCGGATGGCGCTCGCGGGCACCACCGGCAGGCTGCCCGAAGCGGCCGCCTGGCTGGTATCCGGAATGAGGATCTTGGCGTACATCCCCGGTTGGGAGATCCCCTGGGGAATGTCGAATTTCACCTTGATGGTGTGGCGCTTGGCGTCGGCCATGGGATAGATCTGCGCCACGCGCACGTCCACCGGTTCGGGATAATCGTCGAAGATGGCGGCCTTCTTCAGCACCATCATCTCCTGGAGACCGGTGACCAACCGTGCCGGAACGTCCACCTCCACCTGCAACCAGGTGACGTCGGCGAACTTGAGCATGGGCTGACCCGGCTGCACGGTGTCTCCCACCTCCACCATCTTCTTGATGATCACGCCGTCGAAAGGAGCCACCGACTTGGCATCCCGAATCTTGGCCTCCAGCGCCTGGATCTCCGAACGGATGCGCATGATGGAGTTGCGCGCCTGCTCGATGCGGGTGCTGGCGGAAAAGAGGTCGGCGCTGCGCTCGGCGTCCTGGTCGCGGATGTCCATGAACTCTTCCGCGGGACGGGTGAACATCTGGTCGAACAGGTTGGGGATGGCCATGCCCCCGGGCGCCGCCTTGGATTGGGGCGACCAGAGCTCGCGCGAATACTGCACGCTGGCGTTGCGCAGCTCCGCCTCGGCGGTGGCCAGCTGGGCGTAGAGCGCCGACCGCTTGGCCAGCAGCTCGGAATCGTCGATGGCCACCAAGAGGGTCCCTTCTTTGAAGAAGTCGCCCTCGATGCCGGCGATGTACTTGACCCGCCCCGGCAACTGGGCCGAGAGCAACACCTGCTTGTAGGGCACCACCGTGCCGCTCACTGCCACCGTGGGCTGCCGGTCCGAGGCCTGGACGATGAAGATCTCCGGCTTCGCCTGCTGCTGGGCCCACCCGGCAGCGGAGACGAGAACCAGCAGAACAGCCAGCCAGACCGATGATTTCCTCTTCTTAATCATAGAGTTGAATCGTTCTCCCAGGGGAGCGGCAGCAGTTGCCGCTGACAATGTGAGGCGGCGGCGACACCCGTCCGGCGCGCAGGAGTCAGGCCTTTGCCATCACCGAAAAGCTCTTGATGAAGGGTTTGGCCATTCGAGGCTCCTTCAGCATGGAGGCGTAGTCGCCCACCTTGAACTTCATCTTGCCGGAAGCGAAAGCGGTGCCCAGCCCCATCATGCCCGGCGGCTTAGCCATCCACTTCTTCCACTGCTCTTCCGACGCGCGGATGTCCCAGTTCAGTTCCTGGCCTTCGTAAGCACCGCCGGATACCGCCTTGCCGTTCTCCACCACCAGCACGCCCGTGGGCTGGTCGTCGTCGGGGAAACCGTAACCGATGGTGCTGTTGAAACCGATCTCGCCCAGTGGCTCCGTCAGTTCAGGTTCTTCGTTCCACTTCTGTGCAAACGAGGCCATCCACTCCGCAGAAAACAGTTCAGCCATGAAACCCTCCAGTTATCCTTCAGTGATCCACCAAAAGCCTGTGTTTCTTGTCGTTTCTCCCCATCGAGGGGGCGGCAGCAGATTATCCGATATTCCGCCCTTTTTTTCCATAACCACGTGGCTTTTGCATATCGCTCCCCACCAGAATATGCCGAGGCTGGACTACCGCCGGGAACTTGCCGGGAGTACCATTTGCAGCCAACCTTCCACATGACGACGAACAGGTGACACGATGTCCAACGAAACCCGGCTCATCGACGACAGGCTGAAGAAACTGGAGAGCCACCTCGCCAGGGAAAACCCTCTTCTGCTGAAGGCGGTACAGAGTTTTCGCGATCTCGACCGAGTCGCCCGCCGCATGGGGTTGCTCCAACAGGAGGACTCCTTCGCCACCCGCATTCCCTGGTGGCCCCTGATCTCCATTCTGGGCACCTTCTCCGCCGGCAAATCCACCTTCATCAACGACTATCTCGGCCAAAAACTCCAACGCGCCGGCAGCCAGGCGGTGGACGACAAGTTCACCGTCATCTGCTACAGCGAAGACGCGGAGCCTCATACGCTGCCGGGAGTGGCGCTCGATTCCGATCCCCGCTTTCCCTTCTACAAGTTCAGCCGGGAGATCGAGGCGGTGGCGGAGGGGGAAGGCGACCGCATCGACGCCTATCTGCAACTCAAGACCTGCAACAGCGAGCGCCTCAAGGGGAAGATCCTCATCGACTCCCCCGGCTTCGACGCCGACGCCCAGCGCACCTCCACCCTGCGCATCACCGATCACATGATCGATCTCTCCGATCTGGTGCTGGTCTTCTTCGATGCCCGCCACCCCGAGCCCGGCGCCATGCGCGACACCCTCAAGCACCTGGTGGCGGACACCATTCACCGCCCCGATTCGGACAAGTTTCTTTACATTCTCAATCAGCTCGACACCTCCGCCAACGAAGACAACCCCGAGGAGGTGATCGCCGCCTGGCAGCGGGCATTGGGCGAGCACGGACTCACCGCCGGCCGCTTCTACACCATCTACAGCCCCAGCGCCTCGGTTCCCATCGAAGACGAAAGGTTGCGCGAGCGCTATGAATCCAAACGGGACCGGGACCTGTCGGAGATCTACGACCAGATGACCGAAGTGGAAGTGAGCCGCGCCTACCGCATCATCGGCTCGCTGGAGAAGACCGCCCGGGAGATCGAGGACAAAGCGCTTCCCATCCTCAAAGAGGCGCTGGCGAAATGGAAAAAGCGCACGCTTTGGGGCGACGCCGTCGTTTTGGGCACGCTCGCCATCCTGGCCCTGTTGCTGGCCGCCGGAGGCCATGGAGGCGCTTTCTGGCAGTGGTTCACCGCCTCCGCCGGCCATACCCTCGGCACCCTCGCGGCGCTCCTGGCCCTGCTGCTGGCGCTCCATTTCGGCATGCGCCGACTCGCGGCCCGCAGTCTGTCGCGCTGGCTCCGCAAGCAGCAGCGACGGGTGAGCCGCCGCCTCGATCTGACCGGCGCCTTCCGCCGTTCCACCCGCTTCTGGCGCACCCTTTTCGCCGCATCGCCGGCCGGATGGGGACGACACAGCCGGGAAGCGCTGGCCGCGGTCATCGCCGAGGCGGACGGCTACATCCAGAAACTCAACGACCGCTTCACCAATCCTTCGGGAAGCGTCGAGGAACCGGAACCCTCTTCTCCAGAAAAACCGGCGGAGAGCGCCGTTCCCGTCGAACAAGAGCGCTGAAGCGTGCTGGCCGGCGTCGATCTGGGAGGCACCAAGATTGAGGGCGTCCTGCTGGACGACGCCGGCGCCGTCCGTTTCCGCCGCAGAGTGCCGACGCCCGCCGGCGATTACGCAGCCACTCTCGAGGCCATCGCGGCTCTCCATGAGGAGCTCGAAAAGGAGGCCGGCGCGCGCCTCCCTCTGGGGCTGGGGACGCCGGGCTCTCCTTCCCCCGCCACCAGGCTGATGCGCAACGCCAACTCCACCTGCCTCAACGGCCGCCCCCTGCACGAGGATCTACGACGCCGGCTGCGGCGCCCCCTGCGCATCGCCAACGACGCCGACTGTTTCACCCTCTCCGAAGCGGTGGACGGCGCCGGCGCGGGCGCCGGAGTGGTGTTCGGCGTCATTCTCGGCACCGGAACGGGCGGCGGCGTGGCGGTCCAGGGCAAGCTGCTGCAAGGGGTCAACGCGGTTACCGGCGAGTGGGGACACAACCCGCTTCCCTGGCCACGCTCCGACGAGCTACCGGGGCCGGCCTGTTACTGCGGGCGGCGCGGCTGCATCGAGACCTATCTGTCGGGACCGGGCATGGAGAACGACCACCAGCGCCGCGCGGGGGAGATCCTCACCGCCCGCGAGATCGCCTCCCGGGCCGAAGCAGGAGAGATGCGGGCCATCGCCACCCTACGGCGCTACGAGGAGCGCCTTGCGCGCGGCCTGGCCAGCATCATCAACGTGTTGGACCCGGAGGTCATCGTGCTGGGAGGAGGCCTCTCCGCCATCGGCCGGCTCTACGAAAACGTGCCACGGCTATGGCGTGAACATGTCTTCTCCGACACCGTGGCCACCCGTCTGCTGCCGCCCCTCCACGGCGACAGCAGCGGCGTGCGGGGCGCGGCCTGGCTGTGGAAAGACCAAGTGTAATGGTAAACTTTTTTGAGGATTCCGGGTCGTTTAGAAAAAGACCAGGACCAACGCACCACACCTTCACGAGTATCCGCCGAACATGATCGCCGTAGAAGAGACCGCCCGCAGGAAGATTGAGGTTCCACCCCGCCCCGAGTGGCCGGAACTGTCCGAGCCGGAGAAGGAGGCTCTGAAGGAACGCATCAAAAAGCTCCTCGAGGAGCGCAACGCGGTGCTGGTGGCCCACTACTACGTGGACGGCGACCTGCAGGCGCTGGCCGAGGAGACGGGCGGCTGCGTGGCCGACTCCCTGGAGATGGCGCGCTACGGCACCACCACCGGCGCCGACACCCTGGTGGTGTGCGGAGTGCGCTTCATGGGGGAAACCTCCAAGATCCTCAACCCGGAGAAACGGGTATTGATGCCCGACCTCCACGCCACCTGTTCCCTCGACGAGGGCTGCCCGGCGGACGAGTTCAGCGAGTTCTGCGACGCCCACCCCGACCACACCGTGGTGGTCTACGCCAATACCAGCGCCGAGGTGAAAGCGCGCGCCGACTGGATGGTCACCTCCAGCATCGCCCTGCCCATCGTCAAACACCTGGCCTCCCGAGGGGAAAAGGTGCTGTGGGCGCCGGACCGCCATCTGGGCCACTACATCCAGCGACAGACCGGCGCCGAAATGCTGCTCTGGCAGGGCTCCTGCGTGGTGCATGAAGAGTTCAAGTCCTTCGCCCTGCAGCGGTTGAGGCGCCTTCACCCCGACGCCGCCGTGCTGGTGCATCCCGAATCCCCGGAAGCGGTGATCGAGCAGGCCGACGTGGTGGGCTCCACCACCGCGCTCATCAAAGCGGTGCACGAGCTACCCAACCAGGAGTTCATCGTCGCCACGGACGAGGGCATCTTCTGGAAGATGCAGCAGATGGCCGGCGGCAAGAAGCTGCTCATCGCCCCGACCGCCGGCGAAGGCGCCACTTGCGTCTCCTGCGGACACTGTCCCTGGATGGCCATGAACGCGCTTCAGAACCTGGAGCGGGTGCTGGAGCGCGGCGACAACGAGATTCTCATCAACGAAGCAGTCCGCGAGCGCGCTGTGGTGCCCATCCAACGCATGCTCGATTTCGCGCGCGAACACGGCATCGGCGCCAAGCCCGCCGGTGATTGACTACAGCCTGCTCAAGCTCACCCACCTGAGCTGCGTGGTGCTCTCCATCACCGGCTTCACTCTGCGCGCCGGCCTCATGCTGACGGGCTCCCGCCTGCTGCGCCGCCGTTGGGTGCGCACGGTTCCCCACTTCATCGACACCTTGCTCTTCTTCAGCGGGCTGGGACTGGCCTACCTACGCCACCAGTATCCGGTGACCACCCCCTGGCTCACCGCCAAGCTGGCGGCGTTGGTGCTCTACGTTCTGGCGGGCGCCGTCGCCCTCCGGGGAGCGAAGCTCTCCCACCGAATCCCGGCGCTGCTGCTGGCCTACGCCTCTTTCGCCTACATGGTGGGCGTGGCCTTGACCAAGAACCCGCTTCCCTGGTAGGGCGCAACTCCTATATACTCCGGTTCATCCTTCGGCTTCGGGAATGCGTCCATGGCAGGATCCACCTTCGGCTGGCCCAATTTCCTCATTCGTTTGGGCGCCGCGCTCTTTCTGGTTTTCACCACCTACAACCCTTCGGGCTACTCCTGGGTCCACTGGGTACGAAACAGCAGCAACAAACTCGATCCGCTGATTTTGCTCAGCGCGGTTCTGCTGGTCATCGGCTGGGTCATCTTTCTCCGCGCCACCGCCCGCTCTCTCGGCTTTTTCGGCGCCCTCCTGGTGACAGCGCTGTTCGGAACCTTGGTGTGGGCCATGGTCTATTACGGGTGGCTCTCTCTCAACAATCCTTCCACGCTGAGCTGGGTCGCGCTCGTTCTGCTGTCGGTCCTGCTCGCCATCGGCATCTCATGGTCCCACGTGCGGCGCCGCCTTACCGGCCAGGTGGACGTGGACGAAATCGAACAGACCTGAAAAAACACGATCCCTCAACCAACGCAAAAGGAGGATACCAATGGCTGGGAAATTCGTGACTTCCGTCGGCAAGGACGGCAAGCACTACTTCGTTCTCAAGGCCGGCAACGGCGAAACCATTCTCCAGAGCCAGGGGTACGCCTCGGCCAAGAGCCGGGACAACGGCATCGAATCGGTGCGCAAAAACAGCCAGGATCCGAAACGGTTCGAGAAAAAGGTGGCCAAGAACGGCAAATTCTTCTTTACCCTCAACGCCACCAACGGCCAGGTGATCGGCAAGAGCCAGATGTACAAGACCGAAAGGGGCCGCAACAACGGCATCGATTCCGTGGCCAGGAACGCGCCGGAAGCCTCGGTGCAGGAAGCGAAAGCGTAGCGGCACCGCCCTCCCCGGCCATGTGCCGGGGGGCTCCTACTCTCGCAGGGTGACCTTGAGTCGCCCGTCCTCCACCTGGACGTCCTCCACCCCTTTGGCGAAAGCCTCCCAGAAGCCACCGGCGTCGCCGAACTCCTGGATGAGATCCACGTTCTTCAGCCCCCCCAGCCAGGCGCCGGGAATGGGAACCCCCATGAGGCTCACTCCCCGCAGCTGGACCACCGGCCGCCCGTTGCGGAACGCCAGTTCCACGCCGCTGGAGACCCGTAACGTCTTGCCCCCCAGGATGGGAAAATCGGGATCCACATGGATCAAGGCCCGCACGCTGATCAGGTCGTCCGACAGGTCCACCGCCACGCGGCGCGCCAAATCGCGGTTGTTGGCAATGAGCGCGTTGAGCTCCCGTTCGGTGAAAAAGAGAGTGCGCTTGCCCGCCTCCTCGCGGTAAGCCTCCGGCCGCAACCACTGCTGATCGCTCTCCCCTCTCCCCGAGCCATTTGCAGGAGCGGGGTCGTATCCCAAAGCCCGCAACTTGGCATCGAGGCGGACCTCCTCCTTGGGGGTGAGCTGCACCGGCTCGAAAGGACGGGCATAGAGATAGGTGCGCAACGCCCACCAAGTGAGCGCCACGGTCACCAGCACCGTACCCAGAACGATCCAGACCACGGTGCTCCCCTTGATTCCCCGACGCCCGTCAGAGCCGGAATCGGTCGTTTCTGTCTCCTGATTCATCGTTCAATCCTGGTCAGCGAATGAAAAGATCGAAGGGAAGACGCGCCTGGACATGCCGCCGGTCGGCAACGAGGAGCAGCTTCTCCAGAGCACCCCACAGCGTTTTCATGCCAGACTCCTGGGCATCGCCCTCTTCGGGCTCGAGGCCCAGTTGCCGCATCAGCGCATCCAGCCAGTTCTCGGCGCGCTGGTACTCGAGGATCTGGTAACTCTTCAGGCCCGCCCGTTCCGCGGCGGCGGCGATCGCTTCCTGGAGACCGCCGGCGCGATCCGCCAGGCCGAGGGCCAGAGCCCGTTTTCCCGACCAGACCCGCCCCTGGGCCAACGCCTGGACCCGCTTCAAAGGAAGCGCCCGTCCCCGCGCCACCCGCTCCATGAAGCGGTCATAGACTCCTTCGACGATGCGCCGCACCGTGGCCAACTCCGCCTCGCTCTTGGGCCGGAACAGGCTGTAGAAGTCGGCTCGCGGCGCCGTGCGCACCGCCTCCCGGTTCAGGCCGTGGTCGTTGGCCAGCCGCTGAAGGTTGAAAAAGAGCCCGAAGACCCCGATGGATCCGGTGAGGGTGGTGGGCTCGGCCCACACTTGGTCCGCGGTGGCCGCGATCCAGTAGCCGCCGGAAGCGGCCACGCTCCCCAAGGAGACCACCACCGGCTTGCGCTTCTTCAGCCGATCCACTTCACGGCCGATCACGTCCGCCGCCGAAGCGCTGCCGCCCGGGCTGTTGATGCGCAGCACCACTGCCTTCACTTTCTCGTCCCGCCGCGCCTTGCGCAAAAGGCGCGCCAGGCGCCGCGCGCCCACCTCCTGTTCTTCGTCGCCCGAGACGATCTCCCCTTCCGCGTAGATCACCGCCACCTTGCCCTCGGATCGCTCGGGCCGGAGCGCCGTGAAATAGTCGGCCACATCAATCTGGCGCTCGATGGCTTTGTCGGCCGCGGTATCGGTGAGCTCGCGCAGACGCCGAAGCGTCTCGTCGTAGTAGGCGACCGAAGTGACCAGCCCCATACGCCTGGCTTCTTCCGCCTGCAGCACCCCTTCGCCGCGGGCGACCTGCCGCAACCGCCGCGGATCGATTCCCCGGCTGGAAGCGATGGCGCCGCTGATCTCGTCGAAGAGATCCCGCAGCAGGGTTTCGAGCTGTTCCCGGTTCGCGTCGCTCATGTGGCTCTTCACGAACGGTTCCACCGCCGACTTGTACCGCCCCACGCGCACCGCCTGGACGCCGATGCCGTACTTCTCGAAGGCGTCATGGAAATAGAGCGTCTCGGCGGCCAGGCCGTTGAACTCCACCAGCCCGAGAGGATGGAGCAGGATGCGGTTCGCCGGAGAGACCACGTAGAGCGTCGCCTCGTCCAGATTCTCCTGCCAGGTGATCACCGGCTTCCCCTTGGCGCGGAAACGCTCGATGGCTGCCCGCACCTCCGCCAGCGCGCCCCATCCCGAGCGGTAACCCTCGCGCGCCACCTCTCCCTTGAGAAAGAGCCCGCTGATGCGGTCGTCTTCGGCCGCGTGGTCGATGGCGGCGACCACTTCCCGCAGCGCGTAGCCGCGGCGCACCCGCCCGCGCAAAGCGTCGTCCACCAGGTCGGAGAAGCGCTGCAGCGAGGGCCGGTCGGAAATGGGGTTCTCCAAGTCCAGCGTGAGCAGCGTCTTCGCTTCGATGGAAGGTGCCGTTTCCTGGGTTCCCAGAATCATGCCCAGGAAGAGCAGCCCCAGAACCAGGAAGAGGACCAGCGCCACCAGCATGGCGGCCACCTGTTTGACGAATCCCTTCATGACGAAACCGGAAACTCAGTGAAGATATGGAAAGGGATCATAGCATTCGCGGCGCCACCGCCGCGGACGAGAACAGCAGCCCTAGAAGCAGATCCAGCCGGGCGGTCCGGGCCAACAGGCCGTTGAACGCCCTCCCCGGCGGCAGCCGCCACAGCGCCCGCACCAAAGCGAGCGCGACCGGCAATGCGGCCAAAGGCAGGCCGAGCCAGGGAAAAGGCAGCAACGGAACGAGCAACAAGAAAGGGACGAGCGTCAGCAGCGTGTACTCCAGGCGGCTGCCCCATACCGGCAGCAACACCGCCAGGGTCGCTCGCCCCGATCGGGCGTCCTCCTCCCGGTCGCGCAGGTTGTTCACCACCAGCACGGCGGCCGCCGGCGACCCCAGCGCCGCCCCGGCCAGCAGCGCGCGCGGCGTCACCGCGCCCGTTTGCAGATAGTAGCTGCCCGCCACTGCCGCCAAGCCGAAGAAGAGCAGCACGAAGAGCTCTCCCACCGGCAGGGAGGAGAGGGGACGCGGCCCTCCCGAATAGGCGGCGCCCGCCGCCAGCGAAGCCAACCCCAACGCCACGATGGGCCAGCCCCCCACCCACGCCAGATAGACGCCGATCAGGAAAGCGGCGAAGAAAGCGGCCCAGGCGCCGCGCTCCACGGCAGCGGCGCTGAGCCACCCTTCGGCCACCGCTCTCGGCGGGCCCGCGCGACCGGGACGGTCGGTGCCCCGGCGATGATCGGCCACGTCATTGTGCAGATTGGTGCCGATCTGTATGAGCAGCGCCGCCGCCAGCGCCGCCCCGAAGACCGGGAGATGAAAACGGCCGGTATCGCCCACCGCCAGGGCCGTGCCTGCCAACACGGGACTGATGGAGAGGCCCAAGGTCGTGGGGCGGACGGCCGCGAGCCAGGCGGAGAGAGGCGCCATCAGGGCCGGCGGGGAAAGCGCCCGAAATCGGGCTCGCGCTTCTCCAGAAAGGCATCCCGCCCTTCCTGGCCCTCGGCGGTCATGTAGAAGAGCGCGGTGGCGTTGCCGGCCAGCTCCTGGATGCCGGCGAGGCCGTCGGTGTCGGCGTTGAACCCCGCCTTGAGCAGGCGCAGGGCGGTGGGCGAGTGTCTGAGCATCCGCCGGCACCAGGCCAGCGTCTCCTCCTCCAGCCGCTCCAAGGGCACCACGGCGTTCACCAGTCCCATGGCCAAAGCCTCCTGGGCGTCGTACTGGCGGCAGAGGAACCAGATCTCCTTGGCTCTTTTCAGTCCCACCGTGCGCGCCAGGATGCCGGCGCCCAGGCCGGCGTCGAAAGAGCCCACCCGCGGACCGGTCTGGCCGAAGCGGGCGTTGTCGGCGGCGATGGTGAGGTCGCACACCAAGTGCAATACATGGCCGCCGCCGATGGCGTAGCCCGCCACCTGGGCCACCACCGGCTTGGGAAGGCGGCGGATCTGCATCTGCAGATCGAGCACGTTTAGATGGTGCACCCCCCGCTCGTCCCGATAGCCCCCCTCATCGCCCCGCACTTTCTGGTCGCCGCCGGAGCAGAAAGCCTCTTTGCCGGCGCCGGTGAGCACGATGACGCCGATCTCCTGCGCCATGTGGGCGTGGTGGAAAGCATCCATCAACTCCATCACCGTGCGCGGCCGGAAGGCGTTGCGCACTTCGGGCCGGTTGATGGTGATGCGGGCGACGCCCTCCGGATGGTGGTGGTAGAGAATGTCCTGGTATTCCCGGTCGGGCACGGCCTGCCAACTCATGGAAAGAGCACTCCTGGGGGGAAACTGGCGGAAGATTATAAGGGATCTCCCTCGCCCGCACGGGCATCCCGATTTTTCGAGGCGTCCCCCTGCCTTCCCCGGCAGCAGTCCCTCGGCCGCGCGGAGCCCCTACAGCCGCAGCTCCACCACCTGGAAGCCGCCAGCCTCGAAAGCCGCCTCCAGCGCCTCTTTCACCCCTTCGCTCTTCTCCACGCGCCGGAAGCCGATCCCGAAAAGGCCCGCCAGGTGGGCCAGGTCGAGCGACTGAGGGGTGCGCCAGCAGGCCTCGAAATGGGGCAGACGGCGCTGGGGCAGCGTGTCGAAAATGGCGCCGCCGCCATTGTTCACCACCACCGCCACCGCCTCCACCCCGTCGGTGTTGGCCAGGGCGCCCAGGTCGTGTTGAAAGGTGAGATCGCCCAGCAGCGCCAGCCGGCGGCCCGCGCCCCTCCAGCGCCGGGCCATGCCGATGAAGGTGGAGAGGTTGCCGTCGATGCCGCTCAACCCCCGATTGCCGTGGATGGCGATGCGGCGCGCTCCCTCCCCCGACCAGGCGTCCAGCCAGCGGATGGCCAGCGAGTTGCCGCAAAAGAACAGGCTGCCGTCGGGCAGCGCTTCCACTACCCGGCGGATCACCCCCGCTTCGGGCAGCGGCGCTTGCGCCCCCCCTTCCGCATGGCGCCAGCGGTAGAGCCACTGGGGTTCCTCGCGGTTGGGCCGCAGCTTGCGAATCGCGTCGGCCAGCAACGCCGGTTCCACCGCCAGCGTCTCCGCTCCGAGCCCGAGGGGATCGACGCGGCGTCCCCGGGGATCCACCACCCAATGTCGCTCCACTCGCCACGCTTCCAGCGCCCGGCGCAAGGTGGCGGCGATGGGCAGGCCGCCGAACTGGAGGATCCAGTGGGGACGGAGCTCCTCCACCCTTTCGGGCGAGGCGAGGAACCGCGAATAGGCGGCGATGCGGTTGGGAGAGGCTTGGTCGGTGAAGCGCAATCCCGAGAGAGGATCGGCCAGCAGCGGCACTCCCAGAGCCTCCGCAAGCTCGGGGATGCTTTCCAGAGGAGCGCTGCTCTCTCCGCACAAAATCAGCCCCGGCCCGGCGGAAAAGCACTCCAGCAAGCGGGTGAGCAAAGCGGGTGGCGGACTCGACGAGGGAAAGAAGAGCGGACGAACCGCGCACTCCGCCGGTTGGGGAAGTTGTCCGGAAGGCACCAGCGGTTCGCGGAAAGGGAGATTCAGATGCACGGGGCCGGGGTCGGGCCACTGGCACTGTCGCATCGCCTGGCGGCCGAGCGATCGCAACCGGCGCCGTTGCCCCTCGTCGTCCGCCGCCTCCGACACCGCATGGAACGCCCGCGCATGGGCGCCGAAGAGCCGAATCTGGTCGGTGGTCTGATTGGCGCCGCAGCCATGGAGCTCCCAGGGGCGGTCGGCGCTGAGCAACAGCAGCGGCACGCCGCTCTCGGACGCCTCCATCACCGCCGGCATCCAGTTGCCCGGCGCGCTGCCGGAGGTGGCCACCAGGGCCACGGGCCGCCGGGCCGCCTTCGCCATGCCCAGGGCGGTGAAAGCGGCGCAACGCTCGTCCACCACCACCGTCTCCCGCAAGCGGGGATGAAGAAGGGTTCCCAGCACCAATGGCGTGCTGCGCGAACCGGGCGAGATCACCACCTCTTCCAGGCCCGCTCCCGCCAGGCCGTCCAGCAGCGAGAGCGCCCACTCCAGGTTGACCCGGCCCGGATCGCTCATTGAGGCAGCCGGTCCAGGAGCGTCCGGAACTTGAGGTCGGTCTCCCCCAATTCGGCGCGGGGGTCCGAGACCTCGGTGATTCCGGCGCCGGCGAACAGAGTGAGGTGCGCGCCCTCCACCAAGCCGCAGCGCAGCACCACCGACAGCTCCGCCCGTCCCAAGTCCGCCATCCATCCGAAGGCGCCGGTGTACCACCCCCGCCGGTGCCCTTCGCAGCCGCGGATCCAGGCCATCGCCTCTTCGCGCGGCACTCCGCCCACCGCCGGGGTGGGATGAAGGGCGTCGAGCAGGAAGAAGAGATCGGCATCGCGGCGCAGCCTCGCCCGCACCGGAGTGGCAAGATGGGAGAAGGCGGGCATTCTCAGCAAACGGGGCCGCGCCGCCGCATCCACCTCCTCGCACCAAGGGCCGAGGGCGGCGCGGATCCCCTCCACCACTGGCTGATGTTCGTGCCACCGCATCCCTTCATCGGCGACGACGGCGTCGTCGGGCAGGGTGCCGGCGATGGCGTCGCTGAACACTTCGCCCCTCCGCAGGGCCAGCAACCGTTCGGGCGTGGCCGCCACCAGGGCATTCTCGCCGAACCGCGCGCCCAAAGTGGCGCAGCCGGGGAAATCCCGCGCCAGCGCTTGCAGCAACGGGCCGATCGGCGGCGGCGCCTGGAAGCCGAGTTCCAGGGTGCGGGAGAGCACCACCTTGCGCAGGCGCTCTCCCTCGCGGATGGCGGTCACCGCTGCGGCCACCTCCGCCTTCCACCGCTCCGCGCCGGGAGACTCCCGGCGATTCAGCAACCGGAGCGGCTCGCCGGGTTCGCCCTCGGCGGACGCCTCCAGCAGCCGCCGAAGCTGGCTGATCCAGCCGTCCACCACCTGGCCGGCGGTGGGCGAACGTCGCCCGCAGTGGTGCGTGAAGGTGAGGGTGCATCGGTCCTCGCGCCACTCCAGCAACAGTGTGGGCACCACCCAGGCCGCATTGGGAAAGGTGCGCCAGGCGCCTTCGGGCCGCTCCTCGGGATCGAAGGCGAAGCCGAGAAAAGCGCGGGCGAGAGGATCGGCCCGCCCCTGGTTGATGTGCGTCCACTGCTCCTGGAGGCGGCGCACTTGGCGGCCGAGACGGGCAAAGCGCCCCTCGCCCCGCTCACGCGCCGAAAAGGCCTCTCCCACGCCGAGCAGCCGATGATCGCTCTCCGGCCGGTGCCAATAGAACCAGCGGCGGGCCGCCGCTGCCGAAGGGGCGAAAGGCCCGATGGGAACCTCGAAGGTGAAGGAGAGCAGGCCATCCCGGCGCCCGCCCAGCAGCGGCGCCGCCAGACGTCTCAGCTCCAGAGCGAGCCGTCCCACCCAGACCGGCGTGGGCGGCATCGGCTTGGCTTCGGGAGAATGCATCTCAGTTCTTATAGGTGTCGAAGCGGAAAGGAACGGCGAGCACCCGGTGACGCAAATAGAGAAGTACCTGCGCCTCCCACTCCATGTGGCGGCGAATGCACACCGGAAGATACCCCTCTCCTTCGAAGACGCCGGCGCCCGCCCTTTTCAACCTCGGCCGGTTGTAGCCCATGTTCATGTTCAAGCCGGCGAAGTCCACCTCCACCCGCCGCGCTTCCACTCCTTCGAGCCGCACCCGCAGTTTCAACGGGGCGACCAGCGGAATGGGCCTCGGCGTGATGCTGAACTCCAGCGTCCCCCCGCCGGGCAGGGCGCGCCGACAGGCCTGTTTCTGGAGATCGCAACCGTCGAGCGGCAGACGCTGCGCCGGAGGCGGCTGGAAATAGTCCCGGAAATGCCACCAGGCTCCCCCGGCGACGGCCAGCAACGCAATCACCAGCAGCGACGAGAGCCACCTGCTCCGGGACGAGGCCATCAGGGCAGGTCACCCTTGCGGAAGAGCCGAAACCCCAGCCAGGCGAAGAGGGTCCCCAACGCCAAGGGATAGAGGATGCTCCAGGCGAGATAGCCCTTCTCTCCAAAGTTGTCGAGGATGACGTAGGCGGCCGGCCCCAGCAGCACCAGTTGGGGATCGAACAGCAACATGGAGCCGGTGCGGAACACCTGCAGCGGATTGGCCAGCGCGATGGCGATGACGGTCTCCGGCGGCAGCCCTTCCCGGATCAGCACCCCCAGAAGGATGAGATCCAGAAAGAGCAGCAGAAAGAGCCAGACGATGAAAGCGGCCCCGGTGGCCACATCCGAGGAGCGGGCGACGGTGGAGATGAACATGCCGATGCCGAGAAAACACCACGCCAGCGAGATCAGAAAGGCGGTATAGAGCGTCACCTGAGCCCAGGGAATCTCAACGCCTTTGAGCTTGCCCCACACCACCGCGCCGAACAGCGCGAGGATGACAGGCAGGAACACCACCAGAAAACGCCCCGCCAGCTTGCCCCAGAACCAGCTCGACAGGCTCACCGGCAGGGAAAGCATGTACTCGAAGATCCCCGCTTCCCGGTCCCCCGCCACCGAACGCACCGTGGTGATGAGCACGAAGAGCGGCAGGATCGCCATGGTGATCTGCAGATAGGTGACCAGCAGCCGCGACAGGCCGGTGAAGCCCATCACGCGCGATTCGGTGAGGCCGGAGATGAACAGCGCCACCACCACGCCGCCGAACACCAGGGTGTAGATGAGAAACCAGCGGGAACGGAGCGATTCACTGATATCCGCCTTGGCGGTGAGCAGCAGATGTTTCATGGGTGTGCCTCTTGCGGCGCGGGAACCGCGTGCGACTCGCCCCCGCGATGGACATGGTACTTCTCTTCCACCTCGTAGACGTGCTTGCGGGCGGCGGCGAAATCCATGGCGCCCGGCTCTTTCTTGTCGGTGGCTCCCAGCCCATAGCCCATGGGGGTGATCTTTCCGGGCACATACCACGCCTTGCGCGCATCGAGCCACTTGCCGTCGTGATAGTCGTTCACCCAGATCTCCACCGTGGGATCGTCCTTCCACGGCTGTTGATCCAGCCAGATGATGGCGCAACCGATGTCGTCGAACTTGTACAACGGCCGTTTGCCATGCTGGCGCGGCGCCCGCACCTGGGCGGAGTATTTGGGATCGCTGACGGCCATGCCGCAGCGGACGCAGGTCTCGCGGTCCCAACGCACCTTGCCGGGGCCGGTGTCGGGCTCGCCCCCGCAACCGGCCAGCAGGAGCAAAATTCCCGCGACCGCCGCCCAGGCGATGCGTTCACTCCGCATGGACACCCCCCTGTTCCCGCAGCTCGATCCCTTTGAGGAGGGCCGCGTACCGCGACACCACGCCCAGGAAACGCAAGCGGTCCGGACCGGCCACCCGGCCTTCCCACACCCGGCCTTCCTCGCTCTCTTCGAACCCCCACTCCCGCGCGGCGCGGGCGAATGCGTCGCTGGGACGCGCCAGCTCGATCCGGCTGCGGAGCATGGCGGTCATGGAGACGTCATCGGCCACCTGATCGTCGAGCACCACGCGGCCCTGATCCATCTCCACCACCCGGTTCACCAGAGATGCCACCTCGTCGAGCCGGTGGCTGGAAATGATCATGGCGGCTTTCTCCTTCCGCTCGGCCAGCAACTGGAAGAAGCGATGGCGGGCTTCCGGATCGAGATTGGCCGCCGGTTCGTCCAGCACCAGCAGCTTGCACTCGCGCCCCAACGCGACGGCGATAAGCAGCTTCTGCTTCATGCCGCCCGAAAGTTTGTTGAAAGGCTGGCGGCGGATCTTGCGGGCATCCAGCCCCAGCCGCTCGGCCACTTCGAACATGCGGTCGGGGGAACTGTCGCACACTCCGGCGGCAAAGTGGACCAGCTGCCCCACCGGCATCTTCAGCGGCGGCGAGATCTGCGGCACGAAGCCCACCCGGCGCAGCACTTCGGTGCGATGGGCGCGTGGCTCGCGCCCGTCCACCCGCACATGCCCGCCGCAGCGGTATTCCCCCAGCAGGCAGCGGATCAAGGTGGTCTTGCCGGCCCCGTTGGAGCCCACCAGCGCCACACGATCGCCCTCCTCCAGCGTCAGGTCGATCCCTTTGAGCACCTCCTGGCGCCGGAACTTCTTGGTGACCCGGCTCAGCTCGATCATCGGCATGGCCGTCTTCCCCCGCTGCCTTCGGCGTCGGCGCAAGCAACGCTCACAACAGCTTCTCCAACCCTTTGTAGCGGAAAGTGAGGGCGCCGGTGGGGCAGGCGTCCACACAACGGAGACAGCGGGTGCAGTCGGCGCCGATGTCCACCTCCATCGCCGCGGCCTTGCCCTTGAGCACGGTGTCCAGCACATGGGGCACCAGGCAGACCTTGCGGCATTCACCCTCGTGGAAGCAGTTGGGCAGCTTGTAGTGCACCCGGAACGGCGAAGTGGCCCCCACGAAGCCGTAGGTCAGGCCGATGGGACAGGCGTAGCGGCACCAGGCACGCCGCGAGAAGAAGATCTCGAAGAGCAGAATCAACCCCACCCAGACCAGCGCCACTCCGGGGCCGTAGATGAGGGCTCGGCTGAGGATGCCCGTGGGAGAGATGGTCTCGAAGACGGTATAGCCGGTGACGAAGGCGAGCACCGCGAACAGCGCCCAGAGCCAGGCGCGGGCGCGACGATCGAACTGGATGTCCTTCGCCAGCCCCTTCTCGCGCAACTTCAGATGCAGCATCTCCGCCCACTCGGCCACCAGGTGATAGGGGCAGACCCAGGAGCAGAAGGTGCGCCCCCCCAGCAGCCACCAGAGCACGAACACCGTGCTGGTGCCGATGAGCAGGTTGATCACCACATGCTTGAACGCCAGCATCACCTGCAGCGCCGAATTGAGATCCGCCATATGGAATCCGGCGAAGCGGGAGGCGGTGAGGGCGCCCTCCAACAACTGGATGTCCAGATGGTAGGAGAGCACGAACAGCAGATTCACCGCCAGCAGCACCGCCCAGCGCAACCGCCGTTTCTTCTCGGGCGCTTTTTTCGCTTTCTTTTCAGCCAGCTCGATGCGGATCGCTTCGATGCGCTCCTTGTCGCTGAACTTGCGCGCGTGCAGCTCACGCACCTCGTCCGGCATCTCGCTTTTGGGAATCCGTTTGGGATCGCCTCCCAACAACACCCGGATCGATTCGACCACACTGCTCATGTCCGCATCCCCCGGCTCTTCTCCCGGCTCTCGCTGCTGTCGATGACGATCACCGACGGCTCCACCGGGCAGATCATTTCACAAACGCCGCACCCCACGCAGCCCTCCAGGATCACCGGCTTCATCCGCTTCACGCCGTCGCCCTGATCGATGGGTCGCAGCTCAATGGCGTGCCTGGGCGGGCACTCTCCCGGCTGCCGCTTGGCCACCAGACCCATCTGCGCCCGTTTCTTCTCGTCCTCTTTGGCGCAGTCGGCGATCTGGATCTCGATGGGACACTGGCGAACGCAAAGATCGCACAGTTCCAGGTCATAGGGGTGTTCGGCCACCGGCTGAGGATGCCAACGATCGATCTCGGCGTACCGCAGCTTGCCTTTGAACGCTGGTCCCCGGGCCAGCCCTCTGAAGCCCTTGCCCTGCACCGCCAGGCACTTGGCGGGCGCCACCACCTTGGCCACCCCCGCATCCACCTGCGAAGGGAAGGCGATCTCGTGGATCAGGGCGCCGGTGGGACAGGCGAGCACGCACTGCAGACCGTCACAAGAGAAGTCGCACGCCTGTTCACGCGGCTCGATGTGCGGCACGCCCACTCCGAATCCGTCGGTGAGATCGGCCAGCTTGATCGCCTCCACCGGGCACACCTGGACGCACTGCCCGCACTTGATGCAGGCGGAGAGAAATTCGCTTTCGCGCATGGCGCCCGGCGGGCGCACCCGCCGGTCGAGGCGGCCGGCCAACACCGGAACGAAACCCAGCAGCGAGGCGCCGGCCACGCCGGCGGAAAGCAACACCGAATTGAGAAATCGGCGCCTGGCGCGCTGCTGGGGGGTCAAACGAGGCTTCTTGCTCATGATTCAGTTCTCCAGGCTCTTCTTCAAGAGCTCGTAGGCGTCCATCTCCTCCTTTTTGGTCTGGGTCTCCACCTTCGCCAGGGTGTGCATGTAAGGCTTCTCGTCCCGAACCAGAAGAGTGGGCTTGGAAAAGGGAGCCAGCTTCTCCAGAAAATCGAGCACCTCCAGCATGGGGGAACCCTTGAAGAACTGGGCGTAGGGTTCATCCTGCCAGAGGCGGTCCGCATAGTCGTAGAGCTCGTAGGGAAGGTCGCCGATGCTGTCGTGGTCGCGGTCGAAACCGGCGTAGTCGCTCCAGTAGTTGCCTTCCCAGCGATTGTGGTTGGCGGTGCCGCCGCCGCTCACCACCACCTGGGTGAGGTTGTCCACGAACTGGTTGTTCTGGAAGATGTTTCCATGCCAGTCGTTGAGAAACCGCACGCCGATGCCGTTGTAGGCGATGAGGTTTCCCCGAAAGCGGTTGGTGGTGTCGGGCTGGAATGGCGAGACATCGATGTAGAGGCCGCTCGCACAATAGAGCACTTCGTTGTTTTCCAGGGTCAGATCCGAGGTCTCCTTGAATCCGATTCCCACGCCGGAAGGTCCGACGGCATGGGCGATATGGTTGTTGCGCAGCACCACGCTGTCGCTGTACATCAAAAAGATGCCCACGGCGTTGTTCACGTAGAAATTGTCCTCCACCAGGTTGTAGCGCGAATACATGAAGTGGAGAGAGTAGCGGCTGTTGGAACCATGATTGCGGGCAATGACGTTGTTGGCCGAATACCAGACCACCATGTCGCGGACGTTGGTGGTGACATTGTCGGTGATCTTGTTGCCGAAGCTGTACCACAAGCGCACCGAGTCGCCCCGCTGCCCCAGGCCGAACTCCAGCTTGGAGCTGATGCGGTTGCGCCGCACGATATTGTTGTTGGACTGCTGCAAATCGACGCCGAAGAGACAGTCGTCGATGACGTTGTCCTTGATGACATTGTAGTTGCCGCGAACCTGGACCCCCGCATCGATGCGGTTGGGAGAGTCCCCCGAATGGGTGAGGTGCAGATTCTTGATGGTGGCCCCATCGGTATGCAAGAGGATGACGCTGCCCTTGCCGCCGCCGTCGATGGTCACCTTGCCGCGCCCGTCGATGACCATCGGCTTGTTCACCACCACAGGGCCCGAGTAGGTGCCGGGCGGAGGAACCAGCACCCCGTTTTTCGGGGTCTGGTCCACCAGTTTCTGCAGGGAAGCGGAAGCGCCTGCCGCCGTCGCCGTCAACGGTAGCAGCAACGCCACCAGCAACAGGCGCGCTCCCCTCATTCGCTCCCCTTCTCTTTCAACTCCTTGCGCCGCAACAGCGCCGCCACGGCCAGCAGCGCCGACATGAGGAGCATCAGGCCGAATCCCCAGTAGGGATAGGAGTGGGTGGTGAACTGGGCCACCTTGCCATTGCCGAACACCGTGGGCATGAAGGGCTTCACCGTGAAGGCCCCCATGGAGTTGAGCCGGTGGCCATACCACCACAGCCAGGCCGAATACTCCACCACGAAGAAGAGAGGCAATGCCATGGGCACCAGGATCATCAGCCAATAGATGACGCCGCCGGTCTTGCGGGCGCCCCACAGCAGCAGCACCATGGCCGCCAGGATGCCCCAATAGACGATGTCGGCCGCCAGGCTCATCTTCCTCGCCATGGGCTCGATCTCGGCCGGGTTGTTGAAATAGCGACCGAGGCTCTTGGCATAGTGCCAGCGCAGCACCTGCCGGCCGCTGCCGGTCCAGGCCTCGCGCCGATCCGCCGGCTTCTTCGCCTGGTCGGCTTCGAAAGCCCCTCGCAACGTCTCGATGTCGGCCAGTTTGGGGTCCGACTGGAGCCGCTGCTCCTCCTTCTTGATCTCTTCGTCCCCCTGAGCCAGGGAAGAAGCGATCTCGAGCAGCGTCTTGGCCTGCTTGTCCCGCACCCTCTTCTTGACCTCCTCGATGTCCACGGTCTCGTTGCCGAGGGAGGACTTGATCCGTTCGATCACCGCGCGCGCCGCCTGGTCGTTGCCCCCTCCCTGATCGCCCTCCTGCCCCATGGACTTCACCAGGGCCTCGATGTAGCCGGCCGGCTGGTATTTGAGCCCATCCTTGCCGAACCAGTAGAGCGACATCCAGACCGCGATACCCAAAAAGCCCACCGCCATGATCCCCAAGCGGATCTTGGGCTTGGTGCAGGCGAAACCGAGCAGCATCACCCCCAACAGCGACATGAGGAAAGGAGAAAACGCCTTCTCCACCACGCCTCCGGCGGCGATGGGGTACATCCCCACATAGTGGTTGATGGTGTCCATCTCGTGCACGCAGTCGAGCACCTCCTGCTCTTCGATCTCCTTCTTGGCCACCTTCTTGCACCCGTTGAACACGCCGTTCATGTGGAAATGGATGCGCACGCCGTCGGGGAAGGACTCCTTGGGATAGTTGGGCGCCGTCAGCGACACCCACCAGATGGGCGCGAAATAGATCACCACCAGCAACACCACGCTGGCCAGGATCAGAAGATTGGAAAGAATGACGCGCTTGGACATATCGGCACCTGCGTAGTCGGTTTCGGTTCGGAGACGGCGTCGAGCATAGCAACAGCCATGGGAAACGCCATGAGCAATTTCAAGAGTGCCTCCAAAAGTTTTCAAGCACCCCGGGAATCCCGGTTTTCAGCCGGCAGACACGACCGAAAGGGATCCGCCCTCAGGACGCAAGATTTCCTGAAATGTCGCGGTTCGCACTCCTGCGATCCAAACCCCAATGAACGCCGGGAATTTGCTCCTCCATAACGACGAAAGAAGCGGCTGACCGCTTCTCCCGTCCATCCCCGGCCTCGCCGTCCCCAAAGGACGGGCAGAGCTGGAATCGAATCAGTCGAAGTCGGGGTTGGTCCAGTCCTTGGAGGGCGCCAGCAGCTCCTTGGGCACCTTGATCCAGGAGACATAGTTGATCACCTTCTTCTCCTGATCACGGGTGAAGTTCTTGATCTGCTTCACCATGTCGGGGTTGGCGTTGCGCCGCTTGCCCGTGCGGATCCACTCGAACTGTCGCAGCATGTACTTGTAGTGCTGGCCACGAATCTGCGGATAGAACTTCTCGGCGCTGCCTTGCCCCTGATCGCCGTGGCACTTGACGCAGTTCTCTTTGAAGAGCTTCTGGCCCTCCTTCCACTCGGGGGTACCCGGCTTCCAGGGCCCCTTGCCGTTGTCCGGGTTCATGGGCAGCTTGGAGACATAGTAGGTCACGTCCGCCATGGCCTGCGGACCGCCGATGGACTCGGGCTTGGCGAAAGGATACATGGTGGGGTTGTCCCGGTTGCCCTCGCGGATGTCGGCCAACTGTTTGACCAGCACCGTCTGGTGCTGACCGGCGATCTGGGGGAAGGTGCCGTCCTTGGTGCCCCACCCTTCGGTGAGGTGGCAGGCGGAACAGACCTCGAACACCTCGATGCCGTTCTCGCGATTCGGCTTGAGTTTCAGCGCCTCGTCCCGCTCGCCGGTGTGTTCCAGCCAGGCGTTGGCGGAGCTGCTGATGAGCAGGGTGGCGGCCACTCCCGCCAGGGAAACGATGGAACGTCTTTTCATTGATTTCCTCCGAAGATGAATGGATCAGGCGATTCGACCCACCCGGATTGACACGGGTTCAAATGCTATCACCGGCTCTCTTCCGTACACTTGAGCAAAGTCAAGCCGGCACCATAAACCATTGTTCAAACAAGGTATTACACCACTTCTCAGTCGTCCTGCCGAGAGAGCCAAGCCAAAATGTCGGCAATCTCCTGGTCAGTGTACTCCCGAAACAGCTCGGCGTCCTCGGGAGTGTCGTGGATCCGCTCCCCCTTGCGGATCCGCTCCACCTGCCGCAGCAGATATTTGCTGTGCTGGCCGGTGAGCATGGGAACGTGTTTCTCCCAGTTGCCTTCCCCCTTCCTGCCGTGACAACTGGCGCATTCGCGACGGTAGAGCCGCCCTCCGCGCTTGGGATCGCCAGGATAGTGGGGGATGTTCAGCACCTTCTTGCTCTCTTCCAGCCGTGCCAAGGCATCGAAGGGCTCGCCCGGCTTCAGGGGCTTGAGATGGCGTGGCAACTGGATGCTGGCCAGATAGGCGGTGATGGTGGCCACGTCCTCCGGCGGCAGCTCGCGATCGTTGGCATAGGGAATCATGGGAATGTTGATCCTTTTGCGATCTTTGAAGAGATGGATCTCTCGAGCCAGGTAGGCAGGATCCTGGCCGGCGAGCCGCGGATACTCCCCATCGGGCGTGCCCTGTCCATAGATTCCGTGGCAACCGGCGCAGATGTCCATGATGTCCTCGGCATCGTACTTGTCAAAGGGTGGGATCACCCGCTTTTCCGCCAAGGCGGCCGCCGCCCAGGCCATCCCCAGGCACAGCGCCATGACCTTTACACGCTTCATGGAATTTCGGAATATTCGAAACTGCTGGATCGGAATCGCAAAAGAGAGGCGGCTCCCCGTCCGGAAGCCGCCTTCTCCATGCTCTCCAAAAATCAGGGCGCCAGGCTGGAGACGTACTCCGCCAGGGCCTGGAGATCCGCGTCACTGAATCGGGGCTGACCCTCGGGCGTGACCAGCACGCCGCGCATGGCCGCCGACTGGCCGTTGGCCCGGGCTCCGCTCAGAATGTCCTTGAGCTGTTGCAGCACATACTCCTTGTTCTGGCCGGCAATCTTGGGATAGGCCGGCATGATGGGGCTCTTGCCGTCCTTGCCGTGGCAGGCGGCGCAAGTCATGAAGAGCTTCTTGCCGTCCGCTGCGGAGGCCGGGCCGACGAAAGCGGCCGCGGCCAACGCCGCGGAAAGCGCGATCATGGAAAACTTCTTGATCAACATTGGGTCGTTTCTCCTGATGTGAAAAAGGGGTGAAGATTCACCCCTTGAATGGTAATACCTGCGGAGGTTCACCGGAACCCCGGCCGGGGCCGGGGTTCCGGAACGCCGTCAGATCTTACTTGATCTTCTTGGCGCCGTGCTGTTGCAGGTAGGTCTTGGCCCGCAGACCGAGGTCCGCCGCCTTGACCTGGTACTGCCACCACTGGTTGGCCCAGAGCATTGCGTTGTTCCAGTCCTTCTTGGCGGCAGCCGCTTCAGCCTTGGCGCGAGCGTCCTTGGCGAAACCGAGCTGGTCGGTGGCGTCCTCAACCAAGGCGACCACGGTGGGGAAGTCCTTGTAGTTGTGGCTGGTGATGAAGCCAACCACTTGGTTGATGACGTCCTGGGTCTGCAGGTTGGTCTTGACCTGCTTCTTGTAGTCCGCCTCGGTGTAGGTGGTGCCTGCCTTCAGGCCGCCCCCTTTCGCCTTGTATCCCTTGGGCTGCACCAGCAGGTAGCCCTGCATCTCCAGGTGGAGTGCCGAGCAGAACTCGGTGCAGTAGTAGGGATAGACGCCCGGCTTGTCGGCCACGATGGTCGCCGTGGCGGTCTTGCCCGGCTCGAGCGAGAGCTGGACGTTGTGACCGAACATGGCGAAGCCGTGCACCTCGTCCTCGGCCCGCTCGAGGTTGGTCAGGTGGATATGGACCGTATCCCCTTCGGTGACCTCGATGATTTCAGGCGTGATGTGAGAACGGATGGTGGTGCCGTAGACATTGACCACGCACTTGCCGTTGGCGTCGCAGCTGCGCTCGATCTTCTCGCGGCCGGCCCGCACGCGCCACTGCGAGCGTTTGTCCTCGCGGCTGTTCCAGCCCGACTTGTAGCGGATCACCGGCTTGAGCTTGTCAGCCTTGATGGCCACCGCGTAGTGGGGCTCGCCAAGCGGCACCGGCATGTCGTAGAGCAGCTGCATCTTGTCGCCGCTGATGTCGATGAGCTGATGGTTCTGCGGGTGCAGGGGACCCACCGGATTGAAGCGGTCGATGGCCAGCTTGTTGAGCGCCACCAGGTACTTGCCATCGGGCTTCACGGTGTCGCCTTCCATCGTCATCAGGTGGCCCACGTTGTAGTGGATGGGCAACTGGTCCAGCACCTTGCCTTTACAGTAGTCCCACTTGGTGATCATGGAGTCCACATAGATGGAGGTGTAGGCGACGCACGGCTTGGAGTCGAACTGGGTGTGCAGCGGCCCCAGGCCCACGTTCACCGAGGTGTGGAGCACGTCCTTCAGGGCGATGATGGGAATGCCGTAAGGATCCTTGCCCTCGAACTTGCGGCTCTTGATCGCTTTCTGGATCTTGTTCCAGTCATACACCCAGGTGTGGCTGTCCAGCTTGCCCGAGACGACGATCTTGTCGCCGGTGGGCACCACGTCCACCCCATGGGGGCTCTTCGGCTCGGGAATCAGATAGAGCAGGCCGTTGTCCACCGCCTCCTTCATGGAGATCAGCGTCATGCCGTTGACCTTCTTGCCGATCTTGCCGGCCTTGATCAAGGATTCGGCCTTCTTCCAGTTGGTCACGTGGAGGAAGTCGGTGTCCTTGGAGGAGCAACCGGCCTCGAACGGCGGACGACCCTTCTCGATGCCGCCCACGTACCGCTCCGAGCAGAAGGAGTTGGTGAAGCCCCAACCGTAGCTGGGTCCCTTGCCGGCGTCGGAGAGGTCCTGACTGTAGGGGGGCAGCTCGAAGGTGAAGGACTGATCCGGCTTGATGCGCCCCTCTTTTCGGTCGAATTTCCAGTAAGTGAGGCCGCCCCGATATTTGTCGTTGAAGTCCGAAAGGGGCACATAGCCACTGCCCTTGTAGGGCGCAGCGTACTGGGTCGCCTCCATCACGTACTCAGTGTTGGGAGTGACGAAAGCGCCGCCGTGTTCCGAACGGAACAGCGGGTTGACCACGATCTGCTTGGTCTCGAAATCGTGCAGATCGATCACCGCAATGCGCGGGTTGGCCTTGTCGTTGATGAAGAGATACTGGCCATCGTAGTCGCCCTTGGTCTCCGACAGAGCGGGGTGGTGGGTGTCCCCATAGACGATGTCCTTGCCGTTGATGCGACCCTCGGCCAGCACCTTCTTCGACTCGTCATCGAAGCCGTAGCCCTGCCACGGCTCCGGCGTGAAGACGCCGACGTACTTGAGGATGCGCATGGAAGGAATGCCATAGACGATGATCTGACCGCTCTGGCCGCCGGAGCTGAAGACGATGTATTCGTCACGCCCACCGGTGGGGACATAGGTCTTGGCCGCCGCCAGAATGTCCTTGTCGGTGAGGCCCCGCCGTTTCATCACGTCTTTCAACGTCTCCCGAGACCAAGCCTGGCCTCCGGCGGTGACCCCCACTGCCAGGGCAACGAGGGCGGCAAGCATGGGCTTGCGTACTTTCATGGGTTGTACTCCTTCTGGTAACAAGCGTTAAAGTCCAGAAACCACGACGAAGGCGCCGGACTTCATGGTTCAAGCTGCACGTAGCGCCAAGACACTCGGTGCAGCCGGCCAATTGCAGCGCAGTTAGTGTGTGCCATTTCGCACAGATCTCACTTGACCTGGGTCAATCCGAAATGTTTTCTCCTGAGCCAACCCCCTGCCGCCTGGAACTGCGACCCTACCGTCTTCGTTTCCGCGCCCCCTGGCCGGGGCTGAAAGCCTCCCACCGGCGGGGATGGCTGCTCCACCTGCATTGTGGAAGCCACCACGGATGGGGGGAGTGCGCCCCTCTTCCCGCCGCCGGCACCGAATCACCCCGAACAGCGTCACGCCGCCTGGCCGAAGCGTGCGCCCGGCGCTGGAACCCCCTGACGCTGGCCCGCCACGCCCGCCGGCTGGCCCGCCGCGCGCCCGCCGCCGCCTGCGCCCTGGAGACGGCGCTGCTGGACCTGGAGAGCCGGCGACGCCGTCTCCCCTTGCGCCGCCTGCTGGAACCCCGCGCGATGGACCGCTTTCCGGTCAACGCCATGGCCGGCCATGCCTGCGATCCAAGGGCGGGCGCAGCGGCGCGCCAGGGCTTCCGGGTGATCAAGCTGAAGGTGGGCCGCGGCGACCTGGAGGAGGAACTGGGCTGCCTCCGCGCCTGCTGCGCCCGACTACCGGCAGGAGTGCGCCTGCGGCTGGACGCCAACCGCGCCTGGAGCCTGGAGGAGACCCGCCGTTTTCTCGAGGGTCTCGAAGAGCTGCCGGTGGAGTCGCTGGAAGAACCGCTGCGCCACCCCGAGATCGATGCGCTGCGCCGGCTCCAGGAGAGCACCCCGGTGGCCCTGGCCCTGGACGAATCCGTGGCTGTTCTGGGACCGGCGCGGGTGCTCGCCTCGGCGCCCGTGAAACGGCTGGTGCTCAAGCCCATGGTCCAGGGCGGCCCCGGCCGCACCCTGGAACTGGCCCGGCGGTCGCTGCGGGCCGGCATGACGCCCGTGATCACCTCCAGCCTGGAGTCGGCCGTGGGCCTGCATGCCGCCTGCCAGCTTGCCGCCGCCCTCGCCGCCGTTCGGCCCGAGACCGCCCACGGCCTTGCCACCGGAGCCTGGCTGGCCGATGATCCCCATCGCGCGCCCCGCATCGAGAGGGGCAGCCTCCATCTGAACGACCTTCCCGGCCTGGGAGTGAATCCATGACCCGACACCGCAGCCGATTCCGCGTCCCTTTCGACGAGACCGACCCCGGCGGAGCGCTCTTCTTCGGCCACCTCTTCCGGCATGCGCACCAAGCCTACGAAGGCTTTCTGGAAGCGATGGGCCTGAGCCTGACCACCCTGATCGAAGAGGGAATCGCGCTTCCCCTGGTGCGCGCGGAGGCCGACTACCACCGCCCCATGAAGCTGGGCGACACCATCGAAGTGGAGCTGCGAGTGAAGAGCGTGGGCGACCGCTCCTTCGCCCTGGACTACGCCTTCCTTCGAGAAGGAACCCGCTGCGCCACCGCCACCACCGTCCATGCAGCGGTGGAGAGAGCCACCGGCCGTTCCCGGCCGCTGCCCACCCGATTGAGAGAAGAACTGTCGAAACGGTAAGCCGTGACCGTTGCCGAATGGCTATACCCTTCTCCC
>JALSRN010000042.1 GCA_026984735.1 Sedimenticola sp. | reverse complement strand
CGGCGGGGCTGGCTCGTCGGCGCCGTCGGCTACGCGCTGGGTCTGTTCCTCTCGGCGGTGGCCGATCTGCCCTCCGGGCCGGCCATCGTCTGGAGCGTCGCCGCCACCGCTCTGCTGGCCGGCCTTCTTCAAAAGGGGGGAGCCGTCGCCGCAGCGCAGTCTCGAACCGGAAAAGCCTCCGGAACGGAAGCATGACGGGGCCGACCGTTGGCGGCGGGCTCGAACCCAAGTACTGAAGGATCCCCTTCTGCGGTAGACTAAGGCGATCCCGGCCAACCTCTCATGACCATGCAGGATTACCAACCCGCCCCCGATCTGCTCCAGGAGCGCGTCGTCCTGGTCACCGGCGCCGCCGACGGCATCGGCCGCGCGGCCGCGCTCGCCTTCGCCCGCCATGGCGCCACCGTGGTGCTGCTGGACAAGGACCTGCAAGGCATGGAGTCGGCCTATGACGAGATCGAAGCGGCCGGCGGCCCCACCCCGGCCATCTACCCCATGCACCTGGAAGGCGCCACCCCCCACGAATTCGACGAGCTGGCCTCGAAGCTGGAGGAGACCTTCGGCCGGCTGGACGGCGTCCTGCACAATGCCGCCTCCCTTCCCTACCTCAGCCGCATCAAGGACTACGACGCCGAGGAGTGGCACAAGGTGATGCAGGTAAACCTCAATGCGCCCTTCATGCTGACCCAGGCGGTGCTGCCGCTGCTGCTGCAGGCCGAAGACGCCGCGCTCCTCTTCACTTCCGATGCCGTGGGCCGGCGGGCCAAAGCTTTCTGGGGCGCCTACGCGGTGAGCAAGTTCGGCCTGGAGGGGCTGATGCAGCTTCTGGCCGAGGAGCTGGAGAACAGTCCCATCCGTGTCAACAGCGTGGATCCGGGCCCCACCCGGACGGCGCTGCGCCGGCGGGTCTTTCCGGGCGAGCGGCCGGAGAGCGTGAAGCCGCCGGAAAAGCTCATGCCGCTCTATCTCTGGCTCATGGGCCCCGACAGCAAAGGCACTCACGGCCAGGCGCTCACCTACGAGGGATGATCACCGTCTTCCATCCACTGAACTCCATCGAAGCCCACGCCGTAAAGATCCTGCTCGTGGGCGAAGGGATCGAGGCGCGGGTCGCCGGCGACTATCTTCAAGGCGCCATGGGGGAGCTGCCGGCGCTGGGAACCCTCCAGGTGCAGGTGGCTGAAGCGGACGCGGAGCGCGCCCGGCGCCTCATCGAACAGTGGCAACAGCGGGAAGAGGAGGAAGACTGGATCCCCTCGGAGCTGAAATGAGGGACGGCGATCCGGCGGCCGGCCTGCAAGCCTACGTGGTGGGCGGCTGGGTGCGCGACCGGCTGCTGGGATTGCCCCACCAGGACCGCGACTGGGTGGTGGTGGGCGCCTCCGCGGAAGAGATGCGGCGGCGCGGTTTCCGCCAGGTGGGACGCGACTTTCCCGTCTTTCTCCACCCCCGCACGGGCGAGGAGTACGCCCTGGCCCGCACCGAGCGCAAGACGGCGCCGGGACACACCGGTTTCCAAGTGTACGCCGCCCCGGACGTCACCCTGGAAGAGGATCTGGCGCGCCGGGACTTCACCATCAACGCCATGGCCATGACGCCCGACGGGCGGCTCGTCGATCCCTTCCACGGCGCCGAAGATCTGCAGACGGGCGTTCTCCGCCACGTGGGTCCGGCCTTCGTGGAGGATCCTCTGCGGGTGCTGCGCCTGGCCCGCTTCGCCGCCCGGCTCGACTTTCGGGTGGCGCCGGAAACCGCGAAACTGGCCCGCGAACTGGCGCGTTCCGGCGAGCTGGCCCACCTCACCGCCGAGCGCGTCTGGCAGGAACTCCAGAAGGCCATGGCCGCCCCCCACCCCCGCCGCTTCGTGGAAGTGCTCCGCGACGTGGAAGCGCTGAAAGCGCTCTTTCCCGAAATCGACGCGCTCTTCGGCGTTCCCCAACCGGCGAAGTACCACCCCGAGATCGACACCGGAGAGCACCTTCTGCTGGCTCTCGACGCGGCGGCCCGTCTCACCCCGGACCCCCGGGTACGTTTCGCCGTGCTCCTCCACGACCTGGGCAAGGCGGCCACGCCGCCGGAGCAGTGGCCCAGCCACCCGGGGCACGAGGCCCTGGGCGTCCCCCTGGTGGACCGCTTCTGCCGCCGTTTCAAGGCTCCCCGGCACTACCACCGCCTGGCGCGCCGCACCGCGCGCCACCACCTGGCGGTCCACCGCGCCCTGGAGATGAAGCCCGCCACCCTTCTGCGCCTCCTGGAGGAGCTCGACGCCTTCCGCCAACCGCGGGAGTTCGAGCGCTTCCTGGTGGCCTGCGAGGCGGACGCCCGGGGGCGCAAGGGATTCGAAGAGGTGCGCCCTCCCGGCGTGGACTATCTGCGGGAGGCGCTCGCCGAGGCCGCCGCCGTGGACGCCGGCCAGGTGGCGCCGCATCTCACCGGCAAAGCCGTGGGGGAGGCCATCCGCGCCCTGCGGCGCCAGCGGCTCGCCCGCCTGCGCGCCCGATGGCGTGAAAGAAGATAAGGTACGACGATGAGAGACGACCCTTTTCTCAATCCGCTCTCCCGCCACATCTGGGCGCAGAAGTATCGCCACGGGGAAGAGGAGGGGATCGTGCACAGCTGGCGGCGGGTGGCGGCCGCGGTGGCCGCCGTGGAACCCCGGCACGCCTCCCGCTGGCGCTCCCGTTTCGAATGGCTGTTGCGGGACTTCCGCTTTCTACCGGGCGGCCGCATTCTGGCCGGCGCCGGCACGGGACGCCGGGTGACGCTCTTCAACTGCTTCGTCATGGGCCCCATCGAGGACTCGCTCGACGGCATTTTCCAGGCTCTGAAGGAGGGCGCGCTGACCATGCAGCAGGGAGGCGGCGTGGGCTACGACTTCTCCACGCTGCGCCCCCGGGGCACGCCGGCTCGGGAGTCGGGCACCATCGCCTCCGGTCCCGTCTCCTTCATGCGCATCTGGGACACCATGTGCACCACCCTGCTCTCCACCGGCACGCGCCGTGGCGCCATGATGGCCACCCTGCGCTGCGATCACCCCGACATCGAAGCGTTCCTCGCAGCCAAGTCGGAGGCCGGCGCCCTCTCCTGCTTCAACCTTTCGGTGCTGGTGAGCGACCGCTTCATGAAAGCGGTGGAGGCCGGCGAATCCTGGCCCCTCCTCTTTCCCCATTCCGCTTTCGAAGCCGAGGCGGGGGACGAACTGATCTGGCGCCGCTGGAGCGGTGCGGAAGCGGCCGTTCCCTGCAAGGTGGTGAAACGGGTGGACGCCGCTGCGCTCTGGGAGACGCTGGTGCGCGCCGCCTGGGACCACGCCGAGCCCGGCGTGCTCTTCATCGACCGCATCAATCGCTGGAACAATCTCGGCTACCGCGAACGGATCAGCGCCACCAACCCCTGCGGCGAGATTCCGCTGCCCCCCTACGGCGCCTGCGATCTTGGCTCCGTCAACCTCACCGCCTTCGTGCGCGCCCCTTTCGACGCCGGAGCCTCCATCGACCTGGACGCGCTGGCCGGCACGGTGGACGACGCCGTGCGCTTCCTGGACGATGTCATCGACCTCTCCCGCTTTCCCCTGGAGGCGCAGCGGCACCAAGCTCAGGGCAGCCGCCGCATCGGTCTGGGGCTCACCGGCCTGGCCGACACCCTGGCGATGCTGGGGCTGCGCTACGACAGCGAAGAGGGGGTACGACAGGCGGAGAGAATCATGGAGGCCATCACCCATGCCGCCTACTCGGCCTCCGTCGGACTCGCCCGGGAGAAAGGAGCCTTTCCCTGGTTCGACCGCGACGCCTATCTCGACCGTCCTTTCGTCCGTTCCCTGCCCGGGGAGCTCCGCCGAGAGATCCGGCGGCACGGAATCCGCAACAGCCATCTCGTCGCCATCGCTCCCACCGGCACCATCAGCCTGCTGGCCAACAACCTCAGCAGCGGCATCGAGCCGATTTTCAGCCTGCAACAGAGACGGCAGGTGACCGGTGCCGACGGCAGCCGCTCCTCTTTCGAACTGGAAGACTACGCCTGGCACCTCTGGCAGGAGCGCCACTCCGGGAAGACGACGCCGCCGGAGTTTTTCGTCACCGCCGGCCAGCTCAAGCCCGAACACCATCTGCGCATGCAGGCGGCCTTGCAGCGGCACGTGGACAACGCCATCTCCAAGACCATCAATATTCCCGCCGACTACCCCTTCGAGGCGTTCCGCGACGTCTATTCACGCGCCTGGAAGCTGGGCCTCAAGGGGTGCACCCTGTTCCGCCCCAATCCGATCACCGGCACCATCCTGGAAGCGCGCCAGACCGCCGCCCCCTGCTGCCGGGTTACTACTATATAATCCAGCGTGACGAAACCGGATCACTCTCTTTGGAGTAGCGCAATGAAAAGAGTCGCTTTGCCGCAAACGTTTCTGCTGGCCGCCTTTCTCGCCCTTGCCGGTTGCGGGGGCGGCGGCGCCGAAGTGAAATCCACCGTGACCACCACCACCATGGGGCAAGAGCTGCAGGATCTGGAGGAGAGCTACAAGAAAGGGCTGCTCACCGAAGAGGAGTACAAGCGCGCCCGCAAGGCCATCCTCAAGCGTTACCAGTGATCTTGCTGTCCCGCCAAGCCCTCCGCACGGAGGCCTGACGGAACCGTCCGGATTCACTTCACCTTGATCGACTGCTGGGTTCCCTTCTCGGCCTTGGGCAGCACGATGTGCAGGATTCCGTTCTTCACCTTCGCCTTGGCCCGGCTGCCGTCCACCGCTTCCGGCAGCGGCAGGGTGCGCACGAAGCTGCTGGTGACGATCTCCCGCTGGAGGTAGTTGTCCTTCTCCGTTTTCTTCTCCTGCCGGGTGGCGGCCCGGATGGTGAGGCTGTGGTCGGAGACGGTGACATCCACATCCTCTTTCTTCACGCCTGGAATCTCTGCCCGCACCACCAGCTTCTTGCCTTTGTCGAGCAGGTCCACGCGGGGTGCCTGACGCTCCAACTCGGAAAAGGTAGGCAGCTCCCAGGAGAGCGGCGGCCAGCCGCCCTGCAGCAAGCGGTCGAAACGCCTCTCGAGATCGGCCATCTGCTGCTCCAGCGTCGTCAACAGACCGCCTTCGGCCTGCCGCGGCGCCTTGGCCAATGCCTTTTCCTTCGATTTCTTTTTGCCTTTCGCCATGTTTCTCTCCTCCAATTCGATGGAATGAAGCTCGCTACCTGCCCGAACAAGATGAGGCGCGCTCGGAAAAATTCAATTGAGCTGCGTCAAGAGCCTCGAAAAAAGCGGGAACGAAGGGACGATCAAGGCATGGCGAGAACGAAATGGGCCGTTACCTTCTGGTCCTGAAGGCGCCGATCGACGTAAGCCGAACGGGCGGCGATGTCGGTGAGCCGAAGTTGCGCTTGAAGGATCTCCAGCAGCCGTGCCCGGCGGGCGCTGTAACGGGCGCGCAGGCGATTCACCTCCTTGCGGGCCCGCCGGAGCCGCTGGCGCAGTTCTTTGCGCTGCGCCTCAAGCCGGCGCACACCTACGAGCGCGCCTTTCACCTCGCGAAGAACCACCCGAAGCGTCGCCGCGAACGCCTTGGCCGCCACTCGCTGGGGTTCGGTCGCCGGATGCAGCGAGAACCGCTCCAACAGCGCTTTCTCGGCCAACCGTTCCAGGCGGGAGAGTTCGGCGCTGGCCCGGCCATGCTTGGTGGTGAGCGCTACTTTCGGCCACACCGGCTTCAATTTTTGCTGCTGGAGCCGCAAGAGAGTGCCATGCAGATCGCTCCGCTGCGCCAGCCGTTCCAAAGGCAGCGCAGCCGGTAGTTGAGACACCCCATCCGCGTCCGGCGGCGTCTCCTTCAGCGTGCTTCCAGCAAGCTGGCGCAACGCCTCTCGCGCCAGGCGCTCGGCCCGGTAGAGCTGCTTCTCCCGGCTGTCGGCACGTGCCAGCTCCTTGCGCGCCGCGAGAACGCCATCGCGCCCGCCCCGCTCCAGGCGGCTGTTGATCTGGAGCCGGGCCACGATCTGCTCATGGAGGTCGCGCATCTCCTGCGCCCGGCGCCGCAGTTGCCGGATACCCTGCAGATGAAACCAGGCCTTGGCCGTTTGCGCCACCAGCGAGTGGCGGGCGCGGACGAGATCGGTCGAGTCCACGGCAGAGCTGTCTTTCTTTCCCCTCGCCACGGCGGCAAGACGGCGCCAGAGTCGTCTCTCCTCATGGCTGAGCCGAACGCCCCCCTCCTGTCGATAACCGAAGAGGCCGGCCACGATCTTCCTGGCGCGGCGCGCGGTGGCGCCCGCCGAGGCCAACCGCCTCTCCAGTTTCGGAAGCGGAAGGGGCGAAGCCGCCATCTTGCGCAGCAGGCGCTTCAGCGTGGCCCCATGGAAGCGGGAGAGAAGGACATCGAGGGAAAGCGCGGCCGCGCTCTCTCGCCAGCGCACGTGCAAAGGCTGAACCACGGGTTCGGCGCGCACCGGAGCGGCGTGCTCTTCCCCTTTGCGGGAAACCGACTCACAGCCCCCCAAAAGCAGCAGCATACAGAAAACCGACAGCAGTCTCGACCACGGCAAGGAGACGCCTCCAATGCAATCGACGAAAGGAAAAGCGCTTCAGGAGGCGTCCACAGGCAGGGCGCACACGTCGGCCACCTGCTCGAGCGCCGCGCGGTCCAGCAGGCGAACCCGGCTGCCCTTGATCTCGACCACCTCCCTCGATTTCAGGTTCTTGATTATGCGGGAAAAGGTCTCGGGTTTCACCGAAAGGCGGGAGGCAATGACGTGTTTTGGGACATCCAGCTCAAATTCGACCGCATCTTCCGGCGCATGGGTGAGAAGAAAAGCCGCCACGCGACAGGTGGCGCTGTGGAGAGAGAGGTCGTCGATTTCGCGGATGAGGACGCGAAGACGGTAGCTCATGTCGGCCATCAAGGCCATGCAGAGATCCACGGAGCCGCGCAGCAGCTGCTTGTAGTGCTCCGCGTCGATGCTCAACACCGAACTTTTGCCCAGCGCCTGGGAACAGACCGGATAGCGGGGCGCGTTGCGGAACATGAGCGCCTCCGCGAAAGACTGGCCGGCGTCCACCAGCTCGATCACCTTCTCGTTGCCGTCGGGAGCCAGGCGGAAGAGTTTGATTCGCCCCTCCAAGAGAATGTAGAAACGGGCCGCGGGATCACCCTGCCGGAACAGATACTGCCCATCCTCCAAGCGCAACACCCGCGCCCGCTCTTCCACCTCGGCCAGTTGCGCTTCGGAAAGCCGCTGAAACAGCAGGTGATTCCTGAAGTTTTGCTGCATGGAGCAAGGTTTCCCGCCCGTTTGGGAACGTTGTCTCGATTATAGCAATTGACTTGCGTCAAAGCGCAATCCGCCCAATCTGGCAAAGTATCCTTCCACACTCGATTTCATCAAGGGAGAAAGCTGTTATGGCACAGGCATTTACCAAAGCCATGGCCAGGAACATCTTCTACGGGGGAACGGCCTTTTTCTTCCTCCTGTTCCTGGCCCTGACTTTCCAGACCCATTCCGTGGTGCCGGAGCGTGACAACCACGAAGCGATCAACGACACGGTGGCCCTGGGCAAGAAGGTGTGGGAGGAGAACGACTGCATCGGTTGCCACACCCTGCTGGGCGAGGGCGCCTATTTTGCACCCGAGCTGGGCAACGTCTACAAGCGGTTCGGCAGCACCGACGCCATCAAGGCCTTCATCAAGAGCCGCCCGGTGAATGGAGTGCCGGGACGCCGCAGCATGCCCCAGTTCAACCTGAGCGACGAGGAGCTCGAGGCCGTGGCCCAATTCCTCAAATACGTCTCGGGAGTCAAGACCAACCGCAACTGGCCGCCCACTCCCCAAGGCTGACAGGTCAACAGGTTTCTTAAGGAGCAATCGTCATGAAATACCAATCACAGAAGGTTGCAAAGCTCTACTTCATTGCGGCCATCGGTCTGTTCGTGGGTCAGATCCTGTTCGGGCTGATCATCGGCGCGCAATACATCTGGGGCGATTTTCTCTTCCCCACCCTTCCTTTCAACCAGGCCCGCGCGGTGCATACCAACCTGCTCATCGTCTGGTTGATCTTCGGCTTCATGGGCGCCGCCTACTACCTGGTGCCTGAAGAGGCGGAGACCGATCTGGTGATGCCCTGGCTGGCCAAGCTGATGTTCTGGATCTTTCTGGCCGCCGGCGCCGCCACCATCGTGGGCTACATCGTGATGCCCTTCGCCGATCTGGCCAAGCTCACCCAAAACGATCTCTTCCCCACCATGGGACGGGAGTTCCTGGAGCAGCCCACCATCACCAAGCTGGGCATCGTGGTGGTGGCCCTGGCCTTCCTGGCCAACATCGGCTTCACCATTCTCAAAGGGCGCAAGACCGTCATCAACCTGGTGCTGCTCATGGGGCTCACCGGCCTGGCGGTCTTCTTCCTGTTCGCCTTCTTCAACCCCACCAACATCGTCTGGGACAAGTACTACTGGTGGTGGGTGGTGCACCTCTGGGTGGAAGGCGTCTGGGAGCTGATCCTCGGCTCCATCCTCGCCTTCATCCTCATCAAGACCACCGGCGTGGACCGCGAGGTGATCGAGAAGTGGCTCTATGTGATCATCGCCATGACCCTGATCACCGGTATCGTGGGCACCGGCCACCACTACTACTGGATCGGCACGCCGGAGTTCTGGCAGTGGTGGGGTTCCATCTTCTCCGCGCTGGAGCCCATCCCCTTCTTCATGATGACGGTGTTCGCCTTCAACATGGTGAACAAGCGCCGCCGCAACCATCCCAACAAGGCGGCCGTCCTCTGGGCCCTGGGCACCGCGGTGATGGCCTTCCTGGGCGCCGGCGTGTGGGGCTTCCTCCACACCCTCGCCCCGGTGAACTACTACACCCACGGCACCCAGATCACCGCGGCCCACGGCCACATGGCCTTCTATGGAGCCTATGTGATGATCAACCTGGCCATCATCTCCTACGCCATGCCGCTGCTGCGCGGGCGCGAGGCGGCCAACAGCAACAAGTCCCAGGTGCTGGAGATGTGGTCATTCTGGTTGATGACCATCTCCATCGTCTTCATCACCCTGTTCCTCACCGCAGCGGGCATCCTGCAGGTCTATCTGCAGCGTTTCTCCGACAATCCCCTGCCCTTCATGGTGGTGCAGTCGAAGATCGAGCTCTTCTACGTGCTGCGTGAACTGACGGGCTTGGTGTTCCTGGCCGGCCTCATCGTCTATGTCGCCAGCTTCTTCGTCGGCTCCAGAGAGCCCGAAGCGACGGTGGAAGGCGAAGTGGTCGCCGCTTCCTGACCCGGGAACGCAAGGGGCCGAGACCGGCCCCTTGCGAATTCCCATGGAAACGCACAAGGCGGATGAAGCATCATCCGCCTTGTGTCATTCCAGGAACGAGAAACAGGATGAAAAACATGGAAAAGCCCCGTTGGCCGCCTGGAGATCTGGTGATCTGGATCTTCATCCTGGCGGAGCTGCTGGCCTTCGGCATCTTCTTCGCGGCCTACGCCTTCACCCGCGCCAACCACGTGGAGCTGTTCAACACCTACCAGCTCACCCTGGACCGCAACGCCGCCTTGATCAACACCGTGGCGCTGATCACCAGCTCCTACTTCGTGGTCCGGGCGGTGGCTTCCATCCGCCAGGACGACAGCCGCCGCTGTTTCCACTGGCTCTTGGCGGCCCTGGCCATGGGAACCCTCTTCCTGCTGGTGAAGAGCGCCGAATACCACCACCATTTCTCCCAAGGGATCAATCTCAGCACCAACACCTTCTATATGTTCTATCTCTCTCTCACCTTCTTCCATTTCCTCCACGTGATCCTGGGCATGGTCATCCTGCTGGCGGTGGCGCTGAAGGCGAGAAGGGGGTGCTACAGCGCCGCCGAACACACCGGCGTGGAGACCGGCGCCAGCTATTGGCACATGGTGGATCTGGTGTGGATGATCCTCTTTCCCCTGGTCTATGTGATGAGGTGACCGGAGATGAACGAACCACGCTTTCTTCTGCGACCGTGCACCTGGGTCTATCTGACGCTCCTGCTGCTCACCTTCATTACCTGGTTCGTCGGGGTGAACCACCTTTCGGGGCGTTTCTTCGCCTTCCTAGTATTCGGCTTCGCCTTGCTCAAGGGGCAGCTCATCGGCGACCATTTCATGGGCCTGAGATGGGTGGCGGGCCCCTGGCGCTGGGCCATCTTCATCTGGCTGGTGCTGGTGGGTACACTAGTGACCGCCGCTTTTTGGAGAACCCTGTAGCTCGCCTCACCTCCGCCCCGCCCTCGGCATCACGATCGGTCGAAATGGCAGGCGAAAGATCGGCGGGGCCGTGAAGCCGAGGCGACGAGAAAGCCTCCGCCACTTTCTCGGCCGATGCGGCCGCCAAAGCAGGAACAACTTCGAGGAGTTTTCAAAGCCTTGACCGAGCCCATTCCTTTCTACCTGCCGCAAGGCAACGAGGTGAGCCTGTTCGAGCACGCCTGGCGCAACCGGCTGCCGGCGATGATCAAAGGACCCACCGGCTGCGGCAAGACCCGCTTCATCGAGCACATGGCCGCCCGCTTGCAGCGCCCCCTCTACACTGTCTCCTGCCACGACGATCTCACCGCTGCCGATCTGGTGGGGCGCCATCTCATCGGCGATTCCGGCACCTTCTGGGTGGACGGCCCACTGACCCGAGCCGTGCGCGAGGGAGCCATCTGCTATCTGGACGAGGTGGTGGAGGCGCGCAAGGACACCACAGTGGTGATCCACCCGCTCACCGACGACCGCCGCATCCTGCCACTGGAGCGCACCGGCGAGACCCTGAAAGCGCCGCCCGAGTTCATGCTGGTGGTCTCCTACAACCCCGGCTACCAGAATCTGCTCAAGGGGATGAAGCCCTCCACCCGCCAACGTTTCGTAGGCCTGAGCTTCGACTTCCCTCCGCCGGACCTGGAACAACGGATCCTCATCGAAGAGACCGGCATCGACCAGGCGCTGGCCGCCTCCCTGGTGAAGCTGGCCGGTTCGCTGCGCGTGCTCAAGGAGCACGACTTGGAGGAGGCGGCTTCCACCCGGTTGCTGATCTACGCCGCGCGCCTCATCGACAGCGGCGTGCCGCCCGCCCAGGCGTGCCACGCCGCCCTGGCGGAGCCGCTCACCGACGACGAGGAGACCTTGAGAGCCCTCGACGAGATCATCGCCATCACCTTTCCATGAAGGAGACAGTCATGAACGAACAGGAACGCCACAATCCCGGCAAAGGGTTGGCCATCGCCGGTGAAAGCCTGTTTCTGCTCAACTTGCTCTTTCCGCTCGTGGCGCTGCTGCCGCTGGCGATCCTCTACTTCCGCCACCGCAACAACGCCAATCTGCTGGTAGAGTGTCATCTGAAACAGCCCTGGATCACCGCGCTCTTCTCTACGGGCCTGTTCCTGGTCATCAACCTGGTGGCCGCCTGGAGCGGCGCCTATTCCGACCTGAACGATCTGGTGAGCATCCAGAGCCTGGTGGCGTTGGAGGTCTACACCCTGCTGGTGGTGCTGCCGCTGACGATCCCTGGTTTGCTGGGGCTTACCAAGGCGATGGCCGGACAATGTTACCGCTACCCGATCCTCGGGCGTTTTCTCTGACCCTCTCCTTTCGGCTCCGGCGTCGGGAAACGGCATGACCGCAAGGGAAAGACCATGATCTGGCGGGTATCCGACCTGGTCGAACTGACCGAGCTGGAAGAAAAAGTAGGCGGCTGGTGGCACCGCCTGGTCACCCGCCACAGCGAAGTCCGATACCCGGAAGCGGCGGTGAGGCTCGACGAGATGGAGCGGCTGCTGGGCATCTGGTTCCGCGCCCTCGGCGGGGACGGCGCGCTGGAGGTGGCCGGCGCCGACGCCAGCGAGATGAACGTCCGCCGCAGCCTGCTGCAGCGGGTGGCCGGCACCCACAAAAGGTTCCATCTGGCCTGGTTGGACCAGAACGCTCTACGCCTGCCCCCCTTGATCGACGCCTTTCCCGAACCTTCCCTCAACCGGAACCTCTACCTCTGGCTGGCGGCGCTGGCCGCCATGGCGCCGAAGGCGAACGCCGCCCCCTGGTTCCGGCGCAACCAGCAACTCACCCTTGCCGCCCTGGAGCGGTGGCCCGGGCTCTGGAACCGCTATCAGGCCTTGGTCCGCGCCCATCTCCAACAGCGCCCCGACCCGCGCCGCCTGCCGGAAGACGAAAGGGCCCAGGAGAGCGCCATCCGCAACGCTCTCATCGAGCCCGGCAGCGAAAAGCGGCTGCCTCCCGCCTCCAGGCCGCCGGCTCCGGTGCTCCTGTGGCTCCATCCCAATCCTCCCGCCTCCAGCGTGGCACCGGCGGTGGAGCCGCCTCGTGATCCGCGGGCGGCGGGCAGCCCCTCGCAAGAGTTGGAAGAGGTGCCCCGCAAGCCCACCGAGCAGGCGGAGCAGCCCGACAGCGACCGGGGGCTGATCACGGTGCGCATGGAGAACATCTTCTCCTGGGGCGAACACGTCCACGTGGACCGGGGCACCGAGGACGAGGAGGATGAGAGCCGCGCCGACGAGGTGGCGCGCGATCTCGACAAGATCAGCGTCACCCGCCAGGGCAAGGCGGCGAGGACGCGCCTCAAGTTCGACCTGGATCTGCCTTCGGAGGCGGAAGACGATCTGGTGGTGCGCGACGGCATTCTGCTTCCCGAGTGGCACTGGAAACAGCGCCGCCTCATCCCCGACCACTGCCGCGCCATGGAACTGGTGGCCGCCGACGCCGAGCCCCTGCCACTGCCCGACCGCTTGAAAAAGACCGCGGCCAAGCTGCGCAGTCAGTTCCAGGCGCTGGCGCCGGCGCGCATCTGGCACAAGGCGCGGCCCGACGGCTCGGAGGTGGATCTGGACGCCTATCTACGTTACCGCACCGACCGCGCCGGCGGATGCCAGGTGGCCGCCGACAACCTCTATCGGGAGATGCGCGCCGGCGCCCGCGATCTCGCCTGCCTGTTGCTGGCCGACCTCTCCCTCTCCACCGACAGCTGGATCGACAATCGTCACCGGGTGCTGGACGTGATCCAGGACAGCCTCTACCTCTTCGCCGAAAGCCTGGCCGCCACGGGCGATCAGTTCGGCATCTACGGCTTCTCCTCGCGCAAGCGCGATCCCATCCGCATCCATCTGGTGAAGCGCTTCAACGAAGGCTACGGCGGTCGGGTGCGTGGTCGCATCGCCGCCCTCAAGCCGGGTTACTACACCCGCCTGGGCGCCGGCATCCGTTACGCCACCCGGGTGCTCGAGGAGCAGGGAGCGGGCCGGCGGCTGCTGCTCATCCTCACCGACGGCAAGCCCAACGATCTGGACCAGTACGAAGGGCGCTACGGCATCGAAGACACCCGCCATGCCGTGCGGGCGGCGCGCAACCTCGGTTTCCACCCCTTCTGCGTCACCATCGACGAGAAGGGGAGCGACTACCTGCCCCATCTCTTCGGCAGCGGCGGTTTCGTGGTGATCCGCAACCCCGCCGAGCTGCCGGCCGAGCTGCCGTTGCTCTACGCCCGCCTCACCGCCCGATGACCCCGTCGAAGCCCCTTGCTCCGCTCCCCGTGGAGGCGGCGCTGCCCCGCCTGCAAGCCGCCCTGGAACGCGGCCACGCCGTGCTCTCCGCCCCGCCCGGCTCCGGCAAGACCACCCGGGTGCCCCTCGCGCTCATGGAGGCGCCCTGGCTGGCGGGCCGCAAGATCCTGCTGTTGGAGCCACGCCGCCCCGCGGTGCGCATGGCCGCCCGCCACATGGCGGAGCTGCTGGGCGAAGCGGTGGGCGAACGAGTGGGCTACCACATGCGCATGGAGCGGCGGGCCGGGCCCCGTACCCGCATCGAAGTGCTCACCGAAGGGATGCTGGTGCGTCGGCTGCAAGCGGATCCGGAGCTGGCGGACACCGGCCTGGTGATCTTCGACGAGTTCCACGAGCGCTCGCTGCAGTCGGAGCTGGCGTTGGCGCTCTGCCTCGATCTGCACGCCGCGCTGCGCGAGGATCTGCGGCTGCTGGCGATGTCCGCCACTCTCGACGAGAAAGCCGTCGCCGACAAACTGG
>JALSRN010000041.1 GCA_026984735.1 Sedimenticola sp. | reverse complement strand
CTGCTAGAAGCGGAAGCGGCGCGGCTCGGGAATGCGCCTCAGGGGCGGCAGGTCGGTCTCGAAGAGATAGTCCTGAACGAATTCGTCGCCACGACGGCGGATGCGTAGGGCGTGCATCACCGGCGACTGCCCCACCACCTGGAAGAGCCGCCCGCCCTCGGCCAGCAGGGCCTCGAACGCGGGGTCGTAGAGCGGCATGGAGCCGGTGACCGCCACCACGTCGAACCCCTCTTTGGGCAGCCCCTCCAGGGTAAGGGGGTTGCCCAGGTGGAGTTGGACGTTGTGGACGCCCTGGCGCGCCAGCTTGTCGGCGGCGGCGTCGATGAACTCTTGGTGGATGTCGTAGCTCGCCACCGAGCCGCCCAGGGCGGCCAGGCAGGCGGTGACGAAGCCGCTGCCGGTGCCCACTTCGAGGATGCGGTCGGCGGGCTCGATGCGGAGCGACTGCAGCATGCGCGCCTCCACCTTGGGCTCCATCATCACTTCGCCATGGCCGAGGGGAATGCGCAGGTCGGCGAAGGCCAGCTCGCGGTAGGCGTGGGGCACGAAGCGCTCGCGCGGCACCCGCTGCATCACCTCCAACACCCGTTCGTCGGTCACTTCCCAGGGGCGGATCTGCTGCTCGGCCATGTTGAAGCGGGCGCGCTCGATGTCGATGGCGGTCATCTCCTTTCTCTCCTGCGGCGTGCGGCCGCACGAGGATACGGAGAAAATCCGTGGCGGACAAGTGGAAAGCCTCTCTTGCATTGGCTCCGGCCATTGGCTAACGTGGCTGCAAACCAGGGCTCCACCCAACCGGTAACCAATATGAGCGCCATTCCCGAAGAGTTCGTCCGCCAGACGGCGCGACTGTCGGAGGACGTCACCCGTCCCTTTCCCGCGTCCCGCAAGATCTACGTCGAGGGCGAAAGCCCCGGCGTGCGGGTGCCCATGCGCGAGATCTCTCAGGCGCCCACCCGCACCTCCCAGGGGGCGGAGGAGAACCCGCCCATCTACGTCTACGACACTTCCGGCCCCTACACCGACCCCCGCGCGGAGATCGACCTGCTCAAAGGGCTGCCGCCGCTGCGCGACCCCTGGATCGAGGCGCGCGGCGATAGCGAACGGCTGCCGGGCCCCTCCTCGGAGTACGGCCGCTTGCGCCAGCGCGATCCGGCCCTGGCGCACCTGCGCTTCGAGCACATCCGCACGCCGAGAAGGGCCAGGCCGGGAGCCAACGTCACCCAGATGCACTACGCCCGGCGGGGCATCGTCACGCCGGAGATGGAGTTCGTGGCCATCCGCGAGAACCTGAAGCTGGACGAGCTGCGCCGCGATCCGCGCTACGCCAGGCTGCTGAAGCAGCACCCCGGCCAGGCCTTCGGCGCCCGGCTGCCGGAGGAGATCACCCCCGAGTTCGTGCGCGAGGAGGTGGCCGCCGGCCGCGCCATCATCCCCGCCAACATCAACCACCCCGAGGCCGAGCCGATGATCATCGGCCGCAACTTCCGGGTGAAGGTGAACACCAACATCGGCAACTCGGCGGTCACCTCCTCCATCGCCGAAGAGGTGGAGAAAATGGTCTGGTCCTGCCGCTGGGGCGGCGACACCCTGATGGATCTCTCCACCGGAAAGAACATCCACGAGACCCGCGAGTGGATCCTGCGCAACAGCCCGGTGCCCATCGGCACCGTGCCCATCTACCAGGCGCTGGAGAAGGTGGACGGCAAGGCCGAGGAGCTGACCTGGGAGATCTTCCGCGACACCCTCGTCGAGCAGGCGGAGCAGGGGGTGGACTACTTCACCATCCACGCCGGGGTGCTGCTGCGCTACGTGCCGCTGACCGCCGAGCGGGTCACCGGCATCGTCTCCCGCGGCGGCTCCATCCTCGCCAAGTGGTGCCTGGCCCACCACCGCGAGAACTTCCTCTACACCCATTTCGAGGAGATCTGCGAGATCATGAAGGCCTACGACGTGGCTTTCAGCCTGGGCGACGGACTGCGGCCCGGCTCGGTGGCCGACGCCAACGACGCCGCCCAGTTCGCCGAGCTGGAGACCCTGGGCGAGCTGACGAAGATCGCCTGGAAGCACGACGTGCAGGTGATGATCGAGGGCCCCGGCCACGTGCCCATGCAGATGATCCGCGAGAACGTGGAGAAGGAGCTGAGGGAGTGCTACGAGGCCCCCTTCTACACCCTCGGCCCCCTGGTCACCGACATCGCCCCGGCCTACGACCACATCACCTCCGGCATCGGCGCCGCCCAGATCGGCTGGTACGGCACCGCCATGCTCTGCTACGTCACCCCCAAGGAGCACCTGGGGCTGCCCGACAAGGAGGACGTGCGCGACGGCATCATCACCTACAAGCTGGCCGCCCACGCGGCCGACCTGGCCAAGGGGCTGCCCGGCGCCCAGATCCGCGACAACGCGCTCTCCAAGGCGCGCTTCGAGTTCCGCTGGGAGGATCAGTTCAACCTTTCCCTGGACCCGGAGAAGGCGCGCCAATACCACGACGAGACCCTGCCCAAGGAGGCGCACAAGGTGGCCCACTTCTGCTCCATGTGCGGCCCCCACTTCTGTTCCATGAAGATCACCCAGGAGGTGCGCGACTATGCCGCCGAGCAGAAAGCGGTGAAGGCGGGCCTGGAGGAGAAGGCGCGGGAGTTCCGCGAGCAGGGCGCCGAGATCTACAAGGAAGTGTGAGGCCCGCTCCGGCGGGCCTTCGCCCTACCGCTCCCGGCCGAAGAGGATTCCCAGGCTGAGCCCCAGGAGCCCCAGCAACAGCAGCAGGGTCCAGCCGGGGATACTGATGCCGAAGAGCGACCAGACGATCTCGCCGCAGTCGCCGGTGCCGCGCAGCACGTCGGCGATCACCTTGGGAAGGGGGTCGTTCTCCAGCATGAACTCCAGCCCGGGGCCGCAGCCCAGCTCCTGGTGGGAGCCGTACTGCAGCCACAGATGGCGCAGCGCGATGCCGATGCCGCCCAGGGCGGCGAGGCTGAGCAGCAGGCCGAAGAGCCGCCGCGCCAGGCCGGTGGGGCCGAAAAGCAGCCCCAGAAAGAAGAGCGCCCCCAAAACCATCACCGAGATGCGCTGGAAGATGCAGAGGGGGCAAGGCTCCAATCCCAGATGGCGCTGAAAATAGAAGAGCGCCACGGCCATGGCCGCCGCGCAGGCCAGAAAGCCGAGCAGGAAGGGAAGGCGCCCTCGCAACATCAGCGCTGGCCGCCGCGCTGACGACGCATCTGCTCCATGCGCTCACGCACCCGCTTCTCCAGCGCCTCCACCTCGGCGCGGTCGATGACGCCGTCGCCGTTGCTGTCCATGCGCTGGAACTGGGCCTCGTAGGGCTTGAGGAACTCGGCCTTGTCCACCTTGCCGTCGTGGTTGGCGTCGAGGCTGTGCATGAAGGCGTCGGCCATGGAAAGCGGCGGGCCGGCGGGCGGCTGCTGGGCCAGAGCCGCTGCGGGCAGGAACAGGGAGAAAGCGATTGTAGGAAGGGTCTTCTTCATCTAAAACATCCTCGGTTCGATTGCCGAAAAGGCGATAAAACGAAAGGCATCCGCGAAAACGGAATGCCCCGCGGAGCCCCGGGGCTCCACCACCATTGCATGTGGATGCGAATCCACGCGCAGCCAAAACCGCATTTTGGCCCGGCCACGCGAAAAATACCATGAATCTTCCTTCGAAGCGGCCCTCAGGCGTTGTGGGCCAGCTCCGCGATGCTGCCGGCCATGTGGGAACTGGGCACTTCGTAGCCGAGCTGCTTGCCGAGCTGGCTGGCGGAGATCACGCCGCGAATGACCTGACGCCCCGTCTCCGGCGGGCGCTCCACCACCAGGGCGTGCTGGCGGCCCATGCGCTTGAGGGTCTCCACCAGATCGCCCACCCGCGCATGGCGGATCTCTTCCAGCTCCACCGCTTCGAGCTTGAGGCGCGGCGTCATCACATCGCGCACGATCAGATCCTCCATGCGTCCGCCGCGCTCGGTGAGCGCCTGCATCGGCCTGGGACCCTCCAGATCGTTGGAGGTGAGCAACCCCATCACCTCGTGGTACTGGTTGGTGACGAAGAGCAGGTGGACGCCGCTCGAGCGCATCCGCTCACGCGCCTGCTGCAGGGTGGCGCAGGGGTTGATGCTGATGGCGGTGACCTTGCTGAAATCGGTCATCACCTCGAGAGCGGGATCGTCGAGGCTCACCCGCTCACGGAATTCCTGCCGCGGCTTGCGGCAGGTGACGTCGGTCTCGATCAAGGTGACCGGCAGGGCACGATAGCTGGACATGGCACTCCTCCTCGCTCCTCTTCCCGGGACTCTTAAAGTCAGTATATCCCCTTCCCGCAAGGTTCGCCCGAGGTACCCCCGGCGGCCGTCTGCCTATATACTTGCGGTCACTACGGATCCGCAGCCGGGCGCCCCGTCACCCATGAGCCAACCAGAAACGGAGATTTCCGCACCCGCCGAGGAACCCCTGCGCAAGCGGGTCATGTCGCGGGCGCTGCTGCTGTTGCTGGGAAGTTTCACCCTCTTTACCCTGCTGGTGGTGGGCCACGCTTACCACGCCTACCGGCAGGATCCCTCCGCGGGCCTTGCCCCCCTTCTGCTGTGGCACGGCGCCCTCGTCGTGCTGGCGCTGGCGGGGCCGGGGCTGCTGCTCCACCTTCTGCACCGCGAGGAGTGGGAGCTGAGGACGCTGCGCGAGGAGCGGGACCTGCTCGCCGGCCAGCTCCAGTATCAGAGCTTTCACGACGCCCTCACCGAGCTACCCAACCGCATGCTGCTGGAGGAACGGCTTCAGCACAAGATCACTGACGCCAAACGCAGTGGCACCCGCTTCCTCTTCCTGCTGGTGAGCCTCAACGATTTCAAGCGCATCAACAAAAATCTGGGCTACGAGGTGGGCGACCAGGTGTTGCGGCAAGTGGCACGCAACCTGGTCACCACCCTGCGCGAGAACGACACCGTAGCGCGCTTCGACGGCGACGTCTTCGCGGTGGTGGCCGACATCGGCGAGCGCAGCCAGGCGGAGATCATCGCCCGCAAGGTGCAGGATGCGGTGGGCCGCCCCATCGACGTGGCCGAATCGCCGGTGACGGTGAGCGCCGCCATCGGCGCCGCCATCTTTCCCGAGCAGGGCAACGAACTGTCGGTGCTCATCGAGCACGCCGACCATGCGGTGAGCAAAGCGCGCCAGACCGGCGGGCACACCATCATCTTCTCGGAGGAGGGCGCCACCGTGGGGGTGGACCGCCTCGCCCTGGTCACCGGCATCAAGGACGCCATGATCGAGGGGCACCTGAGCATGGTCTATCAGCCCAAGCTGTCGCTCATCGCGCCCGACTCCCACGCCTTCGAAGCGCTGCTGCGCTGGCACCACCCCCAGTACGGCCTGCTGCCGGCGGACATGTACATCCCCCTGGTGGAGCAAACCCGCCACATCATGGACCTCACCCACTGGATCATCGAGGCCTGCTTCTCCACCCAGCGGGAGCTGATGGAGATGGGGGTGGACGCGGTGATCGCCATCAACCTCTCGGCCCGGGTGCTGGACGAGAGCGGCTTCCCCCTGTGGGTGGAGCGCATGATCGCCCAGTACGGACTCAAGCCGGAACGAGTCCGCTTCGAACTCACCGAAAGCGCCATCATGCAGGACTCGGAACGGGCCCTGCAGGTGCTGCTGCAGCTGGCCGCCATCGGCGTGGGGCTGAGCGTGGACGATTTCGGCGTGGGCCACTCGTCGCTGGCCTACCTCTCCCGGCTGCCGGTGGACGAACTCAAGGTGGACAAGAGCTTCGTCATCAACATGATCAAGTGGGAGAGCGACCGCGCCATCGTGCGCGCCACCATCAATCTGGCCCATGACCTGGGCCTCAACGTAGTGGCCGAAGGGGTGGAAAACGTGGAGCAGGCCACCATGCTGCGCGAGATGGAGTGCGACATGCTCCAGGGCTACTACATCAGCCGCCCCCTCACCAAGAATCAGCTCCTCAAGTGGGTGGCCTCGCGAGCCGCTTGAGCCCCCTGGATTTGACCTCCCGAAAGGAGATCTGGTATACATAAAGGGTTTTCGCGCCGCCGGCGACGGCGGTGTTTCGGCAACAGTTCGGACTTCAAGGAGAGTCGACAATGAAAAAACTGATCGTTGTGGCGGCGATGGCCGCCGGCTTGGCATCCTTCGGCACCGCCATGGCAGCGGGCGACATCGCCGCCGGCAAGGCGAAGGCCGCCGTCTGCGTCGCCTGCCACGGCCCCGAGGGCATCAGCAACAACCCCGAATGGCCCAACCTGCGCGGACAGAAAGAGAAATACCTCATCAAACAGCTCAAGGCCTTCAAGGCGGGCACCCGCAAGAACCCCCTCATGAGCCCGCAGGCCGCCCAGCTCTCCGATCAGGACATCGAGAACGTGGCCGCCTACTGGTCCAGCCTGCCGTTCTCGACCAAGTGATCTCGAACCCGGCGAGGGCGTGAACGCGCCCTCGTTTTTTGTTCCCCACAATCAGTATTTGATGTACTTGGAGCATACGATGAAAAAGGTGGTATGGATTGCTTCTCTGGCGCTGGCTCTCACCGGCGCGGTCCAGGCCGCGGGCGACGTGCAGGCCGGCAAGGCGAAATCGGCCGTGTGCGCCGCCTGCCACGGCGCCGACGGCAACGGCAGCAGCGCCAACCCGCTGTTTCCCAAGCTGGCGGGTCAGCATCCCAAGTACATCGTCAAGCAGTTGCGCGACTTCAAGGCGGGCGCCCGCAAGAACCAGACCATGGCCCCCATGGCCGCTCCCTTGAGCGATCAGGACATGGAGAACTTGGCCGCCTATTTCTCCTCGCAGCAGCACAGCGTGGGCGCCGCCGCGGCCGACAAGGTGGCGCAGGGCGAGCAGATCTACCGCGCCGGCCTCGCCAAGGGTGTGCCGCCCTGCAGCGGCTGCCACGGCCCCGCCGGAGCCGGCAACGCGGCGGCCGGCTTCCCCTCCATCGGCGGCCAGAACGCGGCCTACGTGGCCAAGCAGCTCAAGGATTTTCGTGACGGCGCCCGCAGCAACGACCCCAACAGCATGATGCGGGGCGTGGTGGCGCTGATGAACGACCGCGACATCGAGGCGGTGGCCCAGTACGTCCAGGGGCTCCACTGAGCCGGACTCCATCCCCTTTCACCGAGAGAGCCCCGCGCGAGCGGGGCTTTTCGTTGCGGCGGAAGCCGGCCGCAGCCTCTCCTCGACGCAGCGCCCGATTACCCAGGGTTCACCTCGCCTGGATTCCCGCCTTCGCGGGAACGACGAGCGCTTCCGACTCGCCATCGCCGGCGGGGCGTTGGGAGCCACGCCCCTACTATTAACCTGCCATCAATCCACGCCACCCTCAGGGCGTCGACCGAAGTCGGAACGCCGCGTGCTTCACAGGCAAGGGTGATTCCATCGGCAAGAAGCACCGCTTCCGTGCGACGTCCCGATCTTTTTGCATTTCGATCGGGTTCGGCCGGCACGAGCGCGCTCGTGCCGGCCGAGGGTGACATGGATTGATGCCGGGTCGATTATTTCTTCCGGACGGAAAAGAGCAGCGGCGCCACGTCGTCGAAGGTGGTGGCGAAGTGGACCTCGATCCCCTTGCGGATGTAGTCGGGAATCTCCTCCCAGTCTCCCCGGTTGTCGGCGGGCAGGATCAGCTCGCGGATGCCGGCGCGGCGGGCGGCGATCACCTTTTCGCGGATGCCGCCCACGGGAAAGACCTGGCCGGTGAGGGTGAGCTCGCCGGTCATGGCGATGCGCCGCACCGCGCGGTTGCGCGCCAGCGAAATGAGCGCCGAGGCCATGGTGATGCCCGCCGAGGGGCCGTCCTTGGGGGTGGCGCCCGCCGGCACGTGGAGATGGATGAAGGCCTTTTCGAAGAACTCAGGATCGATGCCGAACTTCTTCGCGTGGCTCACCACGTGGCCGTAGGCGATCTCCGCCGACTCCTTCATCACGTCGCCGAGCTGGCCGGTGAGCTTGAAGCCGCGATTAAAGGAGTGGGTGCGCACCGCCTCGATGCTGAGGGTGGCGCCGCCCATGGCGGTCCAGGCCAGACCGGTGACCACGCCGGGACCGGTGATGCGCCGCTCTTCCCGAAAGAGGGGCGGCCCGAGGTACTCCTCGAGCTCCTCTTTGCTCACTTCGATGGGCGGCTCGGCTCCCTCTTGCAGCTTCACCACCGCCTTGCGCACGATGCGCGCCAACTGCTTGTCCAGGCGCCGTACCCCGGCGTCGCGGGCGTACTCTTCGACGATTCGGCGCAGCACCGGCACGCGGATCTTCACCTCGCCCTTTTTCAGGCCGGCGCGCTCGAGCTGTCGTGGCAGCAGGTAGCGACGGCCGATCTGCAGCTTCTCCTCGGGAATGTAGCCCGCGAGCTGGATCACCTCCATGCGGTCAAGGAGGGGGGCGGGAATGGTGTCGAGCTGGTTGGCGGTGCAGATGAAGAGCACCTCCGAAAGGTCGAAGCGCAGGTCCAGATAGTGGTCGAGAAACTCGCTGTTCTGCTCGGGATCGAGCACCTCCAGCAGCGCCGAGGCGGGATCGCCCTGGTAGCTGGCGCCGATCTTGTCGATCTCGTCCAGCATGATCACCGGGTTCTGGGTGCCGACCTGCTTCATCGCCTGGATGAACTTGCCCGGCAGGGCGCCGATGTAGGTGCGGCGGTGGCCCTTGATCTCCGCCTCGTCGCGAATGCCGCCCACCGAGAAGCGGTAGAAGCGGCGCCCCACGGCATCGGCGATGGAGCGGCCGATGGAGGTCTTGCCCACGCCGGGCGGGCCCACCAGCAGAATGATCGAGCCCTTGATCTCGCCGCGCTGGATGCCCAGGGCGAGGAATTCGAGAATGCGCTCCTTCACGTCCCCCAGCCCGTAATGGTCGCGGTCGAGCACCTTGCGGGCGTGCTTCAGATCGAGATTGTCCTCGGAGCGCCGCCCCCAGGGGAGCAGGCTGATCCAGTCGAGATAGTTGCGGGTGACGTTGTACTCCGAGGAGCCGGTCTCCAGCATGGAGAGCTTCTCCAGCTCCTCCTCCACCCGCTGCCGCGCCTCTTCGGAGAGCTCGAGCCGCTCCAGCCGCTCGCGGAACTTTTCGATGTCGGCGGTGCGGTCGTCCTTGGCGATGCCCAGCTCCTGCTGGATCACCTTGAGCTGCTCCTTGAGGAAGAATTCGCGCTGCTGTTTCTCCATGCGCTCTTCCACCGTGTGGCGGATCTTCTGCTGGGCGCGCTGGATCTCCAGCTCCTTGCTCAGCAGCGCCAGCACCTTCTCCAGGCGCGGCAGCAGCTCCACCGTCTCCAGGATCTCCTGCTGCTCCTCCTTGGAAGCCGAGGTAAGCCCCACGGCGAAATCGGCCAGCAAGGAGGGGTTCTCGGGGCCGAAGCGGTCGAGGAAGAAGCGCAGCTCCTCCTGCAGCAAGGGATTGAGCGGCAGCAGCTCCTTGATGGTGTTGATGAGAGCCAGGGCGTAGGCCTTGATCTCCTCGGTGATCTCGCCGCGGTATTCGCGCAGGTATTCCACCCGCGCCAGATAGGGGGGCTGCGACTGGATGAACTCCTCCACCCGGAAGCGCTGCAGGCACTCCACCAGCACCTGGAGCTTGCCGTCGGTCTCGTGCACCTTGTGGATGCGGCCGACGGTGCCGATGGGGTACATCGCCTCGGGCGAAGTCCGCTCCGCCTGGTCGTCCATGGTGAGCAGCAGGCCGATGAGATGGTGCTCGGTCTGCGACACCGCCTTGATGGTGGGCGCCCACGCTTCGGCGTCCATCATCAGCGGCACCCCCTGGCCAGGAAAGAAGGGGCGGGCGGCGATGGGAAGGATGTGGATGACCGCGGGCAGCACTTCGTCCGCGCGGGCCGGCACCGGGTTCTGGTCGTCGTCGTTCATCTCGTCGTTTTCCCTTCGTTCGGGTGATGAGGATACATGAGGGTGGCCCGGGGCCGCTTCAACTCTCCGCGCGGGCGGCCAGGGCGTTGGCCAGGGCCGCGAAGCCGGCGGGCGGCACCTGCTCGGCCCGGGCGCCGGGGTCGAGGCCGCACCGCTCCAGCACCCGCGGCGGCGCCAGCCCCTTCAAGGCGTTGCGCAGGGTCTTGCGCCGCTGGGAGAAGGCCTGGGCGACGATGCGGGAGAAGAGATCGAAGTCCGCCACAGGCCAGGGCGGCCTCGCGTGGGGCGTCAGGCGCACGAAGGCCGACTCCACCTTCGGCGCCGGACGAAAGGCGCCCGGACCGACGGTGAAAAGAGGCTTTACCGCGCAGCGCGCCTGGAGCATGACGCCGAGGCGGCCGTAGCGCTTGGTGCCGGGCGCCGCGGCCATGCGCTCCACCACCTCTTTCTGCAACATGAAGTGCATGTCGCGGATGCAGGAGGCCTCTTCCAGCAGGTGGAACAACAGAGGGGTGGAGATGTTGTAGGGGAGGTTGCCCACCACCCGCAGCCGCCCCCCTTCCGGTTTGAGGTCGCACAAAGGGAAGCGCAGCGCATCGGCCTGGTGCAGGTGGAAGTTCTTCCGCCCGCCGAACCGCTCTTCCAGCGCCGCCGCCAGGTCGCGGTCCAGCTCCACCACCTCCAGCCGGCAGCCGCTCTCCAGCAGCCCGGCGGTAATGGCCCCCCGGCCAGGGCCGATCTCCACCAGGTGCTCTTCCGGCCGCGGAGCCACGGCGGCCAGGATGCGGCCGACGACGCCGGAGTCATGGAGGAAGTTCTGGCCGAAGCGTTTGCGGGGACGGTGATTCATGCCCCCAGTGTAAAGGGCGCAGGGCCCGGCTGGAAGTTGCATTCGCCGAGAGATGGTCTACTTTTGGGGAAAAGGCTGCGCGGCCTTTGCCAACGACGACGAGGAGGAGCATCATGGGCAGACATTGCGGAGACGTCCTGATCCACATCGACGAGAACCTGGACGATCAAGACATCCACGAAATCGAATATCAGCTGAGCCAGATCGATGGCGTCTACTGCGCCTGCGTGCCGGAGAAGGCGCGCCACCTCATGCTGGTGGACTACGATCCCGCGGGCGTGGAGGCGGCCGTGCTGCTGGAGAAGGTGCGCCGCCAGGGGGTGCACGCCGAACTGGTCGGGCTTTGAGCGGCGGCACGCCGGGCGTGGCGGAAACCGGCTGAAAGTTTTACAATTTCAGGCCGTTTTCCACAGATGAACCCTGGATGTCCGGCAAGTTATATATCAAGACGTTCGGCTGCCAGATGAACGAGTACGACTCCGCCAAGATGGCGGACGTGCTCGCCGAGTCCCACGGCCTGGAGCTCACCGACGATCCCGAAGCAGCCGACGTGCTGCTGCTCAACACCTGCTCCATCCGCGAGAAGGCCCAGGAGAAGGTCTTTTCGCTGCTCGGCCGCTGGAAGGAGCGGAAGCGGCACAGGCCGGAGCTGCTCATCGGCGTGGGCGGCTGCGTGGCCAGCCAGGAGGGCGAGGCGATCCGAGCCCGCGCCCCCTATGTGGACCTGGTCTTCGGCCCCCAGACCCTCCACCGCCTGCCGCGGATGCTGGACCGCGCCCGCGCCACCGGCGCCCCGGTGGTGGACGTGAGCTTCCCCGAGATCGAGAAGTTCGACCGCCTGCCCGAGCCCCGCGCCGAGGGTCCCACCGCCTTCGTCTCCATCATGGAGGGGTGCTCCAAGTACTGCACCTATTGCGTGGTGCCCTACACCCGCGGCACCGAGATCAGCCGCCCCTTCGACGACGTCATCGCCGAGATCGCGGCGCTGGCGGAGCAGGGGGTGCGCGAAGTGAACTTGCTGGGGCAGAACGTCAACGCCTACCGCGGAGAGATGCACGACGGCGGGGTGGCCGACTTGGCGCTGTTGATCCGCTACGTGGCGGCCGTCGACGGCATCGACCGCATCCGCTTCACCACTTCCCACCCGGTGGAGTTCTCCGACAGCCTCATCGAGGTCTACGGCGAAGTGCCCGAGCTGGTGAGCTTTCTCCACCTGCCGGTGCAGTCGGGCTCGGACCGCATCCTCATGGCCATGAAGCGGGGCCACAGCGCCTTCGAGTACAAGCAGAAGATCCGCCGCCTGCGCCAGGTGCGCCCCGACATCAGCATCTCCTCGGACTTCATCGTGGGCTTTCCCGGCGAGACCGACGCCGACCATCGCCTCACCATGCAGCTCGTCGAGGAGATCGGCTTCGACCACTCCTTCAGCTTCATCTACAGCCGCCGCCCCGGCACCCCGGCGGCGGACTACCCCGACGACGTGCCCCTGGAGGTGAAGAAGGCGCGCCTGGCCGAGCTGCAGCGGGCCATCGACGCCAACGCCCAGCGCATCGGCCGGCGCATGGTGGGCACGGTGCAGCGCATCCTGGTGGAGCGCCCCTCGCGCAAGGATCCGGCCATGCTCGCCGGACGCACCGAGAACAACCGGGTGGTGAACTTCGCCGGGCCGGAACGGCTCATCGGCGAGTTCGTCGATGTGCGCATCACCGAGGCGTTGCCCAACTCCCTTCGCGGCGAGCTGGCCTCGCCCCTCCCTTCCGTAGTCAACTCCTGAACGCTGTATGACCGTAACCTCTCTCGCCGACCACCCCCAATCCCTCGATCTCGTCCTCGAACCGGAAAACAACGAGCGCCTGCGCAACGTCTGCGGACAGATGGACGAGCACCTGCGCCAACTGGAGCGGCGCCTGGGCATCGAGATCAACAACCGCGGCGCCGCCTTCCACCTTCTCGGCAGCCGCGAGGCCATCGACGCCGGCGCCCGGGTTCTGGAGATGATGTACGAGGCCACCGCCGAGGAGGTGCTCACGCCCGCCGACGTCCATCTCTTCCTGCAGGAGTCGGGGGTGGAGGAGCTGCTCGTCCCGGTGGAACCCGAAGTGCCCGAGGTGGTGATCAAGACCAAGCGCGGGCTGGTGCGCCCGCGCGGTCCCCACCAGCGGGAGTATCTGCACCGGGTGATGAGCCACGACATCAACTTCGGCGTGGGGCCGGCAGGCACCGGCAAGACCTATCTCGCGGTGGCTTGCGCGGTGGAGGCGCTGGAGCGCGACCGGGTGCGGCGCCTGATCCTGGTGCGGCCGGCGGTGGAGGCGGGCGAGCGGCTCGGCTTCCTCCCCGGCGACCTGGCGCAGAAAATCGACCCCTATCTGCGGCCGCTGTACGACGCCCTCTACGAGATGCTCGGTTTCGAGAAGGTGCACCGGCTGGTGGAGCGCAACGTCATCGAAGTGGCCCCGCTGGCCTACATGCGCGGCCGCACGCTCAACGACGCCTTCATCATCCTCGACGAGGCGCAGAACACCACGCCGGAGCAGATGAAGATGTTTCTCACCCGCATCGGCTTCGGCTCCACCGCGGTGGTCACCGGGGACGTCACCCAGGTGGACCTGCCCAAGGGCCAGCCTTCGGGGCTGCGCCAGGCCATTGAGGTACTGGCCGACGTGGAGGGCATCAGCTTCACCTTCTTCAACGCCCGCGACGTGGTGCGCCATCCGCTGGTGCAGCGGGTGGTGGAGGCCTACGACGGCCGCGGCGGAAGGGCGCGCGCATGATCGCCCTGATCGCTCCGCTCTCGCCGCCCTCCAGGTTCCACGCATGAACCTGGAGCTGCAATACGCCACGGAGGCGGACGGCCTGCCCGATGAAGGCAGTTTCCGCCGTTGGGTGGAAGCGGCGCTGGAGGACGAACCCCGCCGCGAACTGGTGATCCGGGCGGTGGACGAGGCTGAAAGCCGCCGGCTCAACCGCGACTTCCGCGGCCAGGACCGCCCCACCAACGTCCTCTCCTTCCCTTTCGAGGCGCCCCCCGGGGTTCCCAGCGGGCACCTGGGCGACCTGGTGATCTGCGCGCCCGTGGTGGCGCGCGAGGCGCGCGAGCAGCGCAAGCCGTTGGAGCACCACTGGGCCCACATGGTGGTGCACGGCGTGCTCCATCTGCGCGGCTTCGACCACCAGACGGAGGAAGAGGCGGCGGCGATGGAGGCGAAGGAACGCGCTCTCCTCGCAGCCTTCGGCATCCCCGACCCCTATCGGGAGGCGGCATGAGCGGCAAGGACTCTTCGCCCGACGCCTCCTCGATCCGCAAGCGGCTGGGGCGGCTGCTGGCCGCCCTGGCGCCGATGGAGCCGGAAAACCGGGAAGAGCTGGTGCAGATCCTGCGGCAGGCGCGCAAGCACCGTCTCATGGACGGCGAAGCCCTCTCCATGATGGAGGGAGTGCTGCAGGTCTCGGAGCTGCGGGTGCGCGACATCATGATCCCGCGGGCGCGCATGGTGGTGGTGGAGCGGGACAAGCCTCTCGACGAGATCCTGCCGGTGATCATCGAGTCGGCCCACTCCCGCTTTCCGGTGATCGGCGACGACAAGTCGGAGGTGGTGGGCATCCTCCTGGCCAAGGATCTGCTTCAGTTCTGCGGCAGCGGCGCCCGCCGCTTCGACATGCGCGACATCCTCCGCTCGGCGGTCTTCGTGCCCGAGAGCAAAAGGCTCGACGTGCTGCTGCGGGAGTTCCGCCGCAGCCGCAACCACATGGCCATCGTGGTGGACGAGTACGGCGGCGCCGCCGGCCTCATCACCATCGAGGACGTGCTGGAACAGATCGTGGGCGAGATCGAGGACGAGTACGACTTCGACGAGGGCGCCTACATCCTCAAGCGCGGCGAAGGGCGCTACACCGCCAAGGCCCACACCACCATCGAGGAGTTCAACGACTTCTTCGGCACCGCCTTGCCGAGCGAGGGGTACGACACCATCGGCGGCCTGGTGGTGAACCGCCTCGGCCACCTTCCCAAGCGCGGAGAGTCGGCGGAGTTCGGCGGCTTCCGTTTCACCGTGATGCGCGCCGACAGCCGCAAGATCCGCCTGCTCGACGTCGAGAAGCTGCCGGCGGAGGCGGCGGAGGATTGAGGCGGACGCCGGCCGCTCATGTCCACGCGCCGCCAGCGGGCCCGGTTTCGGCCCGGCGTCCTCGCGTCCCGGCATGCGGACCGAAGCGGAACGAAGTCTTCCCTTGGCTTTTCGACGGGATCGCGACGAGCACTTCCCTGTGCGCTCGGCCTCGGCCATCCCTGGCCTCGGACGTCCCGTCGAAAAGCCAAGGGAAGACTTCCCCCTTTCTCGAGGCACCTGGAAATGAGCGCCGGGCCGAAACCCGTCCCCCCAAGAGAGCATGAAGTTCTCCCTCCGCCTCCTCGCCGCTTTCGCCGCCGGCGCCGCCACCGTCGCCGCCTTCGCCCCTTTCGGGCTGGGCTGGCTGGCGCCCCTGGGGTTGGTGCCGCTCTTCTTTCTATGGCGGCAGGCGGCGCCAGGCCGCGCCTTCCTGCTGGGGTGGGCCTGGGGGGCGGGACTGCTGGGTTTCGGCGTCTTCTGGGTGCATCACAGCCTCGCCCGCTTCGGCGGAATGTCTCCGGCCCTGGCGGTGGCCCTCACCCTCCTCTTCGCCCTCTCGCTGGCGCTCTTCTACGGCGCGGCCGGCTGGCTGGCCCGCCGCTTCTTCCCCCAAGCCCCTCTCGCCTGGCCCGCGCTCTGGACGCTGCTGGAGTGGGTGCGCGGCTGGTTTCTCACCGGCTTCACCTGGCTGAGCCTGGGCTACGCCCAGATCGACACCCCCCTGGCCGGTTACGCGCCCCTCGTGGGGGTCTATGGGTTGAGCCTGCTGGTGGCGCTGAGCGCTCTTTTGCTGATCCGCTGGCGCTCCCCCTGGCTGCTGTTGCTGCCGCTCCTGTGGAGTGGCGGCTGGCTGATGCGGCAGGTGGAGTGGAGCCATCCGACGGGCGCCCCCCTGCCGGTGGCCCTGGTGCAGCCCGACATTCCCCAGGCGGTGAAATGGCGGCCCGAGCAGTTCGAACCCACCTTGCGGCTGCTGGCCGAGCTCACCGGCCGGGCGCCCAAGGCGAGACTGGTGATCTGGCCGGAGACGGCGGTGCCCGCCTTCGCCAGCCAAGTGGAAACGGCGGTGCTGGAGCCGCTGCACCGCAAATTCTCCCGGGAGGGGCGCACGCTGCTGCTGGGCATCGCCAGCGACGACGCCGATGGCCGCTACTACAACGCCCTCATCAGCCTGGGCGCCTCGGGGCGGGGCGAATATCGCAAGCGCCATCTGGTCCCCTTCGGCGAATACATGCCGCTGCGCGCCCTGTTGCAGCCCCTGGCGGAGCGGCTGGCCATTCCCATGTCGGACTTCTCGCCGGGAAAGAGCGGCAAACCGCTGCTGCGGCTGGCTGGCCATCCGGCAGGGCTCTCCATCTGCTTCGAAGACACCTTCGGCGACGAAGTGGCGGCGGCGCTGCCGCAAGCGGCCTTTCTGGTGAACGCCAGCAACGACGCCTGGTTCGGCGACTCGCTGGCTCCCCACCAGCATCTGGAGATGGCGCGCATGCGCGCCCTGGAGAACGGACGCTGGATGCTGCGCGCCACCAACACCGGCATCTCCGCCCTGATCGACGAAAAGGGGCGGGTGCGGCGGCGACTGGCGCAGTTCCGGCGGGGCGTGGTCGAGGGCGAGATCCAGCCGCTCGGCGGCGCCACCCCCTACGCTCGCTGGCCTGACGGACCGGCGGTGAGCCTGGCGCTGCTCCTGCTGGTCGCGGCTCGCGGGCGCGGCGGAGAGCGCCCGGCGCCGTGACCCTCCGGCCGCGCGCTCCTCGCGGCGGCATCTGTGGGAAAATTTCTTTTTTTCATCACCATCGGAGTCAGAATCATGAGCAGAGAGATCATCCGCACCGACGAGGCGCCCCAGGCCATCGGCACCTATTCCCAGGCGGTGAAGGCGGGAAGCACGGTGTGGCTGTCGGGGCAGATCCCTTTGGTTCCCGAAACCATGGAGCTGGTGGAGGGCAACATGGAGGCGCAGATCCGCCGTGTCTTCGAAAACCTGGCGGCGGTGGCCCGGACGGCCGGCGGCTCGCTCGCCGACGTGGTCAAGCTCAACGTCTATCTCACCGACCTGGCCCATTTCCCCTTGGTGAACCAGGTGATGGCCGACTATTTCCAGGAGCCCTACCCGGCGCGCGCCGCCATCGGCGTGGCGGCCCTGCCGAAGGATGCCGCGGTAGAGATGGACGCGGTGATGGAGCTCACTCCCCGGTGAGGGTCACCACCACCCGCCGCTGATGGGGACGGGCTCGATGCTCGTAGAGATAGATGCCCTGCCAGACGCCCAGATCCAAGGCGCCGCCGCTCACCGGAAGGGTGAGGTCCATCTGGGTGAGGATGGTGCGCACATGGGCGGGCATGTCGTCGGGACCCTCGGCGGTGTGGCGGAAAAGGGGGGAGCCGTCGGGAACCAGCTCCGCCAGGAACCGCTCCAGATCGTGGCGCACCTGAGGATCGGCGTTCTCGCACAGGATCAGCGAGGCGCTGGTGTGCTGCACGAAGAGATGGCAAAGGCCCGTGGCGATGCCCGCATCGCGCACCACCCCCGCCACCTCGCGCGAGATGTTCAGAGTGCCGCGGCCGCGGGTCTGGAAGGAGAGGGTCTGCTGATGGATCATGGCGGTTGAACCTCGCTCTGCGGTGAAACGACCTGCCGGAACGGAACCCCATTGAACCAGATTCGCTCCCTTTCGGAAACGCCCGTCACCGCGCTCAGAGGCGTGGGTCCGAAGCGGGCCGAACGGCTGGCGCGGCTCGGCATCGAGAGCGTGCAGGACCTGCTCTTCCACCTGCCGCTGCGCTACCAGGACCGCACCCGGGTGGTGCCGCTGGGAGCGCTGCGCCCCGGCGACGAAGCGGTGTGCGAGGGAGAGGTGGAGCACGTGGAGATCCGCTTCGGCCGGCGCCGCTCCCTCCTGGTGCATCTCAACGACGGCAGCGGCCGCATCCTGCTGCGCTTCTTCCATTTCAGCGCGGCGCAGAAGAACGCCTTGCGAAAGGAGACGCGGCTGCGCTGCTTCGGCGAGGTGCGCAACGGCCCGGCGGGGCTGGAACTGATTCATCCCGAATACCGGCCGGTGACCACGGCCGACGCGGTGGCCGACGAGCGGAGCCTCACCCCCATCTACCCCACCACCGAAGGGATGCACCAGCTCGGCTGGCGGGAACTCACCGCCCAGGCGCTGGAGCTGCTGGAGCGCGGCGCCCTCGAAGAGCTGTTGCCGCCCCACTGCCTCAAAGGCCGCGACCGCCTCAGCCTGGCCGAAGCACTGCGCCAGCTCCACCGGCCGCCGGCGGGCACTTCGGTGGAGGCCATGGCGGCGGCGCGCCACCCCGCCCGCCGTCGCCTCGCCTTCGAAGAGCTGGTGGCCCACCAGCTCAGCCTGCGCGAAGCGCGGCGCACGCTCAAAGCGCTGGAGGCGCCGCCGCTGCGGGGTGACGGCGCCCTGCGCCGACGGCTGCGCCAGGCGCTGCCCTTTCGTCTCACCGCCGCCCAGGAGCGGGTGCTGCGGGAGCTGCAAGCCGACATGGCCGCGCGCCGGCCCATGCTGCGCCTGGTTCAGGGCGACGTGGGCTCGGGCAAGACGGTGGTGGCGGCGCTGGCGGCGCTGCAAGCGGTGGAGGCGGGCTTCCAGGCGGCTTTCATGGCGCCCACCGAGTTGCTCGCCGAGCAGCACCTGCGCAATCTGCGCCGCTGGTGCGAACCTCTCGGACTGCGAGTGGGTTGGCTCGGCGGCCGCACCCAGGGAGGCGCCCGCCGGCAGGTGCTGGCGGCGCTGGCGGAAGGGAGCCTGCCTCTGGTGGTGGGCACCCAGGCGCTGTTCCAGAAGGAGGTGGCCTTCGCCCGCCTGGGGCTGGCGATCGTGGACGAACAGCACCGTTTCGGCGTGCACCAGCGCCTGGCGCTGCGCGACAAGGGGGCTGGCGCCGGCCTCGTTCCTCACCAGCTCATCATGACCGCCACCCCCATTCCCCGCAGCCTGGCCATGACCGCCTACGCCGACCTCGATCTGTCGGTGATCGACGAGCTGCCGCCGGGGCGCAAGCCGGTGCAGACGGCGCTGGTCTCCGACCGGCGGCGCGACCAGGTGATCGAGCGGGTGCGCGCCGCCTGCGCGGCCGGCCGCCAGGCCTATTGGGTCTGCACCCTCATCGAAGAGTCGGAGAGCCTCCAGTGCCAGGCGGCGGAGGAGACGGCGCGCCAGCTTTCGGAAACGCTCGATGGGGTGCGGGTGGGGCTGGTGCACGGCCGCCTCAAGGCGCGGGAGAAGGAGGCGGTGATGGCCCGCTTCAAATCGGGCGCCATCGACCTTCTGGTGGCCACCACGGTGATCGAGGTGGGGGTGGACGTGCCCAACGCCAGCCTCATGATCATCGAGAACCCCGAGCGCCTGGGGCTGGCCCAGCTCCACCAGTTGCGCGGACGGGTGGGCCGCGGCGGCGCCGAGAGCCACTGCGTGCTTCTCTACCATCCGCCCCTGGGCGAAACGGCGCGGGCGCGGCTGGCGGTGATGCGGGAGACCACCGACGGTTTCCGCATCGCCCAGAAAGACCTGGAGCTGCGTGGTCCGGGGGAGATTCTGGGGGTGCGCCAGGCGGGAGAGATGCAGTTCCGCGTGGCCGACCTGGTGCGCGACCAGCCGCTCCTGGAAGAGGCGCGCGAGGCGGCCGACTGGCTCCTGGTCCACGCGCCCGAACGGGTGGCGCCTCTGATCCGCCGCTGGCTGGGCGGCGCCACCCGTTACGCCCAGGCGTGAACGCTCTTTGCCATTTTCATTTATGATAATGGGGTTAATGTTTCCGCCAGGCCGCCGCCATGAAGAATACGGTCAGAATCTTTCGGCCAGCGGCCCTCCAGACGTTCCATGAATTTTTTGCGGCGACTGCCTCTTCATCACCGCTTCCTGGTCATTCCTTTCCTCGGCGCGGCGCTTCTGCTGCTTCCTCTACTCAACGGCTGGTTCTCCATGCAGGCTCTGCAGAAGCAACTCGGTCGCATGGAGCGGCGGGATCTGCAGCGCGCCGGCCGACTGCTGCAGGCGGTGGGGCGTCTGCAACGGCTGCACGACCAGATGGTGACGCCTTTTCATCGGAGCCAGGGGAATCCACCCCCCCTTCCACCGGACCAGGGGAAAAGGATCGACGACGCGCTGGACCAGTTGGCGGCTCAACTACTCGCCGCCGACGACCTGGCGGCGCAGCTTTGGGTGGCGAGCGCCCTGCCCGAAGAACTGCGCCGCTACCGGCAGGCGAGCCGCGCCTTCCTCCACGCCGCCCGCCGTGGCGACCCCGCCGCCAAGGAGCATCTGCTGGCGGCCGAGCGCAGCTACCAGCGGCTGCTGCCGGTCTTCCTCGGCATCGTGGAGGGATTGCGCAAGGAGGTGGTGGCCGGCTTGCATCAGGTGGACCGGCGAATGGGCGCCTATCGCCTCGGCACCACCAGCACTTTCGTGCTGGCGTTCGCGGTGATGGGGCTGCTGGCGCTGGTGCTCTCGAGAAGCCTGAGCCAGGATCTGCAACTGACGGTGGAAACCATGCGGCGCCTGGTGGCGGGCGATCGTCGGGTGGCCGTGCCGCGGCTCGATTCGGCGCCGGAGGTGGAGACGCTTCTGGAGGGGGTGCGCGCCTTCCGCGCCGCCCTGGAGTCCATCGACAGCCGCGCCATGGAGTTGCGCGCCCTCAACCTGGAGCTGAAGCTGGAGATCGGCGAGCGCCGCGCCCTGGAGAAAGAGCTGCAGCTCACCTCTTCGGTGTTCGAACACAGCCGGGAAGGGATCATGATCACCGACATGGAGGGGCACATTCTCCGGGTCAACCCGGCCTTCACCCGCATCACCGGCTGGAGCCAGGTAGAGGTGGCGGGCAAGACGCCGGGCCTGTTGCGCTCGGGGCGCCACGACGACACCTTCTATCGGGACATGTGGCGCGCCCTGATCGAGCGGGGGGCCTGGCAGGGAGAGATCTGGAACCGGCGAAAAAGCGGCGAGATCTATCCCGAGTGGCGCAACATCAGCGCGGTGGTGGACGAGAAGGGGCGCACCACCCACTACATCAGCATCTTCGCCGACATCAGCGAAGAGAAACGCTCCCGCGAACGGCTGCAGCGCGCCATCCAGCAGGACCCGCTCACCGGCCTTCCCAACCGGGAGCGGCTATTCGAGCTTTTGGAAGTGGCGATTGAGCGGGCGGCGCGCCAGAAGGCCGCGGTGGCGCTGCTGCACCTGGACCTCGATCGCTTCAAGCTGGTGAACGACGCCCACGGCCATCGCTTCGGCGACCAGCTGCTGCAGCGGCTGGCTGGGCGCATCAAGGCGCTGTTGCCCCCCTCCGCCGACCTGGCGCGCAGCGGCGGCGACGAGTTCACCGTGGTGTTGGAAGAGTCCATCAGCGGCGACAAGGCGGCCAACCTCGGCCGGATTTTGCTGGAGGCCATCTCTCGCCCGTTCGAGCTCCAAGACCAGAAGATCTATGTCACCGCCAGCATCGGCGTGGCGCGCTTCCCTGAAAACGGTGCCAATGCGCCCACCCTGTTGAAGAACGCCGACGTGGCCATGTACCGCGCCAAGGCGAAGGGGGGAGGTCAGCTGCAGTTCTACGAGAAGCGGATGCAGCAGGAGGCCGCCGAGCGGCTGGCCCTGGAGAACGGCCTGCGGCGCGCCCTGGAACAGAACGAGCTGGAGCTCCACTACCAGCCCCAGGTGGATCTCGCCGAACGCCGGGTGGTGGGGGTGGAAGCGCTGGTGCGCTGGCGCCATCCTGAAAAGGGTCTGATTCCGCCCGACCGTTTCATTCCCGTGGCCGAGGAGACCGGTCTCATCGTGCCTCTGGGTCGCTGGGTGACCCGGGCGGCCTGCACCCAGTTCGGCAATTGGCTTACGGAAGGGATCCCCTTGGAAAAGATCAGCATCAACCTCTCCGGCCGCGAGCTGGACGAGGCGCTGCTGGAAGAGGGCATCATCCGCCTCGCCTGGGAGGCGGGCGTCCCGCCCCACTTCATCGAGCTGGAGATCACCGAAACCTTCCTGATGGACGATCCGGCCCGCAGCGTGGAGATCCTGGAAAAACTCCGTCAGCAGGGATTCGGTGTGGCCATCGACGACTTCGGCACCGCCTACTCCTCGCTGAGCTATCTCAAGCGCTTTCCCATCCAGCGCCTCAAGATCGACCGCTCTTTCGTTCGCGACATTCCCGACGACAAAGACGACGTGGCCATCACCCAGACCATCATCGCCATGGCCGAGAAGCTCGGCCTGGATGTGATCGCTGAGGGCGTGGAGACGGCGGAGCAGGCCTGCTTCCTGCTCGACAACGGCTGCACCCAGGCCCAGGGGTACCTCTTCGGTCGCCCGCTCCCCCCCGAAGAGCTCACTTCTCGGCTGCGGGACCCGGAAGCGCTGTTGGCGGAGCTGGACCGGGCCCTCCATTGCAACTGTTCGAAGAGGAGGGAAGGGGGTGAGCAAGCGGATACTGGTCGTCGTTGACGAGCCCAAGGTGTCGAGCGCCTACGAGCGCGCCCTGCGTAAGCGGTTCCGGCTGGAGCTGGCCGGCAGCGGTCGGGAGGCGCTCGATCGACTGCGCGAAGGCGGCGATTACGCGGTGATCGCCTCCGACATGCACTTACCGGAAATGAACGGCGTGGAACTGTTGGCCCGCTTCCGCGAGGAGAGCCCCGACACGGTGCGCATCCTGCTCATCGGCAACGCCGACCAGCAGATGGCGGTGGACGCGGTGAGCCAGGGCGACATCTTCCGTTTTCTCAACAAACCCTGCCCGCCGGAGAAGCTGGTTGAAGCCATCGACGCCGGCTTGCAGCAGCACCGCCTGCTGCGCGCCGAAAAGGAGCTGCTGGAAACGACGCTGAAAGGAAGCCTGAACGCCCTTTCCGAGGTGCTGGCCCTGCTCAATCCCGAGGGCTTCGGTCGCACCGCGGCCATCCGCAAGCGCATGTGCGGCATCGTTGGTCAACTGGGAATGGAACCCGAATGGTGGTTCGAACCTCTGGCCACGCTCTGCCTTATCGGTTGGGTGGCGCTGCCAGAACGGGTGCGCGAGAAGGTCGCTCAGGGCATTCCCCTCGACGAAGACGAGGCGCGCGCCTTCCGCCACCACCCCGAGGTGGGCGCCAGCCTGTTGGCTAGGATCCCGCGCATGGAGCCCCTGGCCGAGAGCATCCGCTACCAGGAGAAGGGCTACGACGGCAGCGGCTTCCCGGAAGGCGGGCACGTAGGAAAACAGATCCCCTTGGGCGCGCGGCTGCTCAAGGTGACGCACGACTACGAAAGAGCCCTGGGCGCTGGCCTGTCGCCGGAGGAGGCGCTGGCGCGTATGCGGTGGAACCACAAGAGCTACGACCCGAGGATCTTGGAGGCGCTGGAAACGCTGGAGACGGGAGAGTGCGCCGAGGAGGTGATGGAGGTGGACATCCCGGGGCTCGCCGACGGCATGGTGCTCCACGAGGACGTCACCACCACCGACGGGAGGCTGCTGGTGCGCAAAGGGCAGCGGGTGAGCCCGACAGTGCGACGGCTGATTTACAACTTCTGGGAGAACCGCAACGTGCGCCTGCCCATCCTGGTGGCGATGCCCGCCGGCGGTTGAAAGGAAGGGCCGAAGATGGAGCCACCGAGGAGATTCGAACTCCTGACCTACGCATTACGAGTGCGTTGCTCTACCAGCTGAGCTACGGTGGCGCGCAATGCCGCCGCGATTATAGGAAATCGCTTCCAGGGAGTACAGGAGT
>JALSRN010000040.1 GCA_026984735.1 Sedimenticola sp. | reverse complement strand
CAAAAATCGATAAAATCGATACTATCGATTATAACGATACGAATGGTCCGAAACGATCGATCCGCGATGAAACGCCCTCCCTATCTCACCCCCTCCCAAGTCGCCGAACTGCTGCTCGTGGCGCCGGTGACCGTCCGGCAATGGGCGCGCAAGGGATGGCTCCGCGCCGAACTGACCGCCGGCGGTCACCGCCGCTTTCTGAAGAGCGAAGTGGAACGTTTCGCCGTCGAGCGGGGGCTGAGGCTCCATCACGAAAGCCGGGAAGGAATTCGGCTGCTGGTGGTGGATGACGACCCTCAATTTTCCGCTTTTCTCGTGGAACTGCTCCGCGACCAGGAGGGAATAGGCCAAGTGGCCGTCGCCGCCGACGGTTTCGATGCCGGCATCATGACCCAACGGTTCCGTCCCGACGTGGTGTTGCTCGACCTGATGATGCCCGGGCTCGACGGCTTTTCGGTGTGCGGGCGCCTCAAGCAGGACCGTTCCACCCGCCACATCCGGGTCATCGCCATGACCGGATACTCCACCGCGGAGAACCGTAAGCGGATCCTGGAGGCCGGGGCGGAACAGTGCCTGGCAAAGCCCTTCGACATCACCCAACTGCTCGCAGCCATCGGCATCGTCGAAACCTCCCGCCCCCACGCGGTGCGGACGAGGAATTTGGAAAGGACTCCTTCTCAATGACGGCGACGACAGCGGTTGCCGGGCAAGATCCGCCCTACCGGGTGCTGATCGCGGACGACGAGCCGGGTCAACGCTACCTGCTGCGCGAGATCCTCTCTTCCTCCGCCTTCGATGCGCACGAATCGGAAGATGGCCGCTCCGCCCTAAGCCGCGCGGAAGAAGAGGAATTCGACGTCATCATCCTGGACAAGCGGATGCCGGGCGTGGACGGCGACGAGGTCTGCCGCCGGATCCGCAGCCGCCCCGACATGCGGCTGCTACCCATCATCATGGTTTCTGGCGCGAGCAGCGACGAAGAACTGGCCGCGAGCCTACAGGCCGGCGCCAGCGACTTCCTGCGCAAGCCTTTCCCCCCCGCGGAGCTCGTCGCCCGCGTCACCGCGGCGGCCGGTCGCAAGCGCCTGCTCGACCAGCTCGAGCATGTCGATGCCCTTTTCTACGCCGTCGCCAGAATGGTGGAAGCGCGGGACTGGTACACGGGCCAGCACTGCAGCCGCCTGGCGCACAACAGCGTGCATTTCGGCCGTTTTCTGGGGTTGGGAGACGAGGAGTGCCGGCTGCTGCGCAATCTCGGCACCCTGCACGACATCGGCAAGATCGCCATTCCAGACCGGATCTTGCTGAAGGAAGCGCGGCTCGACCCCGCCGAAAGAGCGGCGATGGAACAACACCCGGTGATCGGCGCCAATCTTTGCAACAGCATTCGCAGCCTCAAACCCTTGGCGCCGCTCGTCCGGCACCACCACGAACGCTGGGATGGCAGCGGCTACCCGGACGGACTGGCGGGGGAAAAGATTCCCTATCTGGCCAGGGTCTTCCAGCTGCTGGACATTTACGACGCCCTCGCGAGCGAGCGCGCCTACCGTCCTCCTTTGCCCCATGACGAGATTCTCGCTTACTTCGAGGACGAGCGGCGCGCTGGGCGCTTGGACCCCCTTCTCACCGACCGTTTCCTCGATTTTCTCCATCGACGAAAGTCGGAGTTGATGCTGCCGTCCGATACCCCGCCTATGCCGGACGATTTCGCGATCATACGCAGCTTCTATCACGAAGAAGCCGGGGAGGAGCTTTCCACCGGAAAAAGCGACTCGAGCGGCGACACCGAACGATCGAGCTTCGCCCGATGGCCCGTTCTATCCGGGCACCAACACGCCATGCTCGAAGCGACGCCGGTGGCCTTGATGGCCTTGGATGCGGTGGGCCGCATCAGCTACGCCAACCCCGCGTGTCGCCAGTTGTTGGGATACGAACAGCAGGACCTGGCCGGCAAGCCGTTTTGGCAAGCCATCTGCCAAACCAACATGAGGGATCCGGCCCGGCAACCGCACCATTGCCCCCTCCATCGCTGTCTGACCACCAAGCGAAGCCTGGAAGACGACGTCATATTGTTCACCCGCCACGGCAAGGCGGTTCCGGTGAAGATCTTCTGTTCCCCCATGTTCGAAGAGGAGAGCGGAGCATCCGGCGTCGTGGTGGCCTTCTTCGACATATCCCGGCTTCGACTGTTGGAAGCGCGACAGCAGCTCGCGGCCGCGGTTTTCGACAGCACGCACGAAGGCGTCATGGTCACCGACGTCTCGGGCCGGATCGTCGAGGTGAACGCGGCCTTCACCCGCATAACCGGGTACGCAAAAAAGGAGGTAAAAGGGAAAACACCTGCCATACTTAAATCGGAAAGGCACGATGCGAACTTCTACAAGGAGATGTGGCGGACCATTCGGCAGCGGGGACGTTGGCAAGGAGAGGTGATCGACCGCACCCGCAACGGAACGCTCTTTCCCGCGTGGCTGACGATCAGTGAAGTCAAAAACGAAAGGGGTGAGATAACCAACTATGTAGGCATCTTTTCGGACATCACTCCGCTGAAGCGCAGTCAAGAGCAGATCGCCCATCTTGCGCACCACGACCCCCTTACGGGGCTTCCGAATCGGCTGCTCTTGAAAGACCGGTTGAAGGCCGCGGTAGAGCGGGCGCGGCGGAGCGATCAGGCGGTGGCCGTCATGTTTCTCGATCTGAACGGTTTCAAGGACATCAACGACAGCATGGGCCATCTGGTGGGCGACCAGCTCTTGCTCGAGATCGCCACCCGCATCCGAGCCCATGTCCGCACCGAAGATACCGTCGCTCGGCTTGGAGGGGACGAGTTCGTCGTGCTGATCCCCTTCGTGGAGAACCAGCGACAAGTGGAGCTGATCGCTCAAAAGATCCTCAAGAAAATCGAGGGGCCCATCGAGCTGGGTGACCGGCGGCTCGCGCTCAGCGCCAGCATGGGCATCAGCCTCTTTCCGCAGGACGGTGAAAACGAGGACGACCTGATCCGTCATGCGGACTCGGCCATGTACCACGCAAAAGAACAAGGCTTCAGCGAATACCGATTCTACGACAGGAAGATGAGCACCCAGGCGGAGCAGCGGCTGGCGATGCAGGCGGCGATGCGCGAAGCCTTGGAAACCGATCAATTTTCGCTGCTGTTCCAACCCCAGGCGGATTTGAACGGTGGCCGGCTGGTGGGTGTGGAGGCCCTGTTGCGCTGGAATCCGCCTGGCGCGGACCCCATACCTCCGAGCGAATTCATTCCTTTCGCCGAAAGCAGCGGCTTCATCGAACCGCTTGGCGAGTGGGTGTTGCGCCGGGCTTGCCGGCAGGCCGCGGATTGGTTTCGCCAGGGCCTGTTCGACGGGCGCGTGGCGGTCAATGTCTCGAGCATTCAGGTGCATCGGGGGCATCTGCTCAAGACGGTGCGGCATGCGTTGCGGGAAAGCGGGCTTCCGCCCACCCGCCTCGAACTGGAAATCACCGAAAGCGCCCTGATGACACGAGGCGGCCAGGGGCTGGATACGCTCGAAGCATTGCGCAGAACGGGAGTACATATCGCCGTGGACGATTTCGGCACCGGTTATTCGTCCCTCGCCTACCTGCAGCGATTGCCGATCGACACATTGAAGATCGACCGCGCTTTCGTCGGGCGCCTGCCTCACGACCGCCGCAGCGCCGCCATCGCCCGCGCCATCATCGCCTTGGCCCAGGGATTGGGACTGCAATTGATCGCCGAGGGAGTGGAAAAAGAGGAGCAGCGCCGCTTTCTCGTCAATCACGGTTGCCGGTTGGGCCAGGGCTGGCTCATTGGACGCCCCTTGCCAGCGGAAGAACTGGAAAAGCGCCATTTGGCGAAAACCGAGGAACGGAGGCCGCAATGAGGCGAAGCGCGGGAAAACGCGAGCCCGGCGCTTCCTTTCGAAGAGCGTGGATTTCAGAAAATGAACAGCTTGGATGGAACATCTGACCTGCGTCTGAACCAGCTGCTCGACGCGGCAGAGGATACCGCCATCGCCATCGCCATCGTCGATGCCTCCTATCGGCTCATGTGGCTGAACCGGGCCGCCGAACGCTTCTTTCACTGTTCCAACGAGGAAGTCGCGGGACAGTCCGTTCGTGACCTCCACATCCGCAACCATGTCGCCGCAAGCCGTTTCGAAGAAGCGGTGGAGCAAATCAAGGCCGGCCGCTCTTTCGAATACCGCGTGGAACAGCCGGGAGAAGAGGGCGTAAGACACCTGGGAATGCACCTTTGCGGCCTTTGGCAATCGAGCCGGCTCGTCGGTTACCTGTTGCTGGCGCGGGACATCACCGAACGGTACAACTCGGAGCTTCGCGTCCGCAAGGAGGGAGAACACTATCGAAACCTCTACGAGCACGCGCCCGTCCCCTACCACTCCCTGGATGCACGAGGCCGGATTCGCCACGTCAATCCCGCTTGGCTGAAAGCGCTGGGCTACGAGGAAAAGGAGGTGATCGGGCGCCCCATTCAGGATTTTTTGGAGGAAGGGCAGGCGAAAATCTTCGAGGAAGCTTTCGAGACCTTCAAACGCAAGGGAAAACTGTGCGGACTGGAATTGACCATGCGCCGGTCGGATGGGCGGCATCGAATCGTTTCGCTCACCGGCTGCGCCATCTACGACGAAAGGAATTGCTTTCATCATACCCACTGCATCCTGCTGGACATCACCGAACAGAAATCGGCGGTGCGGGCGCTTCGAGAGAGCGAAGAGCGCTTCTCGCTTTTCATGGACAACCTCCCCGCCGCGGCTTTCATTCAGGACAAGCACGGTACTGTTCTCTATGCCAACCAGTATCTGAAGCGACACTTCGCGATTCCCGACCAAGGCGGCATCGTGAAACTGCCCCTCCCATTCGGAAAAGGGGAGCCCGCCAAGACGCACCCCAGCCGGCAGGGCACGGTCAAGGTCCGGCGGAACGACGGCGACGAAAGGATCTTCCAGGTCTACCGTTTCGTCATCCCTCGCGAATCCAAACCCATCCTTTTCGGAGGCATCGCGATCGACATCACGGAAAAGGAGCGCAACCGCCGGGATCTGGAGCTTTTTCGTTTCGCCTTGGAAAAATCGGGGGACGCGGTCTACTGGCTCACGCCGGAAGCGAAATTGCTGTACGTCAACGAAGCGGCCTGTCGTCAGCTGGGTTACACCCGTCGAGAGCTGCTCACCAAGCACGCCTGGGACATCGATGTGCGAATGAATCCCTCTGCCTGCCGGGAAGTTTGGGAACGTCTCAAAGAGGAAGGAACCCTCCGCCTCGAATCCGTCCACAGGCGCAAGGACGGCCGCGAATTTCCCGTGGAGATCACCGCCAACCACCTGGTCTGCGGCGAGGAGGAGTTCAATTGCGCGGTGGTACGGGACGTGAGCGAACAGCAGAGGGTGCAGAAGGAGTTGCAACAGGCTCACAAGATGGAAGCCCTGGGGCAGCTCACCAGCGGCATCGCTCACGACTTCAACAATATTCTCGCTTCCATTCTGGGCTTTTCGGAGCTCTCTTTGATACACCTGGAGGCGGGGAAGATGGACAACCTTCGTTCTCACCTGAAAGAGATCAACACCGCGGGACGCCGAGGCAAGGAGCTGATCGAACAGATGTTGCGCTTCACGCGCAGCGACAGCCGGGAACAGAAACGATTGCTTTGCAACCCCTGGTGAAGGAGATCACCCGTTTGGCACGCTCCATCCTACCCTCCAGCATCCTCATCGAAGAGAAGATCGATGCCGATACGCCACCGATCACCGCAGATCCGGTACAGGTCCACCAAGCCCTCATGAACCTGTGCGTCAATGCAAGGGACGCGATGGCGAACAAAGGGGTATTGACGATCCGCCTGGAACCGAGAAGAAACCTGGAATTCGAGTGCGAAAGCTGCCGGTGCAAGCTGGAGGGGGATTGGGTCGACCTTCAGGTGGAGGACACGGGCCATGGCATCGGGCCGGAGATTCGCAAACAGATCTTCGAGCCCTTCTTCACCACCAAGGAACCGGGCAAGGGAACCGGGATGGGGTTGTCGGTGGTCCAGGGCGTGGTGCACCAGAACCATGGCCATATCCTGGTGGAGAGCGAACCCGAAAGGGGCACCCTCTTTCACCTGCTGTTTCCTCCGGCCAATGAGGAGACGGAAACGGAATTCTCCTCTCCCCTCCATGGGGACGGCCGGCCGTTACAGGACGGCACCGCATTGGTCGTGGACGACGAACCCGCGGTGCTTGCGGTGACGTGCGCCATGCTGGAACATGCAGGACTGAACACGGTCGCCTTCCATGACGCGGAAGAGGCTCTCGCACGCTTCCGACGGAACCCGAAGGACTTCGATATGGTCGTCACCGACCAGACCATGCCCCGCATGACCGGCGTAGAGCTGATACGCCAGATTCACCAAGTGCGGCCGCACCTGCCGGTGATCCTGTGCACCGGCTTCAGCGACCACGTGAACGAAGAGAACGCCGCCGAATTCGGAGTCACAGCCTTCCTTCGCAAGCCGGTGGAACTGGAGACGCTCCGCCAAGTGCTGGCCCAGATGGCCGATTGAAAAGATCTCTTCTTCCCGGACCGCCCCCTTTCGGGAAGACCGCTCAGAACTCGATTTCCGGCACCCCGTCGCACAGAAGGATGCGCCCTTTCCCCCGCAGGAGCTTCAACAACGGCTCGCCGGCGAGTTGCCGCCGCCAACCGTGGAGCAGGCGGGCTCCGGGGTCTTCGTGCAGCAACGCGGCCAGATCCTTGCGGCTGGCGATGAGCTGGGGGGAGAGCCCCGCCTCGTCGGCGATGAGGCGCAGGGCGCCGCCGAGGATATCGAGAGCGGCCTCCTGGGCGGCGCTCGATCTGGCCGGACGCGGCTTCTCCCGAGGCCACTGCTCCCGAGGCAGTTCCCGAGCCCGCCGGATGCGCCGCAGCAGCGTCTCACCGTGCCGCTGCAGCAGCGGCCGGTCCACCCCGCGCACCCTTGCCAGCTCTTCGAGGTCGGCGGGACTACGGCGCGCCAGCTCCAGCAGTACATCGTCCTTGAGCACCCAGCGCCGCGGCAGGTCCCGGGCCAGCGCCTCCTCTTCGCGCCAGGCCGCCAACTGCTGCAGCGCCGCCAGGCGCACGCCTTTGAGGTGCTGGCGCCCCTTCACCCGCTTCCACATCTCCATGGGCTCCAGCGCGTAGGTGGCCGGGTCGGTGAGGCTGCGGAACTCGGACTCCAGCCACTCCAACCGGCCCAGCTCCTGAAGCTTCTCGCGCATGCGGGTGTAGGCCCTTCCCAGATGGATCACGTCGTCCAGGGCGTAGCGCCGCTGCGCCCTCTCCAGCGGACGCTTCGACCAGTCGGTGCGAGAATGGTCCTTGGGCAGCTCCACGCCCAGCACCGCTTTCACCAGGGCGCCGTACCCAATCTGGTCGCCGATGCCGAGGAGCGCCGCCGCCGGCTGGGTGTCGAAGAGGGGGGCGGGCAGTTCGCCCCAGAGCCGTAGAAAGATCTCCAAGTCCTGGCGCGCTGCGTGGAACACCTTGGTGACGGCGGGATCGAGCAGCAGCTTTCGCAGTGGGGAGAGATCCTCGATCGCCAGCGGATCGATGCAGGCGGCGTGCTCGGCGCCGGCCACCTGGATCAGACAGAGGCGGGGGAAATAGGTACGCTCGCGCAGAAACTCGGTGTCCACCGCGAGCCACGCGGAAGCGGAGACCGCCTCCACGAAAGCGCGCAACCGGCCCGGTTTGTCGATGAAGCTTTCCTGCATGGGCGGTATCATACCTTCATGCACATTCACATTCTCGGCATCTGCGGCACTTTCATGGGCGGTGTCGCGCGCATCGCCAAGGCGCTGGGCCACCGCGTCACCGGGGCCGACGCCGGCGTCTACCCCCCCATGAGCACCCAGCTCGAAGCGGCCGGCATCCCGGTGGTGGAAGGATGGGACCCGGCCCAGCTGGAGCCGGCGCCCGACATGGTGGTGATCGGCAACGCCCTGTCGCGCGGCAACGCCGCGGTGGAGGCGGTGCTGGACCGCGGCCTGCCCTACACTTCGGGCCCCCAATGGCTGGCGGAGGAGGTGCTGCAAGGGCGCTGGGTGCTGGCGGTGGCCGGAACCCACGGCAAGACCACCACCGCCTCCATGCTGGCCTGGATCCTGGAGTACGCCGGCTTGAAGCCGGGGTTCCTCATCGGCGGCGTGCCCCTCGATTTCGAGGTTTCCGCCCGCGCCGGGGAACACCCCTTCTTCGTGGTGGAGGCGGACGAGTACGACACCGCCTTCTTCGACAAGCGTTCTAAGTTCGTCCACTACCGGCCGCGCACCTGCGTGCTCAACAACCTGGAGTTCGACCATGCCGACATCTTCGACGACCTGGCCCAAATCCAGCGCCAGTTCCACCATCTGGTGCGCACCGTGCCGGGCAGCGGCCTGCTGGTGGCGCCGGCGGACGACGCCAACCTGGAAGAGGTGCTGAAGATGGGGCGCTGGACTCCCGTGGAGCGGTTTTCGCTGCAGGGCGGCGCCCTCTGGTCCGCCGCCGCGGTGAGCGGCGACGGCAGCCGCTTCGAGGTGATCTGCCAAGGCGAGGCGGTGGGAGAAGTAAAGTGGCGGCTCACGGGAAGGCACAACGTCGCCAACGCCCTGGCCGCCCTGGCGGCGGCGCGCCACGCCGGAGTGCCGCCGGCGGTGGGGGTGGAGGCGCTGCGCCGCTTCCAGGGGGTGAAGCGGCGCATGGAGCTGCGCGGCGAGGTGCGGGGGGTGCGCGTCTACGACGACTTCGCCCACCACCCCACGGCCATCGAGACCACCCTCTCCGGCCTGCGCGCGCAGATGGGGAAAGGCCGCATCATCGCCGTGCTGGAACCGCGCTCCAACACCATGCGCGCGGGAGTCCACGCCCAGGCGCTGCCCGCCTCCCTGGCCCAGGCCGACCAAGTGCTGCTCTACGCGCCGCCGGAGCTGGCGTGGGACGCCGATGCGGTGATGGCGCCGCTGGGAGAGCGCTGCCGGGTGTTCCACGAAACCGCGCCGCTGGTGCGGGAGGTGGCCGAGCGCGCCGCCCCGGGGGACAGCGTGCTGGTGATGAGCAACGGCGGCTTCGACGACGTGCATGCGCGCATCCTCGCCGCCCTGGAGGCGCGACCGTGAGCGGCGGGCCCATCGCCGTGGCCCTCACCGGAGCTTCGGGGATCCAGTACGGGCTGCGGCTGGTGGAGTGCCTGCTGCAGGCGGGACGCGAGGTGCAGCTCCTCTACTCGCAGGCGGCGCAGGTGGTGGCGGCCATGGAGATGGGACTGGAGCTGCCTTCGCGGCCGGAAGAGGCGGAGCGGCTGCTGGGCGACAGACTGGGAGCGGAGCCGGGCCGGCTGCGGGTCTTCGGCCGCCAGCAGTGGGCGGCACCGGTGGCCAGCGGCTCCAATCCGCCGGAGGCGCTGGTGATCTGCCCCTGCACCACCGGCACGCTCGCCTCGGTGGCCCAGGGCATCTGCGAGGATCTCATCGACCGCGCCGCCGACGTGGCGCTGAAGGAGCGGCGCAGGCTGATCCTGGTGGTACGCGAGACCCCCTTCTCGACCATCCACCTTGAAAACATGCTCAAGCTGAGCCGGGCGGGAGCGGTGATCCTGCCGGCCAACCCCGGCTTCTACCACCGCCCGCGGAAGGTGGAAGCGCTGGTGGATTTCGTGGTGGCACGGGTTCTCGATCACCTGGAGGTGGACCACGAGCTGCTCCCCCGCTGGGGTGCCTCCTGATCCCCCTACGGAGTCAGCAAGTCCCTATCGCAGGAAGAACGCCGCGGCGAAGGCGGCGCCAGCGGCCAGTATCGAAATGAGCGCGGCCTTGCCGAGCAGGCCCTGGACCCTCTTTTCGACCTGGGACTCCACCGCAGCCATACGGCTCTGAAGGTCTTCCTGGGATTCGAGCATCTTTTCTTTGAGCACCGCGATCTTGCGGTCCACCAGCACCAGGATCCGCTCCTGCGCTTCGCGCAGAACAGCCTCGCGCATGCGCTCCTCCCGCTCTTCCATCTCGTCGAGGCCGGCATTGACCTGCTGGCGCAACGCTTCCAGCTGGATGCGCTGGTTGCTGGAGTCCACTTTGAGCTCTTCCTTGACTTTCTCCCGGATCCGCTCATCCAGCGTTACCAGAGTGGCCTGCAACGGCTGAAGCCCCTGCTCCGCGGCATGAGTGGCCTCGGAGATCCTCTGGCGCAGGGAATGGTCCAGCTCCTCGATCTGGCGGCGGACGCCATCCAACCGCTGCTCCACCTCCGCCATCAGTGCTTCCTTATCCAGCTCATGGACAGCCGGTTTGGCTTCCTTCTCCTCGATCTCTTCGATAGCCGGTACGATCTCTTCCACGGTGATGTTCGACAGCACCTTTTTGAGCTGCTCTTCCCGGGGAGGCTTGGTGAGCACTCCGACCGCACCCGCCTCGGCAGCCATCTGCTCCAGCTTCTCTCCTTCGTTGCCTGTACAGAGCACCACCGGAATGTGGGCGGTCTTTTCATTACTGGTGATGGCCCGGGTGGCAGCGATGCCGCCCATGCCGGGCATGGACTGATCCATGAAGACGATGTTGATCGGTTCCGTGGCGATCTTGTCCAGCGCCTCCTCGCCGGAGGCGGCCATCTCCACTTCCAGCCCTTGATCCTTGAGAAGCTTGCCCATGGCGAAGCGTGCGGCCTTGGAGTCGTCAACCAACAGTGCTTTCATCTCTGCCTCCTTGTGATACTGGATTCCTATTTAAAGCCAACTCCTGCAAAGTGACCACCGGCACGATGCAAAAATGTGAAGTTTCCCCGGTTGCGGCGCTCAATCCTCTTCCTGCGCCTGCAGGAGACGGCCGTCACGCGCTCTGAACAGCCGCATTCCGCCCGCCGCCAGATCTGCCTGGAGAAGATTCAGCTCGCCTTCCCCGGCACCTTCGCTGCGGGGATAGGCCAGCAGTCCCGCCCACGCCCGCTTGCGCTGCAGGGTCACCTCGCCCAGCCAAAGAGGCGCCCCGCCGACCAGATAACCGCTTGGCCAGAGATAGAGCACCAGCCGACGATCGCGGCCGAGGGGTTTCTGGAAGGCGCGACTCGCCAACCGCCCTTCGTGGCTGTGGGGCAACACCGGCAACGCCTGCAACGGCGTGGAAGTCGCCAGGAGGCGCAGCCATTCCAATCCGGAAAAAGCGCGCGCCGGCCGCCACCCTCTTTCCATGAGAGCCCGGCGCAGCCGCTGCAACCGACCGACGTAGTGAAAATTCAGCGGATACCGGCGCTTGTCGAAAGCGTCGCCGCGCCAGCGGGGGAGCCGCTCCCGGGCCCACTGTCGCCACTGCTGCGCCGCCACCATGCCACGCACCATGGCACCGGGAGGCGAGGGCGGCGGCGCCGGAGTGGAAAAAGCGCTTCCCAACCCCAGCAGCAGCACGATGCTCCCGACCGCGACGGCGTGGCGTGGCATCAGCGCCTCGCCCTTGCCGTGGGTGCGGTAGGCCATGCCCACCGCCGTGACCCAAACCAGCCCCGCGCCCAAAGCGTGCAGCACCGCAGGCAGGGTGGAGCCGAGATAGAGCTGGGCCAGAACCACCGCCACCAGCAGCAGGGTGGCGCCCGAGTAGACCAGCCAGCGGCGCGTGTGGAGTACGGGGGTGGCGGCCAGCACCGCGGCCAGCCCGAAGAAGACGGAGGCGCGCAACACGTAGAAGTCGGGGAAGACGGGCAAGAGTTGCGGATGGCGACGGAGAAAATATTCCAGGGCGAAAGCGACGGCCCAGGCGAAAGCGGCGCCCCCGAGCCAGTGGCGGGATGCCTGCCGCAGGCCGAAGCCGGCCAACAGCAGCCACAGCAGCACCAACATGCCCAGAGTGGCGCCCGACCCGGCCATCGCGGAGACCGCCAGCATGAGGTGGTTTCCCGCATCGCTCTGGAGCCGATCCAGTCCGAGATGGAGAAGGCTGTCCGCCACCAACAGGGGGCGCCGTGGAAGCAGCGCCATCAGCGCCAGCAGGCCGCTTGCCAGAACCAGCAGCCCCGCCAGCATGGCGAGCCCCCGCGATTCCGGGTGGTCCGGGTCGCCCAGCGCCCGGGCGATCCGCCCCACCCAGCGGTGACGCTCGCCGAGCTGCAGCACCTTCCGAACCCACCGCTTTCCCCGCGGTTGCAGCCACAGAAAGAGGCGGTGGGAGAGCCAGCCCAAGAACCAGAAGCTGCCCACCAGCACCACCAACAGCAGCACCAGCCGGAACGCCACTTCCGAGGCGAGCTCCAGGGAGGCGCCGAAGGCCATTCCCGGCAGCAGGTAGGCCGGCGCCCAACCCAGCGCCGAGAGCACGTTGGCGAAGAGAAAGCGCGCCGGCGGCATCTCCATCATGCCCGCGACCAGGGGGATCACCGCGCGCACCGGGCCGAAGAAGCGGCCGATGACCACGCTCTTGCCGCCGTACTTCTCGAAGAAGGCGATGCCCCGGGAGAGCGCTTCGGGATGGCGGCTGAAAGGCCAGAGACGGCTCAGCCGGTGGCGGTAACGGCGGCCCAGCCAGAAGCTCAGGCCGTCCCCGAGAACAGCGCCCACCGCCGCCCAGGCCGCCATCCGCCAGAAATCGAGGGCGCCGGCGCCGATGAGCGCTCCCACGGCGAAGAGAATGGCCACGCCCGGCACCACCATGCCCACCACCGCCATGGATTCGGCGAAGGCCATGAGGAACACCACCGCCCCGGCCCAGCCGGGGTTGGCGTTCACCCAGTGGAGGAGCTGCTGGAAATGCTCGGCCAAGCGGAATCAGAGCCGGGCGAAGGCCCGTCGGGCGGCTTCCAGGGTCCGTTCGAGCTCCCCATCGCCGTGGGCCGCGGAGACGAAGCCCGCCTCGAAGGCCGAGGGCGCCAGATAGACCCCTTCGTCGAGCATGGCGTGGAAGAAGCGCTTGAAGCGCTCCTGGTCGCAGGCGGTGGCCCCGGCGAAGTCGGTGACCCGGTCCGCATCGGTGAAGAAGAGGCCGAACATGCCGCCCACATGGTTCTCGGTGACGGCCACGCCGGCGGCCCGACCCGCCTCCACCAGCGAGGCGATGAGCCGGCCGGTCTTGTCGCCCAGCTCCTCGAAGAAACCGGGCGCCGAGATCAGCTCCAGCGTCTCCAGCCCGGCGGTCATGGCCACCGGATTGCCGGAGAGGGTGCCGGCCTGGTAGACCGGTCCCAGAGGCGCGATCTTCTCCATGATCTCCGCCTTGCCGCCGAAAGCGCCCACGGGCATGCCGCCGCCGATCACCTTGCCCAGGGTGGTGAGATCGGGGGTGACGCCGTAAAGGCCCTGGGCGCCGTGCAGATCCACGCGAAAGCCGGTCATCACCTCGTCGAAGATGAGCACGGCGCCGTAGCGGTCGCACAGCTCCCGCAGCCCTTCGAGAAAGCCGGGCAGCGGCGGAATGCAGTTCATGTTGCCGGCCACCGGCTCCACGATGACGCAGGCGATCTCCTCGCCCACTTCGGCGAAGGCCTGGCGGACCTGCTCGATGTCGTTGTACCTCAGGGTGAGGGTGAGCTCCGCCAGGGCCGCGGGCACCCCCGGAGATGAGGGCTCGCCCAGAGTGAGCGCCCCCGACCCCGCCTTCACCAGCAACGAGTCGGAATGGCCGTGGTAGCAGCCTTCGAACTTGACGATCTTGTCGCGCCCGGTGTGGCCGCGCGCCAGGCGGATGGCGCTCATGGTGGCCTCGGTGCCCGAGGAGACCATCCGCACCAGTTCCATGGAGGGCACCAGCTCGCACACCTTGTCGGCGATGCGCACCTCCAGTTCGGTGGGCGCGCCGAAGGAGAGCCCCTTGCGGCAGGCGGCGGTCACCGCCTCGATCACCCGGGGATGGGCATGGCCGAGGATCATGGGACCCCAGGAGCCCACATAGTCGATGTAGCGCCGCCCCTCCACGTCGTAGACGTAGGCGCCCTCGGCGTGGTCGATGAAGACCGGATCGCCGCCCACGCCCTTGAAAGCGCGCACGGGAGAGTTGACGCCGCCGGGAATGTGGCGCTGGGCCAGTTCAAAGAGTTCGTGGGATCTGCTCATGACGCTCCTCGGGGTGGTTCGAACAGGGCGGAGATGCGGCGCGCCGCGGCGCGGATGTCGGGTTGGGCGAAGAGCCCCTGGACCACGGCCACCATGTGGGCGCCGGCGCGAATCAACGGTTCGGCATTTTCGGCCGTTACGCCGCCGATGGCAACCACCGGCAGATCCAGCTCGCGGCGGGCGCGGCGCAGAAGATCGGGATGGGCGCGCACCGCCTGCGGTTTGGTGGGAGAGGGGTGGAAGGCGCCGAAGGCGACATAGTCGGCCCCCATGCGAGCCGCCTCCACCGCCCGCGCCCACCGATCGTAGCAGGAGATGCCCACCACCGCTCCCCCTCCGAGCCGCCGGCGCGCCTCTTCCAAAGGTGCGTCCTGCCGCCCCAGGTGGACCCCCTGGGCACCGCTGGCGCGCGCCAGCTCCACGTCGTCGTTGACGATGAAGAGCGCGCCGTATCGCCGGCAGAGCCGGTTCAGCGCAAGCGCTTCGGAGAGCCGCCGTCGTTGGTCGTCGCTCTTGTCGCGGTACTGCAGCAGAGCGGCGCCGCCCGCCAGCGCCGCCTCGGCCGCCTCCAGCAGCGACCGGCCCCGCAAACGCTCGGGAGTGATGGCGTAGAGACCGCGCAAGGAGCTCCGCTTCATCTTCTCAACTTGGGAAACGCCCGGGAAAGCGCTGTCCGCGGCCCGGCGCGAAAGCGCGGCGCAGGCTCTCCAGGGTGTACTCCTGAGCGCGGCCGAGCGCCTCTTCCAGGGTCTCGCCCTGGGCCAGGCGGGCGGCGGCGGCCGAAGCGAGGGTGCAGCCCGAGCCGTGGTAGCGACCCGGCAGCCGCGGCCAGCGCCAGTGCCGGGTCTCGCCGGCGCGGTAGAGGCTGTTGATCACCTCCGCGCCCCCGGCTTCGTCGGCGCCGGTGACCAGCACCGCCCGGCAGCCGCGCTGCAACAACCGCGTGGCCGCCTCTTCAGGATCCTCGACGCCCCCCAGCCGGCGCGCCTCCGCCCGGTTGGGCGTGGCCAGGGCGGCGCGGGCGAGCAGCGGAGCCAGATTTTCCGCCGCGCCCAGAGCGCCGCCGCCGCCGGCGTGGAGCACCGGATCGAGCACCACCGGCACCTTCTCCATCTCGTCCAGCAGGGTCGCCAGGGCGGCGGCCACCCCGGCGTTCGGCACCAGCCCCACCTTGATCGCGGCGGGCCGCAGATCCTCGAGCAGACGGCGCGCCTGGCGCAGCAACAGCTCCGGGTCCACCGGATGGACGCTGTACGCCCGACGGCTGTCCTGCACGGTGAGGGCGGTGACGAGGGTGGCGGGGTGGCACCCCTGCGCCCGGATCGACTCGATGTCCGCCTGGATGCCGGCCCCTCCGCAGGGATCGTGGCCGGAACAGGCGAGCACCACGGGGGGAGAAGGGGAAGAGGCCATGGAGGAAGTATACCCAAAAGGCCCCGGCGGAAGAGCGGGCCTGCAATGGACTCTCCCGCCCGTTTTCGCGGGTTCGGCCCGCCGAGTGCGGTATGATGGTCGTCGCCGCCCGGGAGAGCGCGGCTGGAGCGTGAAATTGGCCAAGAGATATTCCGAAATCCCCGACCGCCTGCGCCGCTTCATGGAGGCCCAGCCCCTCTTCTTCGTGGCCACCGCCGCGCCGGACGGCCGGATCAACCTCTCTCCCAAGGGGCTGGATACGCTGCGGATCCTGGGGCCCAAACGGGTGGGCTGGCTCAACCTCACCGGCAGCGGCAACGAGACCGCGGCTCACCTGCGGCAGGACCCGCGCATGACCCTGATGTTCTGCGCTTTCCAGGGCGACCCCATGATTCTGCGAATCTACGGCCGGGCGCGCCTTGTCCAGCCGAGCGACCCCCAGTGGGCCGAGAAGCGGGCCCTTTTCCGCCCCCTGCCGGGCGCCCGCCAGATCGTCGATCTGCGCGTGGAGCTGGTGCAGACCTCCTGCGGCATGGGCGTCCCCCTCATGGAGTTCAAAGGGCAGCGCGACGCCCTGGTTCGCTGGGCGCGGAAAAAGGGGGAAAAGGGCATCCGCGCCTACTGGAAGGAGAACAACAGATTCAGCCTGGACGGCCGACCCACCGGCATCGACACGGAGATCGCCGACTGACCCACCGACCCAAGGAGCACTCCCATGCGCTTACGACCCGCTTTCATTCTTCCTTTCCTGCTGCTGGCGGCAAGCGCCGCCGGCGCCGTCGAGGGGCTCGTCGTCCTCGACAGCCCCTACGGGGTGGACCAGACCATGGAACGCCTTGTGAAGAGCGTCTCCCGCGCCGGCTTCACCATCATGGCCCGGGTGAACCACGCCGAAGGGGCGGCCAAGGCGGGCCTGCGGTTGCCGCCGGAGCAGCTTTTGATCTTTGGCAAGCCCAAAGCGGGGACGCTGCTGATGCAGAAGAGCCCCACGGCGGGCATCGACCTGCCGATGAAATATCTGGTGTGGCGGGATGCCGCGGGCCAGGTCCACGTGGCCTGGAACGATCCCGCCTGGATCGCCGCCCGCCACGGCATCCACGGCCGTGACGAGCTGATCCGCAAGATGCAGGGCGCCCTGCGCGGCCTGGCGGAAAAAGCGTTGCGCCACTGAACCCCATGAGCGGGCCGACACCCGCCGACGTCCCCCTTCTCGCCGAGTGGAACCGCCTTCCCGAGGCCGGCATGCTGGCGCGCCACGCCGACTTGGCGGCGGAGCTGCCCGCGGTTTGGGAGGCAAGCGAGTTCGTCGCCCGCAGCTGCCTCCAGGAGCCGAAGCTGCCGCTGTCGCTGGCCGACGCCGGACTGCTGGAAAGGGCGTTGCGGCCCGGCGAGATGGCCGCCGCCCTGGACGAGGCGCTGCGGGGTTGCGAGGACGAAGAGACGCTGGCGCGGCGCCTGCGGCGCTTCCGGCGCCGCCAGATGATGCGCATCGTCTGGCGCGACCTCAGCCGCCGCGCCCACCTCTCGGAGACCCTGGAAGAGCTTTCCGAACTGGCCGACCTCTCCATCCAGCGGGGGCTGGCCCGACTCCACCGCTGGGCCGAGGAGCGCTGGGGCACGCCGCGCGACCGACAGGGCGAGGCGCAGGAGCTGGTGGTGCTGGCCATGGGAAAGCTGGGCGCCCGGGAGCTCAACCTCAGTTCCGACATCGACCTCATCCTCACCTTTCCGGCCCACGGAGAGACCGACGGCAGGCGGTCTCTCTCCAACGAAGAGTTCTTCACCCGCCTGGGGCGCAGGCTGGCGAACCTGTTGAGCCGGCCGACCGAGGAGGGCTTCGTCTTCCGGGTGGATCTGCGCCTCCGCCCCTTCGGCGAGGCCGGCCCCCTGACCGTCAGTTTCGAAGCGATGGAGAACTACTACACCGGCCAGGCGCGGGAGTGGGAACGGTACGCCATGGTCAAGGCCCGGCCGGTGACCGGGTCGGCGGCCCACCGGGCCCGGCTCATGGAGATCCTGCGGCCCTTCGTCTACCGGCGCTACGTGGATTTCGGCGTCATCGACGCCATTCGCCACATGAAGCGGCTGATCCAGGCGCAGATGCACAAGCGGGGGATGGACGCCAACATCAAGCTGGGCCGGGGAGGAATCCGCGAGATCGAGTTCATCGCCCAGGCCCTGCAACTGGTCCACGGCGGCCGCGACCCTTCGCTCCAGGTGCGCCCCCTGCTGGAGGCGCTGGCCCGTCTGGGCGGACGCAACCTGCTGCCCGCGCCCGCGGTGCAGCAGCTCTCCCGCGCCTACCAGTTTCTCAGACGGGTGGAGAACCGGCTGCAGGCGTGGCGCGACGAGCAGACCCATCGGCTTCCGGCGGACGAGGCCGGGCGCCGGCGGCTGGCGCGCAGCATGGGCTTCTCCCAATGGCCGGAATTCGAAACGGCGCTGGAACGCCACCGAAGCGCGGTGGAGGGCCACTTTCACGCCCTCTTCGCCGGGGACGACGAGCCGCCCGGTCCCATGGAGCAGGTGTGGGAAGCGGAGGCGTCGGACCCCTCCGCCCTCGCCCTCCTGGCGGAAGCGGGATTCGACGAGGGCGCCGAAGCGCTGGCGCGCCTGGCCGCGTTCCGCGATTCGGGGCCCTGCCGCGCCCTCACCGCCGGCGCCCGGGCCAAGCTCGACCGCCTCATGCCGCGGCTGCTCCAGGCGTGCGCCGCGGCGGCCCGGCCGGGGGTGGCGCTGGAGCGCATCCTGCGGCTGATGCGGGCCATCGTGCGCCGCACCGCCTATCTCGACCTGCTGCTGGAAAACCCGCAGGCGGTGGAACACCTGGTGCGGCTGGCCTCCGAGAGCCTCTGGGTGGTGGAGCAGCTGACCCACCAGCCGGTGCTGCTGGACGAACTGCTCGATCCACGCCGCCTCTACGCCCCTCTGCGGCGCCGGGAGCTGGACGAGGAGCTGGCGGCCCTGCTGGCGAAGATCGCCCCCGACGATCTGGAGCAGCAGATGGAGCGGCTGCGCCAGTTCGCCGCCGGCAACCGCCTGCGCACCGCGGCGGCGGACATCGCCGGCGCCATCCCCTTGACGGTGGTGAGCGACCACCTCACCGAGATCGCCGAAGCGGTGCTGGCCCAGGTGTTCGCCCTTGCCTGGGAGCAGGTCGTCCGCCGTTACGGACGACCGCGGCGGGTGGAAGGCAGCGGCTTCGCCATCGTCGGCTACGGCAAGCTGGGCGGCATCGAGCTGGGGTACGGCTCGGATCTCGACCTAGTCTTCCTGCACGCCGACTACCCGCTCAGCGCCACCACCGACGGCGCCCGGCCGGTGGCCAACGATCTTTTCTACGCCCGGCTGGGGCAGCGCATCATCCATCTTCTCACCACCCGCACCCCTTCCGGGGTTCTCTATCCGGTGGACATGCGTCTTCGGCCCCACGGCGCCTCGGGCCCTCTGGTGCCCCCTCTGGGCGGCTTCGAAAGATATCAGCGGGAGCAAGCCTGGACCTGGGAGCACCAGGCGCTGGTGCGCGCTCGCGCCATCGCGGGCGACGCAGCGCTCATGGGCCGATTCGAGGCGGTCCGCCGCCAGGTGCTGCGCCAGCCGCGCGAGCGAACCGCCCTCCGTGCCGAGGTGGTTAAGATGCGCGAAAAGCTGCGCGGCGCCCGCGACCGGAGCGACGAACGGTGGTTCGACCTCAAGCAAGGGCGCGGCGGTATCGCCGATATCGAGTTTATGGTTCAATACGCAATTCTTGGGTGGGCGGCCGGCCATCCGTCGCTGACCGAGTGGAGCGACAACCTCCACCTCCTCGAAACCATCGCCGCGACCGGGCTCTTTCCGCGCGAAGAAACCGAGGCGCTGGCCCTCGCCTATCAGAAGTTCCGGGGTGCCCAACACCGCTGCGCGCTGCAGGAGCAAGCCGCCCGCATTCCCCAGGAGCGGTTGCGGGAGGAGCGTCGGCAGGTCGAGCGGCTGTGGCGCAAGTGGATGCTGGAGTGACGCCCCCCGGCAACGAACATGCGAGAAAAAACGGGAGAAGCAAGATGCAGACGATGGCGGATCGCGACGGCCTGATCTGGCTCGACGGCGAACTGGTGCCCTGGCGTGAAGCCAAGGTGCACGTGCTGACCCACACCTTCCATTACGGCCTGGGGGTGTTCGAAGGGGTGCGCGCCTACCGGACCGCCGAGGGACCCGCCATCTTCCGCCTCTCGGAACACACCCGACGGCTCTTCCAATCGGCCCACATTCTCGGCATGAAGCTGCCCTACGACCGCGAAACCATCGACCGGGCGCAGATCGAGGCGGTGCGCGAGAACGGCCTCGATTCCGCCTACATCCGCCCCATGTGCTTCTACGGCTCCGAGGGGATGGGGCTGCGCGCCGACAACCTGCGGGTCCACTGCATGGTGGCGGCGTGGGAGTGGGGCGCCTATCTCGGCGAGGAGGCGATGGAGAGGGGCATCCGCATCAAGGTCTCCTCCTTCACCCGCCACCATGTCAACATCACCATGTGCCGCGCCAAGGCCAACGGCAACTACATCAACTCCATGCTCGCCCTGCAGGAGGCGCTGGATTGCGGGTACGACGAGGCGCTGCTGCTCGACGCCGAAGGCTTCGTCATGGAGGGGTCGGGCGAGAACATCTTCATCGTCCGCGACGGCGTGCTCTACACGCCCGACCTCACCTCGGCGCTGGACGGCATCACCCGGCGCACCATCATCCAGTTGGCGCGGGAAGCGGACATCGAGGTGGTGGAGAAGCGCATCACCCGCGACGAGGTCTACATCGCCGACGAAGCCTTCTTCACCGGCACCGCCGCCGAGGTGACCCCCATCCGCGAAGTGGACCACCGCACCATCGGCAACGGCAGCCGCGGGCCGGTGACGGCCCTGTTGCAGAAGATGTACTTCGACGCCGTGCACGGCCGCTCGCCCACGCATCACGATTGGCTCACCCCGGTGAAATGACCGGCGGAACGGCCGGAGAGAGACGAGAGAGAACCATGAAGACCCAGAGCAGATCCGAAGCGGTTGTGAAGGTGACCCGCGACCAGCTCCCGGCCAGCTGCCCGCCGCGCGGCGAGGAGGTGTGGAACCTCCACCCCCGCGTCTATCTGCCGCTGGCGAAGAGCGGCGAGGCAGTCTGCCCCTACTGCAGCACCCGTTACGTGCTCGAGGATTGAACGACCCCGCCCTCCTGGTCGTCGGCCCCTCCTGGGTGGGCGACATGGTCATGGCCCAGAGCCTGTTCAAGGTGCTGAAGGAGCGCGCGCCATGGCGGGCCATCGACGTGCTCGCCCCCCGTTGGAGCCTGCCCCTGCTGGAGCGCATGCCCGAGGTACGCGCCGGCATCGAGATGCCCTTGGGCCACGGCCGCCTGGCGCTGGGCGAGCGTTGGCGGCTGGGCCGCGCCTTGCGGGGCCGCTACCAGCAGGCCCTTCTTCTGCCCAACTCCTGGAAATCGGCGCTGGTCCCCTTCGCCGCCCGCATCCCCCGCCGCACCGGCTGGCGGGGGGAGATGCGGTACGGCCTGCTCAACGACCTGCGCCGCCTGGACAAGTCGAAGCTCACCATGACGGTGCAGCGCTTCGTGGCCCTGGCGCTGGAGCCGGACGAACCCCTTCCGGCCATCCCCCCTCCCGCGCTGGAGGTGGCCCCCGGCTCGGCGGCGGCGGCGCTGAACCGCCATGAACTGGAGAAACCCGCCGGCAGCCGGTTGCTGGCGCTCTGTCCGGGCGCGGAATATGGGCCCGCCAAGCGGTGGCCGGCCTGGAAGTTTGGTGAACTGGCCCACGAATATCGGCAAAAGGGCTGGCAAGTGTGGCTGTTCGGCTCGGAGAGGGACCGGCCGGTGTGCGACAATGTGGCCGCGCGGGCGCAAGGCTGCGTCAATCTTGCCGGCCGCACCACCCTGGCCGAAGCGGTGGACCTGCTTTCCCTGGCCGACGCCGTGGTGAGCAACGATTCGGGCCTGATGCACGTGGCGGCGGCGCTGGACCGGCCTCTGGTGGCGATCTACGGCTCTTCGGACCCGGGCTTCACGCCGCCGCTGAACCGGCGCCACCGAATCCTGAGCCTGGGCCTCGAATGCAGCCCGTGCTTTCAACGGGAGTGCCCGCAGGGCCATCTTCGGTGCCTGGAAGGAATCGAGGTCGCCCAGGTGCGGGCCGCCCTGGAACGGATGGACGAGAAGGAACGGATGGAGTGACCATGAAGAGCGAAAACGTGGTGTGGCACCAGGCCACCGTGACCCGGCAACGGAGGGAAAAACTCAACGGCCACAAGAGCTTCGTGCTCTGGTTTACCGGCCTGTCGGGTTCCGGCAAGTCCACGGTGGCCCACGCCGTGGAGGAGCGGCTGCACCAGGCCGGTTGCCGCACCTTCGTCTTCGACGGAGACAACGTGCGCCACGGCCTCTGCAGCGATCTCGGCTTCAGCGAGGAGGACCGCCGCGAGAACATCCGACGCATCGGCGAGATGACCAAGCTCTTCGTGGAGGCCGGCGTCATCGCCATGACCGCCTTCATCTCCCCTTTCCGGGCCGACCGGAAACGGGTGCGGGAACGTTTCGCCGAAGGCGATTTCATCGAGGTCCATTGCGACTGCAGCCTGGAGGTATGCGAGGCGCGCGACGTGAAGGGGCTTTACGCCAAGGCGCGCGCCGGCCTGATCCCCAACTACACCGGCATCTCCTCCCCCTACGAGTCGCCGGAAAACCCGGAGATCCGCCTCAAGACCGATACCGAAACCCTGGAGGAGAGCGTGGAAAAGGTGATGGAGTACCTGCGGGAGCGCCGCTTGCTGGAATGAGCCCTCGATGCGGGTGCTGATCGTCAAGACCTCCTCCCTGGGCGACCTGATCCACACCTTTCCCGCCCTCACCGACGCTGTCGCCGCCCGCCCCGAAGTGGAATTCCACTGGCTGGTGGAAGAGGCGTTCACCGCGGTTCCGGCCTGGCATCCGGCGGTGGCGAGGACGATTCCCATCGCCTGGCGCCGCTGGCGCCGCTCTCTCTGGAAGTCGTTCCGCTCGGGCGATCCCTCACGCCTGCGCCACCTCCTCAAGAGCGGAGGCTACGACTTGGCGATCGACGCCCAGGGGCTGCTCAAGAGCGCCTTGCCGGCGCGCCTGGCCGGCGCCCCGGTGGCGGGATACGACCGCCGCTCCGTCCGCGAACCCCTGGCGGCGCTTTTCTATCAGCGCCGCCACGCCGTGCCGCGGGGGCTCCACGCCATCGAGCGGATGCGGCGCCTCTTCGCCCTCGCTCTGGAATATCCGCCTCCGGCCACCGCTCCCGATTACGGCCTGGAGCGGCCCGGCGGAGAAAGGGAGCGTACCCTGCTCTTTCTCCACGGCACCACTTGGCCCAGCAAGCTCTGGCCGGAGGCCCATTGGATCGAGCTGGCCCGTCTGGCTGGGGAGGCCGGCTACCAGGTGGAGTGGCCCTGGCACGGCGAAGAGGAGCGCCGACGGGCCGAGCGGCTGCGCCGGGAGAGCGGCTCGGGCGAACTGCTGCCGCCCTCGGATCTGGAGGGGCTGAAAGCGCGTCTCGCCCGGGCGGCGGGCGCAGTGGGCGTGGATTCGGGACTGGCCCACCTGGCCGCCGCCCTGGACACGCCGGCGGTGACCCTCTACGGCCCCACCCGCACCGGCCTCACCGGCGCCGTCGGCCCCCGCCAACGCAACCTGGAGAGCGACCTCGGCTGCGCCCCCTGCCTGAAACGGAACTGCCCGCGCCCCGGCCGAGGACGGCTGGAGCCGGCCTGCCTCGATCGACTGGAGCCCGAACAGGTGTGGAAGGCGCTGCGCGAGCGGATGGGAGAGGGTTCGTGAAGCTCGCCTTCGTCGCGTTCAAATATTTCCCCCATGGCGGCATGCAGAGCAACCTCTTACGCATGGCGCGGGAGTGCGCCGCCCGGGGCCATGAAGTCCACATCCACACCATGAGCTGGCAAGGAGAGCGCCCCGCCGAAGCGGAAGTGCACCTGATGCCCCAGCGGGCGCTCACCAATCACGGCCGCTACCGCGCCTTTCACCGGGCATTGGCGAAACGGCTGGAAGCGGCCGGCATCGACCGGGTCGTCGGTTTCAACCGCCTGCCCGACCTCGACTTCTACTACGCCGCCGACCCCTGCTTGCGCGAGCGGCTCGAACGCCAGTACCGCTTTCCGGTGGCCGGGCTGCCCCGCTACCGGCAACTTTTGGAGTGGGAAGCCGCCGTTTTCGGGCGGGAGAGCCGCACCCGCATCCTTTTGGTCTCCGAGCGTCAGAAATCGGCTTTCCAGCGCCATTACGACACCCCGGAGGAGCGCTTTTTCCAACTGCCTCCCGGCATCCAACCCGATCGAAGGGCGGGGCCCGACGCCGAGCGGCTGCGGGCCGAAGCACGGCGGGAGTTCGGCATCGGCGAGGAGGAGCGCTGGATCCTCTGCATCGGTTCGGGCTTCCGCACCAAGGGGCTGGACCGCTCGTTGAAAGCGCTGGCGGCCCTGCCCGATCCTCTGCGCCGGCGCACCCATCTGCTCGCCCTGGGGAGCGACAAGGCGGCCCCTTTCGAGCGGTTGGCCCGACGGCTCGGCGTGGCGGAGCGTTTCCGTATCCTGCCGGGACGCGACGACATCCCGCGCATTCTCCAGGGCGGCGACCTGCTGCTCCATCCCGCCTACCACGAAAACACCGGCAACATTCTGCTGGAAGCGGCCGTCGCCGGACTTCCGGTGCTCACCACATCCGTCTGCGGCTACGCCCACTACATCGAGGAGGCGAAGTGCGGCCGGGTGCTGCCCGAACCCTTTTCCCAAGCCACGCTGAACGCCGCCCTCGCGGAGATGCTGGTTTCGCCGGAAGGCCCGCGCTGGCGGGCCAACGGCATCCGTTTCGGCCAAGAGGCCGATATCTACGGCCGCATTCCCCTGGCGGTGGAGTTCATCCTCTCATGATCTGGCTGGCTCCCGATTTCGCCGCCCGCCTGCCCCGCCCCTGGCGGCGCGTGGCCGACGCTTTCGAGATCGAGGGTGACGTGCGCAAGGAGATCGCCGGCCGCGGCCGGCGCACCCTGCGCTTCGAACTGGAGGGACAGGGCTATTTCCTCAAGCTCCACTGGGGAGTGGGCTGGAAAGAGATCTTCAAGAATCTGATCAACGGCCGCTTGCCGGTGCTGGGGGCGGCCAACGAGTGGCGCGCCTTGCAGCGGCTGCCGGAGCTGGGCATCGAGACCATGCGCCTGGAAGCCTACGGACGGGAAGGGCGGAACCCCGCCCGGCAGCGCTCCTTCGTGGTGACCCGCGAGCTGGAGAACTGCGTCAGTCTGGAAACCTACTGCGCCCGCTGGCGCCGGTCGCCGCCCGCCCCTCCTCTCAAATGGCGTCTCATCGAGCGGGTGGCGGAGATGACCCGCCGGCTCCACCAGGGAGGGCTGAACCACCGGGATCTGTATATCTGCCACTTTTTGCTGCAGCAGCCCTGGAACGGAGAGCCGGAAAAGCTGCATCTCCATCTCATCGATCTGCACCGCGTGCAGCAGCGCCAGCGGGTGCCTTTTCGGTGGCTGGCGAAGGATTTGGGCAGTCTCTGGTTTTCGGCGATGGAGATCGGGTTGACGCGGCGCGACCTGCTGCGCTTCCTTCGATGCTATTTCGACGAACCGCTTCGAAAAAGCCTGGAACGGAACGCCAGGCTGCTGCGGGCGGCGGAAGGCAGGGCGGAGCGGCTGCGCGAAAAGTGGCAAGGGGAGAAAAGAGGATGAGAGAAGCGCTTACCACTCCATTTGGGCGCCACCGCCCCCACCGAGCGGGATGGGGGAGCTTGGGGGATCATCGCGTGGCGCTCGCCGCCGTTCTCTGCCTGCTGCTCTTTCCGCAACGCCCCGCCCTCGGCGACGAAGAGGCGCTCGACGTGGCGCGGCAGGTCTGGTTCGTCAACCACTTCCTGGCGGTGAAGAACGTCAGTTACGGCTCCCGCCGCAAACCGTTCCACATCGCCCGCATTCCGGAAAAGGGCAAGGCCAAGAGCTACGCCTTGGAACGCCATCTCAACAACGACTACCCCGAAGGCGCCTTGCGCGCCCGCGACCTGGTCATCTTCCGCTCGGGCAAATTGCGGGGCACCGGCATCCTGGTGGATGTCTTCCGGGATCCGCGCCGCCCGCTGGAGTTTTCCATTTGGCTGCCGGCCCTGCGCAAGGTGCGCCGTCACAGCGAGCCCGACCAGGGGGACGCCTGGGGCGGCAGCCTCTTCACCTACGGCGACGTCTATCTGCGCAAGCCGGAGGACGAACGCCACGAGCTGGTGGGCGAAGAGATCTTCGAGGAGTGCCTGGGAACGGTCGAGGAGGGCGTGAAAGGAGCGCCGCCTCCTTTCTGCGCGGCCAAGGGACGGCCGGTCTGGCGCCTGCGCAGCCATACCCGCTTCGCCGACTGGTGGTACGACTACCGGGAGACTCTGGTGGACCGGGAGACCTTCGCCGACTACCGCTCCATCTACTACAAGAACGGCAAGGCGGTGAAGGTGATCGACAAGGCGTGGCGCTCCATGGGGCTGGAAGACCCCCGCGGACAGTACTGGCTTTACTGGTACGGAAAGGATCTGCGCGACGGCCGCCAGGGGCTGGCCTGGGCCGCGCGGGAGCAGATCCGCTGGAACCGAAAAGTCGATCCGCGCTTGTGGAGTCTGGCCACGCTGCGGCGACTGAGCCGCTGAGAGGCCCCATTCCGAACATGCACCGGCATTCGGAATTTTCCGGCGAGAAATCGTTCGGCGCGGTTTCTCCGCGCCTCGCCCCTTCCGGGCTTGCGCGACGGTCGGCAGCAGGCGTGGGGGAAGGGTTGACGGGAACGCCGTGAATACCTCCTTGTAGGCTCGGCCTCGGCATCCCTGCCTCGGACGTCCCGCCAACCCTTCCTCCACGTCTTCCCTGCAAGAAGGCTCCCCGCCGCTTCCACGATGGGCGCCATCCAGCCGGCAAAAATCGAAAAGGCCCCGTTTCGGGGCCTTTCGAGAATCGCCGGAGAGCGCCGATCACTACTTCTTGGCGATCTCTTCGAGCTGCTTGGCCGGGATGATCTGCCCGTCCAGGGCGGCATCCTCCGCCGAACGGCCGTAGGCGACGCTGATCAACTGGCTGTAGTAGACCACCGGCATGTTGAATTTGGTATTGTAGCGCTCGTTGATCTGGTCTTGATAGATCTCCACGTTGGCCTGGCAGAGCGGGCAGGGGGTGGCGATCATGTCGGCGCCGTTGTCGTAAGCGGCCTCGATGATGCCTTTGATCATCTCCTGCGACTTCTCCGGCTCGGAGAAGGCCAGGGCGCCGCCGCAGCATTGCACCTTCTTCTCGTAGGTGGGAACCGACTCGGCGCCCACCGCCTCGATCATCTTGTCGAGATAGACCGGATTTTCGAAGGATTCGCCGTGGATGCCGAAGGGCCGGTTGGTCTGGCAGCCCACGTAACCGGCGATCTTGATGCCCTCCAGCGGCTTCTTCACGCCCGCCTGGATGTTCTCGAAGCCGATGTCCTCCACCAGCACTTCGGCCATGTGCTTGATGGGGGTCTCGTTCTTCAGCTTCAGCCCCGCCTCGGCCAGGGCCTGGTCGGCCTCCGCCTTGAGCTGAGGATCGTGACTGAGGCGCTCGGCCGCCTCGCGCGTGGCGAGCCAGCAGGCGGCGCAGGTGGCAACGATGGTCTCGCCGGGATTGTGCTCTTCCGACAACGCGATGTTGCGCGCCGACAGGGTGATGCGCGGCAGCTCGGAGCCGCTGGCGTAGCCGATGGAGGCGGAGCAGCAGTTCCAGTCGGGAATCTCCTTGAGCTCCACGTCGAGCTCCTCGCACATGGTCTGCACCGACTTCATCAGGTTGGAGGAGGAGGCGCCCTTCTGGGAGGAGCACCCCGGATAGTAGGAGTAGGTGTACTTGGCCATAGGGTTGCCTCCGTCAGTCGAATTTCTTCATGCGGGCCTCTTCGAGCTCCTGCGCCTTCTTGATCATCTTCTGCAAGCCGCCGACATCCTTGATGCCGTGGCCGCCGAAGAACTCGGCGGGGCTCATGCGCTTGGCCTTCATCATGGACATGCCCAGCTTCTGGTTGGCCATGGCATTCTTGATGCCCTGGCCGAAGCCGTCCTTGAAGTAGAGCGAAAGGCCGAGCTTGAGCTCGTTCACCCGCCCCTTCTTCATCATGTTGTTCCAGAAGATCTCGGCGAAGGTGGCCGTGGGCTGCCCCTTGGGCACCAGGCCGAGCTTCTTGGAGTAGGTGGCCAGGCCGTGCATGATGTGGGTGATGGGCAGCTCCCGCGGGCAACGCACGATGCAGTTGTAGCAGGAGGTGCACATCCACATGGAGTCGGAGGTGAGCACCTCCTCACGCTTGCCGGCGCGGATCATCATGAAGATCTCCTGCGGCGGATGGGCCCAGTGCTTGCCCAGCGGGCAGGAGCCGGAACAGACGCCGCACTGCATGCACATCTTCACCCACTCGCCTTCCTCCACGTTCGCCTCGACCTCCTTGAGGAAGTCGTTGCGATACTTCTCGATCATTCTCGTGTTCAAATCGCTCATGACTCACACTCTCCGTCAGAACTTGAATGGGCTCAGGCCGACCTTCTCGATGGTCTCTTCCATCTCCTTGATCAGCGCCGGTGCACGCTCGATGTCGGTGATGGCCACTTCGTGGACCACCACCCGCTCGGGCTCGAGGTTGAGCGATTCGAGGGTGTCGCCCACCTTGGCCATGCGTTCGTTGGCCATGGTGGAGCCCCGCACGAAGTGGCACTGGTAGTCCTCGCCACGTTTGCAGCCCATCATGATGATGCCGTCATAGCCGTTGTTGAGGGCGTCGGTGACCCAGGAGAGGCTCACCGAACCGAGGCAGCGGACCGGAATGACGCGCGCCCAGGGACTGATCTCCTGGCCGGCGATGGCGGCCTGGTCCAGCGCCGGATAGGCGTCGTTCTCGCACGCCAGCACCAGGATGCGCGGCTTCTCGTCCCACTCCTCGGGGATCAGGCACTCCTTGATCTGGGCGCCCACGGTGTTCACCGAGTAGTTCTCGAAAGAGATGACCCGCACCGGGCAGGCGCCCATGCAGGTGCCGCAACGGCGGCAGCGCGACTCGTTGTACTGGGGATAACGCTCTTCGTCCTCGTCGATGGCGCCGAAGGGGCACTCCACGGTGCAGCGCTTGCACTGGGTGCAGCCCTCGCGGCGGAAGGTGGGGAAGGAGAGGTCGCCGGTGCGCGGATGGTTGGCGCGACCCTGGGCGGCCAGCTCGATCTCCTGGATCGCTTTCATGGCGGCGCCAGTGGCGTCGTCCATGGCCTGCTTGATGTCCATGGGACGGCGCACGGGACCGGCGGCGTAGATGCCGGTGCGGCGCGTCTCGTAGGGGAAGCAGATGAAGTGGGAGTCGGTGAAGCCCCACTTGAGCTGCGGCAGGTCGGTGCCCTGGCGGTAGGTGAGGTTGAGGATGGACTCCACCGAGACGGCGGTCTCGTCGGCGGCCTCCTCGGCCTGGGCCTCCAGCTCGGCCTCGCGCTCCTCGTCCGACATCCCCTCCAGCGACTCGGTGGCGGCGTAGGGATCGGGGCCCGAATTGGGCACCATGCCCACGTCCAGCACCACCAGATCGGCGTGGATCTCGGCATCCTCGTCGAGGATCTTGTCGTGCATCTTCACGGTGAGGGTGTCGCCGGGGACCACCTCCTTCACGTCGCCCTTGGTGAAGATGACGCCGTTCTTCTGGCCGGAACGGTAGAAGTCCTCGCCCGGAGCGCCCGGAGTGCGCAGGTTGTCGTAGACGATGGTGGTGTCGCAGTCGCCGTTGTGGTGCTTGAAATAGAGCGCCTGCTTGATGGAGACCAAGTCCCCTACGCCGGAGTCGTAGGGCAGCTCGCCCTCCTTGTCGGAGTTCTGGCCCACGTCCTGGACGAAGACCACCGCCTTGACCTCCTTGCCGTCGGAAGGACGCTTGATGGGGCCGTCGCCGGCGGCGTTGGCCAGCTCTTCCAGCTCCAGCTGGGTGATGACGTCGGGCGAGTCGCTGTAGTGGAGCTCGCTCAACACGCTGGGATCCCAGGGGGTGAAGCCGGTGGCCTGGATGATGGAGCCGATGTTCTCGGTGACGGTGTCGCCCGACTCGGTGCTGATGTCCACGCTGAAGCGACCGGGCGCCCCCGAAGTCTTGGTGATGCGGCTGTTGAGATAGACCTTGATGTTGTCGTTGCTCTCCACCGCCTGGATCATCTCGGGCACCCCGGTCTCTTCCGGCATCGGCAGATTGGCGTCGGGAGAGTTGGGCGTGCCCACCGGGGCCGCCTTGAAGGGCACCCGTTTGTGCAGCTTGGCGGCGTGGCCGCCCAGTTCGCCGCTCTTCTCCACCAGGTGCACGGTGTAACCGGCGGCGGCGGCCTCCAGGGCCGCGGTCATGCCGGTGACGCCGCCGCCCACCACCAGGATGTTGGGGTTGCGCTCCTGCTGGCCCGAGGGCTTGGGCGGATTCATCTGCTTGATCTCGCCGCAGCTCATGCGGATGTAGTCCTCGGCCATCTCCTGGGTGGTCTCGCGCGCTTCGTCGGTGTCGGGACGGGCCCAGATCACCCCTTCGCGCAGGTTGGCGCGGGTCACGGCCACCTTGGACTCGGGGAAGGAGAAGGCGTCCACCTTGGCGCGACGGGAGCAGGCGGCGATGACGATATGGGTGACGCCATCGTTGTCGATGTCGTCCTGGATCATCTTCACCCCTTCCTTGCTGCACAGCATCTCGTGCTGCTTCACCACGTTCATGCGGCCCTCACGGGTGGCCACGTTCTCCAGCGAGGCGGCATCCAGGCGGTCGCCGATGCCGCAGCCGGTGCAAATATATGCCGCGAATTTCTTTTCTTCAGACATCTGCTCAGCCCTCCGCTCCTGCTACGCGATTGACGACCTGAATGGCCTTGAGTGCGGCGCCGGTGGCGCTCTGGACCGCCCGGTTCACGTCCAGAGCGTCGGCGGCGCAACCGGCGGGGAAGACGCCGCCGTTCTCTTCCGAAGGCTCGATGAAGCCCTCGCGGTTGAGCGACACCTCCACGGGGAACTCGTCCATGCCCACCGAGGGCTGCATGCCGATGGCGAGCACCACCAGGTCGTGCTCGTTGGCGTAGCGGTGGTAGCCCTCGGTGTCCACGCCGTTGAGGACGGGGTTGCCGTTCTCCTTGTTGAGGGTGATGGAGGCCACCTTGGACTTGATGAACTTCACGTTGTCCATCGCCTTGACCCTGGCGTAGAAATCCTCGAAGCGGTCGATGGCGCGGATGTCGATGTAGTAGATGCTCACCTGGGCGTCGTCCCCGTAGGCGTCCACCACGTAGTGGGTCTGCTTGAGGGAGGCCATGCAGCAGATGCGCGAGCAGTGCCACAGATGGTTGCGGTCGCGCGAGCCGGCGCACTGGATGAAGGCGACGTTCTTCGCCTCCTTGCCGTCGGAGGGGCGCACGATCTTGCCGCCGGTGGGACCCTTGGGATCGGCCATGCGCTCGAACTCCACGCTGCTGATGACGTTTTCGAAGCGGTCGTAGCCGTAGGGCTGGATCTTGGCCGCGTCGTAGGGCTGCCAGCCGGTGGCCCAGACCACCGCGCCCACGGGGAAGTTGATCTCCCGCTCTTCCATGTCGAGGTCGATGGCGTCGTACTTGCAGGCATCCTTCGCTTTCTGGGCGTCATCGGTGCCGATGATGCGCGGATCCAGCACGTACTTCATGGGGTGGGCCATGACGTGGGGCAGGTAGGCGCCCTTGCGCTTGCTGAGGCCGTAGTTGTACTCGTCGTCGAACTCGGCCTCCACCGCCTTGGCGCACTCGCCACAGGCGGTGCAGTTGTCGTTCACATAGGTGGGGGTGATCTTCACCGTGGCGGTGTAGTTGCCGGGCTCGCCCTCCAGGCCGGTCACCTCGGCGCTGGTGAGAATGGTGAGGTTGGGATTCATCTTGGCCCGGCGCTGGTTGATCTCCAGGCCGCAGGTGGGATGGCACAGCTTGGGGAAGTATTTGTAGAGCTGGCTGGTGCGGCCCCCCAGGTAGGGGCGTTTCTCGACCAGTACGACCTGTGCACCGGCTTCAGCGGCCTCCAGCGCGGCGGTCATGCCGCTGATGCCGCCACCGACCACCAGGATGGTCTGGTTCGTGGCTACTACCTCCGTCATGGAATTACCTCCGTTGCGGATTGCGGTTTCTAGGGTTGGATCTCCCGGTTACCGGGGAGCCGGCAAACTCTCTGTCGGGCGCAGGCCCGCATTTGAACTGGCTAAGATACTCCCCTTCGCAATTCCGTTCCACGGCCAAAACAATCGAATTTTCAAATATGCTAATAGATGCCTCGTATGCAGGGCGCCATTTCCCTGAACGACACCTGTTATACGCCTTCGAGGAAAGGGTTAACATGCAGAAAAAGTCGGGTTTGACCGACGCCGACCGCCACCGAATCTGAGGTAATGGAAGAGTGAAGCCGCATGCCCGGGTGCTCACCCCCGAAGAGTATCTGTTCGACCAAGAGCCCTACTACGAGCCCGTGGGGGAGGAGATCGCCGTCTTCGAGGCGGCCTGGCGCAACGGTCTGCCGGTGCTGCTCAAAGGCCCCACCGGCTGTGGCAAGACCCGCTTCATGGAGCACATGGCCTGGCGTCTGAAGCTGCCTCTGATCACCGTCTCCTGCCACGACGACCTCACCGCCTCGGATCTGGTGGGGCGCTTCCTGGTGAAGGGAGGCGAAACGGTGTGGGTGGACGGCCCCCTGGCGCGGGCGGTGCGCAACGGCGCCATCTGCTATCTCGACGAGGTGGTGGAGGCGCGCAAGGACACCACGGTGGTGATCCACCCGCTGGCCGACGACCGCCGCGTGCTGCCCATGGAGAAGGTGGGCGAGCTGCTGGAGGCGCCGCCCCAGTTCTGCCTGGCCATGTCCTACAACCCCGGCTACCAGTCGGTGCTCAAGGACTTGAAGCAATCCACCCGCCAGCGCTTCGTGGCCCTGGAGTTCGACTACCCCGACGCCGCCCTGGAGCAGAAGATCATCGAAAAGGAGTCGGGCATCGACGGCGACACCGCCCGCCGCCTGGTCAAATTCGCCCAGATGACCCGCAACCTCAAGGGCCAGGGGCTGGACGAGGGCGCCTCCACCCGCCTGCTGGTGCACGCCGCCCAGCTCATGGCGGCCGGCATCGAGCCGGTCACCGCCTGCAACAGCGCCGTCGCCCAGGCGCTCACCGACGATCCCGACATGCTGGCGGCGGTGAGCGAACTGAGCGCTTCGTTGTTTTGAGCATATCGAGCAGGAATGGAGATCAGCGGATTCGGCGGTAGGTTACCCCAAAGATGGTATCGCCCAGCCACTTCCTGAACGAAAGATTGTCGCTAAACTGCTTGAACAACTCCGTGTGGTCGGCCAGTAATTCCAGTATGACACGCTGCAACGCCTTATCGTGTTCGATGCGGGCATTCTGTTTATCTGAATGCTTCATAGCGTTCTGGTAAGCAGGGTCGGCCGCCACCTTCGCTGGGATTTCTTCGGTAATCACCTTCCGAATCTTGTCGGCGTCCTTCCAGTCGATGTTGCCGAACTGGTCATTGAATGACTTGATGATGTTGCTGAGTTGGTCCAGCTCAGGTTCCGGCTTGAAACCGCCACCGCCCGTCGGTACAGGCTCCAGTCCGCCGTCCTCGTCCGAAAGCTGGATGCGCAGGCTGGATTGGACCTCCACCCGGTAGCTGTCCATGTCGATGGTCTCCAGGATGCCTTTGGAAAGATCCTCTTCCTTGGGGGCGGGCAGCTTGGGGATCAGAAAATTGAGGAAGATGGACAGTTTCTCCCACTCGGTACTGGAATAGGGCAGGATCGACGCCAAAAAGCCATAGGTCCGCACAAAGGCCTTGGCCTTGCCCTTGAAATCCACCTGGCCATCTTCATCCAGATCCGTGTTGTATACGGAGACACAAGCATCCAGTATCGGGTCCAGCCGGTCCCGATCTTGACCATTCAGGTATCGCTCTACCAGTTCGTCGATCTGTTCCGGTGAATAGACTTGGTAAGCGTCAAGATCCGCCTTGAGGTCATGCAGCTTGTTGGGATCGGTCTCGTCGCTGAGAACCGTGGTGCGGTAATAGGGCTCAAAGGCCCTCTGGATGGTCTCCGAATCGTTGTAGAAATCCAGGATGAAGGTATCGTGCTTCTGCGGATGGGCCCGGTTGAGGCGGGAGAGGGTCTGTACCGCCTTGATGCCAGACAAGGGCTTATCCACGTACATGGTGTGGAGTAACGGTTCGTCGTATCCAGTCTGGAACTTGTCAGCCACGATCAGGAACCGGTACGGGTCCGTTCGAACTTTCTCGGGTATCAGGTTGCTGGGAAAACCGTTGAGCGAGGCCTCGGTGACCTTTTGTCCGCCATACTCATGCTCACCTGAAAAAGCCACGATAGCCTGATAGGGGCTTTTACGTTCTTTCAGATAGTTCTGAAAGGCGTGGAAATACTGGATGGCCCGTTCGATGCCATTGGTGATCACCATGGCCCGTGCCTTGCCGCCAATCTTGCCTCGTGCGATGACTTGCTCGTGAAAATGGTCGATCATGATCTCCGCCTTCTGGCGGATGGCGTGCTCGTGGGATTCCACATAGCGGCGCAACTTTTTCTGCGCCTTGCGCACATCGAACAGCGGATCGTCCTCCACCTTCTTGGCCAGGCGGTAGTAGCTGGCCACTGGCGTATAGTTCTGCAACACATCGAGGATGAAGCCCTCCTCAATAGCCTGCTTCATGGTGTAGGCGTGGAAAGGCGCATGGCGGATACTGCCGTCCGGCTGCGGGTCTGGCTCGCCGAAGATCTCCAGCGTCTTGTTCTTGGGCGTGGCGGTGAAGGCGAAGTAGCTGGCGTTCTTCACCATCTTGCGCCCTTCCATGATGCGGTTGATCTGGTCCTCCAGGGTTTCGTCGTCCTCGTCGTTGTCAGGGTTCGTCTCCAGCACCCGGTTCATGGCTGCGGTGGCCTTGCCGCCCTGGCTGGAATGGGCCTCGTCGATGAGGATGGCGAATCGCTTGCCCCGGTGTTCCGAGCCGATCTCGTCGAGGATGAAGGGGAACTTCTGCACCGTGGTGATGATGATCTTCTTGCCTTGGTACAGAAAGGCCTTGAGATCGCCGGAACGCTGGGCGTGGCCAACGATGGCCGAGACCTGGGCAAACTGTTTGATGGTGTCGCGGATTTGCTTGTCCAGCACCCGCCGGTCGGTGACCACAATCACCGAGTCGAACAGCGCCCCGTCCTCCTGTTCCAGCCCAACCAACTGGTGGGCCAACCAGGCGATGGAATTGCTCTTGCCGCTGCCGGCCGAATGCTGAATGAGGTAGCATTTGCCCACGCCATTGACCCGGACGTGCTCCAGCAGCTTGCGAACCACAGCGAGTTGGTGATAGCGGGGAAAGATCTGCTTGCGCGACTTACGGCCGCTCCGCTCGTCCTTCTCCTCGACGATCTGG
>JALSRN010000039.1 GCA_026984735.1 Sedimenticola sp. | reverse complement strand
CGCCCCGCCCGATTGCCTCGCCATTCCCGCGAAGGCGGGAATCCAGGAAACGATGGCGCTGGATCCCGGATCTCCGCTGCGCCGGGTCCGGGATGACGAGGAAGCCCGGAGGGGGCGGGAGCGGGGGGATCGGCAAGGCCCTGGCCTTGCTCTTTCTCCTTCTGTTCCCCGCCATCCTTCCTGCCGCCGGGGAAAGCCTCGAAGGGGGCGTCAATCCCGGCTACCACGAGCCGCCCTCCTGGTTCAAACAGTCTTTTCTGGAGCTGAAGGAGGACGTGGCCGAAGCCGCGGCGGCCGGCAAGCGCGTTCTTCTCTATTTCTACCAGGATGGCTGCCCCTACTGCGCGCGGCTGCTGCGCGATAACTTCGGAAATCGCCACATCGCCGAAAAGACCCGCAAAGCGTTCGACGTCATCGCCATCAACATCTGGGGCGATCGGGAAGTGACCGATCTGCAGGGTCGCAGCTACAGCGAGAAACGTTTCGCCGCCGCTTTGAAAGTGCAATACACCCCCACCCTGATCTTTCTCGACGAAGAGGGACGGGTGGTGGCGCGGCTCAACGGCTACTATCCGCCGCACAAGTTCGAAGTGGTGCTCGACTATGTGGCCGGCCACCACGAGAAGGAGCAGACACTGGCCGCCTACTATCGCAAGCGCAACCCGGTTCCGGCCAGCGGCAAGCTGCATGCCGAGTCCTTCTTTCTTTCCACTCCGCTCGATCTCTCCCGCCGACCGCCCGGCAAGCATCTGGCGGTGCTCTTCGAGCAGCGCGCCTGCAAGGCGTGCGACGAGCTGCACGGGGATCTCCTCAAGCGGAAGGCTGTTCTCGAGGCGCTCAGCCCCCTGGACGTGGCCCAGGTGGATCTGTGGTCGAAGGAGAAACTGAAGACGCCCGACGGCCGCGAACTGACCGCCGATCGTTGGGCCGCCGAACTGGGCGTGCAATATGCGCCCACCTGGGTCTTCTTCGACGACCGGGGAAAGGAGGTCTTCCGCATCGAAGCCTGGGTCAAGGCCTTCCATCTGGAAGGGGTGCTCGACTACGTGGCCACCGGCGGCTACCGCTGGCAGCCCAGCCTCCAACGTTTTCTCCAGCGCCGCGCCGACATCCTCCACGCCAAGGGGTTCGAAGTGGACCTGATGAAGTGAGCCGAAAACTCGACCCGGAGGCGTCGTTCCTTCACGCCGCGGTCTCTTCCAACAGCCGCTGGAGAAAGGCGCCTTCGCCGTGGCCGGTGAGGAGCAGCATCTCGGTGGCGCGGGTCATGGCCACATAGAGAAGACGGGCCTCGGCGGCGGGATCCAGACCTCTTCGGGGCAGCACGCCGAGGCCGGCCGTCACCACCAGGGGAAACTCCAGTCCCTTGCTGCTGTGCATGGTCATCAGTTTGAGGCTGTCGTGATGGGGGTCGAACCTTTTCTTGGCGCGGGCGCCGTCGAGCCACTGGTGGGGGATGCCGGTCCGCTCGAGCAGGCGATGGAACTTTTCACCCATCCAGCGGTTGGGGTAGGTGACGCAGATCTCTTTCCAAGCCAGGCCGTGGCGCTTGCGGAGCCGAGGCAGTATGCGCAGGATCCACGCCGCTTCTTCATCGAAGGTGGAAAAGGCGCAAACCTTCGGAGCCGGACCGTGCCGGCCGGCGGTCCGAGGGGTGAGGGAGGGCCGTTCGGAATCCTTTTGCTCTTGCAGATAATCGGCCACGAAGCGGGCGGCAAAGCGGGTGATCTCGTCGGTGTTGCGGTAGTTGAGCTTGAGCACCGTGGTCCGCCCACGCGCCTGGATGCCCACGCTCGAAAGAGTGAAGTCGAGTCCCCGGTGCTTGCCGTAGATGTCCTGGGTGTCGTCGTAGAGCAACAGCAGAGAGTTGGTCTCCGGATCCACCATGCCGGTCACCAGCTTCAGCCACTCCGCTTCGAAATCGTGTCCTTCGTCGATCATCACCGCTCCGTATTGAGCGCGCGGAATACGCCCTTTCTCCACCGCGGCGATCACCTGTTCCACCAGGAGGTCGTAGTAGCGCTCTCCCGTGGGGGGGCGCTCCACATGGTAGCGGCGCAGCTGCTCGCCGCACCAGTCGTGAAAGTGGTAGACGCTCACTTTGTCCGTCACTCCGTGCTCCTCCATCAACCGGCGCAACCGCGCCGCGAGAGTGATGTTGAAGCAGAGCACCAGGATGGGTTTGTGCAGCAATCGCGCCAGATGCAGCGAGCGGTAGCCCAGGATCAGCGTCTTTCCGGAGCCGGCCACGCCATGGATCACCCGGTGTCCCTCTCCCAGGCTGCGGGCCAGCTGTTCCTGCTGAAGGTCGAGCACCTTGACCAGGTCCGGCAGGAGTTCTTCCGCGTCGGCGTTGGCGAAGAGAGATGGCTGTTCGCCGTCACCGATGCGGATTTCGGGAAAGAGGTGCCAGCGGATGCGGTCGATCTGGGGAAGGGTGAGAGGGTTGGGGAACTGAACGTTGAAGAGATTCCAGAGCCGCTCCTGAAAGTCTTCCGGGTCGGTGGCTTCGGTCATTTCGTCGCGGCAGATCACCTGGTGGGGCGGCAGTATCTCGCCCAGGTCGGTGTTGTCGAACTGGCGGCGGGTGATCCGGGTCAGCACCACTCCAAAGCCCCAAGGGCAGATCAGCTTGCCCCGGTGGCGACCCTGGTGATGGATCAGTTGAGGGTCTTTCTCCAGATGGTTCACCAGTCGGTAGGCGCACTGGCGCACCTGTTCCAACGGGTTGGGCTTGGTCACCAGGCCGGAGCCCGTGAGCAGCGTGGCGCTGGCTCGATCGATGCGCTGGATGGTCTCCAGCTTCCAGTCCTTCACTTCCAGCAGCAACAGGCCGCGCGAAGGGTGGAGAATGATGAAATCGGCGTAGCGGGGCCGTTCTCCCACCGGCAGGTCGTACCAGCAGAGATAGTCTTCCTCCAAGTGGGACTCGAGACGCCGGGCGAAGCGTTTTTCGCCCGCCTGCATGCGGCTCAGGCAGCTGTTGAGCGAGGGGATCAAGCGGGCCATTGGGGCTTTCGACGTTCCATCATCCAATGGCTCCCAGAATAACGGCGTTCTCGATGAAGTTTTGAAGGAGCGGTCACGAACCGAGCCGCC